>NZ_CP063056.1:1872550-2496734 GCF_015356115.1 Rodentibacter haemolyticus
GATGAATTTCGATACGGAAGCCAATATTATCCGCACTTTGGGGAAAGTGATAGAGAACGGTCATTTATACAAAGGTTCCAAGCCGGTTCACTGGTGTTTGGATTGTGGATCTTCTTTAGCCGAAGCGGAAGTAGAGTACGAAGATAAAGTTTCTCCATCAATTTATGTGCGTTTTCCGGCGGAAAGTGCGGTCGAAATTGAAGCGAAATTTAATGCACAAGGCAAGGGAGAAGGGAACCTTTCCGCAGTGATTTGGACAACCACACCTTGGACAATTCCGTCAAACCGAGCCATAGCGGTTAATGCCGAGCTTGAATATCAATTGATTCAACTTGGCGATGAACGGGTAATTTTAGCGGCTGAACTGGTAGAATCAGTGGCGAAAGCCGTCGGCGTTGAAAATGTGGAAGTGTTGGGTTCTGCAAAAGGGAAAACGCTTGAGCTTACCCGTTTTCATCATCCGTTCTATGATTATACCGTACCTGTGATCTTAGGGGATCACGTTACCACCGATGGCGGTACGGGATTGGTTCATACAGCCCCGGATCATGGTTTAGACGACTTTATCATAAGTAAACAATATGATTTACCAATGGCAGGTTTAGTATCTAATGACGGCAAGTTTATTTCGAGTACGCCGTTTTTTGCAGGAAAAGGTGTGTTTGAAGCAAATCCGCTCGTGGTTGAAAAATTACAAGAAACGGGTAATTTACTGAAAGTCGAAAAAATTAAGCATAGTTATCCGCACTGTTGGCGTCATAAAACGCCTATTATCTTCCGTGCCACACCACAATGGTTTATTGGTATGGAAGTACAGAGGTTGCGCCCGCAAGCATTAGGCGAAATTAAACAAGTGCGTTGGATCCCGGATTGGGGGCAAGCCCGCATTGAAAAAATGGTAGAGAATCGCCCTGATTGGTGTATTTCCCGTCAGCGTACTTGGGGCGTGCCGATGACGATGTTCGTGCATAAAGAAACGGAAGAATTGCACCCACGCACACTAGAATTACTTGAAGAAGTGGCAAAACGTGTAGAAAAAGCAGGCATTCAGGCTTGGTGGGATTTAGACGAGAAAGAATTATTAGGCGCTGATGCGGAGCATTATCGTAAAGTGCCGGATACCCTAGATGTGTGGTTTGATTCCGGTTCAACTTATTCTTCCGTAGTGGCGAATCGTCCTGAATTTAACGGTAATAGTGCGGATATGTACTTAGAGGGTTCCGATCAACACCGTGGTTGGTTTATGTCATCTTTAATGCTTTCTACGGCAACGGATAACAAAGCCCCCTATAAACAGGTTCTCACGCATGGTTTCACGGTGGATGGGCAAGGCCGTAAAATGTCGAAGTCCATTGGCAATATCGTTACTCCGCAAGAGGTAATGGATAAATTCGGTGGCGATATTTTACGTTTATGGGTGGCATCTACCGACTATACCGGCGAGATGACCGTATCTGATGAGATTTTAAAACGTGCGGCGGATAGCTATCGCCGTATTCGTAACACCGCGCGTTTCTTGTTGGCGAACTTAAATGGTTTTGATCCGACACGTGATTTAGTGAAAGCGGAAGAGATGGTGAGTTTGGATCGTTGGGCGGTGTCTTGCGCTTTAGAAGCACAGAAAGAGATTATTGAAGCCTACGATAACTATCAATTCCACGCGGTAGTTCAACGCTTAATGCGCTTCTGTTCTGTGGAAATGGGATCATTCTATTTAGATATTATTAAAGATCGTCAATACACTACAAAAGCGAATAGCCTTGCCCGCCGTAGTTGCCAAACGGCATTATGGCATATTGCCGAAGCCTTAGTGCGTTGGATGGCACCAATCTTGTCGTTCACGGCTGATGAAATCTGGCAATACTTGCCGAAAACGGAAAATGAACGTGCGGAATTTGTTTTCACCGAAGAGTTTTACACAGGATTATTCGGTTTAGGTGAAAATGAGAAATTAGATGATGCTTACTGGCAACAACTGATTAATGTGCGTTCCGAAGTAAACCGTGTATTAGAAGTTGCTCGTAACGAAAAAATTATCGGTGGTGGTTTAGAAGCGGAAGTTACCCTTTATGCGAACGATGAATACCGCACCTTGCTTGAACAACTTGGCGATGAGTTGCGTTTCGTCTTGATCACATCTAAAGCAATGGTAAAACCATTATCAGAAAAACCGTCTGATGTTGCGATGGGTGAGCTTGAAGGGATTGCGGTAAATGTAGTTCGCTCAAGCGGTGAAAAATGTCCTCGCTGCTGGCATTATTCCGATAAAATCGGCGTAAACCCGGCACACCCTGCATTGTGTTCTCGCTGTGTGGAAAATGTGGCGGGTAATGGCGAAGTACGCCGTTTTGCTTAGTCGCCGTTTATCGTTTTGAAAAGTGCGGTCATAAAATCTTTAGATTTTGAACGTTGGCTTGCCAACGGTGCCGCAAGGCATAACAATCGCTCATAGCGATTGTGTATAATTTTGACCGCACTTTTTTGATATTGTGTGGCAGTTGCATAAAATATCAATATTATGTACAAATCATCGTAAGGTGTCGTTAGGCGAACCCATCCATAACGCACCAATAGATTTCGTAGGGTGGGCAACTTGTTGCCCACCGATTCAGAGGAATCTCAATGGTGGGCAACAAGTTGCCCACCCTACTTTTCTTTTCTAACTGATTAAAATCGCAAACGGGCGGAAATCATTCCGTACAGTGAATATTTAGGAATACATCAATGACAAAAAACAAAACGGGACTTTCTTTTCTTTGGCTAAGTGCGGTCGCTTTTGCTCTTGATTTACTCATCAAGTACATCGTAGTACAGAAGTTTGATTTATACGAAAGCGTAAACATACTGCCGATATTTAATCTTACTTATGTACGCAATTACGGCGCGGCATTTAGCTTTTTGGCGGATCATGACGGCTGGCAACAATACTTCTTTATTATTTTAGCGTTACTGATTTCTTCGATGTTGATCTATTTCTTAGCCAAAAATCAGGCGGATCAAAAAATTCAAAATACGGCTTATGCATTGATTATCGGCGGAGCCTTAGCCAATATGACGGATCGTGCTTACAACGGTTTCGTTGTGGATTTTTTAGATTTCTACTGGGATATTTATCACTATCCTGTGTTTAATGTCGCAGATATTGCGATTTGTATCGGTGCGGGATTATTGGCGCTTGATGCTTTTAAAAGCGAAAAGAAAAAAGTACAGACTCAACAGCAGGAAAAGAGCGGTCAAAAATGAAGATAATTTTAGCGAATCCGCGGGGATTTTGTGCCGGTGTAGATCGTGCCATTAGTATTGTAGAACTTGCTCTTGAAATTCACGGCGCACCGATTTATGTACGCCACGAAGTCGTGCATAACCGCTTTGTGGTGAACGGATTACGTGAACGCGGTGCAATTTTTGTGGAAGAATTAAACGAAGTACCGGACGGCGCAATCGTGATTTTCTCTGCTCACGGCGTATCTCAAGCAGTGCGTCAAGAGGCGAAAGATCGTCAACTCAAAGTGTTTGATGCTACTTGCCCATTGGTGACCAAAGTACATATGCAAGTTGCACGTGCCAGCCGTAAAGGAACAAAAGCAATCCTTATCGGTCATAAAGGTCACCCCGAAGTAGAGGGTACTATGGGGCAATATAGCAATGATGAAGGCGGCATTTATTTGATCGAGAGCGTGGAAGATATTTCACGTTTACCGGTGCAGGAAAATGATGACCTCACTTTTATGACACAAACTACGCTTTCATTAGATGATACCGCAGAAACGATCAGTGCCTTGAAAGAGAAATATCCGGCAATTCAAGGGCCGCATAAAAATGATATTTGCTATGCCACAACCAATCGCCAAGAGGCTGTTCGGGAATTGGCAAAGTTATCGGATTTAGTGCTGGTGGTTGGCTCAAAAAATTCCTCAAATTCTAACCGTTTGGCGGAATTGGCTTCCCGTATGGGGGTGAAATCACAACTTCTTGATGATCCTGAAGATATTCAAGCCGATTGGTTTGATAATGTGAAAACCATTGGTATTACTGCAGGTGCATCGGCTCCGGAAGAGTTAGTACAATCCATTATTTCCCGTCTTAAAGAATTTGGTGCAGATGAACTGGAAGAATTGCAGGGGCTTGAAGAAAATATGTTCTTTGAAGTACCAAAGGAATTACGGATTAAGGAAATCAATTAAAGAAAAAACGGTATCCCAAATGAGATACCGCTTTATGGAGTGGTTCAAAGTGCGGTTAAAATTATACACAATCGCTATGCGCGATTGTTATGCCTTGCGGCACCGTTGGCAAGCCAACGTTCAAAATCTAAAGATTTTGTGAGCGCACTTTTGGTTTAGAACGAACCTTTTAATCCAACATAAACATTTCGACCGTCTTGACCATAACCGAGAATGTTTTCATATTTTTTGTCAAATAGGTTATTTAAGTTTGCATAAACGGTTAAGTTTGGTACGAGCTGATAATTTACTCCAAGATTAGCTAAAGTATATGAAGGAAGTTTTACCGCTCTTGTTGCATAAGGTGGTAAATACTCATAGTAGTTATCCATTCGTTTGCTTACATAAGATACGCTAACATTTGCCCTCAATTTTTCTGTCAGTTGATAGGCTAATCCTGCATTTGCAGTATGCTTAGGACGGCGGAGCAGCTCACTGCCTTTGCTATCTTTTGTTTGCGTATAAGTGTAATTGGCATAGGCGGTTAAATCCTCGGTTAATTTTCCATCATAGGCGATCTCAATGCCTTTTATTTTTGTTCTGCCTTCAAGGTTGATTGAACGTGTTACCAAGTTTGGCCAAACGCCGCTCGATTGAAATGAAATAAAGTCCTCAACGTTACGTGCGAAATAGGTGAGATCCAAACGATGTGATTTGTCGTTATTTTCAATGAGTAAACCGATATCACCGCCACGGCTTTTTTCCGGTTTTAAGTTCGGATTGCCGATATATTGACCGTTATAGCCATAATATTCCGTGATTGTAGGATTTTGAATTGCGCTGCCGATACTTGCGTGGGCTTTAAAGTTTGGTGATAAACGATATGCACCTGAAATTCTTCCGGTGAAAGAATTATCATACTTGTTGCTATTAATGTAACGTCCGCTGATTGATAAACTGTGATCCTGTTCGCTCAATAAACGATATTCCGCAGCAATACTTTTTTCCTTGAGTTCCTTCTTATCTGTTAAGAAATAGCTGGAATCATAAGTTGTTTTTTGATATTCACCTAATAAGCTAATGCCTTGAGTAATTGCACCTTCACGATCAAAATTGATATCTAATTGATAATTTGCATTCAGCTTTTTCGCATCATAACCGCTTGTCATACCGAAAGTATCGCTATCTGTTTTGATATGGCTGACGCTTGCTTTATGTTTAAAGAGATCTTGCGAATTTCCCCAATAGCTACCTAATTTAAACAAGGTTTCACGGGTGCGGGTGCGATGTCCCGTTTCATCGTTAAGATTACTATCGAAATAAGCACTTTGAGAAGAATGAGAGGTTAAAAACTCAATGCCTTTGTCATTATCATCATAACCAAAACGCAACGATGCATTATCGAGATGGAATTTATCTTTTTCCTTTGCATTTCCTACTGAAATTTTGGTTCCGTCTTGAGCAGTGTAAGAAAAGGGTTTATTGCTCAATGCTGAAATACCGCTTGTACGGTGGCTATCACCGTGTAAATCGTAATAGAAACCTTGGTGATAGCCTGAAACGGTAACGGAACCGTCCCTTGTACGATGTGAACCTGTGCCGAAATCGAAGTCTATATTAAAGGGTTTTTCTTTATATAAACCGCTTTTAGTGGTGATATAAATCACACCGCCCACGGCATCGCTACCCCAAAGTGCGGATTGCTCACCACGTAATACTTCAATGCGTTCAATATTGCTTAAACTTAAGCCGCCGAAATCAAAGCCATAACCCGAAACGGGATTGACTTTCACCCCGTCAATAATGACTGCCGTATGATTGGCATCCGCCCCCCGTAGATAAACATTGCTTAACGTACCTCGCCCACCGGAAAAACTCATTGCCGTTCCGGGAACGGTTTTTAACACATCACTCACATAAGTAGCGTTTCTTTTGGAAAAATCTTTTTCGGTTAGCACAGTCACTGAAGAGGCGGTTTTATCTTGATTGATCGGTGTTGCGTAAGCGGAATAAACATTAATCGGCTCAAGTTCGCTTTTGCCGTTTTCGGCTTGAACAGAAGCGGATAAACCGATTAAAAGTGCGGTCGTGATTAAATTGGTTTTCATTTTAAGTTCCTAGGGTAATTAAAAAATGCGGGTATTTTGACATAGTTGATTTTTTCTGACCAGTTGAGATTTTTCATTGCGAATAGAAATTTTATTCATAAAAAACATCACTATTTTTAACCGCACTTTTCGCCTTTATCCGCACTTGGCTTTCAAGTATAATGTCGGCATTTTTCACTATTTCAGCGATTCAATATTATGAGCAATCAATTCAACATAAAAACATTCCAAGGTATGATTCTCGCCCTGCAAGATTATTGGGCAAAACAGGGTTGCACAATTGTACAGCCTTTTGATATGGAAGTCGGGGCGGGGACATCGCACCCGATGACCGCATTGCGTGCTTTAGGGCCTGAACCGATGGCATTTGCCTATGTGCAGCCGTCACGCCGCCCGACAGACGGGCGTTACGGTGAAAACCCGAACCGTTTACAACACTACTATCAATTCCAAGTGGTGATTAAACCTTCACCGGATAATATTCAAGAACTTTATTTAGGCTCGCTTGAAATGCTCGGTTTTGATCCGACCAAAAATGACATTCGTTTTGTGGAAGATAACTGGGAAAACCCGACCCTTGGTGCTTGGGGATTGGGTTGGGAAGTATGGTTAAACGGTATGGAAGTCACCCAATTTACCTATTTCCAACAAGTGGGTGGTTTGGAATGTAAACCGGTAACGGGGGAAGTGACCTATGGTTTGGAACGTTTGGCAATGTATATTCAAGGTGTGGATAGCGTGTATGATTTAGTGTGGTCTGACGGCCCGCTTGGTAAAACCACTTACGGTGATGTGTTCCATCAAAATGAAGTGGAACAATCCACTTATAACTTTGAATATGCCGACACGGATTTCTTATTTTACTGCTTCGATCAATACGAAAAAGAAGCACAATCTCTGCTTTCCTTAGAAAAACCGCTACCGTTGCCGGCTTATGAACGAATCTTAAAAGCGGCACACAGCTTCAACCTATTAGACGCACGCAAAGCGATTTCCGTTACCGAACGTCAACGCTATATTTTACGTATTCGCGCGCTAACCAAAGGTGTGGCGGAAGCCTATTATGCCAGCCGTGAAGCTTTAGGGTTTCCGGGCTGTAAAAAATAACTCGGAATATACACAATCGCTTTAAGCGATTGCTATGCCTCACGGCACCGTTGGTAAGCCAACGTTCAAAATCTAAAGATTTTGTGACCGCACTTTTACGCATTGATGACAATAATGAAGGAGATAATAATGAGCGATTTTCAATATCCGAAAGATATTTACACGGAAGCGGAAGCAGATGTAAATACCCTTGCCAATCTCGGGCCGTTAGCCCCTTTAGCAGGGAGCTGGGAAGGCAAACGTGGTTTGGATATTAATCCGAAAGCGGATGGCGCGGTAAAGGATCCTTATATTGAACACATTGAGCTACAACCTATTGATGCGCAAACCAATGGCCCGCAATTATTTTACGGTTTACGTTATCACACTCACATTGTGCAGCCTAACGAAGTGGAAACTTTCCACGATCAAGTCGGTTATTGGTTGTGGGAACCGGCAACAGGCAATATTTTATTCACTTTGAGTATTCCGCGCGGGCAAACGCTAATGGCTGTGGGGAAAGCAGCGGCAGATGCGAAAAAATTCACCGTAAAAGCCGTGCGCGGTTCATTAACAAACGGGATTATTTCAAATCCGTTTATAGAGCAATCGTTCACTACGGAGAGTTATGAAATCACAGTGAGTATTAATGATGACGGTACTTGGTCTTACGATCAAACGACATTAATGACGATTCCGGGCTACGATAAATCCTTTGAACATCGTGATCGTAATCGTTTAACCAAAATCGCAGAAGCAACCCCGAATCCGACCGCACTTGCCGCACAAAAAGAAGGTAAATAATGAAACCGATTCTTTATTATGCGGCACAATGTCCTGATACAGTGCCTTTTGTCGCCGAATTAAAAAGATTAGGTGTCGATTATGAAGAAGTGGAAGTGCTTTCTTCTATTCCTAATCTGAAACAATGGCTGCGTTTACGCGACCGCCACTCGGCTTTTGATAACGCCAAAGCGCAAGGTTTCGCAGGGTTTCCTGCGTTGTGGTTGGAAGACGATAGCGTGATTTTGGATTTAAATTTGTTGAATGAAATATTTAAAAAATGATGAAAAATTGCTTTGCCGGAATCGTTTTTGCTAGCATTTTAACTGCTTGTAGCCAGACTTCGGATATGCCAAAAGAATCAATGATTGGCGTTCGACAAAATGCAAATGCGATGCATGGTTGTGTAACAGCAGTAAGAGAATACTATTCTTACAGCCAACAAAAATGCGTTCAACAAGCGCCTCGACTAGTCAAAACTAAGAATGGTCGGAAAATCCGAAACTTTTAGTGTTTCTGTCTAATGTTAAGTCGGTCGTGAGTTTTTATATTATTTATGGTAGTGATATGAACGATTAAATTGAATACTAATTAAAAAATAAGTACATAGGGTGGGCTTTCGCCCATTAATATTTTAAAAAATTACTGATGGCTTAAAGCCCCTCAATTAAGAGAAAACAAAATGACAACCCAAAACTTCTTAGTAGAAATCGGCACAGAAGAGCTGCCGCCAAAAGCTCTGAAAACATTAGCGACCGCCTTTGCGGAGAATGTAGAAAACGAATTAAATCAAGCAGGTTTGTCATTCGATAAAATCGAATGGCTTGCCAGCCCCCGCCGTTTAGCTGTGAAGGTGTTAGCACTTGCAACACAACAGCCGAGCAAAGAAATTGAAAAACGTGGTCCTGCGGTGTCGGCAGCATTTGATCAAGATGGCAAACCGACCAAAGCGGCCGAAGGCTGGGCACGTAGTTGTGGTATTACTGTGGATCAAGCCGAACGTCTTGCGACCGACAAAGGAGAATGGTTGGTTTACCGTGCCACCGTTGAGGGCAAAGCGACTAAAGATTTGCTGGCGGATGTCGTCTCGACAAGCCTTGCGAAATTACCGATTCCAAAACCTATGCGTTGGGCTGACAAAAGCGTGCAATTTATTCGCCCTGTTCACACCGTAACAATGTTGCTCGGCGATGAATTGATTGAAGGTGAAATTTTAGGTGTGGCGAGCGCTCGAACCATTCGGGGGCATCGTTTCTTAGGCGAGCGAGAGTTTGAAATTCAACACGCAGACCAATATCCGCAATTATTGCGTGAGAAAGGTTCTGTGGTAGCGGATTTTAACGAGCGTAAAGCGGAGATTCTTGCAAAATCTCAAGCAAAAGCGACCGCACTTGGCGGCGTGGCTGATATTGACGAAAGTTTGCTTGAGGAAGTTACCTCATTAGTGGAATTTCCGAATGTGCTTACCGCAAAATTTGAAGAACGTTTCCTTACCGTGCCGGCTGAAGCCTTGGTTTGCACCATGAAAGGCGATCAAAAATATTTCCCAATCTATGATAAAGACGGCAAATTATTACCGCACTTTATTTTTGTATCGAATATCAATCCTGAAGATCCGACTGCGATTATTGAAGGAAACGAAAAGGTAGTTCGCCCGCGTTTAACGGATGCGGAATTTTTCTTCAAAACCGATTTAAAACAAAAATTGATTGATCGCTTACCTCGTTTAGAAACCGTGTTGTTCCAACAACAGCTTGGCACATTACGCGATAAAACCGCTCGTATTGAACAACTTGCAGGCGAAATCGCAAAACAAATCGGGGCGGATGAAACCAAAGCGAAACGTGCCGGTTTACTTTCAAAATGCGACTTGATGACTAATATGGTGTTTGAATTTACCGATACGCAAGGTGTGATGGGCATGCACTATGCCCGCCACGATGGTGAAGACGAAGATGTTGCCGTAGCCTTAAACGAACAATATATGCCGCGTTTTGCCGGTGATGAATTACCGAAATCATTGGTGGCAAGCAGTGTCGCCTTAGCGGATAAATTAGATACCTTAACGGGGATTTTCGGTATCGGACAAGCCCCTAAAGGGAGTGCCGATCCATTTGCGCTACGCCGTGCGGCATTAGGTGTGTTGCGTATTCTCGTAGAGAAAAACTTGCCACTTGATTTAATGGATTTGGTTCAAAAATCAGCCGCACTTTTCGGTGATAAACTTACGAATAAGAATGTTGTTGAAGACGTAGTGGATTTTATGCTGGGGCGTTTCCGTGCGTGGTATCAAGACGAAGGTATTGCGGTGGATGTGATTCAAGCGGTACTTTCCCGCCGCCCTACCCGTCCTGCCGATTTTGATGCGCGGGTGCGTGCGGTATCGCATTTCCGCACTTTAGATTCTGCTCAAGCTTTGGCTGCGGCAAACAAGCGTGTAGCGAATATTCTTGCTAAAACGGAGAGTGCTATTGGTGAGATCAATTTAGCCGCGTGCTTGGAGCCGGCTGAAAAAGCACTGGCTGAAATCGTACTTGGATTACAATCGGAAGTACAACCGCTGATTGCTAAAGGCGAATACAGCGCCGTATTAGATAAATTGGCTAACTTGCGCACGCCGGTGGATAATTTCTTTGATAACGTGATGGTGAATGCGGAAGATCCTGTATTACGTCAAAACCGTTTGGCAATTTTAAATACACTGCAAGATTTGTTCTTGCAAGTGGCGGATATCTCTGTCCTTCAAGCGTAAAATTAATAAGGAATGGTCATTTTTCCAACGACCATTCCTTTACTTATAGACTTCATCTAATTATTTCTCTATAATCAGCTCCGCTTTCCCCCCTTAGCTCAGTCGGTTAGAGCAGGCGACTCATAATCGCTTGGTCGCTGGTTCAAGTCCGGCAGGGGGGACCAACATTAAATTTCTACTCTTTCGCCCTCATATGTATTCTTTTACTAATCTCTTATAAACACTGGCTTTTCGTTGAGTATATTTCTATTTACTAAGATTAAAAAAATTCCCTAAAATTATTTCCGATATATAGCGATTCCCACATTGATTTTGCAATCAGAAAAAGCCACTATAGTGGATAGTAAAAGTCTGCAAAAATTGACCGCACTTTTTCCACAAAGACAATGTGTTTAAATTGAGGAGATAAGACTCAAGGTTTTATTTGAGTGGGATCATATTTGACAAGTGGCAATAGAACAAATTTTTGCCTTTTATAATAGGATTGTAATAAATCCAAATATTAAAAAAGTCAATCAACTCAAAAGGAAATTAACTATGGCACTTTCTTATGCAAAAAGCTCCCATTTATCAAAGGCAATCCGTAATTTAATCGGTGTGCCATTTTGTTTTTACGCTGCATACAATATTTATTTTAAACTGCCAATTATATTGGAAAGCGGGGGCAGTGTGAGAGTTCCTCGTTTTGTGTGGTTAATCTATGAAGCACTTGGTGAAAGCTATTTTTATCCGGTTATGGCGGCAATATTTATTCTCATTAGCTTTATTTGTATTGGTTTGGCAGTAAAACATTTTAATGCTCACAAAGCACAAAAGAACCAATAGGTTATGTAATAAAGTGCGGTAAAAAACGGGAGAATTTTATTCTCCTATTTTAATTTCTATTCAATAAGTCTTACTCAAAATGGCAACAAAAGCATGTACTGCCGTTTACTTAATCATAATTGTTATGTTCCCATGAGGTCTGTTAAGCATTCGTGATTCTAGAGCAAGTAAAGAAAAAACACGTCAATAGACGGCTTTCCTTAATATGCTTTTGAGCTTATTGTGTCTATTACGTTTGTGAATAGAGCAGCTTTATTACACCTCTAATGAAAACAGTGCTAACTTGAATTTCATATCTTCATTTTTCCCTCTATAATTTGTAATGAAAACCAAGTAAAATACTGCGGTTCCTACTTTACCTTTCTTTTTTTACTGTTTTAGGAGTTTCTATGGCTGCGGAAGGCACTGGAGATTTGCTTAGGGTTGTTGCTTTATTAGGGGCGGCAGTGGTGGCGGTGCCGTTATTTAAACGAATCGGTTTAGGTTCTGTTTTAGGCTATCTTGCCGCGGGGCTGGCTATTGGGCCCTATGGTTTAAATGTCGTTGATAATCCGACTGCAATTATTCACCTTGCCGAGTTTGGTGTGGTAATGTTTTTGTTCGTGATTGGGCTTGAAATGAAACCTTCGCATTTGTGGAGTTTACGCCGCCAGATTTTTGGTTTAGGCAGTATGCAGGTGATTATTTCCGCTATTGTACTGACCTGTGTTTCCGTGCTGTTTGGGGTATCGTGGGAAGTGGCATTTGTCAGTTCTGCTGGGTTTGTGTTGACTTCTACCGCAATCGTGATGCAAGTATTGGGTGAACGTAAAGAGTTATCCACAAAGCGCGGTCAAAAAATCGTATCAATTTTGTTGTTTGAAGATCTTCTCATCGTACCATTGCTTGCTATCGTTACTTTCCTTTCTCCTTTTGAAAAAACGGAAGCTTTTATGCCTTGGTGGCAATCTGCCGGTATTGCGATGCTGGCGTTGGCTGCGTTAGTATTTATCGGTCGCTTCATTCTAAATCCGGTATTCCGTATTTTAGCTAATGCTAAAGCACGTGAAGTAATGACTGCTGCGGCGCTATTCGTTGTATTGGGGGCGGCGTTATTGATGGAAAAAGCCGGATTGTCTATGGCAATGGGCGCATTTGTAGCGGGGGTAATGCTTTCTGAATCGGCGTTTCGTCATCAATTGGAGGCCGATATTGAACCTTTCCGTGGCTTATTGCTTGGTCTTTTCTTCCTTGGTGTGGGAATGGCATTAGACTTAAAGGTTGTGTTTGAAAATTGGCAATTGATTTTACTCGGCGTCGTAGCATTAATGCTAACGAAAGGTGCCTGTATTTATCTTATCGCCCGCCTTGCAAAAAGTACGCATAAGACTGCACTTGAGCGGGCATTATTAATGGCGCAAGGCGGTGAGTTTGCTTTTGTGCTATTTTCCGCCGGTCTATCTAAAGGGGTGATTGATGAGACGACTAATGCGAATATGACGGCAATTGTTGTGCTTTCCATGGTGCTTACGCCAATCATTCTTATCATTTATGAAAAATTTGGCTCGAAAGAAAGTGTTGAAGAAATTCAACCGGATGAAATTGATGAGCAGCACCCAATCCTAATTATCGGAATGGGACGTTTCGGACAAATTGTCAACGACCTACTACGTTTAAGTGGTTACGCTACTACAATTGTGGATCTTAATCCGAAAATGATTAAGGGTTTTAATGAATATGGTATTAAATCCTACTTTGGTGATGCTTCCCGCCGTGAGTTTTTAATCGCCGCAGGATTGGAAAAGGCGGAATTTCTTGTGGTTGCCATTGATAATAAAGAGCAGGTATTGTCTATTGTGCATTTTGCGCGAGAAGTGAATCCTAACATTAAAATTATTGCCCGTTCTTATGATCGTTTTCATACTTTTGATTTATACCGAGTCGGTGCTGATGAAATTATTCGTGAAACCTTTGATTCTGCGGTGAGAACAGGTAAGCGAACATTAGTTCATCTTGGTATGGAAGAAGAAGTTGCGGAAGAAGTCGCGAAATATTATTTTAATGCTGATCGCCACGAGGTAGAGTTAATGTCTCAAGTTTATGATCCGAAAATGGGGATTTTTAGTAATCCGTTGATGCGTGATATTGCACGTGAATGTGATCAGAAGATGGCAGCAGATATTCAAGAAATCTTGTTAAGAGCAAAAGAAAAAGAACAAGAGGACGTGTAAAAATTCTTCATAAAATATACACAATCGCTTTGAGCGATTGTTATGCCTCACGGCACCGTTGGCAAGCCAACGTTCAAAATCTAAAGATTTTGTGACCGCACTTTATACTCATTAAGTGCGGTCATTTCTTTTTGTATTTTATATGCTAAGTTTTGCTTTCAATATGTTTAATGCACGTGCACGATGAGAGATTTTTTTCTTCTCTGCGGTTTCTAATTCGGCAAAAGTACAGCCTTGTTCAGGGCTGAAAAATAGGCTGTCATAGCCAAAACCGTTTTCGCCCTTTTCTTCAAAACCAATCACGCCATGGCATTCACCCTCTGCAATAATGGGGGAGGGATCGGTCGGATGCTGTAAAAAAACGATGCAACTGACAAATTTTGCATTACGTTCCGTTTCCGCAGTATTTGCAAGTTCTGCCAATAATTTTTGGCGATTTTTCGCATCATTGCCGTCTTCGCCGGCATAACGGGCGGAATATAGCCCCGGTGCGCCGTTAAGCGCTGCTACGACTAATCCCGAATCATCGGCAATGGCGGGCAAACCGGATTTTTTAGCAGCATAACGGGCTTTCAATAAGGCATTTTCCACGAAAGTTAATCCTGTTTCTTCCGGGCTTTCAATACCTAAATCCGTTTGTGCGATAACCTCAAAGCCAAAGGTTGCCAACACATCAGCCATCTCTTTCACTTTACCTTTGTTGCCTGTAGCAAGTACGATTTTTTTTGTCATAATTTATCCTTCGTTATATTTAATTTTGATGATAAGCGTCCGTTAAATCCGACCAGTTTTGTTCGTTAAATCGAATATTCATTTTGCCCACTTCCTTTATGAAAGAGCGATAAAGGCGATCTAGATTTTCCATTTTCCAAGAATCCCCCGATTTTTCGCCGCACTTATCAAAGTCTAATAACCAACATTTTTGTCCTTGCACGGTTTGTTGTACCAAAATATTGTGCGCATTTAGATCTGAATGGCAAATTTGTAAGTCGTGCAATTGTCGGATTAGTCGCCCCATTTGCTGCCATATTTCCGTTGGTAATGTTTCATTTGATAAAAGTGCGGTCAAATCTTGGGCATTTTCTATTTTTTCCGTCAGAATATCCGCTTGATAACAAATACCGAGTTGTCCTTTTTTTACACGTGCGCCGATAGGTTTCGGCACGGGTAAATCGGCGTTGTATAACCTTTGTAATAATCGAAATTCTGCAAAACTACGGGTTTTTTCAAGGGAAGAAAAATGATAGCGATCTTTATTAAACTTTCCCCATAAACCACCACGATAATAGTGGCGAAGTGCACAATTTACCCCAAACCAATCTTTCGTTTGCAGAAAATATGTTGTACCGCGCCCTTTTGCAGATCCCAAAATGCATTGTTGGGATTGCCAAAATTCAGGATTAAAAAATTCCGTTTGGGTATCGAAAGTGCGGTCAAAATTGAAGATGAAAAATTGATTGTTATGTTGATATTCAAACATTTGGGTTGGATTCTTGATAGAAAATGCCTTCATTCTACTTTAAAATATCGGCAAATTAAACGATAAAGGATCTCAAATGCCACTTTTTAACAAAGCCCCTAAGTCCCTCTGTATTCTTCGACTTTCAGCGGTGGGAGATGTGTGCCATGCCCTTGCTGTGGTGCAGTGTATCCAAGCCTATTATCCTGAAACGAAGATTACTTGGATCATCGGTAAAACTGAGTCGACATTACTGGAGGGAATTCCAAATATTAATTTGGTGATTTACGATAAAAAAACGGGCTGGCAAGGCATTTTTAATTTATGGCGGCAGATTAAAAATGAACGCTTTGATGCGTTATTAAATATGCAAACGGCATTTCGCGCTTCCGTGCTTTCTTTAGGCATTAAGGCTAAATACAAAATCGGTTTCGGCAAAAAACGTTCGCGCGAAGGGCAGTGGTTGTTTGTCAATCGCCGTGTAAATGATCCTGTTTCGCCGCACGTATTAGATGGCTTTATGGCGTTTGCGGAATATATCGGAGTGCCGAAAGCAGCACCTGCTTGGCGGTTAGCCATTTCTGAACAAGATCGGCAATTTGCGCAGCAATTTATAGATCCTTCACGTAAGAATTTATTGATTTCCCCCTGTTCCAGTAAAGCAGAAAAAGATTGGTTAGTAGAACGTTATGCAGAGGTGGCGAATATTGCCAATCAACATAATGTGAATGTGATATTCTGCAGTTCTGCGGCAAAAAGAGAATTAGAAATGGTCGGAAAAATTACCGCACTTTGTGATTTCACACCGATTAATGCCGCAGGTAAAACGAATCTAAAACAACTTGCCGCATTGATTGAAAAAGCGGATCTTGTGCTTTCGCCGGATTCCGGCCCGGCTCATATCGCAACAACGCAAAATACACCGGTGGTCGGGTTATATGCTTATCATAATCCGCTTCGCACCGCACCTTATCATAATTTAGCAAATGTCGTTTCCGTTTATGAACAAAATGTGTTGCGGGAGTTTGGTAAACCTTCTTCCGAATTGCCTTGGGTAACAAAATTAAAAGCGAAAAACTTGATGGCACAAATTCAGGTGGAAGATGTCATCACGCAAATAAAAACGTTAAATTTGTGGCAATAAAAAAGGCACTCAGCGAGTGCCAATATAAACTAGGTTCCTAAATAATAAAGCTTAAACGGTTTGATTACTCACCTTTTTGTGTATGGTAAGCTTCTAATGCGCGTAAAGAATAAGTGTATGCCGCACCTGCATTTAAGGCGATAGACATCGCAAGTGCCGCAGACACTTCGGCTTCTGTCGCACCGGCTTTCACTGCCTCTTCTGCGTGAACACTAATGCAGCTTTCACAACGGGTTGTAACTGCCACTGCAAGCGCGATTAATTCGCGGGTTTTCGCATCGAGTACATTACCTTCGGCAGCGGCTGCGCCTAATGCTTGATAGGCTTGTAACATTTTCGGGTGTTGTTTACCAAGTGCGGCAAATGATTTTTTAACGTGTGATGTATGTTCTTTCCAATCTGTAAACATTGTATTTTCTCCTAGAAACAATTAAACATATAGGTAATTTCTGCGAGCCATTATAGACAGACTGCGGTATGATACTTGCCAATTTATCTCAATTTTTATGGCTAAAATCTCATCATGGATTATTTAGATAGGCTCACGCATTTAGCTCAAGTACGCGGTGAAATTAATATCCACTGCCTTTTTCAAGGCGAATGGCAGATCAACTATGAAGAACAGCATAATGACAAAGGCATCTTTCATTTTATTGAAGAAGGCGAGTGTTGGCTGACATTCGGTGAAAAGACCTTTCATTTGAAGACCGGCGATATCTTTTTTCTTCCGCAAAGCCTACCGCACTTGATGAGTAATTTAGCGGAAGGGAAGCCTTCCGTTCCTTTAAAAAAGGAACAACAAGGTATTTTTCAAATTCATCAAATCGGACAGGGTACGCCGAATTTTAAAATGTTTTGCGGTGCGTTTTATTATCAGAAAAATGCCCTATTGATAGAATCATTGCCGACTTATTTACATTTAAATTTATGTGATACGCCGATTCACCCTTTGATTCGATTATTTTTACAGGAAGCCCAAAAACAAGAAAGCGGCACGCAATCGGTTATTGATGCGCTGGCAAATGTGTTATTTATTTATATTTTACGTGATGTGATTTCTCGCAGTGTGATTGATAAAGGCGTATTGTATGCCCTGCAAGATAAGCGTCTTAATACGGTGCTGGTGCAATTATTGCAATCGCCGGCGAAGCAGTGGCATATTGAACAACTTGCTAAGTTGGCGGCGATGTCACGTGCGAATTTTATTCGTGTGTTTCAGCAGCAATTGGGAATGTCTCCCGGTAAGTTTCTTACCAAAGTGCGGTTAGATTTAGCGGCGTTTTTGTTAAAGCAATCGCAACAGTCAATACTGGCTATTGCGTTGGAGGTGGGCTATCAATCGGAGGCGCATTTTAGTAAAGCCTTTAAGAATGTTTATCAGCTCTCCCCAAGTCAATATCGGAAATTGTCTTCTCTATAAATTGTAAAAATTTTGCGTTATAATGGCAGGCGTTTGAGAAGGCAACTTTAGGTTGCCTTTTGTTTTTAAGGAAATACTATGTTTAACAAAATTTTTTCGTGGTTTGAAAACCGTTTAAATCCGTATCCGGAAAGTAATCCGATCACACCGGAAAAAGGTTTGTTCCGTTTTATTTGGTCTAGTATTGACGGTATGAAAGGCTGGATTTTCTTGCTGGCGATCTTAACGGTCGGTACGGGGGTAATGGAAGCGTTACTGTTCCAATTTATGGGATTGCTCGTTGACTGGTTAGGCACCTATACGCCGGCAACCTTGTGGCAGGAGAAAGGTCATTTATTGTTGGGAATGGCTGCACTGCTTGTATTAAGCATTGTGTGGTCTTTTATTGGCGTAAATGTTCGTTTACAAACGTTGCAAGGCGTATTCCCTATGCGTTTACGCTGGAATTTTCACCGTTTAATGCTGGGGCAAAGTTTAAGTTTTTATCAAGATGAATTTGCCGGTCGGGTTTCCGCCAAAGTAATGCAAACGGCACTTGCCGTGCGTGATACCGTAATGACGATTGCGGATATGTTGGTTTATGTGGTGGTGTATTTTATCACTTCAGGTTTGGTATTGGCGGCATTAGATACATGGTTCTTATTGCCGTTTGGTATTTGGATTGTGCTATTCGTTATCATTTTAAAGTTATTAATTCCACGTTTAGCCAAAACGGCGGAACGCCAAGCGGATGCACGTTCGTTGATGACAGGACGTATTACGGATGCCTATTCAAACATTGCAACCGTAAAATTATTCTCCCATGGTGCACGTGAAGCCTCCTACGCAAAACGTTCTATGGAAGAATTTATGGTAACGGTGCATGCACAGATGCGTTTGGCAAGCTCGCTTGATACGCTAACTTATGCCTCTAATATTTTTCTGACGTTAAGCACGGCAATATTAGGCGTGATTTTATGGCAACAAGGGCAAACCAGTGTGGGGGCAATTGCCACGGCAACGGCAATGGCATTACGGGTGAATGGGCTTTCTCGCTGGATTATGTGGGAATCCGCCCGTTTATTTGAAAATATCGGTACGGTAAATGACGGTATGAATACGCTCACTAAGCCGCACACCATTGTGGATAAATCGAATAGTACGCCGCTACAAGTGAAACGAGGTGAGATTAAATTTAATGATATTACCTTTGCCTATGATCCGACAAAGCCTTTATTGAATCATTTTAACCTTACCATTAAACCGGGGGAAAAAGTCGGGTTAATCGGACGTTCCGGTGCAGGTAAATCCACCATTGTAAATTTGTTACTCCGTTTTTATGAAGCTCAACACGGCACGATTACCATTGATGGACAAAATGTATTGGATGTGAAACAAGAAAGTTTGCGCAGTCAAATCGGTTTAGTAACGCAGGATACTTCCTTACTTCACCGCTCGGTACGTGAAAATATTATTTATGGTCGCCCAAATGCGACAGAAGAAGAAATGAAACAGGCGGCAGAGCGGGCTGAAGCGGCGGATTTCATTCCATTCTTGCGTGATGAGCAAGGTCGTCAAGGTTATGATGCGCATGTCGGTGAACGCGGTGTGAAACTTTCCGGCGGTCAACGCCAACGTATCGCTATTGCCCGTGTTATGTTGAAAGATGCCCCGATTCTGTTACTTGATGAAGCCACAAGTGCGTTGGATTCCGAGGTAGAAGTTGCGATTCAAGAAAGTCTGGACAAAATGATGGAAAATAAAACGGTTATTGCGATTGCACACCGTTTATCAACCATTGCCGCAATGGATCGTTTAATTGTGTTGGATAAAGGTCAAATTGTCGAACAAGGCTCACATGCCGAGTTACTTGAACAAAACGGACTTTATGCCAAACTTTGGAAACACCAAAGCGGTGGTTTCCTAAGCCAGCATGATGACTAGAAAATCGGGGTAAAAATAACCGCACTTCAGCGAAAGTGATCTGCTCCCCAAAAGTTGGACATCCAAACCAACAAATTAAGGAGCAGATTCTTTTATGGGCAAACATTATTCAACAGACTTTAAATTAAACATCGTTAAAATGATACGAAACGACCAATTAGGTATCCGAGAAGCGGCAGAACGCTACCATATCTCAAGCCATGCCTCTATCGTAAATTGGTTGCAACGTTTCCAAAAACAAGGTATGAACGGGCTTATTCGCCAACCTAATAAGGGATATTCACAAAAAATGAAAAAATATGATGGTTCGGAGACGGTCAAAGACCTGACGGATAGAAATGCGCTTTTAAAACGAATAGAATACCTTGAAGCGGAAAATGATGTGCTAAAAAAGTTAAAAGCCTTGCGGGAGCAGAAAGTCAAAAGGAAAAAAGGGACATAGTGAATGCCTTAAGACATAGGCATCGCTTGCCCCTGTTATTGCAAATTCTGTCCTTATCCCGTTCAACTTATTACTATAAAACGACTGCACAGGATAATACTCGGATTCGACAGCGAATTTTACAGCTTCATCAAGATAATGAAGGGAGGGACGGCTATCGGGTGTTACGGGTGAAGTTACGTAAGGAAGGGCTTTTTCTAAGCGGTAAAACCGTGCTTTCACATATGCAAGCCCTGAATATTCGCTCTTGTGTCAAAGTGAAACGTCGTAGGAAAGGCGGGAAAACAAGCTACGTTGCCCCGAATCTTCTGGCCGGCAATTTTAGTGCGAAGAAACTGAAGCAGAAATTCGTGACGGATGTCACCGAGTTTCGGGTGGGGAAAGAAAAGTTGTATTTATCACCGATGATGGATTTGGCGAATAGAGAAATTATCGCCTATCAAATAGGGAGACGACCTTCCTTTGCCTTGGTGAGCGGTATGCTCAAGAAGACCTTGGCACAATTAAGCCGGGAAGATTTACCGATAATCCATAGTGAAAGGCACGCTTTATGGGCTGAAACGTTGGCGGGAATTGCTTCTTAGAGAAGATGGCACGCCTTATGCGATTCAGAGTATGAGTCGTCGGGGTAATTGCTATGATAATGCGGTAATGGAAAGTTTCTTTAGTTTATTGAAATCAGAAGCTTTTTACCCTAAACAATTTAGTCATATTGATGAGTTGGAGCAGGCGCTTCACCGTTATATTCGTTATTACAATGAGAAACGGATTAAATTAGGTTTAAAAAATTTGAGCCCTGTGGATTACAGGACTCAATATTTAAGTTAAATTATCTGTCCAAATTTTGGGGGGCAGATCAAAGTGCGGTTATTTCCATGTTTGTTTTTAACGATTTGCCAATTCAAAAATCATTGCTTCGGCTTGGCAGCTGAAAGTGAAGCTTGCTTTTAGTTGTACTCCGTCTTCGGTGGATATGATTTCACTAACGATTTCGCAAGGTTCGCTTTCTGTTTTGCGGGCTTTTTCGGTGAAACGGGCGAGAGCTTGTTCCGCCTCTGTTTGGTTGTGATAAATTTGATCTACGTTTACGGTGCAATCCGAACCGTCAATAATTGTGCCTACATCTACACAGCTACAGGTAAGAGACTCTTCCGCTTTGCATTTTATCGTCATATTTCATCCTTATTTTGAAATTAATTTGGCGTTATTTTACCACTTTTGAAAACCTATTGAAAATTAACCGCACTTTAAATCATTTCCACTGGTCGGAACTCATTAAAAATAAGCAAAATAAATTTGCACTTCAACAAATGGAGTTTTAGAATTTTGCGTCTTTTTATTATTTCCATATAAATATAACAAGGGTTTCCCAATGAAAAAATTTAACCAATCTTTATTCGCTGTCGCAACGTTATTTGCAGCCGGGGGCGCAAATGCCGCCGCATTCCAATTAGCGGAAGTTTCTACATCCGGCTTAGGTCGGGCTTATGCCGGTGAAGCAGCGATGGCGGATAATGCCTCTGTTGTGGCAACGAATCCTGCATTGATGAGTATGTTTAAAACGAACCAATTCTCTGTGGGTGGTGTTTATGTGGACTCTAAGATTAATATGAGCGGTCCTGTTACTGTTACCGCTTTTGGTCGTCCTCTTGCGCAAGGTTCTGCTTCCCAAAAGAGTGTCGTGCCGGGATCATTTATTCCGAATATGTATTTTGTTGCACCTATCAACGATAAATTTGCGGTGGGAGCGGGAATGAACGTAAACTTCGGTTTAAAAAGCGAATATGACAACAACTATGATGCGGGTGTTTTTGGCGGTAAAACCGATTTAACCGCAATTAATCTTAACTTAAGCGGTTCATATCGTGTTACCCAAGGGTTAAGTGCCGGTTTGGGTTTGAATGCGGTTTATGCGAAAGCTGAAATCGAGCGCCGTGCGGGGATTTTAAGTACTGCGGTTAAAAACGCTGCGCCTTTAGTTCCGTCTTTAGTCGCTGCCGGACAAATTTCTCCAAATGCAGCGCAGTCTTTATCAAGACTTCAAGGTGTGGGAAAAGATACCGTTTTAACACATTTACGTGATCGAAATGCATGGGGCTTCGGTTGGAATGCAGGTTTGTTATATGAGTTTAATGAACGTAATCGCCTCGGTGTGGCATATCATTCAAAAATCGATATTGATTTTAATGATCGCTATGCGGTGAGCGCTCCACGTGCAATTGCGGGAGCACCAGCAGGGGAAGGTAACTTAACGTTACATTTACCGGATTATTTGGAAGTATCCGGTTTTCACCAGTTAACGGATCGCTTTGCAATGCACTATAGTTATAAATATACGCACTGGAGCCGCTTAAAATCGTTACATGCAACTTATAACACCGGTGAATTAGCTTTCCATAAAGATGAAAATTATCGTAGTAATTCCCGTATCGCACTTGGCGCGACTTATGATGTGAACGATCAGCTCACCTTACGTGCGGGTATCGCTTATGATGAGGCTGCCGCGACATTAAATCACGCAAGTGCCTCAATTCCTGATACTGATCGTACTTGGTATAGCTTTGGTGCAACCTATAAAGTTACCCCGAATCTTTCTGTTGATTTAGGCTATGCTTACTTAAAAGGTAAAAAAATCCAATTCAAAGAATCACAAGATGTTCGTGGTATTGCGAAAATCGAGGCGGATTACACCTCTAAGGCAAGCGCGAATCTCTATGGTTTAAACTTAAATTATAGTTTCTAATTCGTTAAAAAATTTAGCATAATAAAAGCACAGGTTTACATAAAGTCTGTGCTTTTTTGTAGTACGAGATTTATCTCGCCAAAAAACTTCAGTATTATGTAATACTCGCACAAATCATTGTAGGGTGTCGTTAGGCGAGATCCTAATGCACCAATAGAGGTTTAATGATGAAATGGATTGTAGAGGTATATGCAATACGCCCCTACAAATATTGGATATAAATTTCTCTTTGTATGATTGATACATAATACTGAAAAACTTAGAAAAAAATGACCGCACTTTATTACACTTATTATTCTTCACCGGTCGGACAACTTTTAATTTTGTCTGATGGTGAATACATCACACATATTGATTTTGAGAAAGAACAATACGCACCGAATCCGGCTTGGCAGGAAAAAAACGATTTACCTTTGTTTCAAACAGTGCGGTTAGCTTTTGATCGCTATTTTAACGGTGAACCCGAGACTTTTGCAGATATTCCTTTGAAAGCAGAGGGAACGCCGTTTCAGAAAGCGATTTGGCAAGCATTGCGCCAAATTCCTTATGGAGAGATGTCGAGTTATGGCGAGCTGGCAAACATAATCAATAATCCTAAAGCCGTACGTGCCGTAGGGGGGGCAGTGGGCAGTAATCCGATTAGCATTATCATTCCTTGCCATCGTATTCTCGGTAAAGATAAAACCTTAACCGGATTTGGTGGCGGATTAGCCGCAAAACGTTTTTTATTGAAATTAGAAAATATTCCTTACATTGATAAAGGGAGTGAATACACCAGACCCCGTTTTTTCAAAAAGTATAACGAATGATTTCCCAAACATCGCCAACTACCTTATCACAACTCCTTCAACGGGCACAAAGGATCGCCGGTTTAACTTTTGGCGAACTTGCGGACGAACTGAATATCGCTGTTCCACCAAATTTAAAACGGAATAAAGGTTGGGTTGGTATGTTATTAGAAACCGCATTGGGGGCAACTGCCGGCAGTAAAGCCGAACAAGATTTTGTCCACCTTGGTGTTGAGCTGAAAACCTTGCCTATTAATGAGCAGGGTTTTCCATTAGAAACCACCTTTGTTAGCCTTGCTCCGTTAGTACAAAATTCCGGTGTGCGGTGGGAAACCTCTCATGTTCGCCATAAATTATCTTGCGTACTTTGGATCCCGATTGAAGGCAGTCGCAGTATTGCGTTACGTGAACGCCATATCGGTGCCCCGATTTTATGGCGACCGAATGCGCAGCAAGAACGTCAATTAAAGCAAGATTGGGAAGAATTGATGGAATACATCACGCTTGGACGTCTTGACCAAATTACTGCAAGAATCGGCGAGGTGATGCAGTTAAGACCAAAAGGAGCGAACAGTAAAGCCATCACAAAAGGGATTGGAAAGCATGGTGAGATGGTGGAAACCTTACCTTTAGGCTTTTATTTAAGAAAAGAATTTACCGCAGGTATTTTGAGGGATTTTTTAGATTCTTAGCTTACAGCGTATTTAAAGGCTCAGCGAGAAAATAAAAAGGCTTCCGAAAAGAAGCCTCATTAAAAGTTTATACTACCTGCGTAAAGAACTCTTTTAATCCCACCAATACGTTATTTACGGCAACCGTTGCCAAAATCAATCCCATCACACGACTAATGATCGCCGCGCCTGAGTTGCCAATAAAATGCTGAATACGATTTGCGGCAAGAAGCAAAATATAAGTAATCAGCAGCACTGCCAGCATAATTCCGGCGGTAATAAATTGTTCGCTGAAATTGAAACGGTGATTATCCGTTAAAAGCACAATTGCCATCATCGCACCCGGTGAAGCGATAGAAGGAACGGCAAGCGGATAAACGGCAATTTCCGTTACATTGGCGCGCATTTTTATTTCCTGATCAGGCTTGCTTTCACCGAAAATCATTGTTAAAGCAAACAGGAAAAGGACTAATCCGCCTGCAATTTGAAAAGCCGGTAAAGGGACTTGCATTGCTTCAAAAAGAATTTGTCCGCTGATTAAAAAGAAAAGTAAGATGCCGGCAGAGATAATCACCGCATTACGTGCGATTTTGCGGCGTTCTTCAAGAGAGAATCCAATCGTTTTAGAAAGGTAAACGGGAATTGAGCCGATAGGATCAATAACAGCCCAAAGTACGACAAATTGAACAATAAAAGAATCAAACATTCGCTTTCCTTTTTAAATAATAAAAAATAATGAGGGGCATTCTATCAAATAAATGGAGCAAAGTGAGGGTGGCGCAGGATATTTTGCGCTATTTTTTTGCGTTTTCAAAAACTTGAAAAAAACCGACCGCACTTTGCAGCCTATCACCATAGAAAATCAGTGGGATCCGATGTCGTTGCCAAGGGGGAACGCCCAATTCTTGCCATACTTTTTTGATTTCCTCTCTTGGACGTTTAGGATGATGTTTGATTTTACCCGAATAAGAAAAACGAATTTGAATGGGTCGCGTTGTTGGCAGGAGTTCAACGGAATATTGCTGCCAATGAAAAATAAATATTTTCTCTGTCCGCTGCAAATGAAGCTCACCCAAATTATCAGGCAGAATAAGATTAGGTTCTTTCATTTCAAGGCAAATTTGTGCCAGATCGGCAAAGTTATCCGTAAGATATAGGCAAGATTGATAACGGCGAACTACTTTTTCGCCAAGATGAAATTGCGGATTAGCCTCCTCTTTTGCCAAAATGACATCTTGAATAAGTTGTTCAAGTTGACGTTTACTCGGCATTTCACAATCATTTTCAGTCAGCCACATACGCAAAAGTGCGGTCTGTTTTGCACGTGAATATTGAACGAAATGACAAAGGTTAAACTCGGTTTGTGTTTGGCAGTGTTTACTAAAGGTTTCTTGTAGCAGTTCGTCAATCAACTGTTGTTGTTCAAAACAATGTTGCGCAGAACGTTGGACGACCCGATCAAAATAAGCCCAACGTTCTCGGAGTATCGGCAAAACCCGGTTGCGTAAAAAATTGCGATCATAGCGGTTGTCATTATTGCTTTCGTCATTAACCCAAATCAGATTTTCAATTTGAGCGTAATTTTCTAATTGTTCGCGGGTGAAATTCAGCAACGGACGGAAAATGTTCATACCGAACATTTCGCTATGCGTTTGCATTGCCCCCAAGCCCCGTAAACCGCTACCACGTTTAAGGGCAAGGAAAAAGGTTTCCGTTTGATCGTTTAGGTGATGTGCGGTTGCCAGTAGTTCATCAGCTTGAAGATGCCGGCGTATGGCGTTATAACGAGCTTCACGTGCGCCGGCCTCAATACCGTTGCAACGATCGATTTGAACATATTCAATAATGAGCGAAATATCGAATTTATCACATAACGTTTGGCAGTGCTTTGCCCAGCTGTCTGCATTTGGGCTTAAGCCATGATGAATGTGAATTGCCCGCAGATGAAAGTGCGGTTGTTTTTTACGGTATTTTGCAAACAGAGAGAGAAGTACGCCGGAGTCTAAACCACCGCTTAAGGCGATAAGACAACCTTGTGCGGCGGTTTGTTTTAGTTGTTGTTCAAAACTTGAGAAAAGATCCATTAAGCAATTTTTTCAGCTTTGTATTGTGCGGTTGGGTTTAAAATCTCGAAACGCGCGGCAATCGTTTGTAACTCGTAGGCATTGAGATCAAAAGTGGTTTTCATCACACCGGCGACTTCATTATTCATTGTCTCAAATGCTTCCACATCTGATTTGCCATTGAGTAAATTCGCTAAGAAAGTACCGGCGATTAAATCACCTACGCCCACAGGTTCAAAGTTGAATTGATAAAGCGGACGGCTTAAATGCCAAATACCTTCCGGTGTCGCCATAATGATTTCAAAGGTATCGGGATCATTAATTTTGCCTACTTTGCCTAAGTGTTTTACTAAGATTTTTTTCACGCCTTTGTCGAGTAATGCACGTACGGCTTGAAGTACATCGTCAAAGTTGTTAATTGGGAAATCGCTCAGTTGGCGTAATTCATGTAGGTTTGGCGTCATAATATCGGCCACAGGGATTGCTTTT
The DNA here is from genome assembly GCF_015356115.1 of Rodentibacter haemolyticus. NCBI lineage: Bacteria > Pseudomonadati > Pseudomonadota > Gammaproteobacteria > Pasteurellales > Pasteurellaceae > Rodentibacter > Rodentibacter haemolyticus. The sequence goes on from NZ_CP063056.1 coordinate 1,899,620, forward strand.
TCTATCAAGGCTTCGCGAACGCCGTTTGCAACAACGCAAACTTTTTCCGGGTGCGGCATAATCGGATCGCATAAGTAGAGGGCATTAGGGTTGCGTTTTTTGATTTGTTCTAGGGCGTAGATGATTTGATCTACTTGTTCTGCCGAACCAAGATAGCCGGAAAGTAGCGCATCACATTCCTGCAATTTTTCGATATTGTCTAAACCGGTGACGATTTCACGGATTTGTTCTTGTGGAATTACCATTCCCGTCCATTTGCCGTATTGCGTGTGGTTAGAGAATTGTACGGTGTTGAGTGCCCAAACATCTACGCCCAATAACTGCATTGGGAATGTGGCGGATTTATTTCCGGCAAAGCCATATACGACATGAGATTGGATAGAAAGTACGTTTTTCATTTTTGAATCCTGTTATTTGTGCGATTTCATTTTATATTTATTTGAACGTATGTGAGTCTTATAAACGACAAAAAGAGCGGTCAAAAATACCGCTCTTTTTAAATCAGGTTAGCAATAGCCGTAAGACATTAAACGTTGATAACGTCTGTCTAACAATGCTTCTTTTGATAATCCGTCAAGTTCGCTCAAATCTTCCATCAACCGTTGTTTTAAGTTTTCCGCCATCAACGCATAATCACGATGTGCGCCGCCAATGGGTTCTTGTACGATACTGTCAATTAAGTTGAGTTCTTTTAAGCGATCTGCGGTTAAACCCATCACTTCAGCTGCGGTTGAGGCTTTTTCCGCACTTTTCCAAAGTATAGAGGCGCAACCTTCCGGCGAGATAACGGAATAGGTGGAATATTGCAACATATTCACTTTATCGCCTACACCGATTGCCAATGCGCCGCCGGAACCGCCTTCACCAATCACGGTGCAGATAACCGGTACGGTTAATTGCGCCATTTCGCGTAAGTTACGTGCAATGGCCTCCGCTTGACCGCGTTCTTCTGCGCCAATTCCCGGATAAGCCCCCGGAGTGTCGATAAAAGTAATGATCGGAAGTTTAAAACGCTCCGCCATTTCCATTAAACGTAGGGCTTTGCGATAACCTTCAGGAGCAGGCATCCCGAAGTTACGTTTTACTTTATCTTTTACGCTTCGTCCTTTTTGATGACCGATTACCATAACCGGACGCCCCTCTAAACGGGCTAAACCGCCTACAATCGCTTTGTCATCTGCGAAAGCGCGATCGCCTGCCAGTTCTTCAAATTCAGTGAATATGTGTTCGATATAATCTAATGTATAAGGGCGATTTGGGTGGCGCGCCATACGGGAAACTTGCCAAGCATCAAGATTAGCAAAGGTTTTTCTGGTTAATTCATCGCTTTTTTTCTGTAAGCGTTTAATTTCGTCGGTTAAATCGACTTTATCATCGGAAGCCGTGCGTAAGGCTTCGATTTTGGCTTCTAATTCTGCAATCGGCAGTTCAAAATCTAAATATTCTTGGCTCATTTTCTTATCCTAAAAACACCACAAAAATTGACCGCACTTTATCAAGAATTACCTTATGGCGCAAATAGTTTTCACTGGTTGGGCAAGCTTACAATCGGGCTTTTTTTAATAATGACAATATAAATAAAAATGCGGAGCAAATAACGACGGAAGGCCCGGCGGCGGTGTCGTAAAAAGCGGATAATAGCAATCCGCCGATGACAGAAAGCACACTTATTCCGATAGCGAACCCCACCATAGATTCCGGTGTGGCGGCAAAGCGTCGAGCGGTGGCGGCAGGAATAATCAGCAGTGATGTGATAATCAACGCACCGACAAATTTCATACTTAAAGCGATGGTAAGGGCGGTCAAAATCATTAGAATAAAGCGCATTTTTCTAATATTAATGCCTTCGACTTGGGCGAGCTCCGGTGAAACGGTGGTGGAAAGTAAGGCTTGCCAAAAATAAGTCAGGGTACTTAATACCATAACAACGCCGATGCCGATATAGATGAGATCCGTATAATTTATCGCCAGCAGATCGCCGAATAAATAGTTCATTAAATCTACCCGTACATTCTTTAATAAACCGACGGTTACCACACCGAGGGATAAGCAACTGTGCGCGATAATGCCGAGTAAGGTATCAATAGAAAATTGCGTGTTGCTTTCCAGCCAGACCATCACTAAGGCGAGAATAAGCGTAAGAATTACAATCGTTACATAAGGATTGACTTGCAAGAAAATTCCCAACGCCACGCCAAGAAGTGCGGAATGAGAAAGCGTATCGCCGAAATAGGCCATTTTGCGCCACACGACGAAGACGCCTAATGGGGCGGTTATCAGTGAAAGTAAAATACCGGTTAAAAATGCCGGAAGAAGAATTTCAAACATTAGGCATCCTTATTTTGGCAAGAGTTTTCAGAGGCATTACAACCGCATACATCGCCATGTAAGTTGTGATGGTGATTGTGGTGATGAGTGTAAAAACCGACATTTTGGGCAAGCTGATTTCCCCATAAACGCATAAATGCGGGATCGTTCGATAAGGTTTCGGGTGTGCCAGCACAACAGATATGTTGGTTAATACAAAGCACTTCTTTACTATCCGCCATCACAATGTGTAAATCATGAGAAACCATTAATACCGCACAATTTAGGTTTTGTTGGGTTTGATGAATAAGGTGGTAGAGCGCCGCTTGTCCGGTCATATCCACACCTTGTGTCGGTTCGTCCAACACTAATAGATTCGGTTTATTTAAAATAGCACGGGCGAGTAAAACTCGCTGCATTTCACCGCCGGAAAGTTTTTGCATATTGTTGTCGCATAAGTGCGTGATGGAAAGCTGCTCAAGTGCGGTCAAAATATCCGTTGTTTTTACCCCTTTTTTCAGGGCGAGAAAACGTTTTACCGTAATCGGTAAACTCGGATCCAAATGAATTTTTTGCGGCACATAACCAATGCGTACATTTTGGTTATAAATCACGTCTCCGCTGGTGGGCGGCTGTAGTTTCAACAAGGTTTTGAGTAATGTTGATTTTCCGCCGCCATTTGGTCCGACAATGGTAATAATGGAATTTGGGTAAATTTTTAAATTGATATTCTGTAACGCGGTTTTTTGTTCAAACACCACATTGATATTTTTAAGTTCAATTAATGGGGAGAGCGGATCGCGTTGAATAGTATGAATTTGCATAATACCGCCTATATGAAAATTAGTGGCTAACCTTAGCTTATTTCAGGGAATTTCTCAAGGTGTAATCTCTTGTGATGAATATTTAACCATCTTTTTTATGGGTTTTAAGGTAGAATGAACCTCCTTCAGGATTTGTAGTCTGAAAATCGATATTATTTATGTTAGGTAGTCATTTTGCAGCACGTTAAATTAGCCAGAGATAGACGTAAAAGAAAATCGCGCATTAAAGCGGCGATTTTTTTTGTTGCGTTATTGCTCATTTTTACCGGCACGATGCTGAGTTTGAAAAACAGTACGGAATCCGAACCGACCGTTCAAAGCAATGTTGAGCCTGAAATGGTGGGCGGAGTGCAGTATCAATCCCTTACGCCGGAACAAGCGGGCAACACGCCGTCCCCTTCAGCACAAACAGACAATCAAACGCATTCTGAAGACGCGACTTCTTATGATGATGAATTACAAGCCCACGATGATGAAGCGGAAGAAGTAAAGCCTGAATTTGATGAACTCAATGATTTACCGCAAGATGCGCAAAATGCATTGAGCGATTTGCTTGATGCGGCGGATCAGGCTATGCGTATTTCCGATCAATTTAGTCATACCGTTGTGCGTGGCGATACGTTAAAAGATGTGTTAGAACTTTCAGGCTTGGAAGATGACACGGCAAAAAGCCTCATCGCCTCTTATCCCGAACTAAAAAATTTACGTGCAGGGCAACAGTTTTACTGGATTTTAGATAAAAATGATCAGTTGGAATATTTGAACTGGCTCGTTTCCGAAAAAGAAGAGCGTATTTATGAACGCGTGGAAGAAGGGAAATTTAAGCGTCAGATTTTAGAGAAACAAAGTATTTGGAAAAAAGAGGTGCTGAAAGGGCAGGTTTCAGGGTCTCTTGCCACGAGTTTGCGCGAGTTAGGTTTAGACAGTCGTCAGATTTCGCAATTAAGCTCCGCGCTACAGTGGCAAGTGAGTTTACGAAAACTGAAAAAAGGTACAAAGTTTGCCGTTTTGGTTTCGCGTGAATATTTAGGCGATAAACTTACCGGACAAGGTAATGTGGATGCGATCCATATTATTGCGGAAGGAAAGAGCTATTATGCGATTCAAGCTGCGAACGGTCGCTATTATAATCAGCAAGGCGAAACATTGGGTAAGGGGTTTGCGCGTTATCCGTTGCAGCGGCAAGCCCGTATTTCTTCCCCCTTTAATCCGAATCGCCGTCACCCGGTTACCGGACGGGTTCGTCCGCATAAAGGGGTGGATTTCTCTGTGCCGCAAGGCACGCCGATTATTGCGCCGGCAGATGCATTAGTTGAAAAAGTGGCGTATCAAGCCGGTGGTGCGGGACGTTATGTCGTGCTTCGTCATGGTCGGGAATATCAAACGGTTTATATGCATTTAAGTCGTCCGTTAGTGAGGGCAGGACAGACTGTGAAAAAAGGTGAGCGAATTGCACTTTCAGGAAACACGGGGATTTCTACCGGTCCGCACTTACATTATGAGTTTCATATTAACGGCCGGGCTGTAAATCCGTTAACAGTGAAATTACCCGGCTCAAGTAGTAGTATGGCAACGGCGGAACGTAAACAATTCTTGATAAGAGCAAAAGATGCGGAAAAAAGGCTTAAGTTTTGAATTGTTAATGAAAATTTATCAGTCCTCTAAAAGCCGATATCGACAACTTTAGAGGACTGATTTTTTTTGCCTGATTTCCAGTGCGAAATATAAATCTATCTTCCTGATTTTCACTTAATGTGTTATTTTTGCTTTAAGAATTATTATCATTTTAATTATGATCAAGCGACGTTACCTGATTCTTCTTCTCTTTGTGCTTTCGGTTGTTTCACTTTTCCTCGGTGTGAGTTCTGTCAATTTACAGGGCTTACTAAATTTTGAAGGCAATCAGTGGCAGATTTTTGCTATAAGTCGAGTGCCTCGATTAATCAGTATTTTGATCGCCGGCACGTCTTTGAGTATTTGCGGTTTGGTAATGCAGCAGTTAAGCCGAAACCGTTTTGTTTCTCCCACGACGGCAGGTACGATGGATAGCGCCCGACTTGGTATTTTAATTGTCATGTTGTTTTTTCCTTCGGCTTCAATGTTATTGAAAACCGGTATTGCCGTAGCCGTGTCATTTCTCGGCACGTTGTTGTTTATGTTCATTCTTTCCCGCTTGAAGTTTAAAGATACGATTTTTGTCCCCCTTGTTGGGATTATGTTTGGCAATATCATTAGTGCGATTACGGCGTTTATCGCTTATCAGCAAGATGTGTTACAAAATCTTTCCGGCTGGTTACAAGGGGATTTTTCATTAGTGATGGCAGGACGATATGAATTACTTTATTTCAGCATTCCTATGCTGGTTGTCGCTTATCTGTTTGCCAATCGTTTTTCTATTGTCGGTATGGGCAAGGATTTTGCCGTAAATTTAGGTTTAAATTACAACTTGGTCTTGTACATCGGCTTGTTAATCGTGTCGGTTGTTTCTTCTATCATTATTATTTCAGTGGGCGTGATTCCGTTCCTCGGTCTGATTATCCCTAATATCGTTACACTTTATTTAGGCGATAATCTAAAAAAGGTGCTTTCGCACACTGCTTTGCTCGGCGCGGTATTTGTTCTGTTTTGTGATATTTTAGGTAGAGCGGTGATTTATCCTTATGAAATATCTATTAATGTGGTAGTAGGCGTTTTTGGTAGTGGGATTTTCTTATTTTTATTGTTGAAGCGGTATCGAAATGCATAAAAAATCTTTCTATCAATTCATCGCACTTGTGATTTTAGTCCTAATTTCGACCGCACTTTATTTAGGTTATGCTTTGCCGACCCGTTGGCAATATGCCTTGGAAAATCGTAGTCTTTCGCTTTTGGCGATTATTATTACCGGTGCAGCCATTGCGCTTGCTACGATGATTTTCCAAACTGTGGTGAATAATCGAATCCTTACACCGAGTATTTTAGGGTTGGATTCGCTTTATTTATTAATTCAAACCGGTATTATTTTTTTGTTCGGTTCAAGTGCGTTCTTATCTATAAACTCGATGACTTTATTTGTGATTTGTACCGGCGTGATGATGGTGTTTTCTTTATTGCTTTATCACTTCTTGTTTAAAAAAGAATCTCAAAATATTTTCTTTTTGTTGCTGGTAGGGATTGTATTCGGCACTTTTTTTGGCAGTTTAACCACTTTTATGGAAGTGCTGATTGATCCGAATGAATTTCAAATTGTGCAAGATATCGGTTTTGCGAGTTTCAACCGAATTAATACGCATATTTTATGGATAGCGCTCGCTATTTTGGTCGGCACGATTTTATTCAGTTTACCTTATTGGCGTTATTTTGATGTTTTAGCGTTGGGTCGCGAAAATGCGATTAATCTTGGTGTTGATTACCAACAGATCACGAAAACGTTGTTAATTTTGGTGTCGATTTTAATCTCTGTTTCCACGGCTCTTGTAGGACCCTTGACTTTTCTTGGTTTGTTGGTGATGAATCTTACCTTTGAATTTATTCGCGATTATCGCCATAAAGTATTGATTCCGGCGGCGATGTTAATTTCCATCATCACTTTGGTGCTTGGCCAATTTTTGGTGACGCAAATTTTCACTTTCCGCACGACATTGAGCATAATCGTTAATTTTGTAGGTGGCGTGTATTTCATTTATCTTTTATTAAGAACAAACAAAAAATAGGGCTTGTAAAGTAAAGATGGCGATTGAAGTTAGAAATATAAGTAAAAGTTATAGCGGAAAGAAGGTGGTGGATGACGTTTCTCTCACCATTCCTAAGGGCAAAATCACGTCTTTTATCGGACCGAACGGCGCAGGAAAAAGTACCCTGTTGTCTATCATCAGCCGTTTACTTTCGGCAGACCGTGGCGAGGTGTATTTAAACAATGAATTGCTGAATAGCAAAAAAAGTAATGATATTGCTAAGCAACTGGCTATTTTGAAACAATCCAACAATATTAATTTACGATTGACGATTGAGGAACTGGTGGCATTCGGGCGTTTTCCTTATTGCAAAGGAAACTTGACGGAAATCGACCGCACTTTTATTGATAATTCAATCTGTTATATGGATCTTGGCGATATTCGCCATCAATATATTGATAGACTTAGCGGGGGACAGCGTCAACGAGCTTATATTGCTATGACGTTGGCACAAAATACGGATTATATTTTGTTGGATGAACCTCTTAATAATCTTGATATGAAACATTCCGTACAGATTATGCAGGTATTACGCAAATTGGTAAATGAACTGAATAAGACGGTGGTGATTGTCATTCACGATATTAATTTTGCCTCCTGTTATTCGGATTATATTATCGCGATGAAAAACGGACGTTTAGTACAGCAAGGGGGGGTGAACCACATTATGCAATCCTCTGTTTTAAAAGATATTTATGATATGGATATTCCGATTCAGGAAATCGATAAGCATAAAATTGCCGTTTATTTTAGACACAACTAGGAGTTTTCAATGAAAAAAACATTTTCCACTTTAGCCCTATCCGTTTTGGCATTTATCGGTGTGAGCGCAGCCAATGCAGCAGACATCACTGTTGAAAATTTTGCCGGTAGGCAAATTGTTTCGCAAAACCCGCAAAAAGTCGTGGTGCTTGATTTCGGTGCGGCAGATACGATTCGTGCGTTAGGGGCGGCGGATAAAATTGTCGGTTTTCCACAAAGCGGCAAGATTCCGGGTTATCTTGCGGAATTTGCTAATGAAAAATTCAAAAATGTAGGGGATTTGAAGGAACAATCCTTAGAAAAAATTAATGATATCGCACCGGATTTAATTATCGCCTCAAAACGCCAAGAAAAAATGGTGGATAAATTTAAAGAAATTGCACCGGTTTTTTTCATTGATAATGACTACAAAAACTATTACGACAGTTTTCAACAAAATGTCATTGCACTGGGGCAAATTTTTGATAAGGAGTCCATCGCAAAAGAAAAATTAAAAGCATTGGAGACGGTGGTAAGCCAAGTGGCTAAGGATGCGAAAGATAAAACCGCACTGCTTGTTTTAGTGAATGAAAGCAAAATAAGCGCTTTTGGTGACGGCTCCCGCTATGGTATGGTGTACCAAAAATACGGCTTCCAACCAATTGATCCTACGATTAAATCTTCTACTCATGGCCAAAGTGTCGGATTTGAATATATTTTAGAAAAAAATCCCGATTTCTTATTGGTTGTAGATCGTACCGCTGCAATTACGGAAAAAGCCAATAATGCGCAAAAAGTACTGGATAACGACATCATTAAACAAACTAAAGCTTATAAAAACGGGCATATCGTTTATTTAGATGCTGCAAACTGGTATCTTGCTTTTGGAGGGTTAGAATCAATGGAAATCATTTCAAAAGAATTAGATAGCGCCGTTCGTAAATAATTTTTTTATTTGTAATGCCCCTTTATAAAGGGGCTTTTATTTATCTGTAAAACATTATTTACACTGTGTTGTAAACATCTTATGATAGTGCCAATTTTTATTCTTCAGGCCGATTTACTATGATTTCCAAATTCGATCCTAAATATCCTTTCGATTGCTTTGTTACTCATAGCGAGACGATGAAAAGTGCGGTAGAAAATGCGCAACGTTTTGCGATGTTTGATGTGCCCTTGTTAATTCAAGGCGAAACAGGTACGGGTAAAGATTTGCTGGCAAAAGCCTGTCATCATCAAAGTTTGCGTAGAGAGAATAAATTTATCGCTGTAAATTGTGCCGGTTTACCGGATGAAGACGCAGAAAGCGAAATGTTTGGACGAAAAGTAGGGGAGAGCGAAACTATCGGCTTTTTTGAATATGCCAATGAAGGTACGGTGTTACTGGATGGTATTGCTGAATTGTCGCTAAATCTGCAAGCAAAATTGCTCCGTTTTTTAACGGACGGTTCATTTCGCCGAGTGGGGGAGGAAAAAGAGCATTATGCCAATGTACGGGTGATCTGTACTTCACAGGTGCCGCTAAATCAATTGGTTGAGCAGGGTAAGGTACGAGCGGATTTATTTCATCGTTTGAATGTGCTAACGGTTAATGTGCCGCCATTACGTGAGCGTGTGGCGGATATTCAACCTCTGACAGCGATTTTTCTGCAAGAAATCAGCGAAACCTTGAAAATAAAAATACCCACCTTTGATTCGGATTTTCTCACTTATTTACAACAATATGATTGGAAAGGTAATGTCCGTGAATTGTACAACACACTATATCGGGCCTGTTCTTTGGCAAAAAATAACCGTTTGAGCCTTGAAGATTTGAGTTTGACATTACCGGAAAGTGCGGTCATTTCTATCAATGAATTTGAAAACCAAACGTTAGAAGAGATTATCGGGCAATATGAAGCCAAAGTACTTCGGATGTTTTATGCCGAATTTCCAAGTACAAGAAAACTGGCGCAACGATTGGGCGTTTCTCATACGGCGATTGCGAATAAATTGAAGCAATATGGAATCGGAAAGTCATAATATTTATCTTCTCGATTGGAGAGGAATATTTTTGTGAGATTAAAGAGATATATTTAATTTTTGCTCAGAAGGCTTTATTCATCTTCTTTGGCTTGTAGGTTCGGATAAACATTAAGAAGTCCTGAGAATTGTTTGCATAATTTCAACCATTCCACTTTGTCGATCTGTATCGCTAATAAAAATTCCCCTCGCTCCGAAATTTGCTCGTCACGCACGACATCCAATTGATAAAGTCGGTGACGAAGTTTTCCTTCGTGCGGTTGAAGCGTGAGATTGAGAGAAAATATCTCATTTTTTAACCGCACTTTAATCGCTTCAATGAGTAAGTTCAGCCCTTCTCCTTTGTGGGCGGAAAGATAAACGGCTATCGGTTTATTTTCATCATCATATTCGATATGGGGTGCTACATTATCCAATAGATCAATTTTGTTATAAATTCTCAGAGTGGGAATTTTATCCGCACCGATTTCTTCCAACACTAAATTAACGGCTTCTATATTCTCCGATTTTCTCGGATCTGCAACATCAATTACGTGGAGTAACAAGGCAGCTTCTACGGTTTCCTGCAAGGTGGATTTAAAAGCCGAAACAAGATCATGCGGGAGCTGTCTTATAAAGCCCACCGTATCCGCCAGAATAGTAGTGCCGACATCTTGAATTTGTAATCGGCGCAAGGTGGGATCGAGTGTGGCAAAAAGTTGATCCGCCGCATAGACGTTCGCTTGGGTAATGAAATTAAACAGCGTGGATTTGCCGGCATTAGTGTAACCGACCAATGAAATAGTCGGAATATCTGCTTTTTGGCGTGTTTGACGATTTTGATTTCGTTGTTTTTCCACTTTCGCCAAGCGATTTTGCAGCTGTCCGATACGCACTTTAATGAGACGGCGATCTGTTTCCAATTGGGTTTCACCCGGACCTCGTAAACCCACTGCGCCTTTTTGTTGATCAAGCCCTGTTTTACGGCGGACCAATCGGGTCGATAAATGTTTTAACTGCGCCAGTTCCACTTGTAATTTCCCTTCATGGGAACGGGCTCGTTGCGCGAAAATATCCAAAATAACGGCGGTACGATCCACTACCCGACAATGACATAAACTTTCTAAGTTTCGTGTTTGTGCCGGTGTCAGTTGATGATTTACTAAAATCACATTTGCATTGTATCGTTCCACTGCGGCGGCGATTTCTTGGGCTTTACCTTCTCCTACAAAATATTTTGCTTGTGGCGCAGTACGGTGGGTGGTGATGGTTTCTAATACATCAACATCGGCAGAATCTGCAAGTAAGAGAAATTCCGACAGATCGTCTTGATTTTTATTTTGTGAAAAGAAAACCTGTACAACGATAGCGGTATCGCGTAAAGCATTTATATTTTTGCTAGTTTTAAACGGGGAAAGTGCGGTTGAAAATTCATTTGAAATTTCAACCGCACTTTGAGTTTGTTGATGATCCATTTTTTAACGGATTATTCGCTTTGGGTTTCGGTTTCTTCCGTCACCTCAGCTGCCGCTTGAGCATTGTGATGATTATTGTGATGGGATACAGAACGCGCAGGAACCACAGTAGAAATGGCGTGTTTATATACCATTTGGTTTACGGTGTTCTTCAATAAAATCACGAATTGATCGAACGATTCGATTTGACCTTGTAATTTGATCCCATTTACGAGATAAATCGACACGGGGATACGCTCGCGACGCAGAGCATTCAAATAAGGATCTTGTAAAGATTGTCCTTTAGCCATTTTGTTATCCTTTGGTTGTCGTGTTTACGAAAAATATGACAGAAACGAATTGTTTCTGTTCTGCGCTCAAATATAGCAATAAACATAGAATTTGTCTATTTGCTTTCTCGTAACTTTTTCAATATCGCCTTCATTTTTTCATCAAGTTGGGCATTGAAACGAAGTGTTTCCCCTGTTTTCGGGTGTTCAAAACGAATTGAATAGGCATGTAAGAATAAGCGATTTAAACCTAAGGCCTGCATTTGCATATCAAAATCCTTATCACCGTATTTATCGTCTAAAGCGATAGGATGAGCGACATACTGGGCGTGTACACGGATTTGGTGCGTACGCCCTGTTACCGGAGAAGCTTTGACCAAGGTGGCGTTAAGATAGCGTTCTTCAATAGAAAAACGGGTTTCGGAAGGCTTACCCTGCTCACTGACACGTACAATGCGTTCGCCACTGGAAAGTTCATTTTTCAATAGTGGCGCTTGTATCACTTTTACATGGGATTGCCATTGTCCCCTAACCAACGCTAAGTAATCTTTTTGTACGGTTTTTAATCGTAGTTGTTCGTGCAAATGACGTAACGCAGAGCGTTTTTTCGCAATTAATAAAATTCCCGACGTATCACGATCCAAACGATGTACCAATTCTAAAAAACGGGCTTCAGGGCGTAATGCACGCAATGCTTCAATCACACCGAAATTTAAGCCGCTACCACCATGCACGGCAATGCCTGAGGGTTTATTCAAAACGATTAAACAGTCGTCTTCAAATAGGATTTGGTTTTCAAGTGCGGCAACTTTATTTAAGTTTTTGGAAACGGGCGTGTCATTTTTTTCCGATATGCGAATAGGTGGTATGCGTACAACATCGCCTGCCTGTAATTTATATTCCGGCTTAATACGTCCTTTATTCACCCGTACCTCGCCTTTTCGCACAATACGATAAATCAAACTTTTCGGCACTCCTTTCAGTTTTGCCAATAAATAATTATCAATGCGTTGACCGGCTTCGTCTTCACTGATTGTCAGCAGTTTTACCGCCGAATTGATAACTTTTTCTTTTTGTTCCATCATTCTTTTATCCTTTGAAAATCGGCGCAAATCATATCATAAAAGCGATTGCGAGGGTAATAATCGCCTTGCTAATTTGTCGGTTTCTATGGATAATAGAGCGTCTTTTTGTGCATAAATTTTTGCACTTCTAATTGACAAGTTTTGTTGGTGGAAACTCAATGCGGCAATCGGCATAAGACATTGATAATCAACATTTTTCTTTTTGAAATAAACCGCCCGCTTGCAACACGTGCGGAATATCGTGTTGTTTTATTACGCAACCGTTTATTTATCGTTTTATAACGTTATCAATGCACCCAGCAACATACAATCGTGAGATTGATTGGCGCGAGAAACACGAGGTCGATAACGAAGCAAAGTGCGGTTTATTTTAAGGTAGTTTTTAATTTAATAAGAGAATTGACAATGAAAAGAATGTTAATCAACGCAACTCAAAAAGAAGAGTTGCGCGTAGCGCTTGTCGATGGACAACGCCTTTTTGATTTGGATATTGAAAATCCGGGTCATGAACAGAAAAAAGCAAATATCTACAAAGGGAAAATTACCCGGGTTGAACCTAGTTTAGAAGCGGCTTTTGTAGATTACGGCGCAGAACGCCACGGTTTTTTACCGTTGAAAGAAATTGCACGTGAATATTTTCCGGCGGATTACGTATTCCAAGGTCGTCCGAATATTCGCGATATTTTAACCGAAGGGCAAGAAGTTATCGTTCAAGTGAATAAAGAGGAACGGGGTAATAAAGGGGCTGCACTGACGACTTTTGTTTCTCTTGCCGGCAGTTATTTGGTGATTATGCCGAATAACCCGCGCGCAGGTGGCATTTCCCGCCGTATTGAGGGTGATGAGCGCACTGAATTAAAAGAAGCACTCAGTTCTTTGGAGGTGCCGGAAGGTGTGGGGCTTATCGTGCGTACTGCTGGTGTGGGTAAATCACCGGAAGAATTACAATGGGATTTAAAAGTGCTGTTGCATCATTGGGAAGCGATTAAACAAGCTTCTCAAAGTCGCCCGGCACCTTTCCTTATTCACCAAGAAAGTGATGTGATCGTGCGTGCTATCCGTGATTATTTACGTCGCGATATCGGTGAAATCTTAATTGATAGCCCGAAAATTTTTGAAAAAGCGAAAGCCCATATCAAACTCGTTCGCCCTGATTTCATTAATCGGGTGAAGTTATACCAAGGTGAAGTGCCGCTTTTTAGTCATTATCAAATCGAATCACAAATTGAATCGGCTTTTCAACGTGAAGTGCGTTTACCATCGGGCGGTTCGATTGTCATTGATGTGACAGAGGCCTTAACTGCGATAGATATTAACTCCGCACGTTCAACCCGTGGCGGTGATATTGAAGAAACGGCGCTTAATACCAACCTTGAAGCCGCAGATGAAATTGCCCGTCAATTGCGTTTGCGTGACTTGGGTGGTTTGGTTGTTATTGATTTCATTGATATGACACCGGTTCGTCATCAACGTGAAGTTGAAAATCGCATTCGTGATGCGGTACGCCAGGATCGCGCTCGTATTCAAATTAGTCGTATTTCGCGCTTTGGTCTACTGGAAATGTCCCGTCAGCGTTTAAGCCCGTCTTTAGGAGAATCATCGCATCACATTTGTCCACGCTGTCAAGGTACCGGAAAAGTACGTGATAACGAATCGCTTTCCTTGTCGATTTTGCGTTTAATCGAAGAAGAAGCACTGAAAGAAAATACCAAACAAGTGCACACCATTGTGCCGGTGCAAATCGCCTCTTATCTGTTAAATGAAAAACGTAGAGCCATTAGCAGCATAGAGAAACGCCATAATGTCGATGTGATCGTTGCACCAAACGAAGCAATGGAAACACCGCATTTTAGCGTATTCCGTTTACGTGATGGCGAAGAAGTGAATGAGTTAAGTTACAACTTAGCGAAAATTCACTGTGCGCAAGATGAAATAGATGAGGAATCAACAATTACCCGTCAAGCTGACAATCCGGTAGGGAGTGAACAGCCTGCAATCGAAAGTGCGGCCGTATCCCTTTCTATTTCTGAAGCGGCGCCGACGCCGATAGAACGTAAATCGGATGAACCGTCGCTATTGGCAAAAATCATCGCGAAAATTAAAGCGTTGTTTACTACTGCTGAGGCGAAGGAAGAAAAAACAAAAAATAATCGTAATAACCGACATAATCGCAACCAACGCCGTACACAAGATCGCCGTAATATTTCCCGTCGTACAAGAACGGAAAATATAAGCGATGTGGAAAAAACGGAAGAGGAACAAGTGCGTCCAACGCGTGAGCGTAATCAACGCCGTTCACGCCGAAACAATGTCATAGATGAAACATTGAACGAAAGTGCGGTTAATTTTGCCTCTGTTTCTGAGGCTGAAGTTCAGGGGGAAAAAACAGAGCAAGTGCCTCAGCGTCGTCAACGTCGCGATTTGCGTAAACGTGTGCGTGTTGATGAAAATGCGACAGATATTCGCAAAATAGAGAGTGATTCTGATGTGCTCGAACCTGTTTCAACCGTTGCTCCGGTTGAAATTAATGCTCAGGCTGAAGTTGATACACCAACCGAAGTTGGTATATCTGCCGAAACCGTGGAAGAAAAACAACCTCGTCAGGAACGCCAACGTCGTACTCCGCGTCATTTACGTGTTGCGAATAGTCAGCGTCGCCGCCGTCAAGAGGTTAAATCGCCGATGCCGTTATTTGCTGCCGTCGTTTCACCGGAATTAGCAAGCGGTAAAGTATGGGTGGATCATTCCGTTGTGAATACACCGAAAGAAAATCATTTCTTATCTGTGGATGAATTGCTGGAACAGGAGAAAACCAAAAAAGGTTTTATTACGCCTGCAACAGGAATCGTGGTTCAAAACAGCCCGGTGGAAGCGAAACCTGCTTTAGATTTCATCATTCAGCCGGCGAATGAATCCGTACGGAAAAAAGTACAAGAGTCATTGGAGCGCCTTAATGCAGAAAAAGAACAAAATGAAGCTGTTGAGATAGAAAACACAACGGAATTTATCCGCACTTATGAGTTTAAGGGGCGTTTGGGAACGATTTCTTCCGTAAATCATACTAAATCCGAGATGACGCTTGCAAAAGCCGGTGATGAAATGGCAAAACCTTTCCCTATTATCGAGTGGAATGAATCACGTTATTACTTCTACGGTAAAGGTTCGGCAGGACATCATAGCGCAATTAGTCATGTGTATTCTGAGCCAACGAAAGCAAAATCAGAATAATGAGAAATTGGTGCAAAATAATGCACCAATTTTTTTATCTTTGAATTGAGCTAAAATTAATCACTTGATAAAAATATGGATTTTTATACTTGACGGAGTTTGGTAAAAAACGTATCATTCACCCCGCTTAAATCACGGAGGAATGGTCGAGTGGTTGAAGGCACCGGTCTTGAAAACCGGCGAGGGTTTACGCCCTCCGTGAGTTCGAATCTCACTTCCTCCGCCATCAAATTTAAAAAATCCCTTAATTGAAAAATTAAGGGATTTTTGCTTTTCTGGACTTTTATTTTTCCTGATTATTTCTGTTTTCTTGTTCTTCTTTAAAGGCTAAATATTCTTCTAATAAATCAATGGCTTCTTGACATTTTTGGCGACGTTGCTTGTACTGCTTGGCAAGCTGTAAGGCTTTCTTTTGTTTTTCCACATGGGTTTCCGTATGGGCAAGATCCCTGTGTTGTTGATACAAACGGTTTAATTGTTCAAGCGCTTCATAATATTTTTCTAAACGTTCGCGCGGTGGAAGTTTATGAATTTCGTGTTGTGTTTTTCTTATTGGTGTCGGTTTTTGTTGCTTTTGTAAGAACAACGGTTTGCTTTTTCGATTTAATGCTTCTGACAATGCTGTACATTGTTTTAATAAAAGCTCGGTAATAAAAGTATAATGATTAACATCATTAGAATTAAGAAATTTAATTTTTGTTAATGTTTGTTCAATTTCGTTGAAATAAAAAGCGGTAGTTTGTCCGTTTTCACTAAATAAAGTGCGGTCAAATTTTACGAAGATTTTTTCTTCGTGTTGAGCCGAATAAGTTTGATGAAGTTGTTGTACTTTTTGTTCTAATGTTTTGATGAGTTGTTGAATGCTCATAAAAATCCCCCAATGACGGGGGATTATAATCGCTAAAGGTACATTGCTGCAATCCAGCCAAAGATAATCAAAGGAATATTGTAGTGAATAAAGGTCGGAACGACAGAATCCCAAATGTGGTCGTGTTTACCGTCAATGTTTAAACCTGATGTCGGTCCTAATGTGGAATCGGAAGCCGGGGAGCCCGCATCACCTAACGCTGCGGCTACGCCTACAATCGAAACCGTTGCTAATGGAGAAAATCCGAAAGACAAGCAAAGCGGTACGTAGATTGACGTGATAATCGGCACTGTTGAGAATGAAGAACCAATCCCCATAGTGATTAATAAGCCTACAAGTAACATCAAGAAAGCGGCGATACCTTTACTTTGAATTGCACCGCTACTGAGACTTTGTACTAAATCGGTAACACCGGTGGTTGCATTGATGACATTCGCAAAACCTGAAGCGGCAATCATAACAAAACCAATCATCGCCATCAGGCGTAAACCTTGCTGGAAAATGTCGTTACTTTCTTTTAGTTTGAAAATACCGAATACGGCGAAGATGATTAAACCGACCAAGCCGCCGATAATTGTTGAACTGGTGAAAAGCTGGGTTGCAAAAGTGACGATAATTGCGATCAAACTTGCGGTAATTTGTTTCGGTTGAATATTGGCAATATGGGCTTCAATTTCTCTTGTGGTTGGTTCTTCTGTCGTAACATTATATTCGCGCGGTTTGCGATAGGTAATAAACACCGCGGTTAATAGCCCTAAAATCATACCGACCACAGGGAGTAACATCGCAAGAGAAACCTGTGATACATCGGTTTGTAATCCTAAGGTACTGCCCGCTTGGTTAATATTTTTGACTAAAATACTTTCGATAAAGATTTTTCCGAACCCGACAGGCAGGAGCATATAGGTTGCCGTTAAACCGAATGTAAGTACACAAGCGACAGCACGGCGATCGATTTTTAATCGATTAAAAATGGAAAGAAGCGGCGGTACGACAATTGGAATAAATGCGATGTGCACAGGAAGTAGATTTTGAGATGAAATAGAAAACAGAACCAATACACCAAAAAGTAAATATTTAAACCACGCAAGGTTATTGCTTGTTGGGGTTCTATTCATTTTCGTAATGATCTTATAGGCGAGTAAATCGGTAATCCCTGATTTGGAAATAGCAATGGCAAATGCGCCTAACATTGCATAGTTCATCGCAACCTCTGCACCGCCGCCTAAGCCGCCGGTAAAGGTTTCGATTGTTTTGCTTAAGCCGAGATCACCATATAGCCCGGCGGTAAGTGCTGCGATAACGAGTGCGATAACCACATTGATGCGTAGCAAACTTAATGCCAGCAATACAATGATAGAGATAACAACAGGGTTTGATAACATTGTGTTTTTCCTTATAAATAATAGTAAGTAGTGGAGTATTAAAGTTTAGTTTTAAAGTGAATTAGATTTAAAAATGTCTATTGCAGTCGTACTGCTTTCGGTTTGCCATTTTAATTTAATTCACTATATTTAATTTTGTTATGTCGCATAGTTAAAATTCCTATAGGTTGTTGTGGTAAAAGAAACCCCTCGAAAGTTGTCTCCCGAGGGGTAAGATTTTATTATCCTGTCTGCCCGGAAGAAATCTTCCAAGCACACCAAAAACCTGAAAGATTATTCAGTTAAATGGTGATGATGGTGACGGATAATAGACATATTTAAATCTCCAATTAAGAATTGGTTTTTAAACTACTGGAAAACGAAGGCGATTGCAACCTCTTTTTGAAAAAATTAAAGTGCGGTTGTTTTTTCATCTGTTTTTTCGTTTTCTATTTCCAATACGCAATGAGGAAATCCGCCTAAATCTTTCAGATGATTTACCATATAACAGAATAATTCGGCGGTACGCTCCGTATCATACAAAGCGGAATGCGCCAGTTTTCCATCAAAAGGAATTTTTGCGGCTTGACAGGCTTTCACAAGGACGGTTTGTCCGAACATTAAACCCGCAAGACTTGCCGTATCAAACATTCCAAAAGGATGAAACGGATTACGTTTTACACCGGTGCGTTCTGCCGCCGCCATCAAAAAACTTTGATCGAAAGCCGCATTATGCGCCACGATAATTGATCGTTGGCAACCCGCATTTTTTTGCTCGCGGCGCACCATTTGAAATAATTCCGTTATAGCATCTAATTCCGATACGGCACCACGTAGAGGATTGTGAATATCAATGCCGTTAAATTTCAAGGAGTCCGGATTAATATTCGCCCCTTCAAAAGGCTCAATATGGAAATGACATTTTTGATCGGGGTGTAAATATCCGTTTTCATCCATTTTTAATGTGATCGCCGCCAGTTCTAATAACGCATCTTTTTTAGCATCAAATCCTGCGGTTTCCACATCGATGATGACGGGAAAATAACCTCGAAAGCGATTTTTTAATTGATTATGATAAGGAATTTCTTGAGTATCGGACATAGGTTATCCTTCAGAAAATAAAAATAACGCAGGTGGTGAACCCACGTTATGAAAATACGACAAAAACTCTATTCAATCGCTTTGAACGATTGTTATGCCTTAAGGCACTGTTGGCAAAGCCAATGTTCAAAATCTAAAGATTTGTGACCGCACTTAATTAATTGCCAAGACCGGCTTTTGCGCTTTTATTTTCAATAAATTCGATTTTGTAACCGTCCGGATCTTCCACGAAAGCAATGACGGTGCTGCCGCCTTTCACCGGTCCCGGCTCACGGGTGACTTTACCGCCGTTCGCACGTACGGCTTCACAAGTCGCAACAATATCATCGACACCAATCGCAATATGACCATAAGCCGTGCCAAGATCATATTCATTTACGCCCCAGTTGTAGGTAAGCTCGATTACTGATGATTTATCTTCATCGTCATAACCTAAAAACGCCAGTGAATATTTATATTCCGGATTTTCGCTTGTGCGTAATAAACGCATTCCTAATATATCTTGATAAAATTTAATTGAACGATCCAAATCGCTTACGCGCAACATCGTGTGTAAAATTCGCATTGGTTTGTCCTTATTTTGAATAGATACTTGCGGGGATTATGACATAAATCGAATCATAAATCAGTAAAACCCGTGTTAATCTTACTTTATAGTGAGAGTATTGGAAAAATAATCATAAGGAATCGCCATTTTTGATTTTATGACAGAACTTTTTTTATTTTACAGCGATCATCGAACCGAAATTAAAACATTGAAACCACAATTCTACTTGTGAGAATCCTACATTTTTTAGCCGGGTTTTATGTGTTTTTATTGAATCGGTACGCATTACATTTTCAAGTGCAGTGCGTTTCTGGCTCACTTCCAATTCGCTGTAGCCGTTGGCACGTTTGAATTGATGATGTAAATCAATCAATAAATTATCTACTTTTTCATCTTCAAAACGGAATTTTTCCGAAAGCACCAATACACTATTCGGGTTTAAGCCTTGATAGATTTTTTCAAGCAATGTAGTGCGATCTTCCGGTGGTAAAAATTGTAGCGTGAAATTCAAAATCACCATAGAGGCATTTTTTATTTCGATATGACGAATATCGTCACATAAAATTTCGACTGGAACGTTACTGTGGTAAGCCGCAATATGTTGGCGACAACGTTCCACCATGGGCAGAGAGTTATCAATACCGATGATTTTTACGTTGGGTTGATGAATATTTCTACGGGCAGAAAGGGTTGCAGCACCGCGTGAGCAACCGAGATCATACACATTGCTGTTTGCCGTCACAAAACGTTCGGCAAGCATACCGATTGCGGTGATGATATTGGAATAACCCGGTACGGAGCGTTGGATCATATCAGGGAATACTTCGGCAACGTTTTCATCAAAGGTGAAATCGCCCAGTTTTTCGATAGGGGTTGAGAAGATGGTATCTTTCATCATTAAATATTTTTAGTTCAAAAGTGCGGTTAATTTGGAAGAAGTTTTTGTAACAATTTGGGTTATATTGCCCTATTAAATAGATGCTTCATCGCCCTTTCTTCTTGTCGAATACGTATTGTAAGAAGGGTCAAATAAATAGGCAATCCCAGCATTGCTGTATAGCTTGCTTGACATAATAGACTAAGCCCAATTAATTCGGGAATGATATTAAGGAAATAATTTGGATGGCGAACATACTTAAATAAAAATGATCTATTTATCTTATGCTCAGGTAGAATATAAATCTTAACTGTCCAAATTTCATTTAAGCTGTAAATAACGTAAAACAACATGATAATAGCAAATACAAGGATAACTAAACCGATTTGCGATAGTGTGTCGAATGGAACATTCTTATAGTTTGCTTCAATAATTGCTGATGTATAGAATAAGATATGTACAACTGATAGTAAATTTGAATTAATTTTACCGTATTGTATGGCTCCTTTTGCAATTAACGCTTTTTCATTTTTTATTGAAATAGATAAGCTATAAAAGCGAATAGCCAAGGTGGCAATAAATACAATATTAATGATTAACATCATTTCCTCTTTGTATGTAAAAATTAGGGGCGCCACAATAGCAAAATTTATCTTGTTATGCATCAAAAATTATTCAATACCCTTGATTTCTAAAGGATTCAGATCAGAAATAACCTTTTCTTCTCGTTCAAATTTTCGCTATAATCCCCCCGTTTTTACAAATTCTATTAAAAGGATAATTTTATGATGCGTACACATTATTGCGGTGCGTTAAACCGTAGCAACATAGGACAAGAAGTAACACTAAGCGGCTGGGTGCATCGTCGCCGTGATTTAGGCGGTTTAATTTTTATTGATATGCGCGATCGCGAAGGCATTGTTCAAGTGTGTTTTGACCCGAAATATCAAGAAGCCTTAACGGCTGCCGCAGGTTTGCGTAATGAATTTTGCATTCAAATTAAAGGTGAAGTGATCGCTCGCCCTGAAAATCAAATTAATAAAAATATGGCGACCGGTGAAGTGGAAGTATTGGCAAAATTATTAAGTATCTATAATACCTCAGATGTGCTACCGCTTGATTTTAACCAAAATAACACCGAAGAACAGCGTTTGAAATACCGCTATCTTGATCTTCGCCGCCCGGAAATGGCTGAACGCCTCAAAACTCGTGCCAAAATTACTAGTTTTGTTCGCCGTTTTATGGACGAACACGGCTTCTTAGATATTGAAACCCCAATGCTTACCAAAGCAACACCTGAAGGCGCTCGTGATTACCTCGTGCCTAGCCGTGTACATAAAGGCAAATTTTATGCTTTGCCACAATCGCCGCAACTCTTCAAACAGCTTTTAATGATGTCGGGATTTGACCGTTACTATCAAATTGTAAAATGTTTCCGTGATGAAGACCTGCGTGCGGATCGCCAGCCTGAATTTACCCAGATCGATGTGGAAACTTCGTTCTTAACTGCGCCGGAAGTGCGTGAAATTATGGAACGTATGGTGCATGGCTTGTGGCTTGATATTATTGGCGTGGATCTTGGCAAATTCCCTGTAATGACTTGGCAAGAAGCGATGCGCCGTTTCGGTTCGGATAAACCGGATTTGCGTAATCCGTTAGAGATGGTAGATGTGGCGGATATTGTGAAAGACGTGGATTTTAAAGTATTCCAAGGACCGGCAAATGATCCGAATGGTCGTGTCACAGTGATCCGTGCGCCAAACGGCAATGAAATTACCCGTAAACAAATTGATGAATACACGCAATTTGTCGGTATTTACGGTGCAAAAGGGTTGGCTTGGTTAAAAGTTAATGATGTGAATGCAGGTCTTGATGGCGTACAAAGTCCGATTGCGAAGTTCTTAAACGAGGGAGTTCTAAAAGCCTTATTAGAGCGTGTCGGTGCACAAACCGGCGATATTCTTTTCTTTGGGGCGGATAAATGGCAAATCGCAACCGATGCAATGGGAGCGCTACGCTTGAAACTCGGCCGTGATTTAGGTTTAACCCGTTTAGACCAATGGCAACCGCTTTGGGTGATCGACTTCCCAATGTTTGAGCGTGATGACGAGGGTAATCTTGCTGCAATGCACCACCCGTTTACTTCACCAAAAGATTTCTCGCCGGAACAATTAGAAGCCGATCCGACAGCTGCTGTTGCTAACGCTTATGATATGGTGATTAATGGCTATGAAGTAGGTGGTGGTTCGGTGCGTATTTTCGACCCGAAAATGCAACAAACCGTATTCCGCATCTTAGGCATTGATGAAGAACAACAACGCGAAAAATTCGGTTTCTTATTAGACGCATTAAAATTCGGCACACCACCTCATGCCGGTCTCGCATTCGGCTTAGACCGCTTGACAATGCTCATCACAGGCACCGAAAACATTCGTGATGTTATCGCCTTCCCGAAAACTACCGCTGCAGCCTGCTTAATGACCGAAGCCCCAAGCTATGCAAATCCGCAAGCGTTAGTGGAGTTGGGGATTGAGGTGAAAAAACTAGCGGAATAATGACCGCTCTTTGAATGAAATAAATAGGCTTTATGCCTATTTATTTTAACGAAATTCTATAAATGAAATAAGGAGTAAGTCATAGTGAATAATATTTTACAAGAAAAATTTATTTCAGTATTTCGTCAGCATTATTTAATTGTGATTTTGCTGGCTGTTTTTAATACTATTTTTGTTCTAAGTACTTATTCTTTTATGAAAGAAAATTATAATGTTTTACTTTTCTTTCCTTTCTTATTTTCTTTGGTTTATTTAACTAGAAACAATACAAAATTACATTTCTATTCTTTTGTCTTAGCTCTATTTTGTGCATTAATTATTTATTCTTTGAAATTTGAACTAAAATTAGAGCAATTTATTGTTCTTGATAGTATTTTATTATTTTGTGTTCTTTTTGATGGATGGGAGAAAAATAACCGAAATTTTATTCTGAATGCTAATGGAAATGTGTTTAGGTTAGTTAAGTCTTGTATTTTAGCTGGTCTTATTTATAGTTTTTTATTGTTAACGTTAGGTGCTATATACTATTTATTTAATGTGAGGTTTTATGAAACTATCTATTTGAGATTAGCTCTGTTCTCAATATTTTTTATAATCCCTTTTTCTTATCTTTTATTCTCCAATAAGAAAGAAGAGAAGTTCCCTAAATTCCTTCAGCTAATTATTCAATTTGTTATTTCTCCTTATATTATCCTTTATACCTTTTTA
This sequence comes from Rodentibacter haemolyticus, assembly GCF_015356115.1. Lineage (NCBI taxonomy): Bacteria > Pseudomonadati > Pseudomonadota > Gammaproteobacteria > Pasteurellales > Pasteurellaceae > Rodentibacter > Rodentibacter haemolyticus. The sequence continues at coordinate 1,923,283 of NZ_CP063056.1, forward strand.
CTTTATGCTTATTTAATTTACATTATAAGTTCAAATGAATTGCCGCGTGGTGGAGTCGCTTATCTTGTTACTGCATTTTTAGCTTGTGGAATTATTGCAAGAGCTCTGCAATTGTTATTAAATAATCCAAAGTGGAAATTGTTCTATCGCTTTTTCTCCTATTTAACTTTTGCCCCGCTAGTTTTATTATGGTTAGGGATATACGTACGAGTTTCAAATTATGGTTTAACAACCTATCGTATTTATTTAATCGTTATTGCTTTTATTTTGACTTTTTATTCTATTTATAGTCTTTTTCCTAACAAATTTCAATATCGTTATTGGTGTGGAATAAGTCTAATTTTCCTTGGTTTCATTAGCTTTGTAGTTACCCCAGAAAAAATAAGTATTGAAAATCAAGCGTTCCGTTTTTATCAACAACTAAATGAAATGGGGTTGCTAGATAAAAAAGGTAAAATTATAAATAGATTAGACTTAAATCGCGTTAATAAGTTGGATCCTTCAAGTGATGAATATCAGCGTTATGTTAAACTTTCAAATATGGCAATTTACCTTGGTGGAAATGAAAATTATCGCAATATTATGATACAGCAATATGGTGAAGGATTTGATGAAATTTTCTATTTTAGAAAACCTTATTCTAAACCTAGAGTTCAGCCATTAGAAACTTTAATAAACCATTATTTTAATAAGGAGAAACTCACGTATAGAGTAAAACTCTCCTCTTATGGTGAGTTAGTTCATATTAAAAACTATTTTGAATTTGATTATACGAACTTATCTGATTTACAAAAGCAATATGATGTAAAGATAAAGCTTGGAAATAATAGTAGCCTTTCTATTAATTTAGCTGAAATATTAAAACGTGTCTTTAAAAAACATAATTTAGATATTACAGAGTTACAATCAACACAAGATTTAGATAAATTGACTAATGATATTTTGACTATTCATACTAAAAAAGGATTACTTATTTTAGATTCTGCTCGTTTGGCTTATATAGAAAATGTTGGTTATGTTTGGATGTCAGGGTTTTCGAGTTATTTTCTATTAGCAAAATAAAGGTCAATAATGTTCTACAAAAGTCCTAATTCTATTCTCGTGGTCATCTACGCCCAATCTACTGGGCGTATTTTAATGCTCCAACGCCAAGACGATCCCGAATTTTGGCAGTCCGTTACAGGTTCGATTGAATTAGGGGAAAGTCCAAATCAAGCGGCACAGCGGGAAGTAGTGGAAGAAACGGGGTTAAATCCGACCGCACTTTTTGATTGCCAGCAAGCTGTCGAGTTTGAGATTTTTCCGCATTTTCGCTATAAATACGCTCCCGATGTTACCCATTGCCGTGAACATTGGTTCTTGCTGCCGTTGGAAAGCGAGCAAGTGCCGCAATTAAGCGAACATTTAGATTACCGTTGGCTTTCTCCCCTTGAAGCAATGAGGCTCACGAAATCCCCCAATAATGCCGAGGCGATTCGTCGATATGTACTAAAAAATGATAGGTATTAGGGATAGGGAAACTTTTGCAATATTATAGATTTCCAATTAGAATGCTGCTTTTTTGTTAGATTAGTTAGATAAAGAAAGTTATGTCAAAAATTACTTATCGTCCTGATATTGATGGGTTGCGAGCTCTAGCTGTATTAGCAGTCATTATTTTCCATCTGAACGAGAATTGGTTGCCGGGTGGATTTTTAGGAGTAGATATTTTCTTTGTGATTTCAGGTTATTTGATTACACAAATTATCACTCAAGAAATGTATCATAATCAGTTTTCATTTCGTGAATTTTATAAACGCAGGATTAAGCGGATTTATCCTGTTTTTGCGTTAACCATGGCTATCGCATTAGTGATTGCTTCCGCTATTTTTGTTTATAATGACTTTAATCAACTCAGAAAAACAATTGAATTATCAACGATTTTCTTTTCCAACTTTTATCTTGCTAATACACAAGGCTACTTTGATTTAAATGCCAGTGAAAACCCTGTGTTACATATCTGGTCTCTTTCTGTAGAAGAGCAATACTATTTATTTTTTCCTGTCTTGTTATATTGGTTGATTCGTAGAGGAATAGGTATATCCCGTTTATTTATTATTACTTTATTTCTTGCCGGAATATTGATTTTATTGAGTTTTATATCGGATAAGTTATGGTTGAAAATAGGAGTTATGGATAATTACTATAATTCTTTTCTTCGTTTCCCAGAATTATTTATTGGTTCATTACTTGCATTATGGCAAATGAAAGTAAAAAACGTTTCTCCTCGAACCGCTCAGTATATTAATTTAATTGGATTTTTAGGAATTATTGCTTGTCTATTTCTTTATCGAAAGGATTTGCCCTTTATTCCGGGTTTGGCTTTACTATTGCCTTGTATTTTTACCTCATTGATTATTTATTTTCAAGGAAGTCTATTTACCCGTATTTTATCTTTACCGATAATTGTTTTTATTGGAAAAATTTCCTATTCATTATATTTATTTCATTGGATTATTATTAGTTTTACCTTTTATATTACGGGGGTAAAATCTTTATCATATACAATGATTGGTATTGTTTTATTACTCACCTTTACTTGCTCAATTCTCAGCTATTTTCTATTCGAAACACCAATTAGGCGATCATCTTTAGGTTTTAAGCAGGCTTTTATTTTTCTCTATTTAATCCCTTCTTTGTTGATAGTCAGCTATGGTTATGGAATGAGAACAATAATTAAAAAGCAACATATGATGCTTGAGTCTATAGAAACAATACAAAATAATCAGCCTGTTAGTGCAGTAGTAATTGGTGATTCTCACGCAGGACATCTCAGTAATTTTCTAACTTATGTGGGACAGAAAGAAGGTTGGAAAGCGGATATTTGGGATCAATCAGAGAAACAAATTTGTTTTTCATTTTTGCTTCCGTCATCTAGATCAATAGATTCTAAACAAAAGGAATATTGTCGGGATATTGAAACAGAATTAAATAGTGATAAGTATTCTGTGGTAATGGTTTCTCTTTTCTATAATCTCAAAATAGGAAAAAGCCCTGTTCCTCGCTTTTCCCCTCAGACTTTTGTCGTCGAGAATTTTGAACAGAAATTTGTTGAGTCGGTAACATTACTGGCAAAAAATAAGCAGGTGATTATATTTGGTGATGTGCCTACATTAAACCGTTCACCACAGCGTAATTTCTTATTAGAAAAGTATGGGCTTGCCCGTTATCTTGATCCGATTCGAGAATTCGGTGATATTTCACAAATAAACACTTATATTGCCAATTTGGTGAAAGATATTCCTAATGTGCGTTTTGTAGATTTAAGTCAGTATATTAGTACCGACTATATAATTGATAACAAACCGATTTACTCCGATCAGGATCATTTAACTGATTTTGGTTCACTTTATTTAGGGAAACAATTTCATAAATATCAAAAACGCTTAATAACGGAGTTAAAATAGGAAGTCGGATATACTCTAAAGTGAGCAGATATAGCCGGTTATTCCTTTTGTACATATAACCATATGTATAGCTTAAGTGTAATTAATCGATTTATTGTGAGTTATCAATTATATCTAGGTCCTACTAGGGAATAAAAATGAGTTGATGAATTTAAAAATATATTGATTTTTGACCGCACTTTTAGTGAGAAGTGAATGTTTCAGGGAATATTATGATGGAAGGGATCGAGATCTTTTCTTCTAATTATATTTGGGGAAAGTAATTCGTTGATTTTCCTTTTCTTCGTCTCGTTATTTTGTGTGTTTTAGGGATTCAAAAATTTTTCCAGAAGATGAAAAAAATTGAAATTTTCCCTTGTTTCCGCTATAAATAGGCTTTTTTACAGATTTAACTGAATTTAGAGGTATTACAATGGCAGGTCATAGTAAGTGGGCAAATATTAAGCATCGCAAAGCGGCACAAGATGCGCAACGCGGTAAAATTTTTACTAAATTAATTCGTGAATTGGTTACCGCCGCAAAATTAGGAGGCGGTGATGTGAGTGCTAACCCGCGTTTACGTGCGGCGGTGGATAAAGCGTTATCCAGCAATATGACACGTGATACCATTAATCGTGCGATCGAGCGTGGTGTAGGCGGTGGCGATGACACTAATATGGAGACCAAAGTTTATGAAGGCTACGGGCCGGGTGGCACAGCGGTAATGGTCGAGTGTTTAAGTGATAATGCCAACCGTACTATTTCACAAGTTCGTCCAAGTTTTACTAAATGTGGCGGTAACTTAGGCACAGAGGGTTCAGTCGGCTATTTATTCAGCAAAAAAGGTTTAATTTTAATTTCCAATGCCGATGAAGACGCTTTAACCGAAGCCGCGATTGATGCGGGAGCAGACGATATTCAGCCACAAGAGGACGGTTCATTTGAAATCTACACCGCTTGGGAAGAACTCGGTGCGGTGCGTGATGGGATTGAAGCGGCAGGCTTTAAAATTGATAATGCTGAGGTCACAATGATTCCGTCCACTACTGTGGATTTAGATGCGGAGACCGCACCGAAACTTTTAAAGCTGATTGATATGTTAGAAGATTGTGATGATGTGCAAAATGTTTATCACAATGGTGAAATCAGTGACGAAGTGGCGGCATTATTATAATTTTGTTGCAACTTTTTTATTTTTTGCGTGCCGAACAGAAAACGATATTGTCGATAAAAAGGAGATTCTTCTAATGAAATTAACGCAAGTTTTAACGGTATTTACAGCTTTTGGTTTACTAACGGCTTGTATGGACAGTGCTGACAAAACCGCTAACAAAATGGAAACCACAAACATTGGCGTGGGATATCACTGCTATGTAGAGGGTGAAAAACAAAGTCTTTCGGCCGGCTATAATTTTGAACAAGGAAAATTAAAATCCGCAGACGTCATGTTAAACAAAGCGTTTCTTGCTCAAAATCTACCATTGGATAGTAATTACACTGAGGGAACTCAATTTACCGATGGTAAAAATGTGTGGGTTTTGAGCGAAGTAATCACACCGGAAAATGCAAAAAAAGTTGTGCCGATTATGTTCTATATTAAAGGAGAAGGCACGATGGGATCAGATCGCATTATGGCGAAAAATTGCACGGTGAGCGAATAACCTCATTCTATTTTCTTTGGTGAGCCAATCTTTGATTGGCTCGTTTTTTATTGAGTGAAATATGGCGATTATTTTAGGTATCGACCCCGGTAGTCGAGTTACAGGCTATGCTGTTATTCGCCAAACAGGGCGACAGTTAAGCTATTTGGGGAGCGGCATTATTCGTACTAATGCGGATGATTTGCCTACTCGCCTTAAACGTATTTATGCGGGAGTGGTTGAAATCATTACACAATTTCAGCCGGATATGTTTGCGATTGAACAAGTCTTTATGGCAAAAAATGCAGATTCTGCATTAAAACTGGGACAAGCGCGAGGTACGGCGATTGTGGCGGCAGTGAACCATGATTTACCGGTGTTTGAATATGCCGCCCGTTTGGTAAAGCAAACCGTGGTGGGAATCGGCTCGGCAGATAAGGTACAGGTTCAAGATATGGTTACTCGTATTTTAAAGCTTTCTGATAAACCTCAATTGGATGCCGCAGATGCACTGGCGATTGCGATCACTCATGCTCATTCTATGCAACATTCTCTACACGTAGCGGGCTCGGTGAGGATTACGGAAACTCAGGAAAAAATGACCGCACTTCTTAAAACCAGATATAGTCGAGGTCGTTTCCGATTGAAAATTTAACTGGATATGTGTCCAGTTTTATTTTATGCTATGTAAAATTTTATGTTTACGGATAGGTTATGATTGGTCGTTTAAAAGGTATTTTATTAGAAAAACAACCGCCTGAAATTTTACTTGATGTGCAAGGTGTCGGTTACGAACTGCTTTTACCCATGACAAGTTTTTACAACTTGCCTGAAATCGGGCAAGAAACCACCTTATTTACTCATCTTGCTGTTCGTGAGGATGCGCATTTGTTGTTTGGATTCTCTCAAAAAACCGACCGCACTTTATTTCGTGAGCTCATTAAAACTAATGGTGTAGGTCCCAAATTAGCCCTTGCTATTTTATCGGCAATGTCTGTTGAGCAATTTGCTTATGCGATTGAACGTGAAGAATTATCTAAATTGACAAAAATTCCGGGAGTCGGTAAGAAAACGGCGGAACGTTTATTGGTGGAATTAAAAGGTAAATTTAAAGGTGTAAAACAAAGCGATTTTTTTGTAGAAAGTACCCATATTCCAACTTCCCCTTCTTCTGTTGTCTCGCCTCAAGAAAGTGCAGGAGACGAAGCCATTGCCGCATTAATTGCGCTTGGCTATAAAGCGACGGATGCGGAAAAAATGGTAAAACGTGTAGCAAAACCGGAATTAAGCAGTGAGCAGCTTATTCGCGAAGCCTTAAAAGCAGCCTTGTAGGTGAGTAAATGATTGAATCCGACAGAATTATCAGCAGTCAAGCAAAATTTGATGAAGAGATTATCGACCGAGCGATTCGTCCTAAATTGTTGGCGGATTATGTGGGGCAACCACAAGTACGTGAACAAATGGATATTTTCATTAAAGCGGCAAAATTGCGCCAAGATGCGCTGGATCATTTATTGATATTTGGCCCGCCCGGTCTAGGAAAGACAACGCTCGCCAATATTGTAGCGAACGAAATGGGGGTGAATATTCGTACGACATCCGGTCCTGTATTGGAAAAAGCGGGTGATTTGGCGGCTATGCTGACTAACCTTGAACCGCATGATGTGTTGTTTATTGATGAAATTCACCGTCTTTCTCCGGCAATTGAAGAAGTGCTTTATCCGGCAATGGAAGATTATCAACTGGATATTATGATCGGAGAAGGGCCGGCAGCACGATCGATTAAATTAGATTTACCTCCTTTCACACTGGTGGGCGCAACAACGCGAGCAGGCTCTTTAACTTCCCCTTTGCGCGATCGTTTTGGTATCGTGCAACGTTTGGAGTTTTATTCGGTGGAAGATTTAACGTCTATTGTTGTACGAAGTGCGGACTGTTTAAGTCTTGAATTAGAAAGTGAAGGTGCTTTTGAGATAGCACGCCGTTCACGTGGTACGCCACGTATTGCCAACCGTTTATTACGCCGAGTACGGGATTATGCTGATGTACGTAACGGTGGGATTATTTCTTTAGAAATTGCAAAACAAGCCCTTTCTATGTTGGATGTGGATAATGCTGGGTTTGATTATCTAGATCGTAAATTGTTGACCGCAGTGATCGAACGATTTGACGGTGGGCCGGTTGGGCTTGATAATCTTGCAGCAGCGATCGGAGAAGAACGAGATACGATTGAAGACGTATTAGAACCTTATTTAATTCAACAAGGTTTCTTACAGCGTACTCCCCGTGGGCGTATAGCCACATCACAAACTTATCGACATTTTGGGTTGCAAAAATTGACGGATTAAATAGAAAAGAGTTCATCGAATCTTGAGTGCCTCAAAAGTCGAACTAAATAAACTATCAGTTAGCCTTACCTAATTTTGTTGAGAGATTAAGATCATAAAAATAAACCCACCTTATTAGAAAAGGTGAGGTGGGTTCGTCAGTAGTCTGAAAGAAAGCCTAAGCTTCCTTTTTTCACTGATTTTGAATAAATCTTACGATCTTTTCATAATTTCAAAAAATTCTTCGTTGGTTTTGGCCACACCGAGCTTATCAATAAGCCATTCCATTGCTTCCACTTCGCCCATCGGGTTAAGGATTTTACGAAGAATCCACATTTTTTGTAATTCATCAGGTGAAGTGAGCAAGTCTTCCTTACGTGTTCCGGAGCGGTTGAAATCAATCGCTGGGAATACACGTTTTTCAGCGATTTTGCGGGAAAGATGAAGTTCCATATTACCGGTTCCTTTAAATTCTTCGAAAATCACTTCATCCATTTTTGAACCGGTATCGACAAGCGCCGTTGCAATAATGGTTAAACTTCCACCTTCTTCTACATTACGTGCGGCACCGAAGAAACGTTTTGGACGGTGTAAAGCATTTGCATCCACACCACCGGACAAAATCTTACCTGAAGCCGGTGTAACCGTGTTGTAAGCACGTGCTAAACGGGTGATGGAATCAAGTAAAATCACCACATCTTTTTTGTGTTCCACAGAACGTTTTGCCTTTTCGATCACCATTTCCGCAACTTGTACGTGACGGGCGGCCGGTTCATCAAAGGTTGAAGCGATCACTTCACCTTTTACCGAACGCTGCATTTCCGTTACTTCTTCCGGACGTTCATCGATAAGCAAGACGATCAGCTCACATTCCGGATAGTTATGCGTAATGCTTTGTGCGATGTTTTGTAACAGCATTGTTTTACCGGCTTTTGGTGGCGCTACAATCAAACCGCGTTGACCTTTACCAATCGGAGATGCCAAGTCCAAAATACGTGCGGTTAAATCTTCCGTTGAACCGTTACCACGCTCCATTCTTAAACGGGAGTTTGCGTGTAATGGCGTTAAATTTTCAAATAAGATCTTACTCCGAGAAACTTCCGGCTTATCGTCATTGACCTGATCGACTTTCAATAATGCGAAATAGCGTTCACCTTCTTTAGGCGGGCGAATTTTACCTTCGATTTTATCACCGGTTTGAAGATTAAAACGGCGGATTTGGCTGGGAGATACATAAATGTCGTCAGGGCCGGCGAGGTAGGAACTATCGGCGGAGCGGAGAAAACCGAAACCATCGGGTAAAATTTCCAGCACGCCGCCGCCGAAAATATCTTCACCACTTTTGGCGTGTTGCTTTAAAATTGCAAAGACAATGTCTTGTTTGCGCAAACGTGCTAAATTTTCCAAACCCATTTGCTCTTCACCAAGTTTCACTAAATCTGAAACGGGCGTATTTTTTAGTTCTGTTAAATGCATAATGAATAATTGTTGGGATTAATTAATAAGAGTTGAATTATTGAATGGTGGGCTACTGCCCTGAAATCGTTGCGTAAGGTATCATCAAAACTTCATTCTGTCTAGTTTTTGTTGTGAAAAAATCAATGTTTTTATGGTAAAGTGCGGTCAAAAATGATGGTATTTTTAAACATTGGTTTTCAAGAATTTTCGTGATTGATAAATAATGTTTATTGTGTTTTATCGTTTTTTTAACTATTTCATTGATTTGTGCATAAATATGCATTAAATTGGAATAATTAATTATTGATTGGTAGGTGCGTTACGGTTTTGCCTAACGGCACCCTACGATGGTTTTTGAAACTGTTACATAATGCCGATTTTATACGGCTAAAAGAACAAATAGAGGATAAATTATGGCACTTTGGGGTGGTCGTTTTACACAAGCGGCAGATAAGCGTTTTAAAGATTTTAATGATTCATTACGTTTTGACTATCGTTTAGCGGAGCAGGATATTGAAGGGTCTATCGGTTGGTCTAAGGCTTTGGTGAAAGTGAATGTGTTAAAACAGGAAGAGCAGCAACAGCTCGAACAAGCCTTAAATGAATTGCTTATTGAAGTGCGGTCAAATCCGCAGGCGATTTTGCAAGATGAAGCGGAAGATATTCACAGCTGGGTGGAAAGTAAACTTATCGACAAAGTGGGAAATCTTGGTAAAAAATTGCACACCGGTCGTAGCCGGAATGATCAGGTAGCGTTGGATATAAAAATGTGGTGTAAGCAGAGAGTGATTGAACTACAGGGGTCCATTCGCCATTTACAACGTCACTTAGTGCAAACCGCAGAAAATACGCAAGAAGCCGTTATGCCGGGTTATACCCATTTGCAACGCGCCCAGCCGATTACCTTTGCACATTGGTGTATGGCGTATGTAGAAATGTTTGATCGGGATTACAGCCGTTTAACGGATGCGTACAAACGAATGAATACTTGTCCGCTTGGTAGCGGTGCATTGGCAGGAACCGCTTATGCGGTGGATCGTGATGCTTTGGCACAAGATTTAGGTTTCGCATTTGCAACCCGTAATAGTTTAGACAGTGTTTCCGACCGAGATCACATTGTGGAGTTACTTTCTTCCGCTTCATTGAGTATGGCGCATCTTTCCCGTTTTGCGGAAGATATGATTATTTTCAATAGCGGTGAAGCGAATTTTGTGGAATTGTCCGACCGAGTAACATCAGGCTCATCGTTAATGCCTCAAAAGAAAAATCCCGATGCCTGCGAATTGATCCGTGGTAAAGCCGGACGTGTAATGGGGGCTTTAACCGGTATGTTAATGACTCTGAAAGGTTTACCGCTTGCCTACAATAAAGATATGCAAGAAGATAAAGAAGGGATTTTTGATGCTTTAGACACTTGGCAAGATTGCGTAGAGATGGCGACTTTCGTGTTAGATGAACTGAAAGTGAATGTAGAACGTACCCGTGAAGCTGCGTTGAAAGGCTATTCAAATGCGACCGAATTGGCAGATTATCTTGTAGCGAAAGGTGTACCTTTCCGCGATTCCCATCACATTGTGGGTGAAACTGTGGTTTATGCTATTGAGAAAGGAAAAGGATTGGAAGATCTCACCATTCCGGAATTTCGTCAATTTAGTGAGGTGGTGGGCGATGACGTATATGATATTCTCTCGCTCCAATCTTGTTTGGATAAACGTTGTGCGAAAGGCGGGGTTTCCCCATTGCGGGTGGCGGAAGCCATTGCAGAAGCAAAACAGCGATTTGCGTAAGTTATAAGAAAATATCGCCAATATCTTTATCGAGTTTGACAAAGATATTGGCGATAATACTAAACATTTTGAAGACAAATCCGAATTTATCACTGCCATCAAAGACGTGGGCAAAACTGCATAGCCGTACTAAAGCCCCTGAGCGTACTGCTTGTTTTGCCTTCGGTTAGCGTTTCTGTATACATTTTAATTTAATTCGTTATAAGGTTTATTGAGAGTACTAATCTTTTGAAACGGCAATAGTGCTTTTAATGTATTTAAGATTTGCTACGATAACAAAGGTCATCATCACTAATAAAGACCACGCACTCCATTTACTGATATGCACCATAGACCAAGCACCGATTTGGTTTGGGTATTGCCAAATGCCCGCTATCGTTCCTAAATTTTCAGCCAACCAAATAAAAAAACCGATCAAGAAAAAAGCAAGTAGTAAAGGCATCTTCCTGCGAGTATAGTAAGGAACAAAAGAGACTGTGGTGCGAGCATAAAGACCGAGTGCGAAAGCGGCAATATACCAACGATAGTCACCGATGTAATGATGGGTAATAGATAAGGATTGCCGTTAGTGTTGCGAGCCAATAAGGAGGATGGCTATGGATTTTAACATCAAGTAAACGCCAAGCCTGAATAATATAGCTTCCGACAGCCGCATACATAAAACCGGTGAATAGGGGGACATTGAGAATTTTAGTATAAGCAAAATCAGGATATGCCCAAGATTTTATTGCAGCTGATGTTTTAAATATTTCTAATAGAAAACCGATTAGATGAAAAAGCGTAATAGACTTGATTTCATCTAAAGTTTCCAGTTTGAAATAAAACATTAACCCTTGTACCAAAAGTGCAAAAATGAGCAGAACGTCATAGCGTGGTATTCCGAAAATACCGGCTTTCGGAACACAAAACATCGCAATGAAAAATAATCCTGCGAATAAACAAGCTCTCGCTTCTTTAATACCGAAAAAAAGAAATTCAATCGTATAGCCTAGTGATTTTGTCCCTTCCCATTTAGGTGGGGAGATCAAGAATCGGTCAATTTTATTTAATATTTGCATTAATTTTTTCCTTTATTGTCTATCGGTTTATTCCACCAAAATAAAGCTATATTTTTGGTCTTAATCTATTGATAGAAAATCAATAAAATTGACCGCACTTTGGTTTATAACGTTTCGATTAAATACAATAATCCAAATCTATGGGGATTTTTGCCTGTAATAAAAACTGCTTGGTGCGTTCTTTTTGAGGATTGGTGAAAAATTGCTCTGCGCTGTTTTGTTCTACAATATTGCCATCCGCCATCAGAATTACACGATCAGCGACTTCTTTGGCAAAATTCAATTCATGAGTAACAATGATCATCGTCCAGCCTTCTTGTGCAAGCAATTTGAGTGCTTGCAATACTTCCCCCACCAATTCCGGATCAAGTGCCGAAGTGGGTTCATCTAACAAAATTAAATCGGGTTGAACCGCAAGCGCACGTGCAATGCCTACGCGCTGCTGCTGACCGCCTGAGAGTTGAGAGGGAAATAATTCCGCTTTGTTTTTCAGTCCGACTTTTTCTAACAATACGAGGGCTTTTTCACGAGCTTGCATTTTAGGTTGTTTTTGTACAGTTATCATCCCTTCCATCACATTTTCAAGGGCTGTTCGGTGAGGGAATAAATGATATTGTTGAAACACCATGGAAGAACGGCGGCGTAATTTAAGTTCGTTGGCTTTAGTAATTTTTTTGCTGAAATCAAGGCTTAGGCTACCGTCTGTAAATTCCAATGTGCCTTGTTCCGGGCGTTCTAACAGGTTTAAGCAGCGTAAGAAAGTAGTTTTTCCTGAACCTGAAGGACCTAAAATTGCGACAACTTCGCCTTTACTGATTTCAAAATCGATCCCTTTCAGTATCTGATTTCCGCTAAAATTTTTATGAATATTCGTCACTTTTAACATAGGTAATCCCTTATAAATGGCGGGAAAGACGCTTTTCCAAGCGTGTTTGCGCAATAGCGAGAACGAAGCAGAATACCCAATAAATCAGCGCAGCTTCACTATAAATCAGAATAAATTCATAGTTTTCAGCGGTAATGTTTTGCGCTACGCGGAACAATTCTGCAATCCAAACTAATGAGGCGAGGGAAGTATCTTTTATCGTACTAATAAAGGTGTTAGATAAAGAAGGCACGGAAATACGCAAGGCTTGCGGCATAATGGTGCGTACAAAAGCTTGTTGATAATTCATACCGATGGCATAAGAGGCTTCCCATTGCCCTTTTGGAATAGCCAGAATTGCAGCACGCACGGTTTCCGCAGCATAGGCACCGATGTTGATAGAAAAGGCAATGATAGCAGTCGGGAAAGGATCAAGTGTAATGCCGACTTCAGGTAAGCCGTAAAAGATAATGAAAATCTGCACTAGCATCGGTGTACCGCGAATAAGGGAAATGTAGGCACGACAAAGGGTTTGCAATATTTTTGTGGGAGGACTCGGGTGCGGCAAAGTACAGATTACTGCAACAATGACGGCTATCAATAAGCCGAACGAAAAGGAAATGACCGCAAGGGGAATGGTGTATAAAATTGCCGCTTCCAACATAGGCCAAAACGAGCTGATAACATAATCAGCCCGTTCTGTGGTCATAAAGGGAAGATTGGCTAACAAGTTATTGAGTAATGTCATCGCCGAACCATTTAATTGAAAGTTGTTTTAACGTACCCTCTTGACGCAATTCCTCAAGCGCTTGATTTACTTTTGCAATCAATGATTCTTCACCCTTTAAAAATGCAAAGCCGGTAGGGATTTTTTTATCACTTTCTACGGCAATTTTTAAACCGGCATTCGGTTGTTTTTTGAAATAATCAAGCACGGCTAATTTATCGTTTACTGTGGCATCTACACGCCCTTGCTTTACCGCCTCAAGATTTTGCGCAAGGCTATCGACAGTTACAATGATCGCGCCGTTTTCGCGAGCATCTTTGCTCCAGTTACTGGTTGCGGATTGTGCTGATTTTTTACCTTTTAAATCCGCAAAACTGTTAATGCTGTTATTATCCGCCTTCGTAACGATAACGCCGGCGGAATAGTTATAAGGTGCGGAATAATCATATTTTTTCAAACGTTCCGGGCTAGGATTCGTTTGGTTTGCAATCACATCAAAACGTTTTGCATTTAAACCGGCATACATACCATCCCACGCCGTTTCTTTAAATTCTACTTTCCAACCTAATTTTTGTGCTACTTTTTCAATGATTTCAACATCAAAGCCTGTGAGTTTACCGTCTTTATCGTGGAATGTGAACGGGGCATAAGTCCCCTCAGTTCCCACTAATAATGTTTTGGTTTTTTCCACACGCTCGGTAATTTCCCCTGCATTGGTGAAAGTTGAAAGGGTCAATCCTACCGCTAAAAGTGCGGTTGAAAAAAATGATTTTTTCATTGTTAAAATTCCTAAGTAAGTTGTTGTTTTGCAATGGTAGGAATTATAAAAGCCAATTTAATGAGAAAACAAGACGATTTATTTATGAGTTAGATTTTTTGGTTATAAAACCCTCATAGGGGAAAGTTGGATTGCTACACTTTTATTATTCACTATTAGTAAAATATTCTTTAATAAAACTGCCATTTATCAATATTTTGGCAAGAGTATAATACGCTCATCAACAGAACGATAGGTTCTAACAATAGATTAGGGAGTTTTATATGAAAAGAGTAGCAAATGTTTTCACCGCACCGGAAAAACACTGGGTAGGTAATGGTTTCCATGTCGCATCAATGTTTAGTTATAACGACAAAGATAAAAATTTAGATCCGTTTCTTTTAATGGATTACAACCCACCGAAATTTTTTCAAGGTGGTCGCCGTGATAACTCGGAATTTGATTTACGTGGCGTGGAAGAGCATCCGCACCGTGGTTTTGAAACTGTCACCATTGCTTATCAAGGCGAGGTTTCGCATCGTGATTCTCATGGTGGTGGCGGAACGATTGGTACGGGCGATGTACAATGGATGACTGCAGGTTCCGGTGTGATGCATGAAGAAATGCACTCCGAAAAATTTGCGAAAGAGGGCGGTTTATTTGAAATGGTGCAACTTTGGGTGAATTTACCGGCGAAAGATAAAATGACAACGCCGAAATATCAAGCGATCAGATCGGCAGATATTCCTGTGGTGGCGTTGCCGAATGATGCAGGCTCCGTGCGTGTTATTGCAGGGGAATTGCTTGATACCAAAGGTACGGCAAGTACTTTCAGCCCGATTAATATGTGGGATACTGAAATGAATGTCAATTCTTCCCATATATTCAGTGTGCCGGCAAGCCATAATGTGGTTATTTTGGTGTTAGACGGCACAATCCTGGTGGGTGGTGAGGCTATTGCCCGCCGTGGCGAGTTAGTCACTTTTGAGCGTGGCGAGGCAGATGTACTGATTGAATCTAACAATGAAGCAAAATTGTTGATTTTAACCGGTGAACCGCTTAATGAGCCTGTTGTAGGTTACGGTCCGTTTGTGATGAACACCCGTGAGCAAATTATTGAAGCCTTTAATGATGTTCATGCCGGTCGATTCGGTCGCCTAGACTAAAAGAAGAACCACCCGAAAGGGTGGTTTTTTTGTGAAATGAAAATCGTGTTATCGGTATTCTCTAACATTGATTTATTTTGTGGGTCAGCTGCATAATATCGTAAAACTCTTAAATTTTTATACGCAATCACCTAAAGCGATAGCTGTGTCTTACGATACTACCGGGCTTTGCCGAGATTCAAAATCTAAGGTTTTTTTGACCGCACTTTTGCCAGCAAACTGACAGAAATAATTATCACCACCGCACCAATCCAAAAATAAAGATTTGGAATGTGTTTCCAAATAAACCAGTCAAACAGGCTGGAAAAAATTACCCCGGTAAAAGCAAGAGGCGTGATCACATTTGCCGGCGCATATCTGAATGCACGGGTCAAAAGCAGTTGGAATATGAGTCCGAATCCGCCGACAAGGAGAAGAAGCCCTAATTCATACAGATTCGGCATTTTCCATTGAGGGAAAAAGAATAAAGGCAGCGACAAAGTGCCGATTAAATGGAAATAAAACACAATATTTTTGGGGGAATTATGTTTATTCAGTTCTTGCAAACTAATAAGCGCCATTGCCGTCAATACGGCACCGCTTAAACCGATCAACACGTAGATCGGCTCAAAAGAATCATTTTGATTGGTAAGTAAAATAATGGATACGCCCACAAACCCCATCAAACTAATCGCTAGTACGTTAAGCGGCGTTTTTTGATGGAAAAAGAGGAGTAAAACCGGAATAAACAACGCGGAAGTATTCATCAGCAAAACGGCGATCGAGAGCGGTAAAAATTTTACTACATAGAAATTAATCAACATACTGACTACACCGGCTAAATTGCGTAATACCAAGAATTTCCACTGACTTATTTCCACTTTGAAATCCCGATCTTTAATCATAAAAGGCAACAAGAACAGCAAACCGATTAAAAAACGTGAAAAGAGCGTTTCACTGGCGGGAATCGTGTCAGATGCCGTTTTCACAAATACGTTCATTAGGGTGATACTGAAATAAGCGGAAATCATAAAGATAATTGCGCGATGATAAAGTGAGGGAGGGGAATGTATTTTCATAATGAGATTATCCTTATTTGATTTTAACTAATGTTACGCCTCATTAGAAAAGATAGCAAAATATTCTTAAGCACATTTTTCCGACATATGTAGCAGTTGCACAAAATATCATTTTTGAGTAATTGTAGGGACATAAGGCTTGCGTCAGTAATTGTTATTTTATTGATATTGTTTATGTTTTTAATACGGGCGCCAGCGTGGCGTCCCCACTGGATCAATGATATTTATGCTTTGTGCATTTGCTACATAATTCCGGAAAATTTGTAAAATCAACCGCTTATTTTGTGGAAAACTACTCCCGTTTTGCGACACTTTTAACCCAGTCGAACAATTCGTCCAGATCATAATCACCGCTATGCGGTACACCCCAAGGGAGTGCATAGTCCACCGCTTTGCCTTCGTTTTGTAGTTTTAGGGCAAGTAGAGCTGAAATAGCGAGAGACGTATCACGGTCATTTTCGCCCACACGAATGCGGTAGTGTTGGGTCGGGCTTTGGTAGTTCATCGCATTCATTAAGCCGACAATGGCGTTATCCGCCCGTTGTGCGTTGGTGGCGGTGCTGTGTTGCATTGCCACTTGTGCCTAACAGAGCGGATAATGCCTCACCGGCACTCGTCCCATTAGAGATAATCTTGTTGGCATCGCCTGCCATCAGTTTATCGTTGGCTTTCAGATAACGCACCGCCGCTTTTAAGTCAATAATCGCTGCCGGGGCTTTGCCGTCCGCTTCGGTTCGCCCTCTCGCACCGACACTTGCTACTACATAGCCTTTGGATAACGCCACCATAATCGCATTCGGTGAATCGCCGCCCCTTGTGCCTAACTCCGGCTTGCCTGCCGTTGCCGGCATATAACCGCCCACATCATTGGGGAAAAAAATCGGGGCGGTATCGGCATTGTAGCCGTCAATCGTCCCACCGTTAAAATAGGCTTCGGGAATATAAATATTCATCGTTTGATAGCGGGTATCGCTTGGTTTCAGCACATACACAATATGCTCAAAAGCACGATACGGCACGGCATTGCCATTGATCTCAAACTGGCGTTTTTCGCCCTGAACCTGCGAAAAATCCAAATTTTTCGGCACAGGATAACGCACCGGCTCGGCTTTCGCTTTCATCGGCGGCTTCGCAGGCTGGCTGCTTACCGAGCCATTGTCAGCAGCGGCATTTACGGAGAAAAAACCGGCAATTAACATTGCTAAAAGAGATGTTTTCAATTTCATTGTTTTTCCTTGTTTAGTTAAAAATTAGGCTTTTCTTTGGTGGTTTTCGTCATTTCCAAAGGGGATAGTTTAGCGTGAATTGGGATCATTTTATAGGCTAAGCTCTATTTTATCCCGCCTTTAAACCCCAATTGTTTCTCATAGTCCGTTGTTTTATCAGCCACAAAATTGATACATTTCTTTAATCGCAAAAGGAGACATTTATGATTTTAGAACAACTCGGCGAAAGAGTAAGAGAACTACGCAAAGCCCAAGGGCTTAGCCAAGAGAAATTTGCTTTTAAAGCCGAAATTGATCGAACTTATCTCGCAGGAATTGAACAAGGCAAACGTAATCCGTCCATTAAAAGTTTAGAAAAGATCATTCAAGCGTTGGATGTTTCTTTCCATACTTTTTTTGAAGGAATGTAATGTTGATTATAAGTAACAATTTTTGTAAAATTAGGAGCAGAAAATGGCTAATTTTAGTCAAGCGGAAAAGGACGTGAAAGATTTCTTTCAAGTCAGGCAACGTATTGAATTTGAACAATCAATCTTTACAGTGGAAAAAATAGGAAAACCAACTTGTCGTAAAGGCGAACCCAAAACCGATGTTTATTTACTTTTGGCGAATGGAAACGAAAAGCGAGAAATCAAGATCTCGTATAAAAAAGACAATGCGGATTTCCTAGAAAATAAGATGAATGCCGAGCGTGCCGAACAGCTTTTGGGCAATCATTGGGCAGCAATTATTCAACAATCAACAGAACATCTTCAAGATCGTTTTCTTACCAAGCCGTTAATTTATAAAAAATCTTTCGGACGGGTAGAAAAAGGTTCAATTACGTTAGGTTGGAAGTTTGAATTTGTGAATAAACCTGCCGGCGAATTATCTGGAAATTTATTATTAACTCAGGATCAAATTATTGATATCTATTCGGGAAGTAGTCTTTCTGAAGACAAACGAAATGCCAATGTAAATGGCGAAATAATTTTAAATTCGGGAGTGGCAGATTATATTTTAGTCGGGCAAAATTATTCTTCGGCGGAAGATGTGCTAAATCATATTATCCCGATTGAAGAGTATGTTTCAAAAAATCCGAATATTTATTTTGCTTGTAAAGCATTAAATTACCGTACGTTTAAGCAAAAATATGACGGAAATCGACCGCTTGCAGTTCAAATAGATTGGCAAATTATCAACGGAAAATTAACACCAAAGCTTATTTTTGATCGTCCTTTAAGCTGGAATGGAAAAGCGGTTGCCGATCAACTGTTAGAAAAATTGACACAATTAGGTATTAAAACAACGGACGATATTCACGAGCAAAATGCTGTAAAAAATCGTATTTATGAATAAGGAAACAATGAAAGTAATCAGTTTATTTAGCGGTTGTGGCGGTTTGGATCTCGGTTTTGAGAAAGCCGGTTTTGAGATCCCTGTAGCAAATGAATATGACAAAACAATTTGGGCAACCTTTAAAGCAAATCACCCAAAAACAAGGTTAATTGAAGGCGATATTCGTCATATCAAGGAAGATGATTTCCCTGATGAAATTGATGGCATTATTGGCGGTCCACCGTGTCAATCGTGGTCGGAAGCTGGTAGTCTACGGGGAATTGACGATGCTCGTGGTCAATTATTTTTTGATTACATTCGTATTTTAAAAAGCAAACATCCTAAATTTTTCTTAGCGGAAAATGTCAGTGGAATGCTTGCCAATCGGCATAGCGAAGCAGTGCAAAATATTTTAAAAATGTTTGAAGATTGCGGCTACGATGTAAGTTTGACGATGGTGAATGCCAAAGATTATGGCGTAGCACAAGAACGCAAGAGGGTATTCTATATCGGTTTTCGTAAAGATTTAGGTATTGATTTTAAATTTCCGATTGGATCAACCGCAGATGATAAAAATAAAATTACCTTAAAAGATATTATTTGGGATCTGCAAGAAACCGCTGTACCGGCATTGGAACAGAATAAAACCAACCCGCAAGCGGTCAATAATAATGAATATTTTACCGGTAGCTTTTCCCCTATTTTTATGAGCCGAAATCGGGTTAAAGCGTGGCACGAACAAGGCTTTACCGTGCAAGCATCAGGACGACAATGCCAACTTCACCCCCAAGCTCCGAAAATGGAAAAACACGGCATAAACGACTATCGCTTTGTAGTTGGAAAAGAGAATTTATATCGCCGAATGACGATCCGTGA
Source organism: Rodentibacter haemolyticus (assembly GCF_015356115.1). Lineage (NCBI taxonomy): Bacteria > Pseudomonadati > Pseudomonadota > Gammaproteobacteria > Pasteurellales > Pasteurellaceae > Rodentibacter > Rodentibacter haemolyticus. Next base: position 1,942,970 of record NZ_CP063056.1, read on the forward strand.
AGTCGCTCGGGTTCAGGGCTTTCCCGATGATTTTAAATTTATCTACCAAAATACCAATGATGCTTACAAAATGATTGGTAATGCCGTACCGGTTAATCTTGCCTTTGAAATTGCAAAAGCCATTAAACAAGCAATTATTGCAAGATAAAGGTTAAATGATTTTGATGAATTTTAGGGCTGTATTCTATACAGTCCTTTTTATCCCAATAACTTCTGATAAATCGCCAAATCAATGTCTTTAAACACGTTAAAAATAACCTTGATTGATGGATTATAGGACAAAAATCGGCGGACTTCTCGCACGGCGATTTCGGCGGCGGCTTGGTTAGGGAACCGAAATTCGCCGGTGCTGATGCAGCAAAAAGCGATGGATTGAATGCCTTTTTCCACGGCAAGTTCTAAACACAAGCGGTAGCATTGTGCCAATAATTTGCAATCCTGCTCGATTAATTCCCCTTGAATAATCGGGCCGACCGTGAGGATCACATAATCGCAAGGCAAGTTGTACGCCGGTGTGATTTTCGCTTGTCCTGTCGGTTCTAAATGCCCTTGCCGTTGCATTAGCTCGGCACAGGCGTGTCGAAGTTGCAAGCCTGCTTGGGAGTGAATGGCGTTGTCAATGCAGCGGTGTAGGGGCTGAAAACAGCCGAGCAATTGGCTGTTTGCCGCATTGACAATCGCCCCCACTTTTAAGCGGGTAATATCCCCCTGCCAGAGATAGATATTCGGTTCAATCGGGGCGAGATCCGCCAAGCCGACAATGCCTTTTTCCGCCACTTGCTGCTGTAAAATTTCATCTTTCCATTGCCAAAACGCCGCCGTTTCCGCTTGTGGCGGGCGGATATTCATTAAGGCACGCAGCAATAAACGCTGTTCCGCTAAGGTGCCGGGAAGGGCAGCGGTTGGGTCAAGATAATAAATCAGTTGAGCGATATTATTCGACATTGTTACTCCAAAAGTGCGGTTAAAATTTCATTCGGATCGTCCGTTAAAGCTAGGGTTTGGGCGGCTGTTTCCACAAAGCCGTTCGGTTCGTCCCGATTAAGACGAATTAAGGTTGCCTGCGGATTACGAAAGGTCATCAGCTCGAACGGATAACGGATAATGGTCGGCGTGTTATAGCCCACGCCCAGTTCCAGAAACACGATTTTGCCCTGCATTGCCGATTGTAAAAATTCGCTATAACGGCGTTGGGCGGCGTGCCAGTCGGCATTCTCGACAAAATAGCGATCAATGCGTAAATGCATTGCCATTTTGCCGTGGCAAACGGGGCATTTTGGCACAAGGGCGGTCGGGATTTGGCAATCCTGCGCGTGTGCCAGCCACTGCTTAACCAAGGCGTTATTGGGGTAAAGTTCATCGTGGCAGGCGGTCGCACATTGCAGCAAGCTGTAATCGCCTTGCACCCGAAAAATTTTCGTTGGATCAAAACCGGCTTGATAGAACTGCCCATCTGCGTTGGTGGTGATCACAAAATAATTTTTGTCTTGCACCAACGCCAATAATTGCCGATAAAGTGCGGTCGCTTTTGGCTCAAAACGGTTTACCCAAATATGCTTCGCCCAATACGCCCATTTTTCTTCCTCAGACGGAAACCGGTAGAAGCCTGCCGAATACATATCCGTCATTCCGTAGCGGGCAATAAAGGGTTGGAAATTGTCCGTAAACCGCTTGCCGCTGTAAGTCAATCCGGCAGCGGCGGAAAAGCCGGCTCCCGCCCCGATAACCAGATAGTCCGCCTGTTGCAATCTCTGTTTGACTTGTTCAAGTAATGTCATTTTTCCCCCTAAATTTCCCGATATACAATCGGCACAATGCGTGCTTCAAATTCGGCAATCGACATTGGCTGAAGGCTTTTAATCAGCCGCACTTTGTCGATTTGCCGCACCAATTTCATTGTGCAATCTTCAAAACGTAGCACCACACTATAAAAATCGAAAAAATCATAGTTCACTTCTTGCACAGCGGCATAGTGTTCCAACTGTGGTGCAATATTGAAATAGCCGTGAATTGCCGCCTGATAATCCTTAAACGCCACTTCTTCAATATAAAACTGCCGCTCATTCACACAAACGGTTTTGGCCTGGCGGAATGTGCCTAAGGTTATTATTCGCTGGGGGCGGTTGATTAACCAATAAAACAGACCACCGAGCATCAAACATAAAAGCAATAACATTTTGCCCACCAATATTGCAAAAAATCCGAAAAAATTGACCGCTCTTTTAAGCAAAAGCCCTGCGGGAACAGGGCTTGGAAACAAGGTTTGAGCGGTTATAATGCCGCTTTAATCACGGTTGCCAAATCGGTAGTCGGGCGACCGATTAAACGGGAAAGGGTGCGATCTTCGGCGTACAATGCCCCATTTTTCGCATCCGTATCCCAGCCGGCAATAATGGCGGCGAAGTCTGCCGGTACGCCGGCTTTTGCCAATGCCGCAGCATAGTCGGCTTCCGGAATATCCACATAAGGAATAGTTTTGTCGCTTTGTTTGCTCAATTCGGCGGCAAGTTCGGTCAGCGTGTAAGCTGTATCGCCGACAAGTTCGTAGGTTTGGTTGTCGTGTCCTTCGCCAAGTAACACTTCTACTGCCGCTTGAGCATAATCGGCACGGGCAGCAGACGAAATTTTACCCTCGCCGGCACTACCGTAAAATGCCCCATTTGCCAATGCCACAGGGATTGAACCGGTGTAATTTTCGGTGTACCAGCCGTTGCGTAAAATGGTATAAACCAAGCCTGAATTTTTCAGATCCGCTTCGGTTGCTGGATGTTCTTTCGCTACGCTTAACGGCGAGCTGTCGGCACGCAACAAACTGGTATAGACAATCTGTTTCACGCCGGCTTTTTTCGCTGCGTCAATCACATTTTTATGATCCGCTACCCGATTGCCCAAATCATTGGAAGAAATCAGCAGCAGTTTATCCACGCCTTGCAAGGCACTATCAAGGCTGGTGGTGTCTTTATAATCGCCACGGCGAACCGTTACGCCAAGATCCGCTGCCTTTTCGGGACTACGCACCAAGGCAATAATATTCTCCGCAGGCACACGGGCTTTTAATTGTTCAATTACTAAACGTCCTAACTGACCGGTTGCACCGGTAACTGCAAATGTTGTCATTTGGTTTTCCTCTTGATAAGTTGAGATAAATCGTAAAAATGGCTTGCTTAGCCAACGTGGAAAAGTATAATGATTACACTTACTTTTTGGAAGTACCTGCAACTTTGTAAGGTTGAAAATAATTTTAATTTTAAAAATAACACATTGATTTAAAAGGAAATAAAAATGACCGATTTTTTTGATAAGACAAAACTCAAGGGCAACGTGCTTGCTTCCCAATGCCCGTCCCGACAGGTTTTGCAAACGGTAACAAGCCGTTGGGGTGTGTTGGTGCTGGTTGCCCTGCAAGGCGGCACAAAACGCTTTAGCGAATTAAAACGCAGCATTGACGGCGTAAGCGAACGAATGCTCGCCCAAACCCTGCAAAATTTGGAACAGCACCACATTATTGATCGCAAAGATTTCCAAACCGTCCCACCCCACGTGGAATACAGCCTCACCCCCGCCGGCGTGCAAATCGCCATTCGGGTGCGGGAATTGGTCAGTTGGTTGGAAGAGAATTGGAGCATGTTGGCGAAAGGGAAGTGAACAAGCGGTCGGTTTTGCACATTTTTTCGGTATTATGTAGCAAATACATAAAGGAAATTTTGTAGGGACACGATGCTTCGTGTCCTTACCTTCATTGAAGGTGCTACTTTGTACAATTGATACATAATGCTGCATTTTTTGCAAACCCGACCGCTTGTAGATAGGGAAACATTAGAAATTCGCTTCAATATGCTTCAGCCAATCCGCTAAATCCTGTTTGATTTGCGGATTTTTCAGCACGTCAAAGCAGGCGAAACTTGGTAGAGGTTCAAATCAGAAAAAGCGGTAAACGCAGATCGTCAATGCCTTTGCTGGCAAAAAGATATTCGTTCGGATCATTGAAGGCTTCCCGTGGGGCGTTTAAGGTGGTGGAAAGCAGGTATTTTTTGCCTTTGTGAACGCCGCCTGTGCCGTAGTTGGCTTTTGGAGCTTTCGAGCTGCAACAGCATCACTGCTTGCGATTACGCCTGCCTACCCACCACGGTTTGCTCGATTGGCAATTTATCTCGCCCGACGGCAAAACCTTCTCGCCCTTATTGTCGGAATCTTTTATCAGCAACAGCGATCATTTATTGTTGCACGCCTGCCGCCAAGACGACGGCATAATGTGGATAGAACGCAGTTTCGTCCAAGCGGAAATCGACAACGGCAACTTAGAAAGTGTTTTAGACGACTGGGCAATCACCTATCCGCTTTATTATCTCTATTACCCGAATCGTAATCCCTCGCCGTTGTTGAAAGCGTTAGTGGAGGGGGTGAGAGTCTGAAACGGCTCAACAAGCGGTCAATTTTAGAGAAAAACCCAGCATTATGTATCAGTTGCACAAAATAGCATTTTTGAGTAATTGTAGGGACGCCACGCTGGCGGCTGGCTTGAAAAAATATCAATAAGATAACAATTGCGAACTCCGGCGTGGCGTCCCTACCGAACTGATGAGATTTATGCTTTGTGCATTTGCTACATAATTCAGCATTTTTCTTTATATCATTCAAACTTTTTTAAAGTCATTAGGGCAATCGGTCTATAATAGCCCTTTGTATAATTTAGCGTGTCAAGTGCGGTCATTCTTGGAGAAGATTTATGAATATGATTAAAGCCTCGGATAGCGGTTATTGGTTATTTACCAACGCTTCTAACCTCTATCTCGTAAATGGGGAATTACCTTTTGGGACGGCTCAATCCTTAGGCGTTGAGGATTTAAAAGGCATGGTGATTGGAGAATGGGAAGGGCAAAAACTATGGCTTGTGGAAGAAAAGGAAAATGATCACCGGGATTATGTCGGGCTGCGTGAGCAGCTTTCATTAGCGGAGGAAAAATTTTATTTATTAAATCGTGGTGTAGAAATCAATCATTTTTTTAAAACACATAAATTTTGTGGAAAGTGCGGTCATAAAACCAAGCAAACGGAAGACGAACTTGCCGTGCAGTGCACGAATTGCGGTTATCGCACCTATCCCGTTATTTGCCCTTCGATTATTGTTGCGGTGCGCCGTGGAACGGATATTTTACTTGCCAACCACAAACGCCATTATCACCCGAAAGGTGGAATGTATACCACCCTTGCCGGTTTTGTGGAAGCAGGTGAAACTTTTGAACAAACCGTTCGCCGAGAGGTATTGGAAGAGACAGGGATTCAGGTTAAAAATATTCGTTATTTCGGTAGTCAGCCTTGGGCCTTTCCTAATTCACAAATGGTAGGTTTTTTGGCAGATTACGAAAGCGGTGAAATCAGTTTACAAGAAGCGGAAATTTACGATGCGCAGTGGTTTTCTTACAAACAACCCTTGCCAGAATTACCCCCAACAGGTACTATCGCACGCAAATTAATTCATGCTACGCTTGAACTCTGCAAGGCAGAAAATAAGAAACAACAAGCGGAAGATAACCAAAAGGAAGCCTAAATGTCAGTGTTGAAAAATGATCGTTATTTAAAAGCCCTATTACGCCAACCTGTTGATTGCACACCGGTGTGGATGATGCGTCAAGCAGGGCGTTATTTGCCGGAATATAAAGCAACCCGTGCGCAAGCCGGTGATTTTATGTCACTTTGTCGTAATGCGGAACTGGCTTGTGAAGTTACCTTACAACCTTTGCGCCGCTATGAGTTGGATGCGGCAATTTTATTTTCTGATATTTTAACGATTCCTGATGCCATGGGATTAGGCTTGAGTTTTGGTGTCGGCGAAGGGCCGAAATTTGCCCGCCCGATTGAAAATAAAAGTGCGGTGGAAAATTTGCCTATTCCGGATCCGGAACAAGAATTGCAATACGTGATGAATGCCGTGCGTACGATTCGTCAAGAATTAAAAGGTGAAGTACCGCTTATCGGTTTTTCCGGTAGCCCGTGGACACTGGCAACTTATATGGTGGAAGGCGGTTCAAGTAAAACCTTCGGCAAAATCAAAAAAATGATGTATGCGGAGCCACAAACGCTTCATCTGTTACTTGATAAATTGGCGGATGCCGTTACCCTTTATCTCAATGCGCAAATTAAAGCCGGTGCGCAATCGGTAATGATTTTTGATACTTGGGGCGGCGTGTTGGGACATCGTGAATATTTGGATTTTTCCCTTCAATATATGCATAAAATCGTAGAGGGATTGATTCGTGAAAATGAAGGTCGCCCGGTGCCGATCACCTTATTTACCAAAGGTGGCGGTTTGTGGTTGGAAGCCATTGCCAATACGGGCTGTGATGCCATTGGTTTGGATTGGACGGTGAACCTTGCGGATGCGAAAGCTCGGGTGGGCAATAAAGTCGCCCTGCAAGGCAATATGGATCCGAGTGTACTTTATGCACCGGCAGAGCGTATTCAACAAGAAGTGCGGTTAATTTTAGCCGACTTTGGGGAAGGAAGCGGCCACGTGTTTAACCTTGGGCATGGTATTCATCAAGATGTGCCGGAAAGCGCGCCGAAAATCTTTGTTGATGCGATTCACGACTATTCCAAAGCTTATCATAAATAAGGAAAGGCGATGAGAAACCCCATTCATAAGCGTTTAGAAAATCTTGAAAGCTGGCAACATCTTACTTTTATGGCGGCATTATGCGAACGTATGATGCCTAATTTCAAGTTGTTCTGCCAAATCACCAATCAAGAAGCGGCGGCAAAAATTTATCAAAATGTTCTTAATCTTGTCTGGGAATATTTAACGATAAAAGAAGCGAAAATTAATTTTGAAAATCAGTTGGAAAAATTAGAAAACATCATTCCGAATGTGAATGAACACGATACTTTCGGCATAATTCCTGCACTTGATGCCTGCAAGGCGTTAGTCGAAACGGTGCATGCCATTATTGCAGGCGAAACCTTAGAAAGAGCGGTCGAAATCAGTCGAATTTCTTTAGGTACGGTGACAGCCTTATTAGAAACGGAAAACGGTCGTGATTTTACTGAAACCGAATTAAAAGAAAATGAGGATATTCAGACGGAATTAGACGTGCAATGGCAAATTTATCGTTTGTTAAAGGAATGTGAAAAACGTGATATTGAGCTGATTCTTGATCTAAAAAACGAAATTAGGGCTGAGGGGATATCCAATATTGGTGTAAAAATTGACCAATAAAGTGAGATTTATCACAAAATTTGAAAATCGTGCTTTTATTTCATTAAAAGTTGGATTATCCTCACCCCCAGCTGTTGCCTAGGAAAAATGCTTTGGCAGCGAGCTTGATCAAAGAAATGGATTAAATTAACAAAAAGGTACAAGTTATGAACAAGACAGATTTAATTGATGCAATTGCAACGGCTGCAGAGCTAAATAAAAAACAAGCTAAAGCAGCGTTAGAAGCAACTTTAGAGGCGATCACAGCAAGCCTTAAAAAAGGTGAGCCGGTACAATTAATCGGTTTCGGTACATTCAAAGTAAACCAACGTGCGGCGCGTACAGGTCGTAACCCACAAACCGGTGCGGAGATTAAAATTGCGGCGTCTAAAGTACCTGCGTTCGTATCAGGTAAAGCATTAAAAGATGCAATCAAATAATTTATTAATTGATGATGAACCCTGCTAAGTGGCAGGGTTTTTTGTTGTCTAAAATTTCCTTTACAAAATAACCGCACTTTTATAAACTTTCGAACCGAAATTTAGATCGTAAGTTATCTAGGGTAACCCAATGAAACGAAATAACCACCCTCGTAATACGCAACAGCGTCGTCATACGATTATGCAACTCCTTCAACAACAAGGGGAGGTGAGTGTAGAACAACTTGTTCATTTATTTGAAACCTCAGAAGTTACTATTCGTAAAGATCTCACCGCCTTAGAAACAAACGGTTTTTTGCTACGTAAATACGGCGGTGCTATTTTGATGCCGAAAGAAATTATTGATGAAAGCGAAAATGATGAACTTTCGGAACGAAAGCAAGTCATAGCTCGGGTGGCGGCAGAGCGTATTCGTGATCACAATCGAATTATTGTGGATAGTGGCAGCACTACCGCAGCACTGATTAAGCAACTTAATCGTAAACAGGGATTAGTTGTGATGACAAATTCTCTTTCGGTGGCAACGGAGCTTCGTGCCTTAGAAAATGAACCTACGCTATTAATGACAGGAGGGACTTGGGATACCCGTTCCGAATCTTTTCAAGGCAAAGTCGCGGAGCAAGTGTTGAGATCTTATGATTTTGACCAGCTTTTTATTGGTGCGGATGGCATTGATTTAGCCCGTGGCACAACCACTTTCAATGAATTGGTCGGTTTAAGCCAAGTGATGGCGGAAGTATCGCGGGAAGTCATCGTCATGGTTGAATCCCAGAAAATCGGTAGAAAAATGCCGAATTTAGAATTAACTTGGCAGCAGATTGATGTATTGATAACAGATAAGGGGCTGTCGGAACAAGATAAACAAGCCATTTTGGCGCAAGGTGTCGAAGTGCTTTGTGTATAAAGTGCGGTCAAAACGACAATCATTTTTTATTTATAAATTAACGAGGAAAACTTATGTGTGGTATTGTTGGCGCAGTCGCGCAGCGTGATGTCGCAGAAATTTTAATTAGCGGATTACATCGTTTAGAGTATCGTGGTTACGATTCTGCAGGTGTGGCTGTGGTAAATCAACAAAATGAATTACAGCGTGTGCGTTGTTTAGGTAAAGTTAAGGCGTTGGACGAAGCCGTGGATGAAAAACCGTTAATCGGCGGAACCGGTATCGCACACACCCGTTGGGCAACCCATGGTGAACCTTCCGAAGCCAATGCGCACCCTCATATTTCCGGTAATTTTGCCGTGGTACATAACGGGATTATCGAAAATCACGAAGAATTACGTGATTTATTAAAATCCCGTGGTTATATATTCCTTTCACAAACAGACACTGAAGTCATTGCCCATCTTGTGGAGTGGGAAATGCGTGGCACGGATTCTTTGTTAGAGGCAGTTCAAAAAGTCGTAAAACAACTTACCGGTGCATACGGTATGGTGGTGATGGATCGCAATCGGCCGGAACACCTTGTGGCGGCGCGTTCAGGCAGCCCGCTGGTGATTGGTTTAGGTATCGGTGAAAATTTCTTAGCCTCGGATCAACTTGCATTGCTAAGTGTTACCCGTCGTTTCATTTTCTTAGAAGAGGGGGATATTGCGGAGATTACCCGTCGTACGGTAGATATTTACGACACAAATGGCAATAAAGTAGAACGTGAAACCCACGAATCAAATCTTGAAAATGATGCGGCTGAAAAGGGCAAATTCCGCCACTTTATGCAAAAAGAAATTTATGAACAGCCGACTGCACTGATCAATACGATGGAAGGACGTATTAATCATAACAACGTAATTGTAGAGGCAATCGGCAATGGCGCGAAAGAAATTTTAGAGAAAGTACGGCACGTCCAAATTGTCGCTTGCGGTACATCATATAATTCGGGAATGGCGGCACGTTATTGGTTTGAAGCCCTTGCCGGAGTGAGTTGTGATGTGGAAATCGCTTCTGAATTTCGTTATCGTAAATTTGTTACCCGACCAAATAGCTTATTACTTACGCTTTCTCAATCCGGTGAAACGGCTGATACATTAGCCGCTCTTCGTTTGGCGAAAGAAAAAGGCTATATGGCGGCAATGACAATTTGTAACGTGGCGGGTTCGTCCCTTGTTCGTGAATCTGATCTCGCATTTATGACGCGAGCAGGTGTTGAAATTGGTGTGGCATCAACAAAAGCCTTCACCACGCAGTTAGCCGCAATGCTTATGTTGGTTACGGCAATCGGTAAACTCAACGGCAATATTTCGGATGAAAAAGAAAAAGAGATAGTTAAAGCATTGCATTCTCTTCCGGCAGATGTTGAAAAAGGACTGGCTTTTGATAAAGAAATTGAAGCGCTTGCGGAAGATTTTGCTGAAAAACATCACGCCTTATTCTTAGGACGGGGTGAATATTATCCGATCGCGATGGAAGCCTCTTTAAAATTAAAAGAAATTTCTTACATTCACGCAGAAGCTTATGCGGCAGGTGAGTTAAAACACGGCCCGTTGGCATTAATTGATGCGGATATGCCGGTTATCGTCGTTGCTCCAACCAATGATCTGTTAGAAAAAGTTAAATCCAATATTGAAGAAGTGCGTGCCCGTGGCGGTCAATTATATGTATTTGCCGATAACGATGCCGGTTTCTGCGAAACGGAAGGGATGAAAATCATCACGATGCCGAAAGTGAATGAAATCATCGCACCGATTTTCTATACCGTGCCAATGCAACTGTTGGCTTATCACGTTGCCTTAATTAAAGGCACTGATGTTGATCAACCACGCAACCTCGCAAAAGCGGTAACCGTAGAATAAAGTGCGGTTGATTTTCGCTTAGTTTTGAATCCGTCTTGTGGAAATAAGGCGGATTTCTTATTTAAAATCGACCGCACTTTCGTGCTAAACTAATCACCGTTCTTTTCTTATTGAGGCAAGGTTGTGCAAACAACACATTCGGTTTCTATCAAGATTGCAAAATATCTTTTTTTTATCATTGTTGCAGCAGGAATTATCAGCTCGCTAAGTTTGGCTATTATGGCAAGTAATAAATCCGATGCGGAAGCCATTAATATTTCCGGTTCTCTGCGTATGCAGAGTTATCGCTTGTTGCATTTAATGAATAAATATCCTGAAACGGTTGAGAAGAATTTGCAGTTTTATGAAAAAAGCCTTCATTCCTCGAGTTTGGTGGATATTCAATATCAATTTTTTACACCGGATGTTGTTAAGCAATCCTATCAAGTTCTACTCGAACGCTGGTCAGTAATGGCCGGTTTCGTGCAACAAAATGACATTGAGCGATATAGCCAAAATATAGCCGATTATGTTAATGATGTAGATCATTTTGTTTTTGAATTACAACGTTTTAGCGAACAAAAGTGGATTTTTGCGTTATCCGTGCTCAGCTTTTCTATGCTGCTCATTGTGGGGATGGTGTCCTATGTAATTTGGTTTACTCAACGCGAAGTAGTAAAACCATTGAAGTTACTTACGCGTGCCAGTATGCAGGTACAAATGCGTCAATTTAATCATATTCCCCTTGATACAAAAAATGACAACGAACTTGGCACCTTAGCACGTGTGTTCACACAAATGGCAACAGAGTTGGGTAAACTTTATTCTCGTCTTGAAGATTCTGTGAATGAACAAACGCAAAAGTTGCGTCAAAGCAACCGCTCTTTAACGACCCTTTATCAAAGTTCTCAATTACTAACGGTAAATGAGATTAATGATAAAATTCTTAGCCAGTTGCTGAACCACATTCGGGTCAGTGAACATTTACGTTATATCGAACTCAGCATTTTTGGTGCGGAACATTGGAATGTGAATTTTGGCGAAAAGCAACTTCACCAAAGTTTGCAGATAGAAGAACTGAGAGTTGAAAATGAGGCTTTAGGTGTGCTTTCGTGGCAAGCCGGTTTACCTTGTCCTGATCCGCGAATGATGCAAAATTTGGCGCAAATGTTAGCCCGCGCGCTGTATTTCTATAAAAATCAGCGGCAACAAGAACAGCTTTTATTAATGGAAGAGCGCTCGATTATTGCACGGGAATTGCATGATTCTTTGGCACAAGTGTTGTCATTTTTACAAATTCAGCTTACTTTACTGAAACATAATTTGAAGAAAGAAGAGGAATCTGCTAAACAAAAAAGCCTTGATATTATCGCTGATTTTGAACAAGCGCTTTCCGGTGGATATGCTCAATTACGGGAGCTTTTAGCCACTTTCCGTTTAACCGTGCAAGAAGCGAATTTACAACAGGCATTGGAGCAAGTGATTGATTCCTTACGTTCGCAAACGACAATGGAAATGCGGGTGAATTGTCGCTTGCCCTCACAAAGTTTAAATCCGCCTCAACTTGTGCATGTACTGCAAATTGTGCGTGAGGCGACATTGAATGCGATTAAACATTCGAAGGGAAGTCGTATTGAAATTAATGCCAAAACGAATGCTGAAGGCGAGTATGAAATTTCAATTCAAGATGATGGTATCGGCATTCCAAGTTTAGATGAGCCGGAAGGGCATTATGGCTTAAATATTATGGCCGAACGTAGTCATCGGTTAAACGCCGAGTTGACCATTACCCCCCGCAAACAAGGCGGTACACAGGTAAAAATCACCCTGCCACACATTTTATTTTAGGATAATTTAGATGCAAAGTTTACAACCTTTTCATACATTTCATATTTCTGTTTATGCGCGAGAGATTATTGAAGCGCATAATATCGAACAAATTCAACAAGCATGGCAGCGTGCCAAATCAGAAAATTTGCCCGTCCTTTTTTTAGGGCAAGGTAGCAATATGTTGTTTTTAGAAAATTTTGAAGGCGTGGTGATTCTCAATCGCTTATTCGGTATCACACATCAGCAAGACGCGCACTTTCACTATCTTCATATCAAGGGGGGAGAGAATTGGCATAATTTGGTGGAATGGTCTTTAGCGCAAGGTATTTATGGACTGGAAAATCTTGCTTTAATCCCCGGCTGTGCGGGATCCGCACCGATTCAAAATATCGGCGCATACGGTGTGGAATTTAAGGATGTGTGTGATTATGTGGAAGTGTTGGATTTAACCGATTCTACATTATTCCGATTAAGCGCAGAAGAATGTGAATTCGGTTATCGAGAAAGTATTTTTAAACATCGCTATCAGCAGGGATATGTGATTACCGCCGTAGGACTGAAGTTGAAGAAAAATTGGCAGCCGGTGTTGAAATACGGTTCGCTTGTTAATTTTGATCCGCAAAGTGTAACGGCAAAGCAAGTGTTTGATGAAGTTTGTCAAATTCGTCAAAGTAAATTGCCTCATCCCGATGAATTTGGTAACGCGGGTAGCTTTTTTAAAAATCCGGTAGTGACTGCCGAGCAATTTATGGCACTTAAAAAACAGACTGAAAATCTACCGCACTTTCCACAACCTGACGGCTCGGTAAAACTTGCTGCCGGTTGGCTGATTGACCAATGCCATCTTAAAGGCTTTCAAATCGGCGGTGCTGCAGTGCATGAAAATCAAGCGCTTGTACTCATCAACAAATCCAATGCGATGGGAAATGATGTGGTAAAACTTGCCGGTCATATTCGTAAAACCGTTGCTGAAAAATTTGGTGTCTATTTGCAACCGGAGGTTAGATTTATAGGAAAAGACGGCGAGGTAGATAGCGAAAGCGTCATTTCTTGAAGATAATAAGAAAAGTGCGGTCAAAATTTATGAAGAATTTCAACCGCACTTAATGGACGTTAATTTAAGTGAATTATTTATTCAATTTTGCTTTGTAAGTCGGATTCATTAGGTTTTCCACAGAAAGAATATCGTCTAACTGTTCTGCTGTGAGCAAGCCTTTTTCTAACACGACTTCACGCACGCCTTTACCGGTTTCTGCACAAATTTTACCGACTAGGTCGCCGTTGTGGTGGCCGATGAAAGGATTTAAATACGTAACGATTCCGATTGAATTGAAAACGTAATTTTCACAGATTTCTTTGTTTACAGTGATACCGTCCACGCATTTATCACGTAAGTTTACGCAGGCATTGGCTAAAATTTCGATAGATTCGAACATCGCTTGTCCAATCACCGGTTCCATGACGTTTAATTGTAATTGACCTGCTTCAGAAGCGAAAGTGATGGTGGTATCGTTACCTATTATTTTAAAGCACACTTGGTTTACTACTTCCGGCACAACCGGGTTAACTTTTGCCGGCATAATGGAAGAACCGGCTTGTAATTCAGGAAGATTAATTTCTTTCAAACCTGCACGAGGGCCGGAGGAAAGTAAACGTAAGTCATTACATACCTTAGAAAGTTTTACCGCGGTGCGTTTTAATGCGCCGTGAACCATTACATAAGCGCCGCAGTCGGAAGTCGCTTCAATTAGGTTTTCCGCCGGTACGCAAGGTAAACCCGTTACCTCTGCAAGATGTTTCACCACTAATTGTGTATAACCTTGCGGGGTATTTAACCCTGTACCGATTGCTGTTGCGCCCAAATTTACTTCAAGTAATAATTCGGCAGTTCGTTTTAAGTTGCGTTCTTCTTCCTCAAGTAGTACGGCGAAGGCTTTAAATTCTTGGCCTACAGTCATCGGTACGGCGTCTTGCAATTGGGTTCGTCCCATTTTTAAGATTTTGGCAAATTCTGTCGCTTTGGCATCGAAACCTGCACGTAAGTATCGGATTTTATCAATCAATTTTAAAATACTGTTATAAACAGCAATGCGGAAACCGGTCGGGTAGGCATCGTTTGTTGATTGACTGGCGTTGACATGATCCATCGGATTAATCACATCATATTCACCTTTCTTATGACCGATTTTTTCAAGTGCAAGGTTTGCTACGACTTCGTTTGTATTCATATTTACGGAAGTGCCGGCACCACCTTGATAGACATCTGAAGGGAATTGATCCAAACATTTGCCGGTTGTTAGGATTTCATCACAAGCGGAAACGATAGCTTTGGCAATGTCTGCCGGAATTGCGCCTAATTCACCATTCGCAAGTGCGGTTGCTTTTTTCACCATCACCATACCACGTACAAATTCCGGAACATCGGAAATCGTTACGTTAGAAATGTTGAAATTTTCAACCGCTCTTAATGTGTGGATACCCCAGTAAGCCTCAGCAGGGACATCACGTTCGCCAAGTAAATCCACTTCTTTTCTAAATTGAGTCATTTTGGTCACCTATTTGGGTTAGTTAATTTGTCGACATTATAGAAATTTTAAAAATAAAAAAAATGATAGAGATCACATTTTTAAAATTGCTATCAAGACATATTTTCATTTTTCGGATTAGTTTTTTTAGGGCAAAATTTTTTTAATTTTTTCTCTTGAAAGTGAAATTTTTTGCCCTATATAAGGGTGGCATTTTTAATTTTTAGAAGGAAACTAACAATGAATATTCGTCCTTTACACGATCGTGTGATTATTAAACGTGAAGAAGTGGAAACGCTTTCAGCAGGCGGTATCGTATTAACAGGTTCTGCCGCAACCAAATCAACCCGTGCGAAAGTATTGGCAGTGGGTAAGGGTCGCATTTTAGAAAACGGTACGGTTCAACCTCTTGATGTGAAAGTGGGTGATGTGGTGATTTTTAATGATGGCTATGGCGTGAAAAGCGAAAAAATCGATGGCGAAGAAGTGTTAATCATTTCTGAAAACGATATTTTGGCAATTGTGGAATAATGATACCGACGCCTTTTCCCTCTAAAAATAGGGAAAAGAATAAATTAAGAAATATTGAGGAAAAATAAAATGGCAGCAAAAGACGTAAAATTTGGTAATGATGCACGCGTAAAAATGTTAAACGGCGTGAATGTGTTAGCGGATGCAGTAAAAGTAACGCTTGGTCCGAAAGGGCGTAATGTGATTTTAGATAAATCATTCGGCGCACCGACTATCACAAAAGACGGCGTGTCTGTTGCACGAGAAATCGAGTTGGAAGATAAATTTGAAAATATGGGCGCACAAATGGTGAAAGAGGTTGCCTCTAAAGCCAATGATGCGGCAGGTGATGGTACGACAACGGCAACTGTGCTTGCTCAAGCTATCGTGAGCGAAGGTTTGAAAGCGGTTGCGGCAGGTATGAATCCGATGGATTTAAAACGCGGTATTGATAAAGCGGTAAGTGCGGTCGTTTCCGAGCTTAAAAATTTATCTAAACCTTGTGAAACCTCAAAAGAAATTGAGCAAGTGGGAACAATTTCTGCTAACTCTGACAGCGTTGTCGGTCAATTAATTGCTCAGGCGATGGAAAAAGTGGGCAAAGAAGGCGTGATTACCGTAGAAGACGGTACCGGTTTGGAAGATGAGTTAGCGGTTGTAGAGGGTATGCAGTTCGATCGCGGTTATCTTTCCCCATACTTTATCAATAAACCTGAAGCGGCAACCGTTGAGTTAGATAATCCGTACATTTTATTGGTGGACAAAAAGATTTCTAACATTCGTGAGTTACTTCCTGTGTTGGAAGGGGTAGCAAAAGCAGGTAAACCGTTATTAATTATTGCAGAAGATGTGGAAGGTGAAGCCCTTGCAACCTTAGTGGTAAACACTATGCGCGGTATCGTGAAAGTCGCGGCAGTGAAGGCGCCGGGCTTTGGTGATCGCCGTAAAGCGATGTTGCAGGATATTGCTATCTTAACGGCCGGTACGGTGATTTCCGAAGAAATCGGTATGGAGCTTGAAAAAGCAACGCTTGAAGATTTAGGCCAAGCGAAACGTGTGGTGATTACTAAGGATAATACCACTATTATTGATGGTATCGGTGATCAAGCGCAAATCAATGGTCGCGTAGCACAAATTCGTCAACAAATCGAAGAATCGACTTCTGACTACGATAAAGAAAAACTTCAAGAACGTGTGGCGAAATTAGCCGGCGGTGTTGCTGTCATCAAAGTGGGTGCGGCGACCGAAGTTGAAATGAAAGAGAAGAAAGATCGTGTGGATGACGCATTACACGCAACACGTGCGGCGGTGGAAGAAGGTATCGTTGCAGGTGGTGGTGTGGCGCTAGTGCGCGCAGCAGCGAAAGTTGCAGATCATGTTCAAGGTGATAATGAAGAACAAAATGTGGGTATTAAACTTGCGTTACGTGCAATGGAAGCGCCTTTACGTCAAATTGTTACCAATGCGGGTGAAGAAGCTTCTGTGGTTGCAAGTGCCGTAAAAGCAGGGGAAGGTAACTTCGGTTATAATGCAAGCACCGAACAATACGGTGATATGCTAGAGATGGGGATTTTAGATCCGACAAAAGTGACCCGTTCTGCATTACAATTTGCCGCATCGGTTGCAGGCTTAATGATTACCACCGAATGTATGGTAACAGAGCTTCCGAAAGATGAAAAAGCAGACCTTGGCGCCGGAATGGGCGGCATGGGTGGTATGGGCGGAATGATGTAATTTAGCCTATCGCGATATAGATATAAAAGTGCGGTCGTTTTTTCAAATGAAAAAGCGATCGCTTTTTTATTTCTAACGGGTTACACCGAAACCTATGCTATAATTGCCGGAACAAAAACCATTCTATATAAGGAAAGCAGATGAATTTCAAAGAAATTTTAGAAACCTTACCAGTCATTGATCATTTAAACGGCTTAAATGTAAGGCAGGGCAATGAGGTCATTCATCATATTCCTGCTGTTGCGGGTAAACTCGGCTCATTGCGCCTTTATTATGCCCTTTCTGAAAAATTTAATGGAAAATTAGACCGCACTTCGGCACAGCAGGGGCTTGAGTGGTTTGCGGAATATGTGGCGGAAGCAAAAGTAAATCCGGGTAAGCATCCGAATATTGATCTACTTTTCAATGTCATTAATAATAATTTGGTATTCAATATTGAGGCTTTAAAGAAATAATTAATAAAATCGAACTTTTAATCGGTAAAACTTGTCTTATTAAACAAATTGATTCAATAAGACGGCTTATTGTGTTATAACTGAGCTAAATTGATTGGTTATCACCAAAATAAAGAAGGAAAAGAATGGATAAAGAAGCACAAATGATGTTGATTCCTCAGGGTAGTATCGAAGGTTATATCCGTGCGGCAAATGAGTATCCGATGCTGACCGCAGAGGAAGAAAAGGAATTGGCAGAGCGTTTATACTATCGCGGAGATATTGAGGCGGCGAAAAAATTAGTCTTGTCTCATCTTCGTTTTGTGATTCACGTAGCTCGTGGCTATTCCGGTTATGGTTTGCCGCAAGCAGATTTAATCCAAGAGGGTAATATCGGCTTAATGAAAGCCGTAAAACGTTTTAATCCTGAAGTAGGCGTGCGTTTAGTTTCATTTGCAGTACATTGGATTAAAGCGGAAATTCATGAGTATGTACTTCGTAACTGGCGTATTGTGAAAGTCGCAACGACTAAAGCACAGCGAAAATTATTCTTTAATCTACGTAAAACTAAACAACGTCTTGGTTGGTTTAATGAAAACGAAGTAGATATGGTGGCGAACGAGTTAGGGGTTTCTAAAGAAGATGTGCTTGAAATGGAATCCCGTATGACAGGTGCCGATGTTGCCTTTGATTTACCAACAGATAATAGTGAAACGGAAAGCTATTCCCCATCTCTTTATTTGGAAGATAAGGGTTCTAACTTTGCCGCTGAACTTGAAGATGAAAATTTTGAAAGTCAGGCTACCGAGCAATTAGGTATCGCATTACAAAGTTTAGATGTGCGCAGTCAAGATATTATCAAAGCCCGTTGGTTGGATGATAATAAGGCGACGTTGCACGAGTTGGCAGCAAAATATAATGTTTCTGCAGAACGAATTCGCCAGCTTGAAACGAATGCACTTAAAAAACTGAAAAGTGCGGTGAGTTTTTAGCGAATTTAAAAAAGAAAACCTGTCGATTGACAGGTTTTCAAACTTTTGAATAAACCTCTAGATATTGAGCTAGAGGTTTGATCTAATAGGTCTATCAAAAAAGGAAAGTTGCTGCTCAAAAGTTCTCTTTCCCCCAATCTGAATTCAGTCTTGACCAACTTGTTTCCAAAGCTCCCCTTATTCATAACCTCAATAAAGCTTTCGAATTTGATCTCTAAAAAGCTAATTAGTGAGTTTCCTCTATATAATTTTTCATATTGTTTAATTTTGCTAAACCGATGTTACAGCTTTTTAGCTGGGTTGCGAGTTCCATTTCAAGGATCTGCTTTTTACTTTGGTTAAGTTTGTTTTTGATTTTACTCACCTGTATGTGAGTTCCCGGTTGTTTTTCCGCTTGGGCTATTAAGGTTTCCGTTTCTTTAAATAGTTGCGCACACTGTTCCGGTAATATCTCTTTATTTTTTTGCGGTGCTGCAATAACGACGGAGAATGACATCGTAGAAAAAAGTGCGGTCAAAATAAGCGAAATTTTTTTCATTGTGGAATCCTTTAGTGATTATTCTCCAAATAAAATTGGGGCGAAGA
The DNA here is from genome assembly GCF_015356115.1 of Rodentibacter haemolyticus. Classification (NCBI taxonomy): domain Bacteria; kingdom Pseudomonadati; phylum Pseudomonadota; class Gammaproteobacteria; order Pasteurellales; family Pasteurellaceae; genus Rodentibacter; species Rodentibacter haemolyticus. The sequence continues at coordinate 1,961,981 of NZ_CP063056.1, forward strand.
TAACAAAATATGCGGTAAATGTCTAGGTATTATTTCTTGTATTTTGGCGAGTATTTGATTTTAATAGTAAAATCAATGAAATTGATCTGCGTCAATTTGTGGGGATATAACTCGCGGGAGTTATTTATTAGTTTATATCAAAAATGTGATCCAGATAACGTTTTTTGTATTTTTTATCCTTATGATTAGTAGTAAAATAGCAACGTTCTTGAGTTACCAGTTTCATAATTCATCATTTTGTTATCACTTCAAAAGGATTTGTTATGTGTGGTGATTCAGTATTTACTTAATTTGTTCAAATGATCCGATTAAGTATTTGGGGGTGGTTATTTAAGGGAGACCTTTATTAATCATAGTGAATGACTTGTAATTTTTACAAGAGGTTGAGATGTTAGACGTTGTTGAACTTTCTCGCTTGCAGTTTGCCTTAACTGCGTTATATCACTTCATTTTTGTACCTCTAACGTTAGGTTTATCCTTTGTTTTAGTAATAATGGAAACAACCTATGTTGTGACAGGTAAAGAAGTTTATAAAGATATGACAAAATTCTGGGGTAAGTTATTTGGTATTAACTTTGCCCTTGGTGTAACGACCGGTATTATTATGGAATTCCAATTCGGTACTAACTGGTCTTATTATTCTCATTATGTAGGTGATATTTTCGGTGCGCCATTAGCCATTGAAGCGTTACTCGCATTCTTCTTAGAATCTACTTTTGTAGGTTTGTTCTTCTTTGGTTGGGATCGTTTAACCAAAGGTAAGCATTTACTCGCAACTTACTGTGTAGCATTCGGTTCAAATCTTTCTGCGATGTGGATTTTAGTCGCAAACGGTTGGATGCAAAATCCTGTTGCGTCAGAATTCAATTTTGAAACCGTACGTATGGAAATGACCAGCTTTATGGATTTATGGTTAAATCCGGTTGCACAAAGTAAATTCTTGCATACGCTTTCTGCAGGTTATGTAACAGGTGCATTCTTTGTATTGGCAATTAGTTCGTTTTATTTATTAAAAGGTCGCGATCTAGGTTTTGCGAAACGTTCTTTTTCGATTGCAGCAACTTGGGGGTTCATTGCATCTGTTGCGGTGTTAATTCTTGGTGATGAATCCGGTTATGACATCGGTAAAGCGCAGCCTGTGAAATTGGCGGCAATGGAAGCAGAATTTGAAACTCATCCTGCTCCGGCGGCGTTCAATGTTATTGCATTACCGAATTCAGCCGAAATGCGTAATGAGTTTGCTGTTCAAATTCCTGCAATTGGTGGTATTGTGGCAACCCGTTCTTTTGATAAAGAAATTGTCGGTTTAAAAGATCTTCAGACATTAAATGAAACTCGAGTTCGTAACGGTATCGTCGCTTATGAGCTTTTCACTCAATTAAAAGCTGAGAAAAAAGCATTAGGTCAAGTAAACCCTGAAACAAAAGCAAAATTTGAAGAAGTGAAACAAGACTTAGGCTTTGGTTTATTATTAAAACCTTATACCGATAAAGTCGTTGATGCGACAGAAGAACAAATCAAGCAGGCTGCGCGTGATACTATTCCAAACGTAGGTCCTAACTTCTGGGCATTCCGCGCAATGGTTGCGGCAGGTGGTTTAATCGTATTATTGGCGTTTGGTGCTTTTGTTCAGAACTTGCGTGATAAAGTAACCCAAAGTCCATTATTGTTAAAAGCACTAATATGGGGTTTACCGTTACCTTGGATTGCTATTGAATGCGGTTGGTTCTTAGCTGAATACGGTCGTCAACCATGGGCGATTTATGAAGTATTACCGGTAGGGGTGTCCGCCTCAAATTTAGGTGTAGGTGATCTTTGGTTCTCTATTGGTTTAATTTGTGTGCTTTATTTAGCATTTATTATTGCTGAAATGTATTTGATGTTTAAGTATGCGCGTTTAGGTCCAAGTTCATTGAAAACCGGCAAATACTATTTTGAACAATCATCTAAATAAGCAGGGGACGAATTATGATTGATTATGAATTTCTACGTTTTATTTGGTGGGTGTTAGTCATTGTATTGCTGATCGGTTTCTCTGTAACTGACGGATTTGATATGGGGGTGACCGCACTTTTACCCGTCGCCGGTAAAAAAGAGGTAGAACGCCGTATTATGATTAACTCAATTGCACCTCACTGGGATGGTAACCAAGTTTGGTTATTAACTGCCGGTGGTGCGGTGTTTGCCGCATGGCCGATTGTTTATGCGGTATCTTTCTCCGGTTTTTATATTGCTTTAGTATTGGTTTTAGCGGCTTTATTCTTCCGTCCTATCGGCTTTGAATATCGTGCTAAAATTGATAATCCGACTTGGCGTGCCGTATGGGATTGGGGATTATTTGCCGGTGGTTTTGTGCCTGCATTAGTGTTCGGAGTTGCCTTTGGTAACTTGTTGCAAGGTGTTCCGTTCGAATTTAATGAGATTGCACAAATCACTTACACCGGTTCGTTCTTCGCATTATTAAATCCATTTGCATTATTATGTGGTGTGATTAGCTTAGCAATGCTTGTTACGCATGGTGCGAACTGGCTGCAAATGAAAACCACTGCCGAATTAAGAGATCGCGCACGCGCAATTACTCAAGTCGGTGCATTTGTTACCTTGATCGCATTCGTGTTGGCAGGTATATGGTTATATTTCAAAGAAGGTTATATCGTAACTAGTACGATTGATCATTTTGCCCCTTCTTCTCCGATGGGGAAAGAGGTTTCGGCTGAGATCGGTGCATGGTTCAGAAACTTTAGTGAAATGCCGATTTTATGGGTTTTCCCTGCATTAGCAGTGTTTGGTGCATTATTAAATGTGGCGGCATCAAAAGCAAATCGTTGTGGTTTTGCTTTCTTCTTCTCATCGTTAACCATGGCTGGTGTAATTATTACGGCAGCAGTTTCTATGTTCCCATTTGTAATGCCTTCAAGCTCACACCCGGAACAGAGTCTGTTAATGTGGGATGCGACATCAAGCGAATTAACCTTAACCTTAATGCTAGGGTTATCACTTGTATTCGTAACGATTTCTCTTGCTTACACCATTTGGTCATACATTAAAATGTTTGGTCGTTTGGATGAAAACTTTGTGGAAGAAAATAAAAACTCATTATACTAAAGGAGATATGGTATGTTATACGCAATTTGGGTAGTGGGTGTTTTAGCCGCAATTTTTGCCAGCGTAAAAGTTACAACAAACAAAGACAATTTAGGGAAATTTGACGAGTAATGATTCAATCTCTCTATCAATATGTAAATAAGGGTTCATTAAGAACCCTTTCATTTATTTTGGCAGTTGTATTAACCTTTGCTTTTTTCTTTAATATCAATCAGTTTTCTACTCAATTAAGAACGGCAAATCCATTTCTCATACTCTTCATTTTATGGGGTTTGGTTATTTTATGGATTCATGGAATCGGCTTTAAAATCAACCGCACTTTTTGGCAGTTGGTATTTTTCCCTTATTTGGGTTATTTAGCATTTTTATTTGCGATTATTGAGCATTATTTATAATTAATTAAATCTCGGTTGATTTGAAAGTACTTGCGTAGAGTAAGAACTGACTCTAGAATACGCAACTTCAAACTGTTGAAGAAGGAAAATGAAATGGATTCAAAGATTTTTCGTTTACCGGTGCGAGTTTACTATGAGGATACGGATGCTGGTGGTGTGGTTTATCATGCGCGCTACTTGCATTTTTATGAGCGGGCAAGAACGGAATATCTGCGAAAACAAGCGTTTTCTCAACAAAAATTATTGCAGGAACAACAAGCGGCATTTGTTGTCAAAACGATGGCGATTGATTATTGCTTTCCGGCAAAACTGGATGACTATCTTATTGTTGAAACAGAAGTTACCGCAATAAAAGGGGCAACGATTCTTTTTGAGCAACGACTACTGCGAGAGACAGTAATTCTATCAAAGGCTACTGTTAAGGTAGCCTATGTTGATCTGGGTAAAATGAAACCGATAGCGATTCCGGCTGAAATAAAAGCCACTTTTTCAAACAATATGTAACCTTTCTCGGAGTAGGTAATGACTGCAGAATTGAACTTCTTAGATCTTTTTCTAAAAGCAAGTATTGTCGTCCAACTTGTAATTGTGATTTTAATTTTATTCTCAATTATTTCTTGGGCTATTATTATTCAACGTAGCCGCATATTAACCGCCGCGTTAAAAGAAGCAAACACTTTTGAAGATCGTTTTTGGTCAGGTGAAGATCTCAATAAATTATATGAAGGTTTATCAAATCGCCGTGATGTATTAACCGGGAGCGAGCAGATTTTCTTTGTAGGATTTAAAGAATTTTCACGTTTAAAACAAGTGAATGCCGATGCGCCTGAAGCGATTATTAAGGGAACGACACGTGCGATGAATCTTGCGATGAACCGTGAAATAGAAAGCCTTGAAAGCCGAGTTCCGTTTTTGGCAACCGTTGCATCGGTAAGTCCTTATATCGGTTTATTCGGTACGGTATGGGGGATTATGCATGCATTTATGGCGTTAAGTGGTGCGAAACAGGCAACGTTACAGATGGTCGCCCCGGGTATTGCAGAAGCATTAATTGCAACGGCAATCGGTTTATTTGCAGCGATTCCGGCAGTAATGGCTTATAACCGTTTAAGTTTACGAGTGAATGCTATTGAACAAAATTATGGCAATTTTATTGATGAATTTACCACAATTTTACATCGTCAAGCCTTTGGTAAAGCTCCGCATTCTCATTAAAAAATAATCGGAGAATTAACCGCACTTCATACTTCACATAAAGTGCGGTCATTTTTAGTGAAGTTTTAGAGGAAAATATGACTCGTCGTTCACGTAAAGAAATTAAATCTGAAATCAATATTGTGCCGTTTTTAGACGTGTTGCTCGTACTTGTGCTTATTTTTATGGCAACAGCGCCGATTATTAGCCAAAGTGTTCAAGTTGAACTGCCGGATTCCGTGCAAAGTCAGAATGTGTCGAATGAAGATAAAACTCCGGTTATCTTGGAAGTATCAGGAGTGAGACAATACGCACTTTCCATTGGCGGAGAGCGTCAAGAAGGTTTAACGGAAGAGATGGTAACGCAGCTATCAAAGCAAGAATTTGATAAAGATAATAATACAATGTTCCTTGTTGGAGGAGCAAAAGAAGTGCCTTATGAAGAAGTGATAAAAGCATTGAATTTACTTCATTTGGCAGGCATTAAATCCGTCGGTTTAATGACAAATCCGATTTAGTGGGGTAGGTAAAACGTGCAGAATAATCGACAAAAAAAAGGTGTGAATGCGTTTGTCATTTCGATTTTTATGCACCTTGCCCTGTTTGGGTTGTTGATTTGGAGTTCTTTCTATCAAACCGTTGAAATAATGGGCGGTGGTGAAGGCGATGGTGATGCGTTAGGCGCAGTGATGGTTGACACTGGAAATGCCGCACAAGAGTGGGGGCGGATTCAACAACAGAAAAAAGGTCAAGCGGATAAGCAGAAAAAGCCTGAACCTGTTGTCGAAGAAAAACCTGTAGAACAAGAAGACGTTCTCCGGCAAGAAGAATTAAAACGCCAACAGGAACTTCAACGACAAAAAGAAATTGAGCGTCAGAAACAAGAAATCGCAGAAAAACAAAAACAGCAAGAAATTGCCCGTCAAGAAGCGTTGGAAAAGCAAAAACGTGCTGAAGAAGCTAAAGCGAAGCAAGAGGCTGAAACAGCGAAGTTGAAAGCCGAGGCGGAAGCAAAACGTTTGGCAGCCGCCCAAAAAGCGGAAGAAGAAGCAAAAGCGAAAGCTGCCGAAGCCGCTCAGAAAGCAAAGAAACAAGCTGAAGAAAAAGCAAAAGCCGAGGCGGAAGCTAAGGCAAAAGCGGCAGAAATGAAAGCAAAAGCCGAGGCGGAAGCTAAAGCAAAAGCTGCCACTGAGGCAAAAGCCAAAGCTGAAGCTACTGCAAAGCGTAAGGCTGATCAGGCAGCATTGGATAATTTCTTAAATGGTGGTGATATCGGTGGTGGTAGTGCTTCTAAAGGCGGTAATGGCAACAAGGGAGGCTCTCAAGGTCATGGAGCGGGATTAGGTGCCGGTGATGGCGGTAAAGTCGGTGATCAATATGCCGGTGTGATTAAAAAAGAAATTCAACGTCGTTTCTTGAAGGATCCGAGCTTTGCCGGTAAGGTGTGTCGTATTAAAATTCAGTTAGGTCGCGATGGCACAATTCTAGGTTATCAGAAAATATCGGGACCGGAAGATATTTGTACCGCCGCATTAAGTGCGGTTGCAAGAACAAAAAAAGTTCCTGCTGCGCCCTCTGATGCTGTGTACAATAAATACAAAGCTCCGATTATTGATTTTGACATTAAATAATGGGCTTGAAATAATAAATGAGTTTACTCAAAGGGAACAAAATGAAATTAATTAAAAAGCTTGTAGGCGTGTTTGCGGTTGTATTTGCCGTCGTAAGTTATGCCGTTGCGGAAGATGAGGTTCGCATTGTGATTGATGAAGGGGTGGACGGAGCCCGTCCGATCGCAGTCGTACCTTTTGCCGGTGTGGCACCGGAGGATATGGCTAAGATCATTTCTGATGATTTACGTAATAGCGGTAAATTTAACCCTATCTCAGTAAGTCAAATGCCTCAAAGGCCAACTTCAGCCTCTGAAGTTAATCCTGAGGCTTGGACTGCATTAGGGATTGATGCCGTTGTAGTAGGGCAGATAACTGCAACCGGTAGCGGCTATAATATTTCTTACCAGCTTGTTGATACTGTTGGTGCATCAGGTTCGGCAGGGGCTGTATTGGCTCAGAATAGTTATGTGGTAACCAACAAATGGTTACGTTATGGCGCACATACTGTAAGTGATGAGGTTTTTGAAAAATTAACCGGTATTCGTGGTGCTTTCAGAACTCGTATTGCTTATGTGGTACAAAAAAACGGTGGTTCACAACCTTATGAAGTGCGTGTAGCGGATTATGACGGTTATAACCAATTTGTAGTGAATCGTAGTTCCCAACCTATTATGTCGCCGGCGTGGTCACCGGATGGTAAGCGTTTAGCTTACGTATCGTTTGAAAATAGAAAATCACAGTTAGTCGTGCAAGATTTAGGTTCCGGTGCTCGTAAAGTTGTTGCATCGTTCCCTGGTCATAACGGCGCTCCGGCTTTTTCTCCGGACGGTTCGCGTTTGGCTTTTGCTTCATCACAAGATGGAACATTAAATATTTATGTGATGGGCGCAAATGGCGGAACACCAACACAATTAACCCGAGGAGCCGGCAACAATACCGAGCCTTCATGGTCTCCTGATGGAAATTCAATCTTATTTACTTCGGATAGAAGCGGTTCACCTCAAATTTATCGTATGAGTGCCAACGGAGCTGGGGCAACCCCGATTGGTGGACGTGGTAGTGCGCAGATAAGTGCTGATGGGAAAACACTTGTTATGATTAATGGCAATAATAACGTGGTAAAACAAGATCTTTCAACTGGTGCCTCTGAAGTTTTAAGTACCTCTTTCCTCGGTGAAAGTCCGAGCATTTCTCCTAACGGTATTATGATTATTTATAGTTCTACCCAAGGTTTAGGAAAGGTGCTACAATTGGTTTCTGCAGATGGTCGTTTTAAGGCTAGTCTTCCAGGAAGTAGTGGGCAAGTTAAATTTCCGGCTTGGTCACCATACTTAACTAAGTGAAATGTAATTAGGAGAATCTAATGAACAAATTTGTTAAATCATTATTAGTTGCCGGTTCTGTGGCTGCATTGGCAGCGTGTAGCTCTTCCAGCAACGATGCAGCCGGTAACGGTGCAAATAATAACGGTCAAACTTTCGGTGGTTATTCTGTTGAAGATCTTCAACAACGTTACAATACCGTATATTTCGGTTTTGACAAATACAACATCGAAGGTGAATATGTACAAATCTTAGATGCACATGCAGCATACTTAAATGCAACACCTGCATCTAAAGTTGTTGTTGAAGGTAACACTGACGAACGTGGTACGCCGGAATACAACATCGCTTTAGGTCAACGTCGTGCTGATGCGGTTAAATCTTTCTTAGCGGGTAAAGGCGTAGAAGGTAGCAAAGTATCAACAGTTTCTTACGGTGAAGAGAAACCAGCTGTGTTAGGTCATGACGAAGCGGCATACTCTAAAAACCGTCGTGCAGTGTTAGCGTACTAATCTTAAACTTTTTGGTTTTTATCACTAAAAGCAGCGTTTAAAAATAAATGCTGCTTTTTTAGTTTTATCGAATGTTGAGTAATTAAATTGTTTGTAATTCACTCAATTAATAAGAAAGATGCAAAATTCTACTTGCGTCAGAAAATAAAATCAGTATTATACGCACCATGTCAAGACGATATGGGTCGTTAGCTCAGTCGGTAGAGCAGCGGACTTTTAATCCGTTGGTCGAAGGTTCGAATCCTTCACGACCCACCAATTGTTCAATTCAACTTCCATCCTTTTATCAAAGCCCGATATTCCTTTAAGTTTATTTTATTATCAGGCGAGAATTATAGGCTTGTCTTTTATTTCAAAAAATATCTATTCTTAAAACTTGAGTTTCATTTAATCAAATTCATCAGGATTTACCGTTTTAATTTCGCCACAGGTAAGTTAATCTCCTTTTATTACGATTTAGCTTTCACTCGGAATAATGCTTTTAACCAAAAGCCTTTTAAACACCTCATTTAACGTTGCTAAATCATACAAGACCCCCACTGACTGCGAATAAAAAATGTTTTTGTTTACGAAATATTCATTACTAGCACTGACTTGCCAATAAATGAGTAATTCAACACAAATTTAATTACCATCTGTTCAATTTTTCATCGATCTGATTTTTGATATTAGGCATTCAACAATCTTGGTCTAGTTAGGCTCAACTCCAGTTTTCAAACGATAAAATGCATCTTCGATCATTCTTATTACTCTATAGATGCTAACTTTTAGCTTAAATGTTAATCATAATCAATTCCACTTTTTGATATATATCAAAAAAAAGTTATTTATATTCTTTTAACTAATAAAAAAGCTTCCTTTTCTTGAACTATTTCTGTAGATTGCACGGCGTTTTCACTTTCTTAATAGTTATTAATATTATAAAAATAGGAATTTTCGGTGTTAAATATCGATTTGATTTCTATATAACAGACAAAAAACTATTATTTCGTAATTTTCAATATAATAGTTTAACAAGTTTAGACTGTCATTTAAGTAATCTAAAATTTTTAAAAGGAGATAAATCATTGAGTGTTAATAACATAAATGCCCCATTTGAGACCTTAGGGCATATCGCTTGGCTGTGGGCAAATTCCCCACTACACCGAAATTGGTCACTTTCTTTACTCGCAATTAATACATTGCCTGCTATTCATCATAATCAATACGTTTTATTAATGCGTAATAATTTTCCTGTTGCATTTTGTAGCTGGGCAAATCTAAGTTTAGAAAATGAAGTGAAATATCTTGATGATGTCGCTTCATTATCTGCAGAAGACTGGAATTCCGGCGATAGAAAATGGTTTATCGATTGGATCGCTCCTTTTGGTGATAACGGGGCGTTATATAAACACATGCGCAAGCTTTTTGCACATGATGTATTTCGTGCTATCAGGATAGAACCTAATGGTAAAACAGGAAAAATAGTCGAGTTTCATGGAGGTAAAATTGACAAAAAACTAGCAAGTAAAATTTTTCAACAATATCACTTTGAGCTAATGAGTGAGCTAAAAACAAAACCGGATTTTAAATTTTCAATTCTTAAAGAAGGAGAATAGTATATGGCGAATCTACAATCAAAACTCGCTAATGTCAAACAAAGTGCAGCAGCAAAAGCTGCAGCAACTAAACAAGCACTACAAAAAGCGGCAGAACGTGCTAAGCAAGCCGGAAAAAAACTCATTTTATATGTTCCAAAAGATTATGAAGGACAAGGATCCAGCCTAAATGAATTAGTTAAGGCTGCAGATGACTTAGGTATTGAAGTTCATCGTTCAGAAAAAAATTCAACCGCTTTAGCTAAAGAAATTTTTGGCACCGGCGAACAATTATTAGGGTTAACTGAACGTGGTTTAGCGTTATTTGCCCCTACAATAGATAAATTATTGAGTAAATATAAATTTTCTAATAGTGCTGGGAACCTTGCTAACCATACCTCAAAAGCTGCAAGCGTATTATCTACATTACAAAATTTCTTAGGAACTGCGTTATCAAGTATGGATCTTGATGAACTAATTCAACGACGCAAAAATGGTGAAAAAATAGGCGACGAAGAATTGGCAAAAGCAAGCATAGATTTAATCAATCAGCTTGTTGATACCGCTTCTAGTATTGTGAGTAATCTTGATTCTTTTTCAAGCCAACTAAACAAATTAGGCGATGCGCTATCTCAAACTAAGCATTTAGGTAATGTTGGTAATAAATTGAAAAATTTACCCAATTTTGGCAATGTAGGTTCAGGGATTGAAGCATTATCCGGTGTTTTATCAGCGGTTTCTGCAGCTTTTATTCTTGCCGATAAAAAAGGAGATAAAGGCGCACAAGCGGCAGCAGGTGTTGAATTATCAGCTAAAGTATTAGGTAATGTAGGTAAGGCGGTATCTAAATATATTATTGCCTATCGTGTAGCAAGAGGATTATCTACCAGTGCTGCGAGTGCCGGGTTAATTGCTTCAATGGTGACTTTGGCTATTAGTCCTCTTTCTTTTCTCAATGTAGCCAACCAATTTGATCGAGCTAAAGAATTAGAAAAACTTTCGCAACGCTTTAAGAAATTTGGCTATGAAGGAGATGCTTTACTTGCCTCGTTTTACAGAGAATCCGGAACAATAGAAGCAGCCTTAACAACCATTAATACTGTAATGAATGCTATTTCGGCAGGAGTAAGTGCTGCATCAGCAGCTTCTTTAGTTGGTGCTCCTGTTAGCTTATTAGTTGGTGCGATCACAAGTATTATTTCCGGTATCCTTGAAGCATCAAAACAAGCAATGTTTGAGCATGTTGCAGATAAGTTAGCAAGTGAAATTGCTGAATGGGAGAAGAAAAATGGCGGTAAAAATTATTTTGAGAACGGGTATGATTCTCGACATGCCGAATATATAGCGGAAAAGGCTTTAGAAAAATTCTCAGAGCTTGCGAAGGAATATAAGACTCAGCGCTCCCTTGCCATTATTCAGCAACATTGGGATGAAAATATAGGAGAACTAGCAGGAGTTAGTCGAAATGGCGCACGGATCAAAAGTGGCAAAGGATATGCTGAATTATATGAAGACGGAAAAATCAAAAGTATGAATATAGATCAGTATAAACAAGTTGTTTTTGATCCATTAAAAGGAAATATTGCCTTACCGGATAGTGATAAATCGACTTCCCTGTCCTTTGTAAGACCAACCTTTACACCGGGTGAAGAAATTCGTTCAAGAAAACAAGAAGGTAAATATGAGTATATGACAAGCCTGCTCGTTAAGGGGGTTGATAGATGGGTTGTTACCGGGGTTCAAAGTGCAGCCGGTGTTTACGATTATGCTAATTTGATACAGTTTATGTATGCAGGTTATTCGGATTTAACCAAGGGGGGGCGACAATATCGCGAGCTCAAAATTGTATCAAATCTAGGAAAAAGAAATGATACGGTTTTTCTTGGAGCCGGTTCATCAGAAGTGAATGCAGGGGAAGGACATGATACCGTTTATTATAATAAAACGGAAACAGGCTATTTAACTGTTGATGGTCGAAATGCTACTCAAGCGGGGAATTATACTGTATCAAAAGGGTTGGGAGGAGATGTAAAAATTCTGCAAGAGGTTGTTAAAGAGCAAAAAGTTAGAAGAGGAAAATCAACTGAGACCTTACAATATCGTCATTATGAAATGACACATAGTCATAACCATTATTTAAAAGCTGTAGATAAATTAAACTCTGTAGAAGAGATCTTCGGTGGAATGAAGAACGATACTTTCTATGGTAGTAAATTTAATGATATTTTCCACGGCGGTAAAGGTAATGATGTGCTAGAAGGAAATGACGGCGATGATCGCCTCTATGGAGATAGTGGTGATGATATCCTCAGAGGTGGAAATGGTAATGACCGTCTTTCCGGTGGTGAAGGTAATGATAAATTGTTCGGAGGACAAGGAAACGATTTTCTTGACGGAGGAGATGGTGACGATGAGTTACAAACACTAGGTGGTAAGAATGATAAAAATATCTTACTAGGTGGAGCCGGTAATGATAAATTATACGGTAGTACCGGCGATGATTTATTAGATGGTGGAACTGGTAATGATATCATGTATGGTGGTTTGGGTAATGATATTTACCGTTATAAGGATGGTTATGGAAATCATATTATTGAAGATAATGGTGGTTATGATAAATTGAGTTTAGCTAACCTCACTTTCAGAGATGTGTATTTCCAAAGAGATGGAGATAATCTAGTTATGACTACAATGACACAATCTAGATCTACCATTACATTTAAAAATTGGTTTAAAAAACCAGACGGAGATAGTTCAGACAATAAAATCGAAGAAATTATTGATAAAGACGGAAGAGTTTTGACTCATCAGGAGCTTGATAAGTTTATTAATGATAGTGCTAAAGCTAAAGGAGGTAGTGATACGCATTTTTCCTGGTATTATACATACCCAAAACAAGAAGCTTTGACTTCATTAGGAAATGATATTCAAAAAATTATTTCTTCAGTCGGCAATTTTGGAGGCGATTCAGCTAAACCGGTCGCGGCTTCACTGTACTCTTCTATGCCAACACCATTTAATACTTATAATAATACCTTAGCTGCTTCGGCTGCTTAATCTTTTGTTAAATAAAGGCAATCCTGTTTTAGATAGGATTGCCCTTTTATTTGTTTAGGGAGACATAATGAATTTTACTGAACAGCAAGATTGCGGATTATATGCCTTACAAATTTTAGCTCAATATCATAATATTGCAATTAATCCGGAAGAAATAAAACATAAATTTGATCTTGATGGGAAAGGTTTAGATATTACGGCTTGGTTATTAGCGGCTAAATCTTTAGAACTTAGAGCCAAAAAAGTAAAGAAATCTATAGAGCGCTTAGACTTTATTTATTTACCTGCATTAATTTGGCGAAATGACGGTAAGCACTTTATTCTAACAAAAATTAATAAGGCAACGGATCAATATCTGATTTTTGATTTAGTACAACATAATGCTAGGATACTTACAAAAGAGGAATTTCAGCAAGCTTATGAGGGAAATGTAATTCTTATTACTTCTCGTGCCTCAATAATCGGAAAATTAGCAAAATTTGATTTTACTTGGTTTATTCCAGCTGTCATTAAATATCGAAAGATATTTATAGAAACGCTCGTTGTTTCTATTTTCTTACAATTATTTGCATTAATTACACCGCTTTTCTTCCAAGTGGTAATGGATAAAGTACTTGTTCATCGAGGGTTTTCTACCCTGAATATCATTACGTTCTCACTGGCAATCGTCGTATTATTTGAGATTGTATTAAATGGTTTACGCACTTATATTTTTGCTCATAGTACCAGTCGAATTGATGTTGAATTAGGAGCAAAACTTTTTCGACACCTACTCGCATTACCCATATCGTATTTTGAAAATCGTCGTGTTGGAGATACCGTTGCTCGAGTCAGGGAATTAGATCAAATTCGTAATTTTCTGACAGGACAAGCACTAACTTCTATTTTGGATTTACTGTTTTCCTTCATATTTTTTGCCGTAATGTGGTATTACAGCCCCAAATTAACACTTGTTATTTTATTTTCTTTACCTTTTTATGCAGGTTGGTCTATTTTTATTAGTCCTATTTTACGTCGTCGTTTAGATGAAAAATTTGCTCGAAACGCAGATAACCAATCTTTTTTAGTAGAGTCCGTTACTGCGATAAATACGATCAAATCAATGGCGGTTTCTCCTCAAATGACTCAAATTTGGGATAAACAATTAGCGGGCTATGTTGCCGCAGGCTTTAAAGTAACGACATTAGCAACTATCGGGCAGCAAGGAATCCAATTAATTCAAAAAGCTGTAATGGTCATTAATTTATGGTTAGGCGCTCATTTAGTAATATCCGGTGATCTGAGTATCGGTCAATTAATTGCATTCAATATGCTTGCCGGGCAGATTATTGCACCGGTAATACGATTGGCTCAAATATGGCAAGATTTTCAGCAAGTTGGTATTTCCGTTAGCCGTTTAGGAGATGTTCTTAATTCACCAACAGAAAGTTACCAAGGAAAACTTGCTTTACCGGAAATTAAAGGCGATATCACATTTCGTAATATTCTTTTTCGTTATAAACCCGATGCCCCTTTAATTCTAAATAATGTCAATTTATCTATTCAACAAGGGGAAGTAATTGGAATTGTCGGGCGTTCCGGTTCCGGAAAAAGTACACTCACAAAGTTAATTCAACGTTTTTACATTCCTGAAAACGGTCAAGTATTGATTGATGGACATGATTTAGCCCTTGCTGATCCAAACTGGTTACGCAGACAAGTTGGTGTCGTATTACAAGATAACGTACTTCTGAATCGCAGTATTCGTGACAATATTGCCTTGAGCAATCCCGGAATGGCGATGGAAAAAATTATCAGTGCAGCAAAATTAGCCGGAGCTCACGAATTTATTTCAGAACTGAGAGAAGGATACAACACTTTAGTTGGAGAACAAGGTGCCGGCTTATCTGGCGGACAACGACAACGCATTGCCATTGCAAGAGCATTGGTTAATAACCCTAAAATTCTGATTTTTGATGAAGCGACAAGTGCCTTAGATTATGAATCAGAACATATCATTATGCGTAATATGCATCAGATTTGTAAAAATCGAACGGTGATTATTATTGCACATCGTTTATCCACAGTAAAAAACGCAGATCGGATCATTGTAATGGAAAAAGGACAAATTGTAGAGCAAGGTAAACATAAAGAATTATTATTAAATCCTGAAGGCCTATACCATTATTTATATCAACTACAATCAGATTAAAATATATTATAAAGAGGAGAAACATGAAAACATGGCTAATGGGCGTTTATGAATTTTTCTTACGTTATAGAAGCATATGGCGTGATACTTGGAAAATTCGGCATGAACTTGATAGCCCGATTCGAGAAAAAGATGAACATGAGTTTTTACCTGCTCATTTGGAATTAATTGAAACACCGGTTTCAAAAAAACCAAGGGCAATAGCCTATTTTATTATGGCTTTTTTAGTACTTGCACTCATTTTATCTATTTGGGGGAAAGTTGAAATCGTTGCAACGGCAGGAGGAAAGCTTGTTTATAATGGGCATAGTAAGGAAATAAAGCCGATTGAAAATGCCATCGTCGATAAGATTCTGGTTCAAGAAGGGGATAAAGTGCAACAAGGAGATATACTCCTAAAATTAACCGCACTTGGTGCAGATGCAGATGCCCTAAAAACACATTCCTCTTTACAACAAATGAAGCTGGAACAATATCGTTATCAGCTTTTATCCCAAGCAATTGAAAAAGGTTACCTTCCCCCTTTTGAATTGCCTAAAGAGAGAATATTTGAAGATCTTGATGAAAATACGAAGTTAAGCTTGAAAAGCTTAGTTGAAGAACAATTTTCAACTTGGCAAAAACAAAAACGCCAAAAAGCGTTAAATTTAACAAAAAAAGAAGCTGAAAAACTTACCGCTTTAGCAAGAATAAAGCGTTACGAAGGAGTATCAAAAATTGAAAAAAGTCGATTAAATGATTTCAAAATTCTATTAAAAGAAAAATCAGTCTCTAAACATGCAGTTCTTGAACAAGAGAATAAGTATCTAGAAGCCATTAACGAGCTTGCTGTATATCAATCTCAGTTACAGCAAATAGAAAATGAAATTTTATTGGCGAAAGAAGAGTATGAGCTCGTTACGCAATTATTCAAAAATGAAGTATTGGATAAATTACGTCAGGTAACAGATAATATAAAAATCTCAAGGCTGGAGTTAGATAAAAATAAACAGCGCCAACAAGCATCCGTAATTAAGGCGCCTGTATCGGGCAAAATCCAACAACTTAAAACACACACTGAAGGAGGCGTGGTAACCACTGCAGAAACTCTAATGGTTATTGTACCTGAAGAGGACACCTTAGAAGTTGTTGCTTTAATTCCAAATAAAGATATTGGGTTTGTGAATCAAGGCCAGGAGGCTATTATAAAGTTAGAAGCATTTCCTTATACGCGTTATGGCTATTTAACGGGAAAAGTTAAAAATATCAATTTAGATGCGATTGAACATCAACAGCTTGGATTAGTGTTCAGTACAATTATTAGTATTGATAAAAATACTTTATTTGCAAAAGATAAAGAAATTGCTTTAACCTCCGGGATGGCTGTAACCGCAGAGATAAAAACAGGTATGCGCACAGTAATTAGTTACCTACTTAGTCCATTAGAAGAGTCCTTTAGTGAGGGGCTGCGTGAGCGTTAGGCTCTAAGGTCATTTCAGATAACTTGTTGAAGCAAAATAAATTGTTAGCACAAATGCTGATCCATTGATTATTATAGAAAAGGGCAAGTTTTTACTTGCCCTGATTTTTTTTTATTTCCAATTTTCACGCTTGGCTTTTTGTAACTTTTCGTAAGCATTTAGTAAGGCTTGATGTTCTTTGAAATTTTTCAATTCTTCATCGCTTGCGGATAAGTTATAGAACGGATTGCCTTCTTCAGCAACGGCAGCCCAAGCCTGTTGCACGGCATCTTTGCCATACATTTTTTCAAATACGGGGCGATATTGCGCAGGTTTGCGATTTTCGTCCAAATGTAACTCAATAACACTGATTAAAGCCCGATAATAATTGACACGTTCTGCGGTGAATACGGAACTATTCATATTCAATGTCCAATTTGCCCAGTCAAGTGCTTGTTCCAATTCGCCCACAGCGAGATGAAGCATGGATTTTAGTTCGCCTATGCGCAAGGTTGTCCAACCACTGTTTTTAGGGGCAACGATACCGATAAATTCACGAACACGGGTTGCATCATCAATACCTTGTGTGTCCAATTCTTCCAACAGTTCTTGGTAAGTTTCCGCATCATGATGCCAATTCGGTAAATCAAGTAAAATTTCGCGCCAGTCCATTCCCATATTGTTATTCGCATAAATAAGATCGTCGGCGGGATAAATATCGGACATACCCGGCACGATAATACGGCAGGCATACACATCCAGATGTTGATAATCCATAATGTACACTTCTTTATTTTCCCCACGGAAAATTGCCATAAGGTTGTTATATTCTTCTTGAGTTGTGCCGCTGAAGTCCCAATCGGCAAAGTCATAATCTGATTCTTGTTTGAACAGATCCCAAGAAATCAAGCCGCTTGAATCAATAAAGTGCGTTTCAAGATTGGCATGATCGGCAACATCATCATTATTGAAAGACGGTGGTGAAAACACATCTAAATCTTTCAAGCTACGACCTTGTAAAAGTTCCGTTACCGTACGTTCCAGGGCCACTTGAAAATTAGGATGCGCACCGAAAGAAGCAAAGCAAGTACCGTTATTTGGGTTTAATAACACAACACAGATGACCGGATATTTACCGCCTAATGAAGCATCAAAGGCATAAATCGGAAAGCCTTCTTCTTCCAATTTTGTAATTGAGGCTTGAATGGACGGAAAGCGAGCCATCACATCGGTGGGAATTTCAGGCAAACTGATTGCTTCTGCAATGATTTTGTTTTTCACATAACGTTCAAACACTTCGGACAAACCTTGCACACGCGCTTCAAATTTGGTGTTGCCGGCAGACATTCCGTTAGAGACATAAAGGTTTGCAATGATGCTTTGTGGGATATAAACGGTTTGGCTATCGGATTGACGCACATAAGGCAATGCCACAATACCGCGCGCATCATTACCGGATTGTAAATCTACTAATAATTCCGGCGTGAGTTCACTGTTGGGATCGAAATAGTTCAATAAATAATCGTCTAAAATGCCTTCCGGTAACATCGAGTCATCTTTGATCGGAAACCATTTTTCATTCGGATAATGTACAAAATCGCCGTTTGCAATGCTTTGCCCCAAATAGAAATCGGCGAAGAAATAATTGGTGGAAAGGCGTTCAAAATACTCGCCAAGGGCAGAGGCTAAGGCGGCTTTTTTGCTTGCCCCTTTACCGTTTGAAAAGCATTGCGGGCAATTTTTATCACGAATATGTACCGACCATACATTCGGCACAGGGTTGAGCCAAGAGGCTTCTTCTATATTAAAACCAAGTGCGGTCAATTTTTGTTGAAATGTTGAAATGCTGTCTTCCAATGCGGCATCTTTACCTGGAATAAAAGTTTGTTCGCTCATAATGGATCTCTATCAGAAAAAGAACGAGCATAATAGGGAAGTTTCTCGGGGTTATCAAGCTTAAAGTTTATCACTTGTTTTCAGGCGGATTTAAGCGTAAATTGTCCCTGTCCGAAATGATTTTCGACAAACGACCCGATGATGAAATATTAATCCGAATAGGAGGAGATGATGGCGCAAGGATTTTATGAATTAAAAACAGCAAAAGACGGTCAATTTATGTTTAATTTGAAAGCGACAAACGGACAAATTATTTTGACCAGTGAGCTTTATAAAACAAAAGCCTCTGCATTAAATGGGATTGCTTCCGTACAAAAGAATGGTATTGAAGCAAAGAATTTTGAATATCGTGTTGCTAAAAATGAAAAACCTTATTTCGTTTTGAAAGCGGCAAACCATCAAGAAATTGGTCGCAGCCAGTATTATTCTTCACAAGCCGCCGCAGAGAAGGGCGTTGAATCTGTCATAAATAACGCTTCCTCTGAAACGATTAAAGAAGTCGAAGAATAGTGGGTTATTTACCCTTGATTTCTTTAAACGCACTTGCCGGCTCTAAAAATGCCGGCATTTTTGACCGCACTTTTTCTGTATTGAATGTGAGAGGGGTGAGGCGTTTTTGTGCCACAATTAGGGTTAAGGGGGAAAATAAGGTTGAATAAGTTTCTTTAATAGAAAGATTTTTTTGCTCTAGAATTTCAAAATTGAGCAGTTCCAACCAATCTGCTATTCGCCAAATAGGATATTTCCGAAAAGGGAAATCGCCAAGTTTTCGTTTAAAAATCAATGGGCTTATCGGATTAAATAAGGAAAGAAAAATCCAACCGTCATCGCTTAATACGCGATGTACCTCTCTTAGCATTTGATGGGGATCTTGGGCGAAATTGAGCGTATTTGCTAGAAAGCAGGCGTGAATTTCCTCTTGAATCAATGGAAGTGCCGTTAATTCGGCTTGAATTAAACTATCACTATGCGTTAAAAGTGCGGTTAAATTCGGCGATATTTTTTCACTGATAAGTATTTGATGACGCATAGGTAACGGCGTTTGTACTTCCGCACTTAATGCGCCCAGTTTTAAAATTTGGCAACCTAAAATTTTTGCTAACCAAGGCTCAAAAGCCCGTTGTAATGCGTTACAATATGCCTCACCTTGTGGCAACTGTTGCCAACCTGTCGGGGTGAAAAATGTATGTTTTGCTTTTGCTTGTAAATTAATAAACATTGAATATCCAAATTGAAAGAGGAAGTATGCTGGTCGCTTTGCCTGCGTTGAATGACAACTATATTTGGCTTTATCAACGAGAAAATTTTCCCCTCATTATTGTCGATTTACCCGAAACGGACAAGCTCTTTGCGTGGCTTGATAACCATAATTTGCCGATTGAAGCGGTGTTACTTACTCACGAACATCATGATCACACGCAAGGTGTGGCGGTATTTAAGGCGCGTTATCCGAACGTACCGATTTACGGTTCTCAAGAATGTGCGGAAAAAGGGGCGACACACATTGTAAATGAGGGAGATATTATTACACCGAATTATCATATTCAGGTTATTCCAACCGGCGGGCATACCGCCCAACACGTGAGTTTTTTACTGGATAATCATTTATTTTGTGGTGACGCGTTATTTTCTGCCGGTTGCGGTCGGGTGTTCACCGGGAATTATGAACAAATGTTTGAGGGATTACAGCGTTTAAATATGTTGCCTGATGAAACCCTCATCTGCTCGGGACATGAATATACTTTGAGCAATTTGGATTTTGCAGAAACCGTAGTGATTGATAAAAGTGCGGTTAAAAATCACCGTGTTTTGGTGGAAAGTTTACTTGAGAAAGGAAAACCGAGTTTACCAAGCACATTGAAATTGGAAAAACGCATTAATCCTTTTTTACAGGCAAAAGATTTAGAAATCTTTACGGCACTGCGAAAGGCTAAAGATATATTCTAACCCTTTCAGGTTATTCTTAAAGGATTGTTTCGCCTTGATTTGCTCAATGGACCGCAATTCATTAAAATAGCGCACAGTTTTTTATTTTTCTCCGTACTAAAAAAAGTGCGGTTATTTTTGAACCTATTTATGACCCTTCTTGTTCTTGGTATTAATCATAAAACCGCTTCTGTTGCCGTTCGTGAAAAGGTCGCTTTTTCAGATGAAAAGCGAAATCTCGCTTTGCAACAAATTCAAGTGCAAAACCTTGCGGAAGGAGCGGTCATTCTTTCAACCTGTAATCGTACGGAAGTGTATTTACATCATCGTCAGATTTCCCCTCAAGAATGTGATAAATGGCGGGAAAGGGTGGAAAAATGGTTTGCCGAGATTCATCAGCTTCCTTTGACGGAGCTTGCTCCCTGTATTTATGCGCATCAAAATCAGCAAGCCGCACAGCATTTAATGCGGGTGGCATGCGGTTTAGATTCATTGATCTTGGGAGAACCTCAAATTCTCGGGCAAGTAAAACAGGCTTTTCAGATTACGGAAGAGCATTATCAAAATGCGCATTTATCCCTTTCCGGTGAACTTTCCCGATTGTTCCAAAAAACCTTTTCGACAGCAAAACGGGTACGTACCGAAACCAATATCGGCGAAAGTGCGGTATCTGTTGCGTATGCCGCTTGTAGCTTAGCCCGTCAAATTTTTGAATCATTACGTGATTTAAATATCTTGTTAGTGGGAGCGGGAGAAACCATTGAGTTGGTCAGCCGCCATTTATTGCGTCATGGCGTAAAAAAATTGATGATTTCCAACCGCACTTTGGCAAGAGCCGAACAATTGGTAGAAAAACTTGCATCGGATACGCCTATTGATGTGTTTTCCTTAGATACTTTGCAAGAGGCATTGAATCAAGCGGATATTGTTATCAGTTCAACAGGCAGCCCGAATGTGTTGATTGGTCAAGAAATGGTGAAAACGGCACAGAAAAAACGCCATTATGCGCCGATGTTGTTGGTCGATATCGCTGTTCCGCGTGATATTGATGAAACAGTGGCGAAACTGGATAGCGTTTATCATTACACGGTGGACGACTTACAAGATATTATCCGGCGGAATTTAAGCCAACGGGAAGAGGCTTCTATACAGGCTGAGAAAATCATTGCTCAGGAATGTGCGGATTTCTTTGAGTGGTTGAAGGTACGCCAGTTTTCCAATTTGATTAGACATTATCGTGAAAATGCCGAACATACACGCCAAGATTTGTTAGAAAAAGCATTACAGCATTTACAACAGGGGGGGAATGCAGAGGTCGTCTTGCAAGAACTAAGCTATAAATTAATGAATAAATTGATTCATACCCCAACGCAAACAATGCAATCAATGATGAAAGCCGGTAATGCGGAAGGATTGCATTTATTTTCTAGTACGCTAAATTTCCCCTCTTCTTTTGATGATAAAAACACCTAAATTTTTAACCGCACTTTGTGGCGTTCTCCCTTTCCTCGTATCGGCGGAATATCGAACCTTTACCGATGATAATGTTACTTATGGGGTTTTTCACGCAAAACCGGAAGAAGTGCGTTTTCACTGGCGGGATAGTGAGGGGAAAGCCTATCGTTCGCTGACAAATTTAAAGCGTGCGTTGGAAAAGGATTATCAAGTAAAGATGATTATGAATGCCGGTATTTATAGTAAAAAGAATGAGCCGGCGGGATTATGGATTGAAAATAGTAAAATCTTAAACCCGTTAAATACGCGGCGGGGGAGTGGTAATTTTCACGTTCAGCCGAACGGCGTGTTTGCTTTGGTTGGAAAACAACCTTATATTCTTACGACCAAAGTCTATCAACAGAAAAACTTAAAGCCGACATTTGCAGTGCAATCCGGCCCGATGTTATTGATTAATGGAAAAATTAATCATCAATTTAAACCGACTTTAGAAAGCTATCATAAACGCAATGCCGTGTGTTTGGATAAGCAAAATCAATTATTTTTTATTTTGACCGTACAAGGTCAGCCGAATCTCTATACTTTGAGTCGAGGGTTGCAAAAAATCGGTTGTTATAATGCACTCTATTTAGATGGTACGATTTCGAATTGGTATATTCCCAATGCATTTAACAGCTTCCATTGGCATTACTTTGTCGGAATGATTTCTGTAACGGAAATGCATAAAAAATAACAAAAGCGTTTTTTTTATAAGCAAATAAACCTGAAATTTAGATTTTTTGAAAAAAATGATTGACGAGATAAAGTCAAATCCGCATAATACGCCCCGCAAAGCCGATATGGTTAGCAATAAATGGCTACATAGCTCAGTTGGTTAGAGCACAACACTCATAATGTTGGGGTCGCAAGTTCGAATCTCGCTGTAGCCACCATTTGCGGGACTGGCGAAATTGGTAGACGCACCAGATTTAGGTTCTGGCGCCGAGAGGTGTGTGGGTTCAAGTCCCTCGTCCCGCACCATTTATCGCTTTGTAATTCAAAATAGTTGTTGGGGTATCGCCAAGCGGTAAGGCACCGGGTTTTGATCTCGGCATCCCTAGGTTCGAATCCTAGTACCCCAGCCATACTATCCTAAAACTTTTCTCACATTCTTATAGAAGAA
Organism: Rodentibacter haemolyticus; assembly: GCF_015356115.1. Classification (NCBI taxonomy): domain Bacteria; kingdom Pseudomonadati; phylum Pseudomonadota; class Gammaproteobacteria; order Pasteurellales; family Pasteurellaceae; genus Rodentibacter; species Rodentibacter haemolyticus. Next base: position 1,984,825 of record NZ_CP063056.1, read on the forward strand.
TTCTTGTTGGGGTATCGCCAAGCGGTAAGGCACCGGGTTTTGATCTCGGCATCCCTAGGTTCGAATCCTAGTACCCCAGCCATCTTATTTTCTTATAAATCGTTTTTGCGGTACTATGTATCACTTTCACAAAGAGAATTTTTGATCTGACCCCAAAAAGTTGGACTCAATAAGCCAACTCAGTCAGGGGCAGATTTTTATGACCAAATACAATCAAGCATTCAAACAACAAGTCATCAATTTTTATCTTGATCCCGACCGAACGAAAAATGGCTTACCGACATCACGGAAATCAAAGCCAAAGACGGCAGTAAGTGTTATGTTTCACCGATATTAGACTGTTTCAACTCAGAGATAATCAGTGTCGCCATCATTCGAAGTCCGAATTGGAAACAAGTGGAGACAATGTTACGACAAGCGATTGAAAAGTTGCCGGAAAATGCCGAACCGATACTGCATTCGGACCAAGGTTGGCAATACCAAATGCGGGCGTATCAACGGATACTACAAGAAAACGGCATTGTGCAAAGTATATCGAGAAAGGGGAATTGTCTTGATAACGCCAAGATGGAGCGCTTTTTCGGTCGAATGAAAACCGAATGTATCTATGGTAAAGATTTTGACAATGCCGATGATATCGCTCAAGCCGTGAATGAGTATATTCGTTATTACAATGAGGAACGGATTAAATTAGGTTTAAAAAATTTGAGCCCTGTGGATTACAGGACTCAATATTTAAGTTAAATTATCTGTCCAGATTTTAGGGAGCAGATCACTTTTATTCTTAAGTTAATGTTCTCTTGTTTTGAAGAATACTATATCAGGGTAACGCTCTTGCGCTAAGTTTAAATTAACCATTGTTGGAGCGATATAGGTTAAGTTATCACCACCGTCTAAGGCTAAATTCTGTTCGTTCTTACGTTTAAATTCTTCAAATTTTTTCACATCGCTGCACTCTACCCAACGAGCCGTGGCGACATTGACATTTTCGTAAATCGCTTCTACGTTATATTCCGTTTTTAGGCGGGAAACGACAACGTCAAACTGTAGCACACCCACAGCACCTACAATTAAATCATTATTTATTAACGGTCTGAACACCTGTACCGCACCTTCTTCTGAAAGTTGTACCAACCCTTTTAGCAATTGTTTTTGTTTAAGCGGGTCTTTCAAACGAATACGGCGGAATAATTCCGGTGCAAAGTTCGGGATTCCTGTGAATTTCAACATTTCACCTTGGGTGAAGGTATCGCCGATTTGGATTGTACCGTGATTGTGTAAACCGATAATATCGCCGGCATAGGCCTCTTCTGCGTGTGAACGATCGCCCGCCATAAAAGTTAACGCATCAGAGATGACGATATCTTTACCGACACGAACGTGTTTAAGCTTCATTCCTTTTTCATATTTACCGGATACTACCCGCATAAAAGCAACACGGTCTCGGTGTTTCGGATCCATATTTGCTTGGATCTTAAATACGAAACCAGAGAATTTTTCTTCCGAGCTTTCTACCGTGCGGGTATCGGCTTGGCGAGGTTGCGGTTTAGGTGCCCACTCCGTTAATCCGTCAAGGAAATGATCGACACCGAAGTTACCCAATGCGGTTCCGAAGAATACGGGGGTGAGTTCGCCTTTAATGAAAGCATCGTGTTCAAATTCATTGCTTGCGCCTTGCACCAACTCCAATTCATCACGGAGCTGTTGGGCTAAATCATCACCCACTGCCGCATCTAATTCAGGATTATCCAAGCCTTTAACGATACGTACTTCCTGAATGGTTGAGCCTTGTCCTGATTGATAGAGATAGGTTTCATCTTTGCTGATGTGATACACACCTTTGAATAATTTGCCGCAGCCGATTGGCCAAGTGATGGGGGCACAACGGATTTGTAATACGTTTTCCACTTCATCCAATAATTCCATCGGATCGCGAATATCCCGGTCGAGTTTGTTCATAAAAGTGATAATCGGTGTATCACGCAAACGGGTAACTTCCATTAATTTAATGGTGCGTTCCTCGACCCCTTTTGCGGAATCAATAACCATCAAACAACTATCTACTGCGGTTAAAGTGCGGTAGGTATCTTCCGAGAAATCTTCGTGCCCCGGAGTATCCAGTAAGTTCACTAAGCAATTGTTGTAAGGGAATTGCATTACGGATGTGGTAATGGAAATTCCACGTTGTTTTTCCATTTCCATCCAGTCGGATTTTGCATGGGCGGTAGAACCTTTGCCTTTTACTGCTCCCGCCGTTTGGATCGCATTTCCATATAAAAGCACTTTTTCGGTAATGGTTGTTTTACCCGCATCCGGGTGGGAAATAATCGCAAAAGTGCGGCGTTTGTTTACTTCTTCTAAAGGATAACTCATGATTTTTTCTTCGTTCAATTAAAAATGCGGGCTATTTTCGCTGATTTTGAGATTTTGCTCAAATCAAATTGGGAAAAACAACAAATTTCGTTGTTTTTACAAAAATAGCAAACGTTTGCCCCAAAAGTGCGGTACAATACGCAACGATTTTTTATTGCGATAAAAAGGTGCAAACCAATGACACAAAATAATCCGACATTGAGTCTTAAAAAAATTTATTCAGGAAAAGTACGGGATCTTTATGAAATTGATGATAAGCGTATGTTGATGGTGGCGACAGATCGCCTATCTGCGTTTGATGTGATTTTAGATGAACCTATTCCTCGAAAAGGTGAAATTCTCACGCAAATTTCTAATTTTTGGTTTAATAAATTGGCACATATTATGCCGAATCATTTCACCGGCGATTCCGTTTATGATGTGCTGCCAGAAGAAGAGGCGGATTTAGTAAAAAATCGGGCGGTAGTGTGTAAACGATTAAATCCGATAAAAATCGAATCTATTGTGCGTGGTTATTTAACGGGCAGCGGTTTAAAAGATTATCAACAAACCGGTACAATCTGCGGTTTGAAATTACCCGAAGGTTTAGTTGAAGCGAGTAAATTACCGGAACCGATTTTTACCCCATCCAGTAAAGAAGAAGTGGGTAATCACGACATCAACATTAGTTATGCGGAATGTGAAAAATTAATCGGTGCGGATTTAGCGGCTCAAGTGAAAGAAAAAGCCATTGCGCTTTATACGGCGGCGGCGGAATATGCTTTAACCAAAGGCATCATTATTTGTGATACCAAATTTGAATTCGGTTTAGATGAAAAGGGTACGTTAACCTTAATGGACGAAGTGCTTACGCCGGATTCAAGCCGTTTTTGGGCGATTGATACTTATAAAGAGGGAATTAACCCCCCGTCTTTTGATAAGCAGTTTGTACGCGATTGGTTAGAAACCAGCGGTTGGAACAAACAACCACCGGCTCCGAAAGTACCGGCGGATGTGATTGAAAAAAACGTGGCTAAATATCAAGAAGCCTTAGATCTTTTAACTCGATAAGCGATAAAATCCCTGCGAAAAAGGCAGGGATTTTTACGAGTGAAAGAGAAAGTAATGATGAATAAAAATTGTGAGCATAATACGGAAATCACTAGACAAATACAAAAAGTGCGGTTATATTTTTCCGAGTTTTTATTCATATAAAGTGATTAAATATTCAAATTCACAGTCAGTAAGGAAAAAATATGTCAAATACTATTTTACAAGGTTTACCTAAAGGTCAAAAAGTGGGGATTGCTTTCTCCGGCGGTTTAGATACTAGTGCGGCATTACTTTGGATGCGTCAAAAAGGTGCGGTGCCTTATGCCTATACCGCGAATTTAGGGCAACCGGACGAAGATGATTACAATGCTATTCCGAAAAAAGCGATGGCTTACGGTGCGGAAAATGCGCGTTTAATTGATTGTCGTGCGCAATTGGTTCACGAGGGGATTGCGGCGATTCAATGCGGTGCATTTCATATCTCTACAGGCGGTATCCCTTATTTCAATACAACGCCGCTTGGTCGTGCAGTAACGGGTACAATGCTGGTGGCGGCAATGAAAGAAGATGATGTCAATATCTGGGGTGATGGTTCTACCTTTAAAGGGAATGATATTGAACGTTTCTATCGCTACGGCCTATTAACCAATCCGAAATTAAAAATCTACAAACCTTGGTTAGATGATCAATTTATTCACGAATTGGGTGGCCGTTTTGAAATGTCCCGATTCCTTATTGAAAATGGTTTCGACTATAAAATGTCGGTAGAAAAAGCCTATTCAACGGATTCAAATATGCTTGGTGCAACCCACGAAGCTAAAGATTTAGAAGAATTAAGTACCGGTATGAAGATTGTGAAACCGATTATGGGTGTCGCATTCTGGGATGAAAGTGTAGAAATTAAACCTGAAACCGTTACGGTTACTTTTGAAGAAGGTGTACCGGTCGCATTCAATGGTAAACGTTTTGATGATGCCGTAGAAATGATGCTTGAAGCAAATCGTATCGGTGGTCGCCACGGTTTAGGTATGTCGGATCAAATTGAGAACCGCATTATTGAAGCAAAATCCCGCGGTATTTACGAAGCGCCGGGAATGGCATTGCTACATATCGCTTATGAACGTCTATTAACCGGTATTCATAATGAAGATACGATCGAGCAATACCGCATTAACGGTTTACGCTTGGGGCGTTTATTGTATCAAGGCCGTTGGTTTGATCCGCAAGCTTTAATGTTGCGTGAAACGGCACAACGTTGGGTCGCAAAAGCGATTACCGGCACGGTAACCTTAGAATTACGCCGCGGTAACGATTTTACAATCTTAAATACCGAGTCGCCGAACTTAACCTATGAAGCAGAACGCTTGAGTATGGAAAAAGTAGAAGATGCGCCGTTTGATCCGATTGATCGTATCGGTCAATTAACTATGCGTAACTTGGATGTCGCAGATACGCGCGGCAAATTAGGCATTTATGCTGAAACCGGGTTGCTTTTGGTTGGTAAGGATTCTGTGTTACCGCAATTAGGTAAAAAATAATTAAGTTGAAATGAATAACCGCACAAAAGTGCGGTTATTTTTTTGAATGTTTTTACTTACCTCGAATCACTTCTTCCTGACAATGGGGACAATTCATTAAATGTTCTTCATTATTATGAACAATGTAATGCCCCATTTTTTTGGCTTTGGTATCCAAATATTTGGTGTTATAACGGTTTTCGCCGACATTGAGGGGAACGCGTTCCACCACATTAATTCCCGCTTTTTTCATCGTTTCCACTTTTTCCGGATTATTGGTCATTAAGCGCACTTTTTTCACACCTAATAATTCAAACATATCCGCACAGACTTCAAAATTTCGTTCATCGGCTTTAAAGCCTAGGGCGAGATTCGCTTCAATGGTATCCATTCCCTTATCTTGTAGGGAATAGGCACGAATTTTATTAATTAACCCTATGCCACGCCCTTCTTCACGGTGATAAATTAATACACCGCGACCTTCTTCTTTAATTTGATGAAGTGCCGTAGCAAGCTGAAATCCGCAATCGCATTTTAAACTGTGGAGCGCATCACCGGTTAAACATTCGGAGTGAATACGTGACAAAACCGGTTCGTCATCGTTTGAAATATCGCCCATCACTAATGCCACGTGTTCTTTTTTGGTATCGGGAAATTCAAAACCGACCATTTTAAAAATACCGTATTCAGTGGGTAAATCGGCTTGGGCAACCAACTGGATTTTTGCCATAAAGTTATCCTCATTCATTTCATTTCTGCTAAAATGCGCACTTCATTCTTATTATCAAGGAGCGAATGTGTTTAAAAGGCTGTCATTATATACGTTATTACTTTGTCTTGTACCATTTTTTATGTGGGGGTTTTCTTATCAATGGAATGGTAATAGCCAATTAATCGAAGCCGATTACTGGCTTTATTTGCTCACCGAAACCGGTAGTGTCCCTTATGCATTGATTACCTGTGCGGTGTTTGCCTTAATTTTGGGGTTTTTATTTAAAAACCGCAAACAATGGTTCTTAGGCGTGATGGTGATGGCTTTTGCAGTGGTTGCTACCCAAGCGTTGAAAACCGGTTTGAAAGCAGTGTTTAAAGAACCTCGCCCATTCACCGTCTATTTAGCGGAGCAAACACACACAAATGCAGAAAATTTCTATAAAAATGATCGTTCACAACGTGCGCTGATCGCAAGAGACTTTTATAGCACCCAAACCGACACACCGGCTTGGCTTGTAAAACATTATGAAAATGAAACGGGTTATTCCTTTCCATCCGGTCATGCTATTTTTGCGGCGACTTGGTTGATGCTGGCGGCAGGTTTTACACAATTATTGGGAAACCGTTCGTGGAAGGCGAAATTATTGATGGGGGCAATGGCAGTATGGAGCCTATTGATGCTCGTTAGCCGTGTTCGTTTGGGAATGCATTACCCCATTGATCTTTTGGTGTCGATCCTTTCGGCGTGGGTAATCAGTATGATTATTTTCGGTTTTTTACAGAAAAAACGATCTTCGTCATAAAATAAAGGGTTAAGTGCGGTTAAAATTTTCACCATTATGTCTCTATCAGTTGTACAAATCATTGTAGGCTGTGTTGGGCTAAGCCGTAACGCACCAATTAACAATTGTTTAATGATGAAATGGTGCGTTACGCCTCGGCTAACGGTACCCTACCTAATAAATATTTGATATAAAATTCGCTTTGTGCATTTGCTGCATAATACCGAAAATTTTAACCGCACTTTTTATCAAGGAGTTTGATTATGTATTATGGTTTAGATATCGGCGGTACGAAAATTGAGCTTGCCGTATTCAATGAAAAATTAGAAAAACTGTATTCCGAGCGAGTACCTACTCCAAAAACGGATTATGACGAATGGCTAAACACAATAGTCGATTTAGTGAAACGTGCCGATGAACGATTTGGTGAACCGGGTTCGGTGGGAATGGGGGTTCCCGGCTTTGTTAATCAACAAACCGGTTTAGCGGAAATCACTAATATTCGCGTGGCGGATAACAAGCCTATTTTACGTGATCTTTCAGAACGTTTAGGGCGTGAAGTGCGGGCTGAAAATGACGCTAATTGCTTTGCGCTATCAGAAGCTTGGGACGAAGAAAATCAGCAATATCCAACGGTGCTAGGGTTAATTCTGGGAACAGGCTTTGGCGGTGGCTTCGTATTAAACGGCAAAGTGCATTCCGGACAAGTGGGAATGGCGGGGGAGTTAGGTCATTTGCAGCTTAATTACCATGCGTTAAAATTGCTTGGCTGGGATAACGCACCGATTTATGAATGTGGTTGCGGCAATAAAGCCTGTTTGGATACTTACCTTTCCGGCCGCGGTTTTGAAATGCTATATCGGGATTTAAAAGGCGAAACGCTTTCTGCCCGTGAAATTATTGATGCTTTCTATCGTGGGAAAGAAAGTGCGGTCGATTTTGTGAAACTTTTTGTGGAACTGACCGCCATTTCTATCGGTAACATCATCACCGCATTTGATCCGCATATGATCGTGCTTGGTGGTGGTTTATCCAATTTTGATTATCTGTATGAAGCTTTACCGAAGGCATTGCCGGCTCATTTAATGCGCACGGCGAAAGTACCGCCGATTAAAAAAGCCAAACATGGTGATTCAGGTGGTGTGCGCGGTGCCGCCGCCTTATTTTTAGCTAAATAATCTTTTAAAGGCGTGTCAATTTTTTACACGCCTTTTAGATTTTATTTAGTTATATGCCTTTTTTATTAGAGAAAATCTTTTCTAATGTCTTTTATTTTCAAGCATTTCCGATAAATATCGCCTTCATTTTTTTCTTCCTCTACAATCTTGTTTTTTCACTATTTGGGAGGAACGGATGGAATTAATTGGTTATTTAGAGCAATTGCTCACTTGGATTGTCGATCATTTTGATGGACCGTTATGGAATCTCACCATTGTTATTTTACTGGGTGTAGGTCTCTTTTTTACGATTACTACCGGTTTTGTGCAATTACGTCTTTTCCCGGCAAGTATTCGTGAAATGTGGTTCGGACGTGCGGCGGAAGGTAATTCTTTAACTCCATTCCAAGCGTTTGCAACGGGGCTTGCCAGCCGTGTTGGTGTCGGCAACATTGGTGGTGTAGCAACGGCTATTGCGTTAGGCGGTGAAGGCGCGGTATTTTGGATGTGGTGTACTGCATTTATCGGTATGTCGAGCGCTTTTGCGGAATCTACTCTTGCGCAGTTATTCAAAATTCAGGATAAAGACGGTTCGTTCCGTGGTGGGCCTGCATATTATATCGTACAAGGTTTGAAATCTCGTACGATGGCGGCAGCCTTTGCCATCGCTTTAATTTTCACTTTCGGTTTTGCATTTAATTCCGTGCAATCAAACTCGATTGTCGAGGCGACAAGCAATGCTTGGAATTGGAAAGGTGAATATGTGGGCGTTGTATTAGTCATCTTAACGGCTGCGATTATTTTCGGCGGAATCAAGCGTATCGCCATTATTTCCAGTAGCCTTGTGCCGATAATGGCATTATTTTATTTGATTATGGCGGTGATTATTCTTGGCATGAATATCGAGATGGTGCCGAACGTTATTCGCAATATCATCACTAGTGCCTTTACTTTTGATGCGGCTGCCGGCGGCTTTTTCGGTGCAATGATATCACAAGCGATGATGATGGGGATTAAACGGGGATTATTTTCAAACGAAGCCGGTATGGGATCCGCACCAAATGCCGCCGCCGCAGCGCATGTTAAACACCCCGTTAGCCAAGGGTTGGTACAGATGCTCGGCGTTTTTGTGGATACCATGATAGTCTGTAGTTGCACGGCAATTGTTATTTTATTATCGAACAATTATGGCGGCGAAGAGCTGAAAAGCATTTCTCTCACCCAAAATGCGTTGCAATACCACGTAGGGGAGTTCGGCGTACATTTTCTTGCATTTATCCTATTGCTTTTCGCTTATTCTTCAATTATCGGTAACTATGCTTATGCCGAAAGCAATATCCGTTTTATCAAAAATAAACCTTGGTTTGTGTTTGTGTTTCGCTTAGTCGTATTATTTTTCGTCTATTTCGGTGCGGTACGTTCCGGCAATGTGGTTTGGAATTTTGCCGATACGGTGATGGCTGTGATGGCGATTATCAATTTAGTGGCGATTATCATACTTTCCCCGATTGTATGGAAATTAATGAAAGATTATCAACGCCAATTAAAATCGGGCAAAACGCCGGAGTTTAAAATTGAAAATTATCCGGAATTAAGAAAACGTGTGCTTGAACAGCAAACTTGGAAATAACAAAAAGTGCGGTCAGAATTGACCGCACTTTGGTTTTTCCCAAAAAAACTGAGCGACTTATAATGAAATCTAAATCTATTGTTCAAATAATCGTTTAATTTCTTTTTCGTATAAATAAATATTGACCGGATTTGTTGGTAACAACGAATCTAAATATTCATTCGCTCGTTTCACATAGGCTTCGTGATTTTTATCGTGGTTTTCAATCACATCTAACAATACTTTTGCCCCTTCAAAGGCATCAAATTGATCGTAATAATAACCGACACCTTTTGGTAATAATTTAGAATTATGAATAAAAGGATAGCCACCATATAAGGCATCGTTATAAGCATAATTCAGCCCATTTTCCCATTGATGGCTCAACACGATATCGACATAACGAGAAAGAAAATCGGGCATTTGATAGCGAGCTTCAACGGTCATGACATTATTCCGCACAATATCCGTACGCCCAATAAAATTAAAAAAGGTCGGGTTGTCTTTTTTATCATAAGTATTACAAGCATAAAAATGTTTTAGCCTTTCCGGTGCTAAGCGGTAAGCTTGTTCACAGATTAAAATCGGGATAAAACTGGTTTTTACCACATTAATATTGGCTTCAAAGCAAGCAACTCGTTTTCCTTTCTCTTCAGGGGTGGGTTGATAGCCGAAAGTTAAGTTATGTTGCTCCTTAATACGTTTAATGACTTTATCACAGAAAATAGGCGACCAAATTGCAGGGACAACATAGCTCTCACAACGATACATAATACTGAAGTAGGAACGGCAAGTATTTTCATGTTGTGGAATCATCCAAACCGCATCAAATGTAGTACCATTAAATGTTCTCCCTGATGGCTTATCAAAAAGAAAATATTCCATATCCATCACAAAATCATTACCAATTTTATAATTGACGATTTTACCATTATGAGCGTGCATTCTTTTGCGATGAGAGGGTTCAATGACTAATGTTCCTTCAATCAATAAATCAAGCTCGTCAACCACATCATCAATATAAGCAAATTTCAACCCCAAATCATCAAGCATAAAGCTTTCTGGCGGAGTGGTGCGTTTTTCGGGTCCCCAAGAAACAAGCACAACATCTTCTACAATTTCAGAATGTTTAAAAAGCGTAAAAAGATGGATCACATTTTGGTTTGCTCCGTTTGCCCAAATATCCGTAATTTTTGCTTCTAAATTAAAAGTAATTCCAATCTTATATTTACGCATTTCCCTTTCTCTCCAATATTAGTTTTTCATATAAAAAATCACTTAGGCGTTATACCTAAGTGATTTTATAACTTTATTGATTAATCAATTATTTCCATTGATAGCCAATACCTGCGCCGACATTGTAATCGCCACGTGTATTTGCCGCACCGCTTACTTTGAAAATAACTTTATTGTTGTCTGTTAATTTGGAGTAACCGACAGCGATTGCATTTTCACCTTTAAAGTTACCTACACCAACGCCGACTAAGTTCGCACCGGCTTGAGTAACTTGTGGAATATTTGCCATTGCAGTGACGCCCGCAATACCCGCACGAAGTTTTTTATCCGTTTTTCTGATATCACGTTTTACTTCATTTAGCTGGTTTACATTCACAGCATCAGTGCCTTTCACACCATGGGCAACGTTGGTTATACGGCGTTCGTTGTCAACACTACCGACCGATACGGTATTTGCTTCATTAGCAACAGAATTTGTACCAAGTGCGACAGAGTTTTCTGCGGTAGCTTGTGAATTTTGCCCCAATGCGGTTGCATTCTTCGCGGTCGCTTTCGCTTTATTACCAATCGCAGTTGTATTTTCAGCCGTTGCTTCAGCACCGTAACCTAAAGCGGTTGAGTTTTTACCTGCTGCTTTAGCACTCGCATCATTATCCGCATTATTCGCTGAGAACGATGTTTTACCGTCTTTACTGATCAAGCCTGAATTTTCAATTTTTTGAAGGGCACCCTGAGCACTACTTGCAGAACTACTTGCTGCCGTTGCAGAACTTGCAGCGTTAGTTGCAGAGCTATCGGCTGCGGTAGCGGAGCTTGCGGCATTGTTTGCAGAGCTATCGGCTGCGGTAGCGGAGCTTGCGGCATTGTTTGCAGAGCTATCGGCTGCGGTAGCGGAGCTTGCGGCATTGTTTGCAGAGCTATCAGCCGCCGTTGCAGAACTTGCAGCGTTATTTGCTGAACTATCGGCTGCGGTAGCTGAGCTTGCGGCATTGTTTGCTGAACTATCAGCCGCCGTTGCAGAACTTGCAGCATTGTTTGCAGAGCTATCGGCTGCGGTAGCTGAGCTTGCGGCATTGTTTGCAGAGCTATCAGCTGCAGTTGCAGAACTAGCTGCACCGCTTGCTGATGTACTAGCTTCGGTCGCAGAGCTTGCCGCATTATTTGCAGAGGTGCTTGCTGCACTTGCGGAATTTGCTGCATTACTTGCGGAGCTATCGGCTGCGGTAGCTGAGCTTGCGGCATTGTTTGCTGAACTATCAGCTGCAGTTGCAGAACTAGCTGCGTTGCTTGCAGAGCTATCAGCCGCCATTGCAGAACTTGCAGCGTTAGTTGCAGAGCTATCAGCCGCTGTTGCAGAACTTGCAGCGTTAGTTGCTGAACTATCAGCTGCAGTTGCAGAACTTGCCGCATTGTTTGCAGAGCTACTTGCTGCGGTTGCTGAACTTGCCGCACCGCTTGCTGATGTACTTGCCTCGGTCGCAGAGCTTGCAGCATTATTTGCAGAGGTGTTTGCTGCGGTCGCAGAACTACTTGCAGCGGTTGCAGAACTTTCAGCATTGCTTGCTGACGTACTTGCCGCTGTTGCTGAGCTTGCCGCATTGTTTGCAGAGCTACTTGCTGCGGTCGCAGAACTTGCTGCACTACTTGCTGATGTACTTGCGGCACTTGCAGAACTATCAGCTGCGCTCGCTGAGGTGCTTGCTTTAGTTGCTGAGCTATCTGCAGCACTTGCAGAGCTATTAGCTGCGCTCGCCGATGTGCTTGCTGCGGTTGCAGAACTTGCTGCATTGCTTGCTGAGGTACTTGCCGCTGTTGCTGAGCTTGCTGCACCGCTTGCTGATGTGCTTGCTGCGGTTGCAGAACTTGCTGCGTTGCTTGCCGATGTGCTTGCTGCGGTCGCAGAACTTGCTGCATTGCTTGCTGAGGTACTTGCTTTAGTCGCAGAGCTTTCAGCACTGCTTGCTGAAGTGCTTGCTTTAGTCGCTGAACTGTCTGCTGCACTTGCCGAGCTACTTGCAGCGGTTGCAGAACTTGCCGCATTGCTTGCTGAGGTACTTGCTTCGGTTGCGGAGCTTGCCGCATTGCTTGCTGAGGTACTTGCTTCGGTTGCGGAGCTTGCCGCATTGCTTGCTGAGGTGCTTGCCTTAGTTGCAGAGCTATCTGCAGCACTTGCCGAGCTGCTTGCCGCCGTTGCGGAGCTTTCAGCACTGCTTGCTGATGTACTTGCTTTAGTCGCAGAGCTTTCAGCTGCACTTGCCGAACTACTTGCAGCGGTTGCAGAACTTGCTGCGTTGCTTGCAGATGTGCTTGCTGCTGTTGCTGAGCTTGCAGCACCGCTTGCAGATGTGCTTGCAGCGGTTGCCGAACTTGCTGCATTGCTTGCCGAGCTACTTGCTGCGGTCGCAGAGCTTGCCGCGTTGCTTGCCGATGTGCTTGCAGCGGTCGCAGAACTTGCCGCATTGCTTGCTGAGGTACTTGCAGCGGTTGCGGAGCTTGCTGCGTTGGTTGCTGAAGTGCTTGCGGCACTTGCAGAACTATCAGCTGCACTCGCTGAGGTGCTTGCTTTAGTTGCAGAGCTTTCAGCACTGCTTGCTGAAGTGCTTGCTTTAGTCGCTGAACTGTCTGCTGCACTTGCCGAGCTACTTGCAGCGGTTGCTGAACTTGCGGCATTGTTTGCAGAACTATCAGCCGCAGTTGCAGAACTTGCTGCGTTGCTTGCTGATGTACTTGCTGCTGTCGCTGAACTTGCCGCGTTGCTTGCTGAGGTACTTGCAGCGGTTGCGGAGCTTGCCGCATTGCTTGCTGAGGTACTTGCTGCTGTTGCTGAGCTTGCAGCACTGCTTGCTGATGTACTTGCTTTAGTCGCAGAGCTTTCAGCTGCACTTGCCGAACTACTTGCAGCGGTTGCAGAACTTGCCGCATTGCTTGCTGACGTGCTTGCGGCATTTGCAGAGGTGCTTGCTGCTGTTGCTGAGTTGTTCGCTTCGGTAGCGGAATTTGCCGCTTTATTGGCTTCTTGTTCTGCTTTCGTTGCTGAATTTGCAGCCGATTGAGCTGAATTATCGGCAGCTGTTGCAGAACTTGCTGCATTGCTTGCTGCTTGTTTTGCTTCGTTTACTGCTGTGTTGATTTCATTTAATTTCGCCGTTACGGTTGATGCGGCGGTGCTTGCAGCGGTTAATGTTTGTTTGGTTGCATTAGATAAACCGTAAATGATCTTGCCATTTCCGTCTGTTGTGACGGAAAGCTCTGAGGTTGCCGCAAACGCAACTGAATTATCTTCGGTTAATTTCCAAGATTTTGCATCCCCAGAAGTCGATGTTGTTGAAGCCGCACCATTTTCTATGGTAAATTTGTAGTTGCGATTATCCACATCAATTTTGCTAATTGCGGTAGAGGCTTGATTAGCGGTTGATAGTGCCGTACTGGCTATCGTTGAAGCCGTATTTGCTGTTGTTTGAGCGGTTGCTGCTGCGCTTGATGCCGAGTTGGCGGTAGTTTGTGCCGCGGTAGCAACAGTGGAGGCATTATTTGCTGTATTTTGTGCATTAATTGCTGCAGTTGAGGCGGCGTTCGCAGTTGTTTGCGCTGTAGCGGCTGCGGTTGAGGCTGCCGTTGCTGTTCTCTGTGCATTGTTTGCGGCTGTAGAAGCTGCGGTAGCTGTTGATTGTGCGGTTGATACAGCGGCATTTGTTACATAAAGCTGTGCTCCTGTAATGGCTTGGTTCGACGTTGAGTTAACCGCTCCGTTTGCTAAATTAACGATAGTACGTTTTATTAAATCGCTACCAACTGAAACTTGATTACCACCGGATGTTTTTGATTTTGCACCTAAAGCAACAGAATCATCATGCGTTGCAAACGCCCCTTCGCCTAATGCAACACCTCTTGTAGCATTAACTACAACTCTATCTCCCACACCGAGACCTCCAGCACCGCTTACAACCCCATTAGAACCAATTACAATGGTTGTGTAAGCTGTACCCAGCGTACCAGTAGCATTTGAACCGATCGCAATAGACCCCATCTGATTTGTTGTAGCATTTGCACCAATAGCAATAGAACCAATCTTCTTATTTGTGGGATTTTCTCCTCCCTGTGCTTGAGCCCCCTTACCGAGGGCAACAGAGTTTTCCATTGCTGTATTTGCTCCGGCGCCTAGTTCTGTACCTGGTCCTGCTATCGTATTGCTTGCTAAGCCTAAAGATAATACCGTTACGGAGGTTGCTAATGCCGTTTTAACGGATTTTGTTTTCCCTTTTGAACGACTTAACTCCGATACCACCACAAAGGATAGTGTTACACGGCTAAAAATAACCTTGAAAATTTGATTCATAAAAATAAGCTCCAATAAAATATTGAAAAAAAGGATATAAGTGACAATGTCTTAGGACCGGCTCATTATATAGATAAATCGATATTTGGCTATATATGAGTAGGTTGAATTAGTGCGATTTTTTGTTTTTTCTCAAAAATTTACATTCTTTTTACATAAAAGTAAGAAAAAAGACCGCACTTTTACTCTTTCAAGTTTCGACAAGTCAGAAAATAATAGGCTAACACCGCAATGATCACGCAAGCGCCCATAGTAAGTAACATTGGCGCGGCAGTATCCATTTTCATCATTGCAACGAGTGAGCCCATTATTGCCCCCACTGCGAAGCGTACGCTCCCCATTAGAGAATTGGCTGTACCTGCCATATTCGGGAATTTTTCCAGTACGGAGGCCATTGCATTAGAAGAAATAAGCGGATTTTGCCCTACAAAGAATGCGACACCAAGTGCCATAGACCAAAAACCGAAATCGAAAAGTGCGGTCAAAATCAGCCATATTCCGGATAAAAATTGAATGGTTAAACCAATGCGTAACATCGTTTCTGCACCAAGTTTCGTCACGAAGCGTCCGTTCAAGAAAGAGGCGAAAGTCATAATTGCAATGTTTAGCATAAAGAAATAACCGAATTGATCTACTGCAATGCCATAAATTCCAATGTATACAATAGAGCCTGCCGTTACGAAAGCAAATAAACCGCCAAAACCGAAGGAGGCGGCGAACATATAGCCTAGTACTTCTTTTCGTTTCCATAGACTTATAAAATTACGTGCGATAATGTTGAGGCGAAGTGGAATACGATTTTCCTTTTTGTGTGTTTCCGGAATGATGACTGAAACAAGCAAAGCGGAGAGTATGCCCATTATGGCGATTACGTAAAAAATCGCATGCCAGTGAAAATATTTCACAATATAGCCGCCGATAATCGGTGCGATTAAAGGGGCAATCATAAAGACGAGCGTAATACTGGACATCACCTTGGAAAGTTCGTTTTTACTGAATAAATCTTTCAGCAGCGCACCTGAAAGTACAACGGGGGCAGCACCGAAGAAGCCCTGTATAAAACGAAGTGCGGTGAAATTTCCGATAGAATTTATCTCCGTCAGAATGAGAGCGGTAATCGCACCGATAATCACACCAAGTAAGATGATTGGCTTGCGTCCGAAGCTGTCGCCAAAAGGCCCCCAAAATAATTGCCCGAATGCCATTCCATAAGCAAATGCGGTGAGCGTATATTGTACCTGCTCAGGGCTGATATTAAGATCTTTGGCGATTTCTAAAAATGATGGCAAATACATATCCACGCCGAAAGGCGGCAGCATAGATAAAATGCCGAGTGTTGCGATAAAAATAAAGGTGGGTTTTATATTTTGTGTCATATTATTTTACCAAACTGTCAATTTCTGCTTGAGTGAGGGGGCGGTATCCGCCTTCTTCTAAGGTGTTATCCAATTCAACCGCACCGATTTTCCAACGATGTAAACCGATCACTTTATTGCCGAGAGCGGCAAACATTCGTTTTACTTGGTGATAACGCCCTTCTGAAATCGTGAGGTTTACATTGTAATCATCTAAAATTTCAAGTTTTGCAGGCCTAGTGGGCGATTTTTCACCCCGTAATAAAATGCCTGCTGCACAGGCTTGTACGTAGTGTTCTTCCACTGGATCGGCAAGGGTAACAAGATAGGTTTTCTCACAATGATGTTTTGGCGAAGTAATACGGTGAGACCATTGTCCGTCATCGGTTAATAAGACAAGCCCTGTGGTATCGACATCCAAACGCCCTGCGCTGTGGAGCTTGCCGGACAGGGGATAGTCAAAGAATTGGTAAATGGTGGGGTAATCACCGTCATCATTTGAACAAATACAGCCTTGCGGTTTATTGAGCATAAAATATTGTCCGCTTTCGAACCAAGTGAGTTGTTGATCTTCAAAATAAATTTCGTCATCTTGTGAAATTTGACGGGCGCTGTTTTTTTCAATTTCACCGTTAATTTTGACCGCACTTTGGCGAATGGCTTTGGTCGCTTGAGAGCGGGTTAAACCGGTATTTTCGGCAATGAATTTATCTAATCGCATAGGGTATCTCTTTCTTTTGGGTTAGGGCATATTTTACACGATGGCAGAGATATTGGCTGATGAATACAGGAAATAATTTTTCTGGGGGCAGACCCTGAACGCCATCGAGGTCATTTGGTGTTGCATTCGGTTTTCAATGACTAAATTTGATTAAACCATTTTACATAATTAAATTGATCGTAATATTTCGCGCCATTCCAACCGGAGAACGTAAAAATATCGCCCACTTGGTTTTGATTTTCAAATCCTTTGATATAAAAGGCGGATTGTAATTCCGGGTAAGGCTTGTGAGTAAAAACGACTTTATTTTTGAACGGAAGCCGATCAAATGCCACAAGATCTTCATAAGCAATGCCTTGCGCACCGTCTTTATCCGTCATAATAATAAATAAGTTATCAAAATTCATTCGTGCGGTGCGAATCTGCCATTTTTCGCCGGCTTCTTGTTCACTGTGATAATGCATAAAGTGAACAGTAATATCCGCCAATTTGCCAATGGGGTAATTTTTTTCCGAAGGGATAAACTCAAGGCGCTGTTGTCGATAAAATTCGATATTTTGAAGATAACGAATGAAGTCTTTCGGGCTAAGATAAAGGTTTACAAAAGGTGAATTAAAGGGCTCGTTTAGATCGTGCAGCATAAAGGCACCGACACAGTTGGCGGAAAGCACCGTCATTCCGTGATTTTGTAAACTTGATTTGAGCTGATGATTAATGGATTTTCTTTGCCACTGATTAACCGCATTTTTTAATTTTGAAAATAGCATAATTTCTCCTTAGTCCGTCTATGCTATCGCTTTTCTATCCATTAATTCAATCATTAATTTTTGTAACAAATTTGTGAAAATTTGCGCTTCATCACAAATTTATCTGTAAAGAGAGAGTATAATCGGCGCATCTTTTCAATTCGATTCACAGGAATCGAGTTTCGTACCACTACAATGGAGAATTATTTATATGAGCGAACAATTACGCCAAGCGGCATTGGATTTTCACGAATTTCCTATTCCGGGAAAAATTGAAGTTACCCCAACAAAATCACTGGCAACCCAGCGCGATTTAGCACTCGCTTATTCTCCCGGCGTGGCGGAACCCTGTTTGGAAATAGAGAAAGATCCTTTGGCATCTTATAAATATACGGCTCGTGGAAATTTAGTGGCGGTAATTTCAAACGGCACGGCGGTGCTAGGATTAGGTAATATCGGTGCGCTTGCGGGTAAACCCGTTATGGAAGGAAAGGGCGTATTATTTAAAAAATTCGCCGGTATTAATGTGTTTGATATTGAAGTTAACGAGCGTGATCCGGATAAACTGGTCGATATTATCGCTTCTCTTGAACCGACTTTCGGCGGTATTAATCTTGAAGATATTAAAGCTCCGGAATGTTTCTATATTGAGCAAAAACTGCGTGAACGAATGAATATTCCCGTATTTCATGATGATCAACACGGTACGGCGATTATCAGTGCTGCGGCGATTATCAATTCACTTCGCATTGTCGGTAAGAAAATTGAAGAGGTTCGTCTTGTGGCATCCGGTGCCGGTGCTGCCTCCATTGCTTGTTTGAACTTGCTTTTATCATTAGGAATGAAACGAGAAAATATCACCATTTGTGATTCTAAAGGTGTGGTGTATAAAAATCGTGATGATCGAATGGATCAAACCAAAAAAGATTATGCCATTGATGACAACGGCTGGCGTACATTGGCTGATGCAATGCCGAATGCGGATATTTTCCTCGGTTGTTCGGCGGCGGGAGCATTAACTCAAGATATGGTGAAATCCATGGCGGCGCATCCGATTATTCTTGCATTAGCCAATCCGAACCCGGAAATTACGCCGCCTGAAGCCAAAGCCGTTCGTCCTGATTCGATCGTTTGTACGGGTCGTTCCGATTATCCGAATCAAGTGAATAACGTACTTTGCTTTCCATTTATTTTCCGCGGTGCATTAGATGTGGGAGCAACCGCCATTAATGAAGAAATGAAACGTGCGGCGGTTTATGCCATTGCGGATCTTGCCCTTGAAGAACAAAATGAAGTGGTTACTTCCGCCTATGGCGGAGAAGGGGCGACTTTCGGTGCCGATTATGTGATCCCGCGTCCGTTCGATCCGCGTTTAATCGTGCGTATTGCCCCTGCGGTGGCAAAAGCCGCAATGGAATCCGGTGTGGCAACCCGTCCGATTTCGGATTGGAACGAATACATCGAAAAATTAACGCAATTTGTTTATAAAACAAGCCTCTTTATGCGCCCGATTTTCCATCAGGCGAAACAAGCGCCACAGCGTATTATTCTTGCAGAAGGCGAGGAAACCAACGCTTTACACGCAACACAAGAAGTGATTTCTATGGGGTTGGCAAAACCGATTTTAATCGGTCGTGAAGCTGTGATTGAAAGCAAAATTAAAAAACTTGGTTTACGTTTACAACCGGGCGTTGATTTTGAGATTGTCGATAACGAAAACAATCCGCGCTATGAAGAATGTTGGAAACATTACTATGAATTAACCAAACGTAAAGGCATTACTCAGGCGATAGCAAAACGTGTAGTGCGTTCAAATACCACCGTGCTTGCCTCTATTTTGGTTAATCTCGGCTATGCGGACGGTTTAATCTGCGGTTTATTCGGTTCTTACGGTAAACATTTAGCATCAATTCAAGACATCATCGGATTAAAAGACGATGTGAAAGTGCCGGCGAGTTTACAGAGTTTGGTTCTGCCAAGCGGTAACGTATTTTTGACGGATATTCACGTGAATACCGATCCGACTGCGGAAGAATTAACGGAAATTACCTTAATGGCAGCAGAGGAAGTGCATCGTTTCGGTATTGAGCCTGCCGTCGCTTTACTTTCTCATTCAAATTACGGTTCATCAAATGAATTGGGCGCACCGAAAATGCGCGAAGTGTTAGAACTCGTGAAAGCACGTAATCCGAAATTAATGATTGACGGTGAAATGCGCGGTGATTTGGCAATGAATGAAGAGCATCGCCGTGACATTATGCCGGATAGTCCGTTAAAAGGTTCGGCAAACTTGCTTGTATTTCCGAATTTAAGCGCCGCACGTATTAGTTATAGCCTGTTGCGAGGCACAACGACAGCGATCACGGTAGGGCCGATTTTGATGGGAGTAAATAAATCCGCTCATATTTTAAATCCGACAGCTTCCGTTCGCCGTATCATCAATATGATTGCTTATGCGGCGGTGAAAGCACAACAAGATTAGCTATTGTGAATTTAATTTAAAAAATTTGAGTCCTGTAGATTACAGGACTCAATCGTTAGGTTATCTGTTCGGATTTTTTGGTGCGGAGCACTTTTGATTTAGCGCATAAGTGCGGTCTGTTTTTGGAATGTTTTTCGTTTTGCTTATTCTTCTGCCGTGCTTTTATCTTCCGGTAAGATGAGGTTTAAAATTAATGCGAATAATGAGCCGACAGTGATACCAGAACCGAGAACTTCTTTAAAAAAGTGCGGTAATTTATCAAGGAGTTCCGGACGGGTTGTAACAGCCAAGCCGCAACCGATTGAAATGGCAATGATTAAACCATTGCGTTTACTGCGTTCTACTTTATCCAGCATTTGAATTCCCGCTGCAATAATCATCGCGAACATCATCAAGCCTGCTCCGCCAAGTACCGGCAATGGAATGGAAACGATTAAGGCGCCGAATACGGGGAATAACCCTGCCAGTGCGAGTAATACGCCGGTGAGGGCTACCACGTGGCGGCTTGCCACGCCGGTTAAGGAAATGACACCGATATTTTGCGAGAAAGAAGAAAATGGTGTTGTGGACATAATGGCGGCAAGCGCAGACCCTAAGCCATCCGCTAATACTCCTCCACGTAAATGTTTACCGGTGATTTCGGTATTGGTTGCATTGCCTAAAGCAAGGAAATTACCGCTTGATTCCACAATTGTGACTAAGTAAGCAATTGACATTCCGATAATACCGGAGATTGGGAAGGTTAAGCCGAAATGTAGTGGTTGTGGAACGGCAAAAGTTTGTGCGTTTGCTACGCCGTCAAAATTTACCCAACCGAGAATGAGGCAAAGTAGATAACCAGCCATCATTCCGATAACAATTGCTGCAGCAGAGAAAATTCCCTTACCCCATTGTACCAATATTACGACGATGACCAATACGAAACTTGCCATCATTAAGTTTTCAGGGGTGGCATAATCGGCATCCCCCCTTTGCCCGCCGGCAAACCAATCTACGGCAACAGGAATAAGGCTTAAACCAATCATCATAACCACGGTACCTGTTACCACAGGTGGGAAAAGTTTGCGAATGTACGGCATAAAGAAACTACCGATAATCATCACCAAAGATCCCACCAAAGAAGCCCCTAGAATCCCCGCAACACCATATTCGCTAAAGCCGATGGCGAGTGCCGCAGCAACAAAGGTGAAACTTGTTCCCATCACACTTGGTAAACGGATGCCAATCGGACCTAAACCACGACATTGAATTACCGTCACCACACCGGAAATTAACAGTGCGGCATTGACCAATGTAATGGTATCTTCGGTAGGGAGTTTTAACACATTACCGATGACTAAAGGAACGGCGATAATACCGCCAAGAGCCGCTAACAGATGCTGTGCGGCAAGCAACAAACTCAGCCCAAAGGGCGGTTTGTCTTCAACAGAGTAAAGGAGTTGATTATTCATAACGGAACCTTAAGTTAGTAAGAAAGCGCGAATTATACGTAAAATTGCTGTGAAGGCAATCGTTTGCGATAGCGAGTTGAAAAGAAAGTGCGGTCAAAAAAGATGATGATTTTCGGGGATTATGCAGCATTTGCACAAAATATCGTAGAGGGCGTTAGGCGAAGTCGTAACGCACCGTAATGGATTGATTTATTGATAATTAATAGAAAGGTGCGTTATGCCTACGGCTAACACACCTACCCCAAGAAATATCAGAAATAAAATTCTCTTTGTTTAACTAATACATAATACCGATGATTTTGACCGCTCTTTGAATTTAAAAAAGATCTACATCCAGAAAATATATGCAATAGTTGCAATGACAAACATACAGGTTACATCGATATATTTACCTACG
Organism: Rodentibacter haemolyticus; assembly: GCF_015356115.1. NCBI lineage: Bacteria > Pseudomonadati > Pseudomonadota > Gammaproteobacteria > Pasteurellales > Pasteurellaceae > Rodentibacter > Rodentibacter haemolyticus. Next base: position 2,006,733 of record NZ_CP063056.1, read on the forward strand.
CGGATCATATCCGAATGCTTTACATTACCGGTTGCATACACAATGGCATTCGGCGGTGTCCCCACCGGCATCATAAATGCGCAAGATGCGCCAAGACCAATCGTGAGCGCGAAACCTAATGGCGGCATATTTAAGGCGTGTGCGATAGAAATAAAAATCGGCACAAGGAGAGCGGCACTTGCCGTATTTGAAGTAAATTCCGTTAGAATCACAATAAATGCGGCAACAATTAATGCCATCACATAGTAGTGACCGCCTTCAATAATAAACACGATCCCCTCAGCCATAATTTTACTTGCGCCCGAGCTTTCTAATACGGCACTTAATGTTAAGCCGCCGCCGAATAGGAATAATACGCCCCATTCCGTGTTTTCTTGGATTTCTTTCCAGCTGGCGATACCGGTTACGCAAATGGCTATTGCTGCGGTTAGGGCGACCATGCTGTCAAAGCTACCGATAATGGTAGGCAATCCTAATAGCGTTGAGATAAACGGATTGATATAACCGCCGAAAACCCATAAAAATGCCGTAATAAAGAAAATGATGAGGGTGAGGAAGCGTTTTTTATTCATTTTGATTTTGGCGAATTGTGCATCAAAATGTAAATTTAATTTTGGTTTGAAAATAATATAGAGCCAGCCGATAACAAGTGGAAATAGGAGAGTCATCACCGGAGTGCCGTATTTCAACCAAGCGGCAAAATCTAAGTGTAACTGAGAGGCAGCAATGGCATTTGGCGGGCTACCTACCAGTGTTCCCATACCTCCGATGGTAGCACTATAAGCAATACCAAGTAACACAAAAATATAGGTATTACGCTCTTTGTTTCGATCAAGCTGGCTTAAGATGGTCATCGAAAGCGGAATCATCATAGCGGCGGTTGCCGTGTTACTCATCCACATTGAAAGAAATGCCGTGGCGAGGAAAAGATAAAGTACCGCCAGAAATAAACGACCTTTCGCCAATTGCATAATTTTATTGGCAATCATTTGATCGATTTTTTGTATATTCAGGGCTGTCGCAATGGCAAAACCACCAAAGAAGAGAAATATTGTCGGATCTGCAAATGCAACTAAGGCTTGGCGACTGTTCACTAATCCGAGTAGCACGGACAAAATAGGAACAAAAAGTGCGGTGATCGTTACGTTTACCGCTTCTGTTAGCCACAAAATCGCAACAAAAGCGAGCAATGCTAAACCTTTATTGGCAGCCGGTTCAAAAGGGAGTGTTGCAAGTAAAATGAAGAAAAGCACCGCATCGGCAATAAAGATAATGGTGTTTTTACTCATTACATCACGGTTTGGCGATTTCATCGTAACCGGTGTTTGTTGCATAAATATTCCTTAATGCTCATTGATAAGACGGCGGATTATAGCATAGGGAAGATTTTCAGAAATGGAAAAGCGACGAAGAATTGATTCGTATCAAAAGAGTAAGCGATCAAAAAAACACAAGGATTTTTCGATATTATGTAGCACTTGCACAAATATTGCTAAATAACGATTTTGTAGGGTGGGCAAATTTTTGCCCACCAATTCCAAACCGTGAATTTCAATGGTGGGCAACAAGTTGCACCACCCTACTTTTCACTTTGTGGGCTAATACATAATGCTGGAATTTTTGACCGCACTTTTTCGTATTATCCCCAAGTTACACTTGTGAATGCATCATAAGTTGCCCAAATAAATAGCAAGGCAATGATAAATAAAATGATTTTTTCCCAACGGGTTAGATTAAATTTTCCGCCTTGATATTGATAGCGGGAGTAAAGGAAAAGCGCGATTCCCGGCACATATAACAACGCGGAAAGTAACAAATAATCTAACCCTGCGGCATATAAAATCCACAAACCGTAAACCGAAGCCATAAAGCCGGTAAGTTTGATATACCAAGCCGCTTTTTGTTGTACGGCAAGTTTGAATAAATAAGCCCCGATGAGGAAGTAAGGTACTAAGATCATTGAGGTGGAAATAAGCAATAAAGCGTTATAGCTTTTCCCTGTGAGCAATACCAAAACTAAACAAAATTGCACCACAAAACCGGTAAACCAAAGGGAATTTATCGGTGTCCCGTTTTTATTGAGTTTGTTGAAAATTTGGGGGAAGGCACCGTTTTTTGCGCCGCGATAAGGCACTTCGGTAGAAAACATCGTCCAACTGATGTATGAGGCAAGTACGGAGACAATTAAACAGGCTGTAATAATGACTTTACCACTGCCTCCGATCATCGCTTCTAATAACCCTGCCATAGACGGATTGGACATTGCGGCGATGGTCTCACGGGGTAAAATCCCCAAAGAAAGAACAGTGATTGCGATATAGAGTGTCAACGCGATTAAAATGCCTAATACTGTGGCAAGCCCCACATCCGAGCGTTTTTTAGCATGTGCCGATAATACCGCCGCACCTTCCACACCGGTAAATACCCAAAGGGTAATCAACATCGTATTTTTTACCTGATCCGTCACGCCATTGTTTAATGACGTGGCTTTTACATCGTGATTAAAGGTTTCGGGATTGAAATACCATAACGCAAGCAAGATGAATAGCACGAGAGGAAATACTTTCACAAAAGTCGCAATAAGATTGACCGTGGCGGCTTCTTTTACGCCTTTGGCAATTAAAATATGCACAAGCCATACGATAACCGAAGAGCCGATAAAAGAGTAAAAAGTATTTCCCTGCCCAAAAATGACAGCACTTTCACTGTCCGTAAACATTCCTAAGCCTTCAAAAGCAACCACCAGATAGCCTACGATACCGATGGTTGCGCACAACCAATATCCCCAAGCCGACATAAACCCCATTAGTTCGCCAAAGCCTTCACGTGCGTAAGTATAAATGCCGCCGTCTAATTCAGGACGTAATCGAGAAATAAAAAAGAAAGATAGACCAAGAAAAATAATGCCTATGCCGGTAATGCCCCAACCGATAATTAAAGCTTCGGAACCTGCAACTTCCGCCATATTTTGTGGCAAGCTGAAGATACCGGACCCAATCATAGAGCTTAATACTAATGCCGTTAGCGATAGTAAGCCGATTTTTTTGTGTGACATAATTAATGCTTTCCTGAAAATTGATTAAATTTAATTCATTGTAATTCACTACAAAATTTCTTTTATGCGTTGTTGTAGCGCCGGTACGACCTCTTGTTCAAACCACGGGTTTTTCTTTAACCACATTTGATTACGTGGGGAAGGATGGACGAGAGGTAAAAAGTGCGGTAGAAATTTGCGATAATTTTTTACCGTATCCGTTACATTCAAGTTGTTGTGCGGTAAATAATATTTTTGTGCGTATTGCCCGATTAAAATCGTGAGTTCAACATTAGGCAAGTTGGCGAGAATTTGCGGATGCCATTTTTCGGCAAAGCCTTTACGTGGCGGTAGATCACCTGATTTCCCTTTTCCCGGATAGTAAAAATCCATCGGAATAACGGCGAGGGATTCGGAATGATAGAACGTCTCACGATCAATCCCAAGCCATTCACGTAAACGATCACCGCTTTTATCGTTCCAATAAAGACGGGTTTGTTCCGCTTTTAAACCGGGAGCTTGCCCGACAATGTTGATCCGTGCGGTGGTTGGGGCGGCAAAAAGCGGTTTAATACCACGGGAAGTGAAAGACGCATTTTCAGGGGCAGAGATGATTGCTGCGGTGATTTCTTCTAATGTTTGCATCGTTTTCTCATTATCTGTTTTAGGGTAGCCAATATTGATTATTTATTTAAATTTTTCTGCCAAAGTCTGAATATGCTCCGGCCCGATTCCACAGCAACCGCCTATAATAGTCGCGCCGTTTTCCAGCCATTTTTCAGCCCACACGAGGTATTGTTGCGGATTGAGATCGTCACGAATTTCATCTAATCCGTCATTTGCCGTTGCGTCTTTAGGCTGAGGAGGGAAAGCATTGGCGTAAGCGCCGATACGGATTTCTGTCGCTTGATTTATTTTCAAGATTTCCAGTGTAACCCTCAGTGCTTGTTGAATGACTTCGGGTTGGCAGCAGTTAAATAAAATGGCTTCCACGCCTAATTCAATCATTTTTTCTACCGCACTTTGCACTGTTTCACCGGAACGTAAGCGGGGAATATCCGTTGGTTCATCATCTTCAAGCGTGAAAGAAACCCATAGCGGGCGATGATCTTTGGGTAATAAGGGTTTAATGGCTTGCGGTTCGGTTGCCGAGCTTTGGGTTTCGCACAACCAGAAATCCACATAAGGAGAAAGCCCTTTAATAATAGGTTGGGCGACTTCTTTCACACGTTTTGGTTCATATAAATCAAAACGATAAGAGCCGAACAGAGGAGGAATAGAGCCTGCGATTTTTACATCGGAAACACGGCTATTTTTGACCGCACTTTTCGCCAAGCGACCGGCAAGATCTGCAAGCATTTTGCCATCGGCTTGAAAGCGTTGATCGCCAATGTGAAAGGGAACGACGGCATAACTGTTGGTGGTAATTACGCGTGCGCCACTTTTAATAAAATCTTCATGCACTTGTTGAACGGCGGTCGGTTTTTGATACAGGGCGAGGGCAGACCATTCCGGCTGTTGAAAAGGTGCTTTACGGCGTGCCAGTTCACGCCCCATGCCGCCGTCTAAAATAGTGATGTTTGACATATTCTCTTTCTCTTATTTAAAAAATACCGCACTAAAAAGTGCGGTCGGTTTTGGTCATGTTTTTACACATTGAAACGGAAGTGCATTACATCGCCGTCTTGCACGATATAATCTTTCCCTTCTAAACGCCACTTACCCGCTTCTTTTGCACCGTTTTCGCCTTTAAATTGAATGAAATCATCATAAGCGATCACTTCGGCGCGGATAAAACCTTTTTCGAAGTCAGTATGAATAACGGCAGCGGCTTTCGGTGCGGTTGCACCAACGGAAACCGTCCACGCGCGGACTTCTTTTACACCGGCGGTAAAGTAAGTTTGCAGGTTTAATAGAGCATAACCTGCACGAATGACACGGTTTAGCCCCGGTTCGTCAATACCTAAATCCTGTAAAAACTCGGTTTTTTCTTCATCGTCTAATTCTGCGATTTCCGCTTCAATGGCGGCACAAACAGGGACAACCACAGAACCCTCTTTTTCGGCAAATTCACGCACTTTATCAAGGTATGGATTGTTTTCAAAGCCGTCTTCATTCACATTGGCGATATACATTGTCGGTTTAAGGGTTAGGAAGTTATAGCTTTTAATCGCCAACAATTCTTCTTTATCAAGTGGGACTGAGCGGATCATTCCTGCTTCTGAAAGTACCGGCAGAATTTTTTCCATAACGGAAAGCTCGAATTTTGCCTCTTTATCACCGCCTTTAGCACGTTTTTGTAAGCGTTGGATTGCACGTTCGCAGCTATCTAAGTCAGCAAGCGCCAGTTCGGTATTGATCGTTTCAATGTCGCTTAAAGGATCGATTTTTCCTGCAACGTGTACGATATCATCATTCTCAAAACAACGTACAACATGACCGATAGCATCCGTTTCACGGATATTGGCGAGAAATTTATTTCCCAAGCCTTCGCCTTTGCTCGCCCCTGCAACCAATCCTGCAATATCTACAAATTCCATTGTGGTTGGCAATACGCGTTCCGGTTTTATGATTTCAGCCAAAGCATCTAAACGCGGATCAGGCATTGGCACTACGCCGGTATTGGGTTCGATAGTACAGAACGGATAGTTTGCCGCCTCAATGCCGGCTTTGGTGAGTGCGTTAAAGAGGGTGGATTTACCTACATTCGGCAAACCTACGATACCACATTTGAATCCCATAATTTTTCCTTAATTATTTTGAATAAAACGGTCGTAAGCATGACCGCACTTTTAAATTTTAAAACCGTTTAAACGATTGGTGGCTTTGACCATCCCGTCTTTGAAAATTAATTCTACGCAATTGGCTGCTTCATCTAAGGCTTTCTCAAGCGCTTCGCGATCAGTCGGGGAAGGTTTGTTTAACACATAACCTGCCACCAAATCACGATGTCCGGGATGACCGATACCTAAGCGTAAGCGGTAGAAATTGTTATTATTGCCGAGTTGCGCCACAATATCTTTCAAGCCGTTATGCCCACCATGTCCGCCGCCTTGTTTGAGCTTTGCCGTGCCGGGCGGTAAATCCAACTCATCGTGAATCACCAGAATTTCTTCCGGCTTAATGCGATAAAATCCGGCTAATGCCGCCACCGATTTACCGCTTAAATTCATAAATGTTGTCGGTACGAGCAAACGTACTTCGTTACCGTTTATTAAAGTGCGGGCGGTTTTGCCGAAGAATTTATTTTCAGGGGTTAATGAAACATTAAAACGGCGCGCTAAACGCTCGATCAACCATTCTCCGGCATTATGACGCGTTTCCGCATATTTATCGCCGGGATTGCCTAAGCCTACGATGAGTTTAATTTTTGACATAGTGCATAATGATGTTAAAAATAGTGGCGCATTGTAGCGAAAAAGCGATAAATTCTCAATCTATAACGCCAAAACCAATACACCGGATAAAATCAATAAACTTCCTATCACTAATTTCAAACTTAACGGCTCGCCTAAAATGACAACCCCTAAAATAATGGCGATAACAACGCTGAGTTTATCAATGGGAGCAACCCAAGAGGCCGGGGCGAGTTGCAGCGCACGATAATAACAAAGCCAGGATAATCCCGTGGCTATGCCCGATAAAATCAAAAAGGTAAAGGGTTTTGCGGCGATATGTTGAGGCAGTTGCCATTCGTTTCGGGCGGAAAGAATGCCCGCGGTAACCAATAAAATCACGATAGTGCGAATAAATGTAGCAAGATTACTGTTCATTCCTTCCACGCCGAGTTTACCTAAAATTGCCGTAAGACCTGCGAAAAAGGCCGAGCCTATGGCGAAAAGTACCCAATTCATTATGTTTCCTTATTTTTAAATTTAATTCACTATCGTTAAAACTCACGGTATTTTTCGCTATAATAGCCCAAATTTTGGGTATGAAGAAATTATGATGAATCAGATTAATATTCAAATCGCCTACGCTCTACCGGAACGCTATTATTTGAAATCTTTCAAAGTAGATGAAGGCACAATGGTGCAAACGGCAATTCTACAATCGGGCATTTTGCAACAATTTATAGACATTGATCTGCGGGAAAATAAGGTGGGGATCTTCAGCCGTCCGGCAAAATTAACCGATGTATTAAAAGAGGGCGATCGCATTGAAATTTATCGTCCGTTACTGGCTGATCCGAAAGAAATTCGCCGTAAGCGTGCGGCAGAACAAGCCGCCAAAGAAAAAGGAGAGAAAAAATGACCGCACTTTCGCATACCGATTTTTGTTTACCCGAACACATTACACCTGAAATTTTTTTGCGTGATTATTGGCAGAAAAAGCCACTGATTATTCGTAATGGCTTACCGGAAATTGTCGGGCAATTTGAACCTCAAGATATTATTGAGTTGGCGCAAAATGAGGAAGTTACCGCACGTTTAGTGAAAACTTACGGGGAAGATGATTGGAAAGTATTTTTCAGCCCTTTAACGGAAAAAGATTTTCAGAAATTGCCGGAAAAATGGTCGGTGCTTGTTCAAAATATGGAGCAATGGTCGCCGGAGTTAGGGCTACTTTGGAATAAATTCGGCTTTATTCCTCAGTGGCAGCGGGACGATATTATGGTGTCTTACGCACCGAAAGGCGGTTCGGTGGGTAAACATTATGACGAATATGATGTTTTTCTTGTGCAAGGCTACGGCCAACGCCGCTGGCAGTTAGGTAAATGGTGTGATCCAAGCACGGAATTTAAACCGAATCAGCCGATCCGAATTTTTGATGAGATGGGGGAATTGGTTATTGATGAGGTGATGAATCCGGGCGATATTCTTTATATCCCAGCCCGAATGGCGCATTACGGCGTGGCGGAAAATGATTGCCTGACTTTCTCTTTCGGCTTACGTTATCCGAATCTGAACCAGTTAATTGAGGGTATTGGTAAAGGTTTTTGCCATCAAGATCCTGATTTAAATTTAAGCGAATTTGATTTTCCGCTTCGTTTGACTCAGTCGGAGCAACGAACCGGTAAACTTGCCGATGAAAATATCCGTGCAATGAAACAACAATTACTGGATAAACTTGCGCATTCCGAAGCTTTTGACCTGCTCTTTAAACAAGCGGTAGCGAGTGCAGTGAGTTCACGCCGATATGAATTATTGGTGCCTGACGAAATAAGTGATCCTGATGAAGTACGGTCGATTTTAGAAGAAGGCGCATGGCTTGCTCAAGATAGCAACTGCAAATTGCTTTACACTGAAAATCCCCTCCGAATTTATGCCAACGGCGAATGGTTGGATGAATTGAATCTTATTGAAACGGAGGCGCTAAAACGTTTAGCTGACGGCGAGGCGTTGGATTGGGCATTTTTAACCGATTTAGTCAGTGGTGCAGAAGATCCTGAAACGGTGATGGCGTTGTTGCTAGACTCCATCTGCAACTGGCTTGATGATGGTTGGGTGATCATGGACTGATAATAAAATAATGGACTGATTTCCCTTTACTAACGACACTCTGCCCTAATCTCGGAGATAAAATTCTCTTTGTGCAAGTGATACATAATACCGTTTAATCGTAACTCATTATGTCAGAAAATATTTATTCCGTTTCTCAACTCAATAATGCAGCCCGCCAAATCTTAGAGGGACATTTCTCACAGATTTGGCTGAGCGGTGAGATTTCTAATTTCACACAACCTGTTTCGGGGCATTGGTATCTTACTTTAAAAGATGAAAATGCACAGGTGCGCTGCGCTATGTTCCGTATGAAAAATTTGCGTGTGGCGTTTCGTCCGCAAAATGGAATGCAAGTGCTGGTTCGTACCAATGTGAGTTTGTACGAACCACGTGGAGACTATCAATTAATTATTGAATCAATGCACCCTGCCGGTGAAGGTTTATTACAGCAGCAATTCGAAACATTGAAAATAAAGCTTGCGGCAGAGGGATTATTTGCACAAAATCTCAAGAAAAAGTTACCGCACTTTAGTAAAGCCGTGGGTATTGTTACCTCCTCAACCGGTGCGGCATTACAAGATATTTTACATATTTTGGCACGTCGCGATCCTAGTCTGAAAGTGGTGATTTATCCTACGGCAGTGCAAGGCAGAGAAGCGGCGGAGGAAATCGTGCGGATGATTGAATTGGCAAATACACGGCAGGAAGTCGATGTGCTTATCGTTGGACGCGGTGGTGGATCACTGGAAGATCTTTGGTGTTTTAACGAAGAAGAGGTGGCGCGTGCGATTTTTCGTTCCGTGTTACCGATTATCAGTGCCGTTGGGCATGAAACGGATGTAACCATTGCCGATTTTGTTGCGGATCTTCGTGCGCCAACGCCGTCTGCCGCTGCGGAATTGGTCAGTCGAAATCAAGATGAACTGTTACAACAATTGAACTATCAACAGCAACGTTTAGCGATGGCATTTGATCGCTTATTTACACAAAAAAATCAGCGATTAAAACAACTGACTTTACGTTTACAAAATCAACATCCGCAAAATCAGTTGCATATTCAATGGGAAAGAAATGAACATCTTGTTCAACGTTTACACTTTGCCGTACAACGTCAGTTTGAAAAAACACAGCAAAAATTAACCGCACTTTCCGTTCGATTACGACAAAATCCGCTACCTTATGGTATTCAACGCCACCAACAACAGTTGGAACAACTTAAAGTGCGGTTAAATTTCAGTACAAATCGTCAAGTAACCGAACGCCAAAATAAATTGGCGGCTTTATGCGGAAAACTCGATGGATTAAGTCCATTGAAGGTAATGGCTCGCGGTTATTCCATTGCGGAAAATGCGGAGGGAAAAGCAATCACAAGCGTGAAAGATATACGACAGGGAGAGTTGCTTACCACAAAAGTAGCGGATGGAAATATTGTGAGTAGAGTGGTGTAAGGTTAAGTGATAATAAAATGGCGATATGACATCTCTCCAAAATAGAAATAATACTCTTTTATGAGGAAATCACGCCACCATCAAAAATCTTGATTTTATTGGTATTGTTTCAACTTCACCGAATAAGCGTTAGCCGGCTTTCCCTAAATTTTGACTGGTAAGAATATAGATAAGTCTGTACAATAGCCGACCGTTTTTATTGGATAAATTGATAATTGTAGAAAGATGACGCAGAAATTACATATTAAAACTTGGGGCTGCCAGATGAATGAATATGATTCATCAAAAATGGCGGATTTATTATTAAGCACCCATGGGCTTGAATTGACGGAAACAGCGGAAGAAGCGGATGTGTTGTTGTTGAATACCTGCTCTATTCGTGAAAAGGCGCAAGAAAAAGTGTTCCACCAATTGGGACGTTGGAAAGAATTAAAGCAAAATAATCCGAATTTAGTGATTGGTGTGGGCGGTTGTGTGGCATCACAGGAGGGCGAACATATTCGTCGCCGTGCGCCTTATGTCGATATTATTTTTGGACCGCAAACCTTACACCGTTTGCCGGAAATGATTAATCAAATCCGTGGCGGTAAAAGTGCTGTGGTGGATATCAGTTTCCCTGAAATTGAAAAATTCGACCGCTTACCGGAGCCTCGTGCCGAGGGACCGACCGCATTTGTTTCGATTATGGAAGGTTGTAACAAGTATTGTACTTTCTGTGTTGTGCCTTATACCCGAGGTGAAGAAGTAAGCCGCCCGGTGGATGATGTGTTATTTGAGATCGCACAACTTGCCGAACAAGGTGTGCGGGAAGTCAATTTACTTGGTCAAAATGTAAATGCCTACCGTGGCCCGACCTATGACGGACAAATTTGTAGTTTTGCCGAATTACTTCGTTTAGTGGCATCAATTGATGGTATTGATCGTTTACGTTTCACCACCAGTCATCCGATTGAATTTACCGATGATATTATCGATGTATATCGTGATACGCCGGAATTAGTCAGTTTCTTACATTTACCGGTGCAAGCGGGTTCCGACCGTATTCTTACGATGATGAAGCGAGGGCATACCGCGTTGGAATATAAATCGATTATTCGTAAATTACGTGCCGCCCGTCCTGATATTCAAATTAGCTCTGATTTTATCGTGGGTTTTCCGGGGGAAACCGCAGAAGATTTCGAGCAAACGATGAATTTAATTGCTCAAGTAAATTTTGATATGAGCTTCAGTTTTGTTTATTCGGCGCGTCCCGGCACACCGGCGGCAGATATGCCGGATGACGTCACGGAAGAAGAGAAAAAACAACGTCTATATGTGTTGCAAGAACGAATCAACCAACAAGCGGCACAATTCAGTCGTCGTATGTTAGGTACGGAACAACGCGTGTTGGTAGAGGGGCCGTCTAAAAAAGATCTGATGGAATTAACCGGTAGAACGGAAACGAACCGTATTGTGAATTTCCAAGGTTCGCCGGAAATGATAGGTAAATTTGTGGATGTGAAAATCACGGATGTGTACACGAACTCCCTACGTGGAGAAGTGGTGCGTACCGAAGATGAAATGGGATTGCGTATTGCACAATCACCGCAGGAAGTGATGAAGCGAACAAGAAAAGAAGACGAATTAGGTGTAGGACGCTACCACGGGTAATGCAATGAATAGGCAGGCTTTATCACCTGCCTTTATTTTCGCCCTTACTTTTTTCTCGCCAATAAGTCGCAAAACGTGGCTTGCCGGAACCTGTTAATCCACGATATTTATAAGTAATGCTTGAGCCGATTGGCGGCGGGTTTTCACGCTCATTAAAATTAAAACCTGAACCGATCCTAAATTCGCCTCGTTCGTTTTTACAGGTTAATGAACCCATGACATTTTCAAATTGTCCTTTGCCTTTGTGATGTGCGATGACCGTACATTCTTCATCATGGGCGGTTTTAAGTTTGAGTATTTGCGAGCTTCGTTTTCGTTCATAAGACGCATTCGGATTTCTTACTATAACCCCTTCACCTTGTCTGTTTTCTACTTCAGTCAAAAATTCATATAAATGGGATTTATCTCGCACGGGAATTTGTTCGATAATTTGAATATAAGGTGTGGGGTGTTCGGCCAAATAGGTTTTTAATAGGTTTAAACGGTCAAATAAATTGCCTTCTGCATCAGGCACATCAAAAACATAAAGTTTGAGTTTTTCCCAACGTTCGCCTTTGAAAGACTTTGTAATAGAGGTGATTTCTTCAAAGTGATTACGTTCGCTAAAAAGTTCGCCGTCTATGGCAAAGGGAGGAAAATCTTTAATAAAATAAGCGGGAGGAGAAAGCCTTTGGTTTTGCCGAGTTAAAAGCTGTTTGCCATCCCAATATCCTCGTACACCGTCTAATTTTTCAGACATTACCCAGCCTTCAATGGGTTGGTTATCATAATTTTTTAGTAGCATCAGATCAACATTGGCATAAGAACTTAGGCTGATAAATAAAATAAAGATGGCACGTAGTAATTTCATCATATTTCTCCGAATAAAAATTATGGAGAGCCTAGAAAAGAGCGGTCAATTTTCAAAGTGTTTTGGACTAATTTTGTGAGCGAGATCGCAAAAAATGATGATTGGAATGTTGAAAGTCTAGAATTTGTATTATCACTAGATAAAGCATGTTATCTACTATACAATGTTGCGAGACTTTCTCATTTTTAAAAGGAGCAAAAATGTACTTGGATCAAATCAAAGCCGAGCTTGTTGAAGCACAAGATGTATTAAATAAATTTATTTCAGATGAAAATAACATTAAATTAATTCAACAAGCAGCATTGCTAATTTCAGAGAGTTTTAAACAAGGGGGCAAAGTGCTTTCCTGTGGAAATGGAGGATCCCATTGCGATGCGATGCATTTTGCGGAAGAATTGACCGGACGTTATCGTGAAAATCGCCCCGGTTATCCGGCAATTGCGATTTCTGATGTAAGTCATTTAAGTTGCGTGAGTAATGATTTTGGCTATGATTATGTGTTTTCACGTTATGTCGAAGCCGTAGGACAAAAAGGTGATGTATTATTCGGTTTATCTACTTCTGGCAATTCTAAAAACGTATTGAATGCGATTGAAACGGCAAAAGCAAAAGGAATGAAAGTGATTGCGATGACCGGTAAAGACGGCGGAAAAATGGCAGGTTCAGCGGACGTTGAAATTCGTGTACCACATTTTCGTTATGCAGATCGTATTCAAGAAATTCACATTAAGGTGATTCATATTTTAATGATGTTAATTGAGTTTGAAATGGCAAAAAACGCATAAAGAGCGGTCATTTCTAACCAAATTTTGGAAAATCCCAAAAGTTTTTGGGATTTTTTATTTTTTACGCTTGCATAATTATGCATAAAAACATAATATTTCTTCAGTTTGTAAGATAAGAGAATGAAAATGGCTATTCGTGTTAAAAATTTGAATTTTTTCTATGGGTCTTCCCAAGCATTATTTGATATCAATTTAGAGGCTGAGGAAGGGGATACCGTTGTGTTGCTTGGCCCGAGCGGAGCAGGTAAAAGTACGTTAATTCGCACGTTAAATTTATTGGAAGTCCCGACTTCCGGTGAATTAAGTATTGCTAATAATGAATTTGATTTATCTAAAGCAACAACAAACCCGAAGGCGATTCGCCAGTTACGCCAAGATGTGGGAATGGTGTTTCAACAATATAATCTTTGGCCTCATCTGACAGTGATTGAAAATCTTATTGAAGCACCAATGAAAGTATTGGATATAAACGAAACGACAGCGAAAAAAGAAGCGATGGAACTATTAAAACGCTTACGATTGGAAGAATATGCCGAGCGTTTCCCGTTGCATTTATCCGGCGGTCAGCAGCAGCGTGTAGCAATTGCCCGTGCATTAATGATGAAGCCGCAAGTGCTGTTATTTGATGAACCTACGGCGGCATTAGATCCGGAAATTACTGCTCAGGTTGTTGATATTATTAGAGAATTACAAGAAACCGGCATTACGCAGGTGATTGTAACCCACGAGGTGAATGTAGCTCAAAAAGTAGCAACTAAAGTGGTGTATATGGAACAAGGGAAGATTGTGGAAATGGGATCTGCCGACTGTTTTGAATATCCGAAAACCGAACAATTTAAACAATATCTTTCTCACTAAGGATTAAGGACATATTATGAAAAAACTACTTTTAAGCTCAGTATTATTAGGTTTTACCGCCGTAGCAAACGCCCAGGACATTACTTTTGCAATGGAGCCGAGTTATCCGCCTTTTGAATTTACTAATGAAAAAGGCGAGATCGTGGGTTTTGATGTGGATGTCGCCAAGGCAATTTGTAAAGAGATTGAAGCAAATTGTAAATTTAAAGGTGAATCTTTTGATTCATTAATTCCAAGTTTAAAGGCAAAACGCTTTGATGCGGCGATTTCGGCAATGGATATTACCGAAGCCCGTGCAAAACAAGTGTTGTTCTCTGATGCTTACTATGACAGCACTGCAAGTTATGTGGCATTAAAAGGCAAAGCGACTTTAGAGACGGCTAAGAATATCGGTGTGCAGAACGGCACGACTTTCCAACAATATACCGTAGCCGAAACGAAGCAATATACTCCTAAACCTTACGCCAGTTTACAAGATGCCATTTTGGATTTAAAAAACGGTCGTATCGATATCATTTTTGGTGATACTGCGGTGCTTGCGGATATGATTAATAAAGAACCGGAAATTCAATTTGTGGGTGAGAAAGTGACCAATAAAAAATATTTTGGTAACGGTTTGGGCATTGCAATGAATAAATCCCAAAAAGAGTTGGCTACAAGTTTAAATAAAGGTTTGGCTGCCATCAAAGCAAATGGTGAATATCAAAAAATCTATGATAAATGGATGACAAAATAATCTATGTTTGCTGATTTTCTTTCTTTAATGTTTTCTGCCGCCCTAATGACGTTAGGGCTTGCAGTTTGCTCTTTAATCATGGGGTTGCTATTTAGTATCGTATTTGCTGTGTTGGAAGCGAATCGCTTTGTGGGCAAACCTGTTGCCGTATTTGTCGCATTATTGCGCGGGTTACCTGAAATTTTAGTCGTGTTACTGGTGTACTTCGGTTCTACGGAAGCGGTAGAAATGCTTACCGGTGAATACATTGAGTTTAGTGCTTTTGGTTGCGGTGTTTTTGCGTTGTCGTTAATTTTTGCGGCTTATGCCTCACAAACATTACGCGGTGCGATTCAAGCGATTCCAAAAGGGCAATGGGAATCCGGTGCGGCTTTAGGATTGAGCAAAGGTTATACTTTTACACGCGTTATTATGCCGCAAGTTTGGCGTCATGCTTTACCCGGACTAAGTAATCAATGGCTGGTTTTGTTAAAAGATACGGCGTTGATTTCCCTTATCGGTGTGGAGGATCTAATGCGTCAGGCGCAGTTGATTAATACCAATACGCATCAGCCGTTTACTTGGTACGGTATTGCCGCATTAATTTATTTAGCCGTTACCTTGATTAGTCAAGCCGGTATTCGTCGTTTAGAACTGCGTTTTACTCGCTTTGAAAGAGGAGTGAAATAATGTTTCAAGAATATTTAACCGTGATTGCGCAAGGAATTCCGACCAGTTTATTACTTACGGTCGTTTCATTATTGATTGCTTTTTTCTTGGCACTATTTTTAACATTTTTGCTTTCAATGGAAAGTGTATGGGTGAAAAGTGCGGTCAATTTATATCTTACTTTATTTACCGGTACACCGTTACTTGTGCAATTTTTCCTGATTTATGCAGGCCCGGGGCAGTTTGAATGGGTAGTGAATAGCCCGTTTTGGCATATTTTATCGAATGCGTGGTTTTGTGCGGTACTTGCTTTAGCCTTAAACAGTGCGGCGTATTCTACCCAATTATTTCACGGTGCGGTAAAAGCAATTCCGAAAGGGCAATGGGAAGGTTGTGCGGCGCTCGGTTTAAGCCGTGTACAAACCTTAAAAATTTTGATTCCTTATGCATTGAAACGTGCTTTACCTTCTTACAGTAATGAAATTATCTTAGTGTTTAAAGGTACGGCTTTAGCCTCAACCATTACGATTATGGATATTATGGGCTATGCGCGTCAGCTTTATGGCACAGAATATGATGCGTTAACAATTTATGGCATTGCCGGCGGTATTTATTTAGTGATCACCGGAATTGCCACTTTATTATTGCGTAAGCTGGAAAATAAGGTGCTCGCTTTTGAGCGATTGGATATGAACAAGGCATAAAGTGCGGTCAAAATTTGTTTGGGTTGCGAAAGCAACCCATTTTTTATCCCTGAGTAATGTAAGCAAGTTAAATTTAAACTTGTCCATTGCATTGTTGCACCTTGCCATTCTGCTTGTATTGTCTTCGGCTTGCTTTTGTATCCGCATTTAAATTGAGTTCACTATACTTGCCACAGCAAGAAATAAAGCAAAAATACAAAGCCAAATTAATTGAAGTTTTGTACTTTTTCGATTTATTTCTGCATTATGTAAACGTCGCTCTTCTAATTTCTGTTTGTAGATTTCTAACTCCTCTTCTTTAAAAGAAAAGCCGCAGTTCGGGCAATGCACCGCGCGATTGCTAATTTTTTTACGGCATTCCGGACAACGGGTGAGTGCCATTTTTGATCCTCATTGAGTAAAGTTTTCATCGGCTCCTATTGTATTCAAAAATAGATATGTAGGAAATGTGATATTCATCACAAAATTGTGAAAATCATATAAATTAAATTTTTGGTTTATCGGAACTTAGCATAAAATAGCACGCCGCTTATTTTAGCGTGTTTTTTAGCAATACAAATTATTATTCCTGAGGTGCTTTATGTTGTGGTTTTTCTTCTGTGTAGCCATTTTGATTCTTGGTTACTTCATTTACGGAAAAATTATCGAAAAAATCTTTGTTATTAACCCTAAACGTCAAACACCGGCTTATCAGATCAATGATGGTGTGGATTATATGCCGATGTCCAAAACCAAAATTTGGTTAATTCAGCTCTTAAATATTGCAGGAACAGGACCGATTTTTGGTCCTATTCTCGGTGCGTTATACGGACCGGTTGCGATGCTTTGGATTGTGCTCGGTTGTATTTTTGCCGGTGCGGTGCACGACTATTTCTGCGGAATGTTAAGTATTCGCCATGGCGGTGCAACAATGCCTTACCTTGCCGGTAAATTTTTAGGTCGCCCGGTTAAAGTTTTCATTAATATCCTTGCATTAGTGCTTCTGTTATTGGTTGGCGTGGTATTCGTGGCCAGTCCCGCACAGTTAATGGGTACGATTACTATGGATGTGCTGGGCGCTTCTCAAGGTGCGTTACAACTTGGCGATGCAGAGGCTGTTCATCAAGCTGTTGAAGCCGGTGGTGTCAAAGTATGGGGGATGGATAAAGCGACTGTTGTTGCGGTATGGACTATTATTATCTTCGCTTACTACATTCTTGCGACATTGTTGCCGATTGATAAAATTATCGGTCGAATCTATCCGTTCTTTGGTGCGTTATTGCTCTTTATGTCTGTTGGTATGGTATATGGTTTGGTTTCTGCACATTTGCAGGTTGCGGATCCGATAGAGTTTTTCCGTACTATCAATACGGACGGTGAGGGCTTAACTTGGGCTAAATTTACGCAAAATTTCCAAGTTAAAGGTGATGTGCCTATTTGGCCATTGTTGTTCTTAACGATTTCTTGTGGGGCTTTATCCGGTTTCCATGCAACACAAACGCCATTAATGGCACGCTGTGCGGAAAATGAAAGTGAAGGTCGTTTTATTTTTTACGGTGCGATGATTACAGAAGGGGTTATCGCTTTAGTGTGGTGTATGGTGGGATTGGCATTTTATGAAAACCCACAAGCATTACAAGATGCGATTTCAGCCGGTTCTCCGTCTAAAGTGGTGTATGATAGCTCATTACACTTCTTAGGATTCATTGGTGGTATTTTCGCAGTGTTAGGTGTGGTTGTTCTTCCTATTACATCAGGTGATACGGCATTCCGGGCTGCACGCTTACAATTGGCGGAAATTTTCAATATTGATCAACGTTCGCTTTCAAAACGTTTGTTGATTGCCGTACCATTGTTTGTACTGGGTTATTTTGTTTCAACCATTGATTTTAGTATGTTATGGCGTTACTTCACTTGGGCGAATCAAATGACTGCAATGGTGATGTTATGGACTGCGGCGGCATATTTATATCGTTATCGTAAATTCCACTGGGTTGCCTCTATCCCTGCATGGTTTATTACAACGGTTTGTGCAACGTACTTATATTACAATAAAATCGGATTTAGCTTGGATTATCAGTTATCGGTATATTTAGGTTTCGCAACAACGATAATTTGTATTGTGTTATTCTTCACTTTATTAAAGCCCTTAGGTGATCGTGATGAAGAAGCTTATGTAAATACAACAAACGCATAATTCATTCAAAAATAATTAAACCGTTTAAGTGAAAACTTGAACGGTTTTTTGTTTCCTAAAATTTACCGAACTTTATATTGGAATAACTTGCAACTTTGTCTTACAACCGATAAACTAGCCTGAGGTGGTAAAAAGTGGTTTTTTGTGGTGATTTTTTCCAAAAATTTTAATTTTTAAAGGTGTTAAAACATAAAATGTTTCGTGGTGCAGCAGCGGTAAATTTAGATGCTAAGGGTCGGGTTGCGATTCCAACCCGCTATCGCGCTGAAATCATTGAAAAAAATCAAGGACAAATGGTTTGTACTGTTGATATTCGCCAGCCTTGTTTATTGCTTTATCCTTTAGATGAATGGGAAAAAATTGAGGAAAAACTTCTTTCACTTTCTAACTTTGATCCTAACCAACGCCGTTTGCAACGCGTAATGCTTGGTTATGCCACTGAATGTGAGATGGATGCGCAAGGGCGTATCTTATTAAGTGGTCCATTGCGCCAACACGCAAAATTAGAAAAAGGATTAATGTTGGTCGGACAATTAAATAAATTTGAAATTTGGAGCGATACCGAATGGAGCGCTCAAATTGATGAAGACATCGCGGTTGCGGCAACAGTCGAATTTGCGATGGATACGAATTTAAATATGCTGTCATTCTAATCTTAAAAATTAGAAAAAGAACAGCAGCACTAGCAGGATAAGCGGTGCTTGCACCGCATTATCTTTTCTCTTGGTTTATTTCTATTAACGATTATGATGATGCAAAATTCTTTTTCTTCTCCGAAACACATTACTGTTTTACTTGATGAAGCAGTGAACGGTTTGGTGCTGAAAGAGAACGGCATTTATATTGACGGTACTTTTGGGCGTGGTGGTCATTCCCGTCTCATTCTTTCAAAACTCTCCCCAAACGGTCGGTTAATCGCTATAGACCGTGATCCACTGGCAATTGCCGAAGCAAAAACAATTCAAGATCCCCGTTTTCAAATTGAACATAATAGTTTTTCCCATATTCCTGAAATTTGTGAAAATTTAGGTTTAGTAGGGAAGATTGATGGGATCTTGCTTGATCTCGGCGTGTCGTCTCCACAGCTTGACGAGGCCGAGCGAGGTTTTAGTTTTATGAAAGACGGGCCGCTTGATATGCGCATGGATACAACGCAGGGGGTTTCTGCTGAGGAATGGTTAAAACAAGTTTCGGTTGATGATTTGACTTGGGTACTAAAAACTTTTGGAGAAGAGCGTTTTGCTAAACGCATCGCAACGGCAATTGTAGAATACAATAAAAGTGCGGTCAAAAATGGCAAAGAATGTTTATCACGCACTGCACAATTGGCCGAACTGATTTCACAATCCGTACCTTTTAAAGATAAGCACAAACACCCTGCAACCAGAAGTTTCCAAGCAATTCGCATCTTTATTAATTCGGAGTTGGATGAATTGGAAAGCGTATTGAATGCCGCTTTGGATATGTTAGCTCCGGAAGGTCGTCTATCCATTATTAGTTTTCATTCTTTAGAAGACAGAATGGTAAAACATTTTATGAAGAAACAAAGTAAAGGTGAGGCGATTCCAAAGGGTTTGCCTTTACGTGAAGATCAAATTCAGCGGAATCAAAAGTTAAAAACTATTGGCAAAGCCATTCAACCGTCAGAAGCGGAAATACAAGCGAATCCTCGTTCAAGAAGTGCAGTGTTACGTATTGCGGAAAGAATAAGTTAAGGTGAAAAATGTTAGAGAATAGTGAACGTTATCCTTTACAACATCTTTTAGTTGAAGATTTATTTTCATCAAATAAATTAGTGACATTGCTGCTATTACTGATTTTAATTTCTGCCATGGCGACAATTTGGGTGACGCATCAAACCCGAGGATTGATTTCTGAAAATGGTCAGTTGGTATTACAGTACCAAGCGTTACAAGATGAATATCGTAATTTACAGTTGCAAGAGGCTACTGAAGGCGATAGCACAAGGGTAGAATCTATTGCGATCGGTACATTAAAAATGAAAAGAATAGATAGCGATCAAGAAGTCGTTATTTTGGAATAGGTTGAAAATAAATTGAGATAGAACAAATGGTTAGGTTCAATTCGTCAAAAAAATCAAATAAAGCGAAAAAGACGATTAGAAAACTTTCAACACCGGTTGCAGCAGTAAAACCGAATAAACCTAAAATGGTGTTTGAAAAGTGTTTCTTGCGTGGACGCTATATTATTGCCGCAAGTTTGATTTTCTTGGGCTTAGGGGCATTGGTAGCACGTGCGGCTTATGTTCAGTCCGTAAATTCGGATGTATTATCCGGTGAGGCGGATAAACGCTCATTGAGAAAAGACGAAATTCTTTCTGTTCGTGGTTCTATTTTAGATCGTAACGGCCAGTTATTATCGGTCAGTGTGCCGATGAGTGCCATTGTTGCGGATCCTAAACGTATTCTTAAAGAGGGAGCTTTAGATGATAAAGAACGTATTAAAGCGCTTGCCGAGGTACTGGATTTAAGCTATAGCGAACTTGTCAAAAAAATTGAGAAAAATCCAAAATCGGGTTTCTTGTATTTAGCGCGTCAAGTTGAAGCGGGTAAAGCGCAGTACGTGAAAGAACTCAAAATTAAGGGAATTAGTTTAGAAAACGAGCCTCGCCGTTTTTATCCTCGCGTGGAAGAAACTGCGCATTTGATCGGCTATACGGATATTGATGGGAACGGAATTGAAGGTATTGAGAAAAGCTTTAACACTATGTTGGTCGGAAGAGATGGTGCACGTTTAGTTCGTAAAGATAAACGCGGAAATGTTGTTGAGCATATTGCCGATCAGAAAAAATATGATGCTCAAGATGTGACTTTGAGTATTGATGAAAAATTGCAATCGATGGTGTATCGTGAAATTAAAAAAGCCGTAACGGAGAATAAAGCCGAATCAGGCACAGCGGTTCTTGTGGATATTCGTACCGGTGAAGTGTTGGCTATGGCGAATGCACCCTCTTATAACCCGAATAATCGTGTGGGGGTAAAAGCCGAATTAATGCGTAATCGAGCCATCACCGACGTATTCGAGCCGGGTTCTACGGTAAAACCTTTTGTCGTTTTGACCGCACTTCAACGTGGTGTCGCCAAACGTAATGAAATTATCAATACGGGTTCTTTCACCGTGAGCGGCAAAGAAATTATGGATGTTGCGCCGCGCCCGCAACAAACTTTAGATGAAATTTTGATTAACTCCAGTAACCGTGGGGTAAGCCGTCTTGCATTGCGGATGCCGCCGAGTGCGCTCATGGATACTTATCAAGCGGCGGGTTTAGGTCGTGCGACGGATCTCGGATTAGTCGGTGAACAAGCCGGTATCTTAAATGCAAACCGTAAACGCTGGGCGGATATTGATCGTGCAACGGTATCTTATGGTTATGGAATTACGGCAACACCGTTGCAAATGGCACGTGCTTATGCAACCTTGGGGAGTTTTGGGATTTATCGTCCGCTTTCCATTACTAAAGTGGATCCGCCGGTAATCGGTCAACGGGTATTCTCAGAAAAAACGACAAAAGAAATTGTGAATATATTGGAGAAAGTTGCAATCAAAAATAAACGGGCGATGGTTGAAGGCTATCGTGTAGGGGTGAAAACCGGTACGGCACGTAAAATCGAAAATGGTCGCTATGTAAATAAATATGTGGCTTTCACTGCGGGTGTTGCACCGATTAGTGATCCCCGTTATGCGCTTGTGATTTTGATTAATGATCCGAAAGCAGGACAATATTACGGTGGGGCAGTGTCCGCACCGGTATTTTCCAGCATTATGGGCTACGCACTACGGGCGAATGGTATTGCACCGGATGCCGAACCAACGGAAAAAACGGCAAGACGCACTGTGCGTATTACGCCGAATAAATTGAAACAAAATAAAACCGAACAGGTGAATTAAGGAAAAATGATGAAAAAATTACATACAATTGCCTTGAGCGATTGTTATGCTTCACGGCACTGTTGGCAAAGCCAACGTTCAAAATCTAAAGATTTTGTGACCGCACTTTTTAATTTACCTTCACTTCCTGCGGATCTTGAGATTAATGAATTGGTTCTTGATAGCCGTAAAGTGAAAGCCGGGGATCTTTTTATCGCCGTAAAAGGACATCAAATTGATGCGACAGGTTTTATTGAACAAGCGATTTTATCCGGAGCAAGTGCGGTTATTGCGGAAACGGATTTGGTCGATCAACATTTAAATGTAGAGTATCGACAGCAAAAACCGGTGATTCACTACCATAATTTGTCAGCCGACTTATCAAAAATTGCAGATAAATTTTATGATTCACCTTCTAAAAAGTTAACCCTTGTTGGTGTGACGGGGACAAATGGGAAAACGACGGTTTCTCAGCTACTTGCTCAATGGGTTCAACATTTAGGGCATAAATCCGCTGTGATGGGAACCATTGGAAATGGTTTATTCGGACTGATGAAGGAAGCGAAAAATACGACGGGATCGCCGATTGAAATCCAATCTACGCTTGCCGATTTTGTTCATAACGGCGCGGATTTTGCAGCGATTGAGGTTTCGTCTCACGGCTTAGTGCAGCATCGTATTGAATCTTTGGATTTCAAAGCGGCAATTTTTACGAATTTAAGCCGCGATCACTTGGATTACCACGGCACAATGGAAGCATATGCTCAAGCAAAAAAACGTTTTTTCTTTGAGCTAAATACCGGTTTACAAATTTTAAATGCGGATGATCCGATTGGTCAGCAATGGTTGGAAGCGCTACCAAATGGTATTGCCGTAAGCTGTAATGCAAATTTTCAACCGCATTCCGAAAGATGGATAAAAGCAATTTCAGTTCATTTCACCGATAAAGGTGCTATTATTCAGTTTGCGTCAAGCTGGGGAAATGGGGTGTTGAATAGTCCGTTGATCGGCGCATTTAACGTGAGTAATCTATTGTTGGTAGTTGCAACATTACTTGCATTAGGTTATCCGTTAGATAAATTAGTCAATAGTGTTTCACTACTAAAAGGAGTTAAAGGAAGAATGGACATTATAAAAGTAAATGGGAAACCTTCCGTTATTGTCGATTACGCACATACGCCGGATGCGTTGGAAAAAGCCCTTGTTGCAGCACGCGAGCATTGTAGCGGCAAACTATGGTGTGTTTTCGGCTGTGGTGGCGATCGAGATGCAGGTAAACGCCCGTTAATGGCAAAAGTGGCGGAACAATTTGCTGATATGATTATTGTTACCAAAGATAATCCGCGTACGGAAGATCCGGATAAAATTGAATCTGATATTGTTGCCGGTTTTAGCAATATGGATAAAGTGGGATTAATTCCTGATCGTGACGAAGCGATTGGATTTGCGATCAAAGGTGCGTCAGAAGGTGATGTGATTCTAATTGCAGGGAAAGGTCACGAAGAGTATCAGATTACCGGTGATAAAACCCAGTATTTTTCCGACTTCGTCACTGCGGAATTATATCTGGAACAATAAACTTAATTTGATTAACCGATGATTAATTTAACTACGCAACAACTCGCTCGAATTCTTGATGCCGAATTAGTCGGTGATGGAGCGGTTGTTGCTAAAAACATCAATACCGACACTCGTCAATCTATTCCAAGTCATTTGTTTTTTGCGTTAAAAGGCGAAACATTTGATGCACACCGATATCTTCATCAAGCAGTGGCACAAGGCGCGGTTGCTTTAGTCGTTCAACAACCCGATATGAGTATCCTCATTCCGCAATTAGTGGTGGCGGATACACGTTTAGCCTTAGGGCATTTGGCTAAATGGTTACGTGAAAGAATTAATCCTCTCACTGTGGCAATGACAGGTTCTTCCGGTAAAACCACGGTAAAAGAAATGACCGCCGGAATTTTACAGAAAACCGCAGGTGATGCGGAAGCAGTACTTTTTACCAATGGAAATTTCAATAACGATATCGGCGTGCCGCTTACGTTATTGCGCCTAACCGAAAAACATCGTTTCGCAGTAATTGAATTGGGCGCGAATCACCAAGGTGAAATTGACTACACAACAAAATTAACACAACCGGATGCCGCTTTAATTAATAATATTGCGCCGGCACATTTGGAAGGTTTCGGTTCTTTAGAAGGCGTTATTCGGGCAAAAGGCGAGATTTATCGCGGTTTAACACCAAATGGCGTGGCAATAATCAATGCCGAGCATAATTATATTGATATTTGGCAAAAAGAAATTGCTGAACATCCTATTCAATATTTTAATGGAAAAGATTATTCCGCTAAAAATGTTCAACATCACACGCAAGGATCGCACTTCACGCTTATTTCACCGCAAGGTGAAATTGAAATTAGTTTGCCATATTTGGGTGAGCATAACGTGAAAAATGCTTTGGCGGCGACCGCACTTGCGATGAATGTCGGGGCAACCTTAACCGATGTGAAAGCCGGTTTGGAACAACATTCACAAGTAAAAGGTCGATTATTCCCAATTCAACTCAATGACAATTTGTTATTGTTAGATGATACTTACAATGCCAATATGGATTCTTTGAATGCGGCGATTGATGTACTAAAAGGTTATCAGGCGTATCGTATTCTTTGCGTGGGTGATATGAAAGAGCTGGGCGAAAATTCTTTGGATATTCATCGCAAAGTGGGGCAGTATGCCAAAACGGCTAATTTGGATTTAGTCTGCTCTTTTGGCAGTGAAAGTGCGGTCATTTCTGGGGCTGTTTCGGGTAAACACTTCACTGATAAAAATGAAATGGTTGATTTTTTACTCCCTGTTATAAAAGCACAGTTACAACAAAATAAACAGGTCGTGGTACTAGGAAAAGGTTCACGTTCGATGAAAATGGAAGATGTGATTTATTCATTAAAGGATAAAATGAGATGTTAGTTTGGCTTGCTGAATTTCTTGTTCGCTATGAAACCGCATTTAATGCGATTTCTTATATTACTGTTCGCGCAATCTTAGCATTATTGACTGCTTTGCTGATTTCACTTTGGATTGGTCCGAAGGTGATTAAGCGTTTGCAAATCCTGAAATTCGGTCAGGAAGTCCGAAACGATGGTCCTGAAAGCCATTTTGCGAAAAAAGGTACGCCGACAATGGGCGGTGTGATGATTCTTTTCGCAATTGGAACCAGTACATTATTGTGGGCAAATTTAACAAATCCTTATATTTGGGTGTGCTTATTTGTACTATTTGGTTATGGTACGATTGGTTTTGTCGACGATTACCGCAAAATTACGCGTAAGAACACGGATGGATTGATTGCACGTTGGAAATATTTCTGGATGTCGGTCGTTGCACTTATTGCGATTATTTGGTTGTATTGGCTCGGTCACGATACGGATGCAACCCGTTTAGTCGTACCGTTTTTCAAAGACATTATGCCGCAATTAGGTTTGTTCTACATTGTATTGGCTTATTTTGTGATTGTGGGAACAGGCAACGCGGTAAATCTTACCGATGGCTTGGACGGTTTGGCGATTATGCCGACGGCATTAGTCGCCGCTGCATTTGCTTTGATTGCTTGGGCGACGGGTAATGTGAATTTTGCCGAATATTTACATATTCCTTATATTAAATACAGTTCAGAAGTCGTCGTGTTCTGCACTGCGATCGTAGGAGCAGGATTAGGTTTCTTATGGTTTAATACCTATCCGGCTCAGGTATTTATGGGGGATGTCGGTTCACTGGCATTAGGTGGCGCTTTAGGCACGGTTGCCATTTTAGTTCGCCAAGAGTTTTTACTTGTGATTATGGGCGGCGTATTTGTGATTGAAGCTTTATCGGTCATTTTACAGGTGGGATCCTATAAACTTCGTAAGCAGCGTATTTTCCGTATGGCACCTATTCATCACCATTTTGAATTGAAAGGGTGGCCGGAACCAAGAGTGATTATTCGCTTTTGGATTATTTCATTGATGTTAGTGTTAATGGGATTGGTTACGCTGAAATTACGTTAATGCTGATAATCGGTTTCACTTTTCAAAAAGTGTGCCGTTTTTCTTCAGCCCTTAGCAGATAATATCTCATCAATGAAATTCAATATAAATAAATTTAAAAATAAGAAGTAGAATGAAAACCTTATATCAAAATAAATCTATCACCATTATCGGACTGGGTAAAACGGGGTTATCTTGTGTTGATTATCTTCAATCTCAAGGGGCAATGCTTCGTGTTATTGATACCCGTAAAAATCCTAGCGGGGCAGATAAACTTCCTAAAAACATTCCACTTCACACCGGTAACCTCAATCAGCAATGGTTACTTGAAAGCGATATTATTGTGATTAGCCCGGGGCTTGCTGTCAAAACGCCTGAAATTCAGACCGCACTTTCAGCCGGTGTAGAGGTGATTGGCGATATTGAATTATTTTGCCGAGCGGCAACGAAACCTATCGTGGCGATTACCGGTTCTAATGGTAAAAGTACGGTGACAACGCTTGTGTATGAAATGGCAAAAGCGGCGGGGATTAAAACGGGGATAGGCGGAAATATCGGTATTCCGGCATTATCCTTACTGAATGAGGATGATGATTTTTACGTCTTGGAACTTTCCAGCTTTCAACTTGAAACCACTTACAGCTTAAAAGCGGCAGCCGCAACCGTGTTAAATGTGACGGAAGATCACATGGATCGCTATGCGGATTTAGAGGCTTATCGCCAAGCTAAATTACGTATTTATCACAATGCGGAAATCGCCGTTGTAAATAATGAAGATAAATTCACCTTCGGTGAAGGTGAAAATCAAGCCGAACAAGTCCTTTCTTTTGCTGAGCATAATGCGGGTTATTGGCTTAAAACAGAAAACAGCAAACAATATTTAATGGCGAAAGATGAGTTGATCTTGCCTTGTGATGAGGTAGCGCTTGTAGGTCGTCATAATTATATGAATATTTTTGCGGCAACAGCATTGGCACAAGCGATTGGCGTTAATTTAGAAGCGATTCGTCAGGTACTTTGCCGATTTAAAGGTTTAGATCATCGTTTTCAATTAGCTCATCAAGCCAATGGCGTGCGTTGGATTAATGATTCTAAAGCGACAAATGTGGGTAGCACGGTCGCAGCGCTTGCCGGATTATATGTGGAAGGTAAACTTCATTTATTACTTGGCGGTGATGGCAAAGGGGCTGATTTTTCTGAATTAGCTAAGCTTATTAACCAGCCTCATATTATTTGTTATTGTTTTGGTCGTGATGGAGCACAGCTTGCCGAGCTTTCAACACAAAGTCATTTGTTTGAAACATTGGAACAGGCGGTTGCGTTTTTACGCCCGACACTAAAATCCGGTGATATGGTATTATTATCGCCTGCTTGTGCGAGCCTTGATCAATTCACTTCTTTTGAAAAACGCGGGGAAGAATTTACTCGTTTAGCGAAACTCAGTTAATCACATAGCGCAATGGAATTTATTCGGAAAATTAAACAAAACTTTGATAGTTGGACCAGAATCACCCCGCAGGGATTGTTGTATGATCGCGCGTTATTCTGGCTTTTCGTGATCTTATTGATGATTGGTTTGATCGCCGTTACCTCAGCTTCAATTCCTTATAGCTCGCGATTATTTAATGATCCTTTCTATTTTGCAAAGCGTGATGCCGTTTATGTGTTTTTTTCACTGATAACCTGCTATTTCACTATGCAAATTTCCACTCAACAGTGGGAAAAATGGCACGTTAGAATTTTCTTTTTAGCCATTACCTTGTTGTTTACCGTCTTAATTATCGGTTCTTCCGTGAACGGCGCAAAACGCTGGATTTCTCTCGGTGTGCTTAATTTTCAGCCGGCGGAATTTGCAAAATTAGCCCTTACCTGCTTTTTATCAAGCTATTTTACCCGCCGCTATGATGAAGTACGCTCAAATAAACTCAGTGCGTTTAAGCCTTTCATTGTTATGGGAACGATGGGGATATTTTTATTATACCAGCCGGATCTCGGGAGTACCGTGGTATTGTTCGTCATAACCTTTGGTATGCTTTTCATCGTAGGAGCGAATTTTTGGCAATTTATCGGTTTAATCGGTACCGGTGCGTTATTATTTGTGTGGTTGGTCCTTTCTGCCTCTTATCGTTTAAAGCGTTTCACCGGCTTTTTAGAGCCTTTTAAAGATCCTTACGGTACGGGGTTTCAATTGACGAATTCATTGATGGCATTCGGACGTGGTGAAATCACAGGTGAAGGGCTAGGGAACTCTATTCAAAAGTTAGATTATTTACCGGAAGCACATACTGACTTCATTATGGCGATCATTGGTGAAGAGTTTGGTTTTATCGGTATTTTGGTGGTTATCGTATTACTCGGACTATTGATTTTCCGAGCCTTAAAAATCGGACGTGAATCTTTACTATTAGAACAGCGTTTCCGCGGATTTTTTGCATTAGGTATTAGTTTTTGGATTTTCTTCCAAGGCTTTGTCAATTTAGGCATGGCACTTGGAATGCTTCCGACGAAAGGATTGACTTTTCCGCTCGTCAGTTATGGTGGCTCGAGTATCATTATTATGTCGGCGACTATCGGTATTTTATTGCGCATCGACCATGAAAACCGCTTGCAACGTGGCGGACAAGCGCGTTTGCGTGATGATTAGGAATTAAAATGAATAAACAGAAAAAACTATTAGTGATGGCAGGGGGAACCGGTGGACATGTTTTCCCTGCTATTGCCGTTGCTCAAACCTTACAAAAACAAGGTTGGGAAATTTGTTGGCTTGGAACGAAAGATAGGATGGAAGCTCAACTTGTGCCTAAGCACGGTATTCCGATCCGTTTTATTCAAATTTCAGGTTTGCGCGGTAAAGGTATTAAAAGTTTGTTAGCAGCACCTTTTGCTATTTTACGTGCCGTATTCCAAGCAAAGAAAATTATCCGAGAAGAAAAACCTAATGCGGTGCTTGGTATGGGAGGCTATGTTTCCGGTCCGGGTGGTGTTGCGGCAAAATTTTGCGATATTCCGATTATTTTGCATGAACAAAATGCGATTGCCGGTTTAACCAACAAATGGTTGGCAAAGATTGCGACACGTGTGTTACAAGCCTTTCCGAATGCCTTTGCCGATGCAGAAGTAGTGGGAAATCCTGTTCGTCAAGATTTATTTCAAATACAGCCTCCTGAGATTCGCTTTGCAAAGCGTGGTGAAAAATTACGTGTGTTGGTTGTTGGCGGGAGCCAAGGCGCGAGAGTATTGAACCAAACCTTACCGAAGGTTGTCGCACAATTAGCCGATAAGCTGGAAGTTCGTCACCAAGTCGGCAAAGGTTCGGTGGAAAATGTGACCGCACTTTATGCGGAAAATGCTCCATTGGTAAAAATCACGGAATTTATTGATGATATGGCGGAAGCCTACGCTTGGGCGGATATTGTAATTTGTCGTTCCGGTGCGTTAACGGTATGCGAACTTGCCGCAGTGGGAACACCGGCAATTTTTGTCCCCTTCCAACATAAAGACCGACAGCAATATCTTAATGCAAAATATTTAGAGGGTGTCGGTGCGGCTAAAATCATTGAGCAAGCGGATTTAACCCCGGAAATTTTAATTAATTATCTACGGAATTTTACGCGTGACGACTTGTTACAAATGGCAATAAAGGCTAAGGCAATGTCTATGCCGTTGGCGGCGCAACGTGTCGCTGACGTGATTATTGAAAATGTAAAATAAGTAAAATTCTTCATTATTATGTAGCAGTTGCACAAATCATTGTAGGATGCGGTTAGGCGAAGCCGTAACGCACCAATAGATGAAATGATGCGTTACCCAAAGCTCAACGCACCCTACCCAAATAAATATTGGATGTAGAATTTTCTTTGTGCGACTGATGCATAATATCGAAATTCTTTGGATTTTTTGACCGCACTTTAAGCGGTAATGTCTTCCCAAAAGGAAAATAAAATGAAACATTCTCACGAAGAAATTAGAAAAATTATCCCTGAAATGCGCCGCGTACAACAAATTCATTTTATCGGTATCGGTGGCGCCGGTATGAGCGGCATTGCAGAAATTCTTTTAAACGAAGGTTATAAAATTTCAGGTTCAGATATTGCCGATGGCGTGGTAACACAGCGTCTTGCGCAAGCCGGCGCGAAGATTTTTATCGGTCACGCAGCGGAAAATGTGGAAGGTGCCAGTGTGGTTGTGGTGTCAAGTGCGATTCGTGAAGATAATCAAGAGTTGATTGCGGCAAAGCAAAAACGCATTCCAGTTATTCAACGTGCGCAGATGTTGGCTGAAATTATGCGTTTTCGTCACGGTATCGCCGTGGCGGGAACTCATGGCAAAACGACCACAACAGCAATGATTTCGATGATTTATACTCAAGCGAAGTTAGATCCGACTTTTGTCAATGGCGGGTTGATCAAATCAGCTGGTAAGAACGCGCATTTAGGGGCAAGCCGTTATCTTATTGCGGAAGCGGATGAAAGCGATGCCTCTTTCCTTCATTTGCAACCGATGGTTTCTGTTGTCACCAATATGGAACCGGATCATATGGATACCTACGAAGGGGATTTCGAGAAAATGAAGGCGACTTATGTAAAGTTTTTGCATAATTTGCCGTTTTATGGCTTAGCAGTGATGTGTGCGGATGATTCGGTATTGATGGAACTTATACCGCAAGTAGGGCGTCAGGTTATCACTTACGGTTTCAGTGAGAGTGCGGATTATCGTATTGAAGATTATGAACAAACCGGTTTTCAAGGTCATTACACGGTGATTTGCCCGAATGGGGAGCGAATCAATGTATTACTCAATGTGCCGGGTAAACATAATGCGCTTAATGCTACGGCGGCACTTGCGGTGGCAAAAGAAGAAGGCATTGCCAATGAAGCGATTTTAGAAGCCCTTGCGGATTTCCAAGGTGCCGGTCGCCGTTTTGACCAGCTCGGTGAATTTATTCGCCCGAATGGAAAAGTGCGTTTAGTGGATGATTATGGTCACCATCCGACAGAAGTGGGCGTGACGATTAAAGCCGCACGTGAAGGCTGGGGAGATAAACGCATTGTGATGATTTTCCAACCTCATCGTTATTCACGTACCAGAGATTTATTTGATGATTTTGTCCAAGTGCTTTCTCAAGTGGATGCGCTTGTTATGTTGGATGTTTATGCCGCAGGTGAAATGCCAATCGTAGGTGCCGATAGTAAAGCCTTATGTCGTTCGATTCGTAATCTTGGCAAAGTTGATCCGATTTTAGTATCGGATACGGCACAATTAGGAGAAGTGCTTGATCAAATCGTTCAAGACGGCGACTTAATTCTTGCGCAAGGTGCGGGTAGCGTAAGCAAAATTTCTCGCGGTTTAGCGGAGTCTTGGAAAAATTAAACCATAATAAAAAGCAGAGACAGAATAAAAAATGAATTTGAAACAAGAAAAAATTGCAGTGTTATTAGGCGGAACTTCAGCAGAACGTGAAGTTTCTTTAAATTCCGGTAAAGCCGTATTAGAGGCATTGGTCACTCAAGGCTATAACGCTCAGCCGATTGATCCGAAAGAATATGATGTGGCGAATTTGAAAAAAGACGGTTTTGATCGCGTATTCAATATTTTGCACGGTCGTGGTGGAGAAGACGGTACGATGCAAGGATTACTGGAACAAATCGGCTTACCTTATACAGGTTGCGGTGTAATGGCTTCTGCCTTAACTATGGATAAAATGCGCACTAAAATGTTATGGAAAGCTTTTGGGCTGCCTGTCGCAGAGATGGAAGTCGTTACACGTGAAACCTTTGACGAGTTAGATCCGAAAGCCGTTGTCGATAAATTAGGTTTACCATTAATGGTTAAACCTTCTTTGGAAGGATCTAGCGTGGGATTAACCAAGGTGAAAGCTGTAGAAGAGTTAAAAAGTGCGGTCGAATTCGCCCTTAAATTTGATCGGACGATTTTGATTGAAGAATGGCTTGCCGGTGATGAATTAACCGTCCCCGTGTTAGATAATCAAGTGTTACCTGCAATTCGTGTTGTGCCGGAAGGGGAATTTTACGATTATGAAGCAAAATATATTTCCGATAATACGCAATATTTTTGCCCTGCCGGATTGACTTTAGAACGTGAGCAAGAATTAGCGGTATTGGTTAAACGTGCTTATGATGCGGTGGGATGTCGAGGTTGGAGCCGTATTGATGTAATGTGTGATGCAAAAGGCGATTTCCGTTTGGTGGAAGTAAATACCAACCCCGGAATGACCAGCCACAGTTTATTTCCTAAATCAGCGGCAACAGTCGGTATTTCTTTTGAACAGCTCGTAGTTAAAATTCTGGAGTTAAGTGCATAATGAATGTGCTGAAACGCAAAAGTACGCAAAATTTTCGAGCCGGTGAATCAAAGTTTAAATACTTTGCACGCCTTTCGGTTGTGTTATTGTGCGTTGGGTTAGGGTATTTTGTTTATTCAAATTGGCAGAATTGGTTGGAAAGTTTGGATACCAAGCCTATAAGTGCCTACGCCTTAGTGGGTAAAACAGAATTTACCGACTATGCCGATGTACAAGATGCACTGTTAAAAATGGGAACGCTGAAAGGATTTTGGGGGCAAGATGTTAAGGCTATTCAAGAACAGTTGGAAACCTTGCCTTGGGTTAAAGGTGCTGTGGTTCGTAAGGTTTGGCCGAACCGTTTGAGTATTTGGTTGACAGAATATATGCCGGTGGCGATTTGGAATAAAACGGAATTTGTCACCAAAGAGGGAACGGTTTTTCAATTGCCAATGGATCGTTTAAAAAATAAAGTATTGCCTTATTTAGGTGGACCGGATTATCAAAGTTTAAAAGTGCTTGAAGCTTGGAATCGGATCTATGCTGATTTTAAAGCGAAAAATTTAAGCGTAAAGGGCATTACGATTGATGAGCGCGGTGCGTGGCAAGTTATACTTGATAATGATATAGTATTGAAACTAGGTCGTGGAGAATGGAAGTCTAAACTTGAACGTTTTGCAATAATCTATCCACAAATTGAAGTGCCGGAAGGTAAACGAATTGATTATGTAGATTTACGATATGCGGCGGGTGCGGCAGTCGGAATGGCGGATAAATAAATTTGGGGCGTAATAAAGAAATGGCGAAATTGGTTGAAACAAAAGCAATTGTAGGGCTTGAAGTCGGAACATCAAAGGTTGTTGCGGTCGTTGGCGAGGTATTACCCGACGGTGTGGTAAATGTGCTTGGGGTGGGGAGTTGCCCTTCAAAAGGAATTGATCGCGGCAGCATTACGGATTTAGATGCGGTTGTCAATTCGATTCAGCGAGCCATTGAATCCGCCGAGTCTATGGCGGATTGTCAAATTATGAGTGTTACTTTAGCCATTACCGGTGAGCATATTCAAAGTTTAAATGAAAGTGGATTCGTGCCCATTGGTGAGACGGAAGTAACACAAGAGGAAATTGATTCTGCTTTACATAATGCAAGTACGATTAAATTACCGGAAGGCGTTTCCTTATTGCATGTGATACCGCAAGAATATGCCGTGGATCGCCAATTAAACATTAAAAATCCTCTCGGGTTACAAGGCGTACGTTTAAATGCACATGTGCATTTAATCGCTTGTCATCAAGATTGGCAAAATAACCTGAAAAAAGCGGTTGAACGTTGTGGTTTACAGGTTGATAAAGTGGTGTTCTCCGGTTTTGCCGCAACGCATTCCGTACTAACCGAAGATGAAAAAGATCTTGGCGTGTGTTTGATTGATTTCGGTGCAGGCACAATGAATGTGATGGTCTTTACCAACGGAGCATTGCGTTTTAGTAAAGTTATACCTTATGCCGGAAATATCGTGACTAACGATATTGCCCATGCTTGTACGATTTCCCGTGCAGAAGCCGAACGGGTTAAAGTAAATTATGCTAGTGCAGTCTATCCTGCCCGGCTACATGGAGATAAAAAAATTGAAGTGGCCAGTATTGGCGGGCGTGCACCCCGTTCTTTAACAAAGAGTGATTTATCTTTAATCACTTCTGCACGTTATACGGAACTTCTTGGCGTTGTAAAGGACGAATTAGATCAGTTGAAAGCAGACTTGGAAAGTAAGCACATTAAATTCGAATTAATTGCAGGTGTAGTTATTACCGGTGGTGGCGCACAAATTGAAGATTTAAAAGAGTGTGCAATGGATGTATTCGGTTGCCAAGTGAGAATCGGTAGCCCATTAAATATCACTGGGTTGACGGATTATGTGAATCGTCCTCAATATTCGACAGTGATCGGTTTATTACAATACAATCACAGTAATAGTGATGATGAACTTATCGGTGGAGATAATTATCCCGATGGGAATATTTTCGGTGCAATTTGGTCGGGAATTAAAAAAATTGCGAATAAAGTGCGGTCGGAATTTTGATTATTTTGGATTTTCATCTACAATATGAGCAATTTATCTTTATTAACGTGCTAGCAGAGTATTAGCAGAACGGAGAACAGCAAATGTTATACCCAGATTACGGTGATTTTGAAGAACAGTCAGGCGCGCTGATTAAGGTTGTCGGTGTCGGCGGTGGCGGCGGTAATGCCGTTAACCATATGGTTGCCAATATGATTAAACAAGATCTTGGTGGTACTTTCCTAAGTGAGAATACTCTTAACAGCGAAGAGCATGGGAAAATTATTTTCTATGCGGTGAATACAGATGCGCAAGCATTACGCAAAAGTCAAGTTCAACAAACCGTGCAGATTGGTGGGGCAACAACAAAAGGTCTTGGTGCCGGCGCTAATCCTAACGTAGGTCGTAAAGCAGCTGAAGACGATCAGGAAGAAATCCGTAAAATGCTTGAAGGCGCAGATATGGTCTTTATTGCTGCCGGTATGGGGGGCGGTACGGGCACTGGTGCTGCTCCTGTAGTGGCTAAAGTTGCCAAAGATCTGGGTATTCTAACCGTTGCGGTTGTAACAAAGCCCTTTGCTTTCGAAGGTAAAAAACGTATGCAATTTGCTGAGTTAGGCATTAAGGATTTATCACAATATGTTGATTCGATGATCATTATTCCTAATCAACAAATTCAAAAAGTTCTCCCTAAAAATGCAACATTAATTGATGCTTTTGCTGCTGCGAACGATGTGCTACGTAACTCCGTAATGGGCATTTCCGATATGATTACTTCTCCGGGTATGATTAATGTGGACTTTGCTGACGTTAGAACCGTAATGTCTGAAATGGGACAGGCTATGATTGGCTTCGGTTCGGCACGTGGTGGCGCAGGTGAAGGACGTGCTGAAGAAGCGGCAAGAATTGCAGTACGTAATGATTTATTAGAGAAAGTTGATTTAACCAATGCGAAAGGTATTTTGATTAATATTACCGGTGGTTTTGATATCGCATTTGATGAATTTAATGTCGTGGGTGAAACCATTCACAGTTTTGCTTCTGAGGACGCCACTATTGTTGTTGGTACGACATTAGTGCCTGAAATGAGCGATGAAATTCGTGTAACAATTGTTGCAACGGGTTTAGGCGAAATCGCTTCAAATGAGCCGGTTCAAGTTCAAAAAACAGTTCAACAAACATCGCCGCTTCATTTACCAACTAACGAAAATGCACAGTCGATTCTGTTAAGAACGCAAGAACAAATTACCTCTTTTAGACAACCTGAGCCGATTCGTTCTTCGTATTCTCAGGAACAGCAACCTAAAGAGGCTTATCGTAGCGAATTGGAAAAACCGATTACTGATCGCTTATCTTCTTTTCAACGATTCGATCCAAACGCAATGAATAAAGACGATAAATAACAATTAATTTTGTTACTTTGTAATAAGGCAAAAAATTATGATTAAACAAAGAACATTAAAACAAAGTATTAAAGTAACGGGTGTAGGCTTGCATAGCGGCAAAAAGGTAACCTTAACGTTACGCCCGGCTATGCCGAATACCGGTGTGATTTATTGTCGTACGGATTTGAATCCTCCGGTAACTTTCCCGGCTAATGCAGAATCCGTTCGTGATACGATGCTTTGTACTGCACTTGTTAATGAGCAAGGTGTACGTGTTTCAACCGTTGAACATTTGAATGCCGCATTGGCAGGTCTTGGTATTGACAATATTATTGTTGAAGTGGATGCACCTGAAATTCCGATTATGGACGGGAGTGCGAGTCCGTTCATCTATTTGTTACTGGATGCCGGTATTGAGGAACAAAATGCTGCGAAGAAATTCATTCGCATTAAGCAAAATGTTCGTGTAGAGGACGGCGATAAATGGGCCGAATTTAAACCTTATAACGGTTTCCGTTTAGATTTCACAATCGACTTTGAACATCCTGCAATTGGAAAAAATGTTCGTAATTATGTGATGGATTTTTCCGCACAAGCATTTGTTCATCAAATTAGCCGTGCCAGAACCTTTGGTTTTATGAAGGATATTGAATACCTTCAATCTCAAGGTTTGGCGTTAGGTGGTAGCTTGGATAATGCTATCGTGTTGGATGATTACCGTATCCTAAACGAAGAGGGACTACGTTTTAAAGATGAGTTGGTTCGTCATAAAATGTTGGATGCGATAGGTGATCTTTATATGGCAGGTTATAACATTATCGGTGATTTCAAAGCGTATAAGTCAGGTCATGGCTTAAATAACAAATTACTTCGGGCGGTACTTGCAAATCAAAATGCTTGGGAGTTTGTTACCTTTGAAGATAAAAAACAAGTACCTCAAGGGTATGTTTCACCTGTTCAAGTGCTGATTTAATTGTTTTCGGTTAAAAAGCTATATTTCCAAAAGAAGTATAGCTTTTTTATTTTGTGAATAGCTCTTAAAAGAGCGGTTTATTTGAGATGAATTTTTTTATGAAAAAATTATTTACTGTTTTACCTTTGGTTCTTGCAACTTCCAGTGTAATGGCATACGAGAAAGACAAAACCTATCGTTTTACACTTCTTCATACTAATGATACTCACGGACATTTTTGGCCGAATAATAAAGGTGAATATGGCTTCCCTGCACAAAAAACAATCATCAATAGAGTAAAAGCGGAAGTTGAAAAAAACGGCGGGTCAGTGCTTTTATTAAACGCAGGAGACTTTAATACCGGCGTACCTGAATCTGATATGCAAAATGCCGAACCGGATATTAAAGCAATGAATGCAATGGGTTATGAAGCAACGGTATTAGGGAATCACGAATTTGATAATCCCCTGCAAATGCTTGCGATGCAAGAATCTTGGGCAAAATTCCCATTTTTATCCGCCAATGTGATTAACAAGAAAACGAATCAACCGCTTGTTAAACCTTATACTATTTTTGATAAGCAAGGTTTAAAAATAGCGGTCGTAGGATTAACGACTGAAGATACGGCAAAGCTGGGTAATCCTGAATATAGTGGTAATGTTATTTTTAAAGATCCAACGGAATCGGCAAAAGAAACGTTAAAATTATTAAATGAAAATGAGAAGCCTGATATCAAAATTGCCTTAACGCATATGGGCTATTATTACGATGCTCAATACGGCTCTAATGCACCGGGAGATGTTTCCCTTGCCCGTAATTTAAGTAAAGGCGCATTTGATATGATTGTTGGCGGCCATAGTCATGATGCGGTTTGTGTAGATGAAAAAGGCGTTTGGATAAAAGATTACAAACCTACTCAATCTTGTAAACCGGATTTCCAAAATGGCACTTGGATTATGCAAGCCTATGAGTGGGGGAAATATGTAGGGCGTGCAGACTTTGAATTTAAAAATGGTGAATTAAAACTCGTTAAGTATGAACTTATTCCGGTTAATTTGAAGAAAAAAATCACTAAAGAAGATGGCAAAACGGAATATGTGCTTTATTCTGAAGAAATTCCACAAGATCCCGAAATTGAAAAACTCTTAAAGGATTATCAAAATAAAGGGAATGAATTACTCGGTCGTGAATTGGGTGAATTAATAGGCAAACTTGAAGGAGATCGTACGGTTATTCGTTTCAAACAAACGAATCTTGGTCATTTGATTGCTGAAGCACAACGCGAGCGTGCAGGTGCTGATGTGGGAATTATGAATTCAGGCGGTATCCGTGATTCAATTCAAGCGGGCAAAGTTACCTACCGTGATGTTTTGAAAGTTCACCCGTTTGGTAATATTGTAACCTATGTGGATCTGACCGGAAAAGAATTGCTTGATTACTTAAATGTAGTGGCATTGAAGGAAGTGGATTCAGGTGCTTATGCCCAATATTCCGGTATCTCTATGGTCGTAAATCAACAAGCGAAAAAGGTTGAAAATGTTAAGGTTCAAGGCAAGCCACTGGATTTAAATAAAACCTATCGTATTTCTTTACCAAGCTATAATGCGGCGGGAGGAGACGGTTATCCTATCGTGACCAAAAATCCGACATTCTTAAATACTGGCTTTATTGATGCCGAAGTATTAGCAAAATACATTTGGAAAAATTCACAAAAAGCCCCACTTGATGCTTCTAAATATGATCCGAAAGATGCGGTAATCTTCAAATAAGGATGGATATGACCTTGGAACTGTCAGAAATTCGCCAACAAATTACACAAATTGACCGTAGTTTATTGAAATTGCTTTCCGAACGCCATCGTTTGGCTTTTGATGTCGTAAGAAGTAAAGAAGTTACTCAAAAAGCATTACGTGATACAGCTCGTGAACAGCAACTTCTGCAAGAACTCATACAATTTGCTGAAAATGAAAATTATCAGCTTGAAGCACAGTATATCACTTCAATTTTCCAAAAGATTATTGAAGATTCCGTGTTGACTCAGCAAGTGTATTTACAAAATAAATTGAATGAAGAGCGCAGTCAAAATTTACATATTGCCTTTTTGGGTAAGCGTGGTTCTTACTCTAATTTGGCGGCTCGTAATTATGCGGATCGTTATCAAAAACAATTTGTAGAACTGGGTTGTCAATCTTTCGAACAGGTCTTTGAAAGCGTTCAAAACGGCGAGTCCGATTTCGGTATTTTACCGTTAGAAAATACGACTTCCGGTGCAATTAACGAAGTCTATGATCTGTTACAACACACGGATTTATCATTGGTGGGGGAGTTAGCCTACCCGATTAAACATTGTGTATTAGTGAATGAACAAACGGATTTAAACCAAATTGATACCTTATATAGTCATCCACAGGTGATTCAGCAATGCAGTCGATTTATTCAAGGCTTAGCGAGGGTTCATATTGAATATTGTGAAAGTAGCTCTCATGCTATGCAGTTGGTTTCAAGTTTGAATAAACCGAATATCGCAGCATTAGGCAATGAAGATGGGGGAAAATTATATGGTTTAAATGTCTTGAAAACGGATATTGCTAACCAAGAAAATAATATTACCCGCTTTATCGTTGTGGCAAAAGAATCAAGAGAAGTTTCACCGCAAATTCATACGAAAACACTCTTGTTAATGACAACATCACAACAAGTCGGTTCTTTGGTTGATGCATTACTTGTATTCAAAAAACATCAAATCAATATGACAAAACTTGAATCTCGCCCGATTTACGGAAAACCTTGGGAGGAAATGTTTTATCTTGAAATCGAAGCGAATATTCATCATCCGGATACGCAAGATGCCCTGAATGAACTCAAAAATTATAGTAACTATCTCAAAATTCTAGGTTGTTACCCTAGTGAGATAGTAAAACCGGTGAATGTTTAGTTTAAAAGAGCGGTCAATAAAAATCATGTTTTTGATGACCGCTCTTTTTTTAATATCACGCTGCATAATATCGTCAAAATTACCGACAAAAATTGAAATGAAGTGAAATAGAAAAGCCCTGATATAACAGGGCTTTGAGCTATTTTTGAAGTGAATTGAAATATGATGAAAAGCGGTTTTTTTATTCCCATTCGATTGTTTATTGGGTATGTAATATTTTGATTTATAAGTTTTTTATTTTTTTAATAAGGTTGTTTTACCGTCATTTTTACCGACACCGGGAACAAGTGCTTTATGAACGCTCGGCGAGCCATTTATCTATATCTGATTTGTACCAAGCAACGCGACCCATAGAAGCTTTAATACTTTTAGGGAATTCCCCCCTTTTCATCATACGCCAAATTGTTGTTGCACTCAAGGTTGTGATTTCTATAACTTTGGCTTTACTTAATAATATAGCTTGTTGCTCCATATTTCCTCCATCACTTCAAAATATCCGGCACCTCAACAATTTTTAATTGCCCCGGTTTTACATCTTTATATTTAAGCCAATATTGGACGATCTCTATTGCTTCGCCTTCTGTTACGGTTTGCCTCGTTTCCATAACTACACTCCATTCTCTTCTGAATTGGCTCTCAAGCACAACATATCGCTTGCCGTTTATTACTTGTAATTCTTGTTTAAATGACATTTATTACTCCAATAAAAAACCTCGCTAGAGGGTGTGGTTTAGATAATAAAAAACCACGGCTAAGCGTGGTTTTGTAGTTGTTTAATTTAATAAATTACTTTCTAGCATTTTTGATAATTTTGCTAAACCTTTGGCGGTAACTAAAACTTGTTCACATATTTTTTCTGTACCATCATCTTTGGTTGCGGTGTGAATTTTATGCTCTAGCAGGCCCGATTGTAGTTTATCTTGGTAGCGATCCAGTTTTTGCCACCTGCTCGTTTGTAAATCCAACGATGTGATGAAAGAAATTGAGTGAGCTTTCTCGGCGGTGATTGTAAATGCTTGGCAGTTTCTGTGAGATTTAATGCACCTTCCGATCTTGTTGCAATACGATCGAATGCGTTTACATCAATCTGCATTTCTTCCACTTTATGTTCTAATTCCAGTGTTTTTTGTTTCTCTACAATCCACGCTTGAGCCGCTGCGATAGGATCGTCAAAGTTTGGAATAAGTGCGGTCGGTTTTTGCTGATTTTCCAATTCTTGCCAACGATCAACGACAGCGGCAGTAAACTCAGGACAATTTTGAGCGACCACAATCAAACAGTCACGCTTTTCTAAATGGTACTCTTTGTAGCGTTGTCCATTTTGAGGATGGGTGTAAGCCATTGGCTGATACCCCTTAATTACCTGCTTTGCCATCAATCTTTCAATAGAGCGACATAGATCACTATGATTTTTATTGATTAGTTCCGCAATTTCACGACTGCTCATTGTTAAGTTTTCATTGTTTGGATTAAGACTAATAAGTGCGGTTGAATTTGTGCTCATATCCTTGCTCCTATTATTTTAGAGATTGTTGTTGATTTCACGATCAATGCGAGTCAATAAATCGTTTACTGCCCAAATAGCATTACCAATATCTTCGTGAGAAGATACGAAGCCTGATTTACGTTCACCATCAGCTGAAATTAAGTTGACAATAGATTTTGCTTGGGCGAGATAACGATTGATGTTATCAATATGATCGATAGTTAATGGAGTGGATTGGATATTGTTCATAGTTTATACCTTGTATCATAAGTTTAAATTAACCTATCTACACGGTTCCAATCGTGGCGATAGGACTAAGCAAGATTGGAACTACCAGGATACAAGGTAACTGGCGGGCTTTCGCCCTCTCACTTAGCCCTACCATTGATTGAATTTTAGGTATAGCTATGCGACACGCACAAAAAAAGCCGTGAACGGCTTGCGTCCTTATATCCTTTCAGGGTTCCAATCCTGACAACAGATTTTGCTGTTGCCCTGTTAGCATATAAAAGTTAGTATTGGCGTGTCAATAGTAAAATGAGAAATTTTATGAAAAAGATAAAACCACAAAAACGTTATTGCCCCTTGCCTGAAGAATTAGAAATTGGGCTTGAAAAAGCAATTAATAATACCTGGAAAGACGTGCCATCACACAGAGATATAAGTTGTTATCAACTAGATAATGTGGATGTCTATTTTGTAGATATTGTTTTTTATTTTTCAACTGGAGTAAGTGAAGCTACACTTAAATATAATCAGTTTGGTTGGAGTTTAGTTGATACAAATATAATTTAGGTTTTACCTTATGAACTGTCAACTAAGAGTTGACAACTGGTGGTTTAGGGTCAATTGAACGCCCACAATAAATTTCGGTTTCTTCACGAATCCAGTAAAATTTTAATTTATTCATTTTCGCTAGGACCTTTTATTACCATGTCAATGCCAGCTCTAAAATCATCGTGATAAACTAAATCTTCTAAAATTAGGTTATCACCAAGACTGATTTCAAATCCTTTTTCATCGCCATCTTGTAGAATTATAGGGCGGCGATTTTGAATAAAATCCAACCGCTCTTTATCTTTCAAAAGAGCTTCGTATTCAGCCTTGCTTATTGTTACTGTTTCCATATTAAGTACCTCTTGTATTCACCCAATAAATAACAACCGCACTTTATGCGGCATTATTTCCTACATCAACCACAGGCAATTCCACAAAAGGGGCATGCGGTTGTGGTGTTAAAGGCTCGTTGGGGATATTTAATCGACCGCCTAACGTGGCATAGCCGACAATATCCCGCCAGTGGTCGGGTTCGTGTGGATTGCCATTACAGATACGTACGATTTTGCCGGCAATCATTGTAAGGGCGTAGTATTGCGATGAATCTAATGTTGGCTTTGCAGAATTGATGACATTCATCAGTTCCTTAAAATCTACTGCGCCTTGATGAAAATCACCGTGGGTTTGTTCTCGTTCGTTGAGTGTGTGTTCGATGTTCATTATTTTTCTTTTTATTTGGGTAATAAAAAACCGCCTATAAGCGGTCGTTTGGTGGGAGTTTAAGATTATTCCGTCGGAATAATATACCAAATAGCAGTGATAAGAATTGCAACCACAACCCATAATGGAATTATGATGGGTCTTTTATATGATTGTTTATCTTTTGTTTTATCTTCAATAAACATAATTACCTCCAGACA
Organism: Rodentibacter haemolyticus; assembly: GCF_015356115.1. NCBI lineage: Bacteria > Pseudomonadati > Pseudomonadota > Gammaproteobacteria > Pasteurellales > Pasteurellaceae > Rodentibacter > Rodentibacter haemolyticus. The sequence continues at coordinate 2,049,791 of NZ_CP063056.1, forward strand.
TATTAATTCTCTTTTGGTTTTTCCGGTAATGGCTGCCAATGCGTGACTTCTTCCCAGTCTTCTGTAAATGCCCCTAAATCTGCATCGTATTCCCAAATCACATAAGGATTACTATAACTAGGGCAGTAACATAAATACCAACCGTCCAACATTGGTAGAGTTTCATTGACACTTATCCACTCGTTATTTTTTGTTGTCATTTTCAATATCCTTTATTCTAAATATTTTATGTCTAACGAAATGTCGAACTTCTTTTTCTTTGAAAATCTTGTTATCGATTAATATGTGTATAACAAAGACACTTACAAGCATAAATACCATCGCCGTTACTGCTATAAGTATTGTTGCTAAAAGAAAGTCATTCATCTTTAACCTCCGGTTTTTCTGGTAATGGTTGCCAGTGAGATACGTTTTTTGCATCATACCCAAATTCAGTACCAACAAAACAATCTACACCATTAGCTCCATCATCAAGCCACGCAATGTCAATTACATTTCTAGACGATATATAGATAAGAATATCTGTGCCTCGTGGTGGTAGCCTATCTTTAACTCTAATCCAGTTGTTCATCTTCTACTACCTCATACCAACTAGAAACTTCAAAGCACTCGTGTGCTATTTCGTGTGCGATTTGCTCCCGTTCTTCTTCTGTCATTTCATCCCACTCCTCTTTATCGTATTCAACTTCTTGAATACAATTATCGTGTCGATCAGAGTAACGACTTGCACCACAAAAACGAACTTTTACCTTATTCATCTTTAACCTCCGTGAAACTTATCAATGCTTTTGCGTGAGCAATCGCATTTTCTTTTGTTAAGTGGATAATTCCGTTTCTAAGGTATTCTATATCATAGTCATCATCGCACCAGCCTAAGGCACTATACATATTTTTATCAAAATCTGGTGTATAATATGTATCCCCTTTGTGTAATGGTTCTCTAACTGGTTCAGGAACTTCAATGCCATTAATTAAAATAGTTTTTGGTTTACGTCTGTATTGTCTATCTTCGTGCCAAGCTGGATGGTTTTTACAAGCATACCATTTTACATCTGAGTCATTTTTAACTTCCCATCTTTTCCACGGTTTATCCGTTTCCATTGCATCTTTGGCATACTCTGCCATAAGTTTTGCGTGTATATGTGCTGTCATTTTCTTTCTCCCGTATAAAAAAGACCGCACTTTTGATGTGCGGCCAGGTAGGGCAAACTAATTTAGTTGCGCTTCATAAAAATCAACATCGGCAATATTCGCTTTGAGTTTATCCAGTGTGGTGTTGAACGCATCTTCAACGACTTTTTCCGGATTAATCAGCTCGTACCACAATGCCAAACTACCGTCTTTAATTCGATAGCGTACACGGGCTTTTAATTGATAAAAATCGCCATTATGAAATGGTTGAATACCTAACACAATTTCTTCCGGCAAGCGTGCTTTGCCGCCACCGGTTTGTTCGTCGGTAAAGGTAAAGGACATCGTACCGTCTTGTAGGCGTTTAACTGACTTAAATTCAGATTTACGGGTTTCCTCGAAGGCAAGTACCATTGCCAACAATTCGGCACCGCTTACGATATTGCCGTCAGTTGCAATGCTATGAATGTTATTTTCTAAGAATGCACCAAATTCAACTTGGCTCATTGCCTGTTTGTCTTTACGAGCCCATTCTTTCCAATCTTTTGAGTAGGGGCAATTATAAGTGGCGGAATGGTCGCCCCAGTTTGGTTTTTCAGGGTTGGCGTGGTAATCAAATACCGCTTTGATTTCTAAATCATCTAAGTTAGCAAAGATAGCCGTCCCTGATTGTTTAAATTTATTTACATAATCAATCAAGGATTGTTCGGTTCTTAAAAAAATGTGCTGTCTAATGCGTGCCGGTGCAGATTGATATTCTTCAAGTGATCGAATATCAAAATCACCGGCTGCTAACACTGCCGGAATGGGCGTATTTAACGATTTTCCGTTTGCGACATTTTTTGCAATATCATTCACTAATGATTGTTCCATTTTGTTTTCCTTATTTTTAGATAATAAAAAAGCACCCAATAAGGTGCTACGTGAGTGAAGAAGTATTAAATTAAGCGGTTGCCATCTTTAATACTTTTGCTTCTTTCTTTTCGCCATCAACAACTTTCAAATCAATTTTCATTTGATTTGGGTCGTCAAATAACACATCGCCATCTGCCGTTGAGAATACAATGCTTTCTTCTCGGTCAAGCTCAGGCACTTTGCACGTTACCTGTGGCGTGATTTTGATTTGATTTTCGGTGCGTGTATTTAACATTCCGATTTTCAGGCTCAATGTGACCGAGCCTTGTTTTCGGGTTTCCCGTACTGCTTTGATGACATTGGATACCGCTTCGGTGAGTTCATCATCAAGCTCTCCCCGATTAAGTTGTGATAAGGTTTGACTAAATTTAGTGTTGCTCATTTTTAAGTTCTCCATATTGAGGTTGTTAAAACGGAATATCGTCATCAAATTGTTCGGGGGTTGGTTTTGCTCCCGACTTCGCTTGTGCGTAAGCGTTATTTTGTGATGGCTTGGTTTGTGCCGGCTGTCCGCTATCGTTTCGACTATCCAGCATTTGTAGCTTATCACCCTGAATTTCTGTGGTGTAATGTTCTTGCCCGTTTTGGTCTTGCCACTTCCGAGTACGCAAACGACCTTCAACATAGACTTTTGAGCCTTTATGTAGATATTCACCGCAGATTTCAGCTTGTCGGCGATAGAACACAATGCGATGCCATTCTGTTATTTCTCTGCGTTCACCTGTTTGTTTATCAGTCCAGCTTTCACTTGTTGCCACGCTGATATTTGCGACCATATCACCGTTCGGCATCGTTCTTACATCAGGATCATTGCCTAAATTTCCCACTATAATGACTTTGTTTACGCCTGCCATTTCACTCTCCTACGTGTTTAAATTTAATAAACATTCATCATAAAAGCCGTTGTATTCGTCAATCAGGTCAGGGTATTTCCCTTCCAACCACGGCATTTGTTTTGAATAACGCTCTTCTAACTCCTGCTTGGTTTTACATTCGCGCAAACCGTCTTTGAGTTTTTGCATGGTTGGATTATTAGGTTGTTGTGGAGGTGCTGAAGGAGATCCCGCAGAAGGAAGCTCAACACCGCTTTCCAACCATTTTTTCACCCGCTCGCCAGTTTCCTTTGATAATTTTTCAGGAGTATTTGCGTTAAATAAACCTGTGCGATCTTTGCTTGGCAAGGCGTAATGCCCATCGTGAACAATATCTAACACAGTAGTAAATTCATATTCAATACCGTCCCGTTGCTCCGTTTTCATTCCCAGTTTCTGAACCTGCTTTCGCCCGTTTACTTCAACTTGTGCTGTTTCGGTTTTACTTCTTGCGGTTACGATGATATGTAGTGGTGCAGTAAGCAAATCATCAATAAACGCTCGATGTCTTGGGGTAATATCATTCCAAGCAGCCCAAGTGTTATTTTTATATTTTGCTTTTGCTATTTGCTCCAGTAACTCCAGACAACCACCGGAACCCGACCATTCGTGAGTAATACTGTCAATCACCACCACTTCATGACCGGATTGCACAGCGAGTTTCAACGCCTCACGATAGCGTTCCGGTGTATAAGGTGGTTCAAGCTCTAAACAATCAAACTCAGCCAAGTGAGAGTAAAGGGAGGCGCTACCTTGTTCAGTATCAATAACTGCAATTTTATTACCCAACCCACTTGCTAAAAGTAATGCGCCATAAGTTTTTCCCGAACCACTAGGACCGGTAAGTGCCAAGCGAAGTTTTGATTTTTTTCGTTCTGCTTTTTGAAATTGCATAATTTACTCCTTAAACGTCATCCGTTTATAAATCTGTCTAGTGCGCTCTACATCAGCTTTGTTATATTCGGCAACTTCGGCAATACGTCCGGATTGGACGTAACCCCATACCTTTGAGCCGTCAATATCATCACTTTTGCCGTCAATCCCTAAAGCAAGGCATAAATCATTCATGCTGATTCGATTACCCACACCAGCCCACTCAACCATCGTATCGAACACCTGCTTATCCCATGCTTTGGCGTGGATTGGGAAATAGGCAAAAGGTTTTACTCGGTTTACAATGGCACGTTGGTAAACAAAGCGAATATCAAACGCAACGTGGTTGTGGCCAATAAATACCGGCGGAATATCTTTATTTGCCTGGTAATGTTGGTTTAGGTATTGGAAAAAATCTGTCAAGATACGTTGTTCTCGATCAGCCCCCTGCCAATCTGCTAGATAAAACACCTGCACTGGGCTGTCATCAATAGCGCAAGCAACAGAAATAATCTCGCCGAACGTACCGGAAAGTGCAGTCTTTTCTACCGCCGTTTCTTTGTTGGCTTCCAGCCATTTTTGAATGGCTTCTTCACTTTTGTAATTCGCTGGGGGTGAAAGAGTTTCCAGCACTTTTTGGGCGATGGTTGCGTTTTGTGTTGGGATTGTTTCGATGTCAAAATAAATGTTCATAGATTTCCTTAAAATGGCATGTTGGTGTAATATTTTTCAATGATTTCTAAGGCGTGCTGTGGGTTGATCGCACCGGATAAAAGCCATTGTTCAAATTGGTTTAAATTCTCCGCTTGAAATTGAGCAAAAGTGCGGTCAATTTCGAAGCGGTTTATGATGATGTCATTGCGTGGTTCAAAATACATAATCAACTCCAGTGTGCTCCTTTTGTTTTAACTTTACCTTTACCTTCTTCCACCTTGCGCAAGAGTGTTTTTCTCAAGGCGATCTCTGTTTCGCAAAGTTCTTCAGCGCAATGATTTTGGCTTTTCCAAGTAACTTTTCGCCCAATGTATTCCACCGCCTGATAACCCAAATCTTTTGGATGTGGCTCAATTCGATAATAGCGGCTCATCTTTGCTCCTTATCTCGCTCCGCCTGCAAAAGTGCGGTCAGTTTTAGCAGTCTTTTTTGTTCGGTTTCGGTGAGGTTTGGTTGCCAATCACCGTGTTCTTTCCGCCATAATTTACGGGCTTCTTCTCGGGCTTTTTGGCTGATTTGCTCGCTGAGTTCGTTATCGTGCCAATCGGTCGGGTTGCTGTACGCTTGGGATATGCCAAGGACTGCTATAACAGCAATGGCGGTTAAAACTAAAACAAGGCATTTATTGCCAAGAGATGATAAAAACTCAAAGATTGATTTGTGCATAGTGGTTTCCTTTTGGTTTTCTTCAAAAAATACGGTGCGTGAACGCATTGCGGTTTGGTTACGTTGTTGACGTTTTCTGCGTTTCTGTCGTTTGTTCATTTTTGTTTCCTTTTTAATCAATTTGCTGAATTTAGGGTGAAAAAAAACCTGCCTAAGCAGGTTTCATGTGATGTTGAGTTAGACTATTCTGAGACGGAAATAAGGATTTTGGAAAGTAAGCTCTGCTAGATCGCTTAATGGGATATTTAGCTTTTTTTCAATTTCCTTATTCGATATTTTATGTTCTCTCAGTAACAAAGTAATTTTATCTAGAATTTGTGATGTTTCTCTTTTTAGCATTCCATTTGGCTCAGCTGTGCGATACCCATATTTTCCAGCAGTAATCTGTAGTTGTCTATAATGCCATTCAGTTGAAAGTTTTAGGTCAAATGTTCTTTTTATAAGTGCAGCTAAAGATACATTCCAATATTTTTTCAGCTCTATGAGCTGTTTGAAAGATGGCTGCAACGGTACAATGGCTCTAACGGCACTTTCCGGCATTAAGAATGCCGAGGCAAATTGATTTGCTTCAGTCTCAATAGCTTTTTTATTCGTGATATCAGCTCTTTTATGTAGGAGTAGATGACCCAGTTCATGGGCAGCATCAAAACGACTACGTTCAGGTGTTTTTTGATTATTTAGGAATATAAATGGTTGCTCGTCTATCCAATAGGAGTAGGCGTCAACTTCAACACAATCCTGAGTGAGTGAGTATACCCGGATACCTTTTGATTCAAGTAAGTGAACTATATTCGGAATAGATTTTTCTCCAAGCCTCCAATATTCTCTTAGCTGTTGGGCTGCTACAGCAGGATCAGGGGTGCTTTCTGAATGGTTAAATTCGGGGATATCAACCTTAGGAAGATTAAATCGTTCACCAAGCCATTTATCAAACTCCATTGCAATGGAACCGGCACTGAGTGCGGCATCTCTTTTCTTTGCACTCATTCTAGCCATTGAACGAAAGCTAGCCGTTTCAGCTTTAATTTGAACAAGATCATCAGAGAAAAAAAATGGAATAGGGTAATTTAGTGCCTTACTTATTTTTTCCACAATAGCATCTTGCTCAGTTAATTCTTTATGCCCATTTTCATAACTTGATAAAGTTCTTGATGTAATATCAAGTATCTTTGAAAGTTCTATTGCAGTGAGACCACGGCGTTCTCGAGCAAGTTTTAGTCTTTGTGGATTAAACGATAAGCTTTTCATATTTCATTTGAATTTCTGTTTCTGGATTTTCGGCAAAATTAGGTTGTTTTTCTGTCACAATTTCAGTGTTATCAAGAGATAATGAAATTCGGTGAGAAAAACTATCTATACGAGAATGACGATCAACACTTTCAGGATAGCCGATATTTGCAACGTACTGCTCGGTTTTAAAATCAGCATATAGCATTATTACCCATATACTCATTGAAGGAAACGAATCATTATGTTGTATACATTTAAGTGTTTCTGGAAATAGATCTGGAGCAAGTAAACTATCTTCGGTCAAATGCAATAATTGCTTGGTATGCTTCCCACGTTTACGTAATGATAAGGGATAGCTTTCTAAGGACTTGACCTCTTCGGTGACACGACAATAATACAACCCAATATTAAGTTCCTTATTATATGCTAATTCTACACCCCACACATTGATAGAATCAAACCCATGCTCTTTCAGTAACTCCCTAGTGTATCTCAACACATTATGATACAGATATGTACCCGGTGCGGTTTTAGCGCAAAAATTTGGAGGAAGAGAATTTATGTCTTTTATAGAGAGTTCAATTGCCTGAGATATCGTAGGCGCAAACTGTTTTAGCTTTTCTTGTTGTAGATCTAAAATTGATACAGAGTGACTTTCTACAAATTGATTTAAAGCAGCCATAATTTATCCTAACTTAGAATTGCCATTTCCTATAATTTAACATCATCTGATGTTTAAAAACAAGAAAATTATCTAGATGGGGATAAAAAGCTGTTTAATATAGAGGGTGATATCAATATTATTTCCATAATGAAACCCTCTTTGCTTGGTGGTATAATGCAGAGTAGCTAAAATTTATTTTCAATCACTTAACAAAGAGGGTTTTATTATGAACAACCTTGCTCATGGTTTATATTTGTCCTTAAATGGAACTCACGGTATGGATTGCGACACATTGGTTATTAAATTGTCATCCCCTACGAAATATGGTTGGTCTTTTGATAAAATAGATCCAGATCCAACTGTAAATCGCCCAATTTTTAAGAAAGATTTCAATAATGAAATAGTTAACATATATCTTTATTACAGTACGGAGGAAAATGTATGGCATACTGCCAATGTCCTTCATCTGGATAATCAAGATAACTCATTTTCTGAAGTAAAGATGGCTCTTCAAGATTTTAGTAATCATATTAAAGAATGTATTGGTCAAGAACCAACTTTAAAACTGGTGCTGAATTAAAAATATCGTTAAACCGCATTAACTGTTATTTCTGTCTAGAAATTTCTTGGGTGGATTGAACCTAGTGCGGTTTTTAATGGTTGCCTTTCTTTATACTTGCAAGGCTCAAGTCACCTAAGGAATTAAATTAATTCTCTATGCCCTAATCGCCGTTTCTGCGTAGCTCGAACCGTTGTTGATTTCGCTTTGCCTTTTGTGCAGTGGTAATTGGTGATATCAATCAGCTTTTTCTCTCTGCCGGCAAGGTTGATTGCTTTTTCAACGTTGTTGCTTTTCGGTTTAGCGGCTAAGGCACTTTGCTTTTGGGCGAGACGTTTAGCCCGTTTGAAGTTCTTTGCCGGATTTTTTGTGATACTCATAGATTTCCCTCCTTCCTTATTTCAAACCGCATACAATGTGATAAATCCGATACTTTGTCATTTCGGTGTAACCTTGTTACCGTCAAATCGATTTTTCCTGATTTAAGAGAGTGTACGGTTTGAAATAAGTCTTGTTTTACTGACCGGCAGCGTGGGGGTATTAAACAAGCTAACCCAAACCCACTTAACCAAATTGTGTCGCACACCGTAGAAAGCTGATATAAGTAATGCAATCTCTTAATCACTTACGGTGTGTTGATTTTTAAAGAACATCCGCCATCTCTGCTAAATCTCGGTTAATTTGGTGTAATTACACTTATTTAACCTGCTAGGCGGTCAAAACATTTTCTTCTCTCTGTTGTTTTGATGTGGGTATAATACATAATGTATTTATCATTGTAAATACTTTTTGTATTATTTGTGGAAAATAAAATACATTAGGTATTTATATTGTTGATTTTTAAGGAAATAAATTTTCGATAAGGTTGTTTGATTGCTTGTTTTTTGAACAAGAATAAGAAAAAGAAAGAAAAGTGCAGTTGGTTTTTAGGAGAATTTTGGATAAATGAATGGGAAAAGTAGGACGTTATGTCGGCGAAATTGGTTTCGTTGAGATAAAAGAAAACCGCCACAGGGGCGGTTTGTTACTTTTTCTTCTTACGAGCCTTTACTTTGCTTTGTTTCCGTTTCTCTTTACTTGCGGCTACTTTATCTTGATATTCTATCCACCATTCAGGATTTCCATCAGGATTGCATTTTAATATTTCTGCTAATCCAACTCCAATACTAAACGATTGAATACCATCAATATGTTCTGCTAAATCGTGAGAAATCTCTTGTTTCAGAGGGTTTAATATAAAATCGACACCTTTTATTCTTGCTTGTTTTGCCGCCGGTACAAAATCAGAATCACCTGCTATAAGAACAATTACATCAACAAGTTTCTCATAAGAAAGAATGGTAATATCCATTCCTAATTTCACATCAACAGACTTTTGGGTTATTTCATAATACCAATCATCATTGGTTAAATCTTCCCATTTTTTCTTCCCTTGGCGGAGTGCTTTCAGGGTGTGTTCGTTAAGTCTCCAATCTGTTGATTGCAATCTCCCCATTCTCAATGCAGTTTTACGATTCTCTTTTAGTTTTAAATGGAATTCAGATCGTAATTTGTTCATTGGTTCCGCTTTGAAGTTTTTATCTCGAGGTGTTGTTTCGCCTTTCTCTGGGTGTGGTAGCTTAACCTGCTTATCAAGAGGTGGGCTATCATAATAATAAATTCGGTAAAGTTCTTGCGCTTCTCTTCCCGAGTGTTTACCACGTTCTATCTCTGTGTGAAATCTAACTATTCTCCACATTAAATCTATTAAATTTTCAGCTGTGATATTCTCACCTTTAAAGTATTTTCTTGCAAAGAATCCTACTTTCGCAAAGAAAAAACCTCCATCAATTAAAATTGCTGTTTTCTTCATTCTTATCTCATAAGTAAAAACCCATAACAACCGTACAGATAGTAAAAATGGTCTGTGAGCTGCTATGGGTTCCGTCTAATTTCCTGTCCAATTTTAATCTTTAATCGAGCATTGTCAATTAATTTATTAAAAATTTATAATAATTTACTAACAGCTCAACTTTCTTTTCAAGAACATTTATAATCATTCCTCATTCTTTACATCACTGAAAAAGTCAAAAGGGACATTGTAGTAGCCGAATTTTGTTGGTTTTGCTTTGTAGCTCTTTTGTTGTGATCCATTCCATATGGCACCTTTAGATTCAAGAATCTTTATTGTAGCGATTCTTTGCTCATTGTTGACTTCCATTATTTCAACTATTGCAAAATCACCGAATTGCCAGCAATCTGTATCATTTGTGTGAATTTTGGCCAAATAACCTTTCTTAATCGTTTTTAAATCCCAGAGATGTTTTTGTGGGTAAAAGAAATATCTCTCTTTCATTTCAACTCCTATAAATGTTCTATCTTATCCCTTTCTTCTCCAACCTATCTGCTGAGGGCTTGGTATCCACCCCAACGCCAATTATGCTTTAGTGATTGGGCGTTGGTATCCGGTTACAAATAACGTCTATGTTCCACGGCTACGCCAATAATACGAATATCTTGTTTTAAGGTGCTGAGTGTTGGGAATACCGGATTAAGAGGAACAAGTTCAAAATGCGGCATACCGGAGGATTCGGATATTTCCCCTAGTTCTTTATATTGTTTGAACGTAGCTTCACCATTACCATTTACGGCTGCAACAAATTGCCCCGGATGGGGATAAAGTCCAGTGTCGATAAGTACAAGATCGCCCTCAGAAAATTTATTTTCCATAGATTGCCCTTTGATCTCTAAAAAGAATCCTTCACCTTCTGTATCAATGTTTGACTCTAGGTATTCATAGCCATCTGAAAAGGTGTAATCGCAAGTTTCGGTGAATGTTCCCGCTTGAATGGCACTTAGCAGTGGATAGCTATAAGTTTTTTGTAATGTTGCAGGTGCAATGTTTTCATCAAAAGGTTCTAATGTTCCATCGGAATTTAAAATTACTTTTTCTTCCCCTGTAACTTCAAGCATTTTAGCTACATCATTAAAGTTTGGTGTTCTACGTCCAGTCAACCAATGACCGATAGCGCCTTGGGTTTTACCCATTGCTTCAGCAATATCCTCTTGTTTTTTACGTGACTGATTCATTTTGTCACGAACATATTCATTCCATTGTTTTTTCATTTATCCACCTTTCAGTTATCAGTTTAATTATTACGCATTGTAATAATTATTCAAAATACCAATTGTATTTTCCTCTTTACATTATCAAATACATAAAGTATTATTGTTAATTGTTTTCTAGGAGAAAAATATGAATCGTATTTCAGAGTTCAGAAAAAAGATCAATCTGACTCAGCAGGAACTCGCCAAGGAAATCAATATTACACAAGGCGCAATTGCTCATTATGAAACTGGCAGACGTGAGCCACCAATTAATATAGCCCAGAGAATTATTTCTGTGATGAAAAATCATGGCATTGATTGCACGCTTGACGAGTTATTCCCTGCTGAGGGCTAATTTACCAAATCCCCAAAAAACGAAAACCATAAAAAACCAAAGGAAATTATGGCGATGAAAAGGATTATCCGAGAAATGATCGAGAAAGTGCCGGGTGGTAAATCTGCGGTGGCGGGTTTTCTCGGCTTTAGCGAAGCGGAATTAAATAACCGCTTGTATCAAACCAAAGGTCAGCGGTTTAAATGCGAGGAGCTGATTGCAATTCAGCAGGAATACGGGGTAACGGATTTCACGGACGAAATTTGCCGATTATCCGGTGGACGTTTTGTGCCTGATGTGGCGACGAATGATTTAGACAATCAAGAAATCTCCGTGCTTCAGCTACAAGAACTTTCTGCCCGCGGTCTGCTTTATTCCGCATTAGAACAAGCCTTACAAGACGGGGAAATTACCTCAAGCGAGGAAGACAAAATCCGTCAGGCATTAAGTAAACACCTTACGGCAACACAGCTTTCGATCGAGAGTGTGATTTTATTAAACAAGCGACAATAAAAAACCACGGCTGCAACCGTGGTTAAGAAGGAAGCATTCCTATGAGGAATGATACTAAATACAAGACACATTCTACACGTCATTCCTCTTTTTGGCAAGCCTTGGAATATCGAAAACGGTTGATGAAGTTAATTGAGCAAGGGCTTTCAATTGATGAACTTGATAAACAATCCGATAAACTTTTTAAGGAGTTGAATGATGGGCAATGTAATTAGAATCGAAGATTGGTTTCAATCCAGAGATGAGAAACCGGTTGAACAACCAAAACAGCAAGGTGTGAAGAAAGTGAGTGTTGATGATGGCTTTACGGCAATTCCGAATGAATTGTTATTTGCAATCGGTCAATTTGGTTTTACGCAACGTCAATTTAATGTGTTGATTGTCGTGATCCAAAAAACACTTTCTTGGCGTAAAGAAATGGATTGGATTAGCAATGCGCAACTTTGTGAACTTGTCGATTTACCGGATGAGCAAAAAGCCAGTAAGACAAAACAAGAACTTGTAAAAATGAGGGTGCTACGTCAAGAGGGTAAGAAAATTGGTTTGAATTTAACCATTTCCGAGTGGAAAAAAGACGATTGCACAAAACATGCAAACCTTGCACAAAACGTGCAAAAAAACTTGCATAAATCGTGCAATAGCGATTGCACAAAACATGCAAACACAAAAGAAACTATTACAAAAGAAAAAATAAATACCCCCTTACCCCCTAATGGGGAGAATTTGCCTGACGGCAAATTCAAGACAAGAAAAACGCGTAGCGTTGGAGAAAAAATAGATTTTGACAAAATCGCTGAACTTTGGAATCTCGAAAACGAAGAAAACGGGGGGAAATTACCTTTCGTGGAAAAAATTAACGATGAGCGAAAGCGAGCGATTAAGAAATTTCTTGGTGAGCTGAAAGCACCAACGGTGGAATGTGCAGAAAGATATTTTCAGGCATTTTTTGAATCGGCAAAACCACACCATTTTGGCGAAAACGATCGTGGTTGGCGAGCTAATTTTGATTTTGCCATTAAGCCAAAACAAGTTTTGAGAGTTCGCGAAGGGGCATTGTAATGAATCAAATTAAAACCGTGCCATACAGCCTTGAAGCCGAGCAAGCGGTGATTGGGGGCTTGATGTTAAATCAATCCACAGAACGTGCGCAAAACGTGCTTGCGATGTTAAAACCGGAAAGTTTCTATGCCTATCAACATCAGCGTATTTTTACCGAAATGCAAGCCTTGTTGAAAGCCAATCAGCCGGTGGATTTACTCACGTTAGATACCCGTTTGAAAGCACAAGGTATCAGCGATGAAGTTGGTGGGTTGGCGTATTTGGCAGAAATATCAAACAACCGCCAAGTGCCGGGAATATTCTCAGTTACGCTCAAATCGTGCGAGAGAACGCAGTAAGCCGTTTTGCCTTGGGGAAATTACAGGATTGCGAAAATTTGTTGTTAGACAAATCTGCGATGACGGTGGCGGAACGATTAGACCAAATCAGCCGATTAGTCACGGAAATTTCCGACCACGCCAAAGCCGGTAAAACCCGTGGATTACGTAACGGTCGTGAGGTGTATGGGGAATGGTTTAACGAATATGAAACCCGCCGTACACAACCGCAAGCGGTAGCCGGGCTTTCTACCGGTATTACGGCGTTGGATAAATTACTGGGTGCGAAGAAACTCGTTAAACAATCCCTTGCGGTGATTGGCGCAAGACCAAAACAAGGGAAAACCGCTTTGTTCGCCACAATCGCCACAAACTGCGTGATTAACGAGAAGAAACCTGCGTTATTGTTTAGCCTTGAAATGTCGGATAAAGCCATCTTTGAACGTATGTTTAGTCAGCTTGGCAATGTGAATAGCCAAGTCTTTTATGATGACCCGGCTGAACTTGAGAAAGTCGGTATTTCAGTGGATGCGGAGCTTTCAAAATGTGTGGATGCGGTGGGGAAACTAATCAAAGATGATTTGTTGTTTATTGACGATACACCGGCAGTCACAATGGCGCATATTCGCAATGAATGCCGCCGTATTAAACGCCAAAAGGGGGAAATCGGGCTAATTGCGGTGGACTATCTCACCTTAATGAAAACTGATAAAGCCGAGCGTAATGATTTGGCTTACGGACAGCTCACCAAAGATTTAAAAAACCTTGCGCGCGAAATGGATTGTGTCGTGTTGTTGCTCACACAACTTAACCGAAATTTAGAAACTCGTGGTGATAAACGCCCATTGCCCAGTGACAGCCGTGATACCGGACAAATAGAACAAGAATGTGATTATTGGTTCGGGCTTTACAAAGAACACACTTACAACCCACAAGCCGACCCGCATTTAACGGAAATTTTACCGCGTTTAAATCGCCACGGTATCACCGGCAAAGTGTATGTAGAACAACGCAACGGTGCAATTTTTAACTGCGACCAAATGGAAGCAGAGCGCAAAGCAGAAATTGGCAAGCCCGAACCGAAACGTAAGCCTTATGCGAAGCAGGAGTTTTAAGAAAATGACAGAGAAAACCGCTGAATTTAACAAAGACCATTACCGCACGCCACGCTATGTTTTTCATTGGTTGGAACGCCGTTTTTATTGGTTTCACATTGACGGTTGTGCAAGCTATCACAATGCATTGTGTTATCGCTATATCGGTGAACCTGCACCGGATGGATACGGTGACGATGATATTCCGTTTCCTGACAATATTTCGGTTGCACCTGATTTCTTGGCAGATGATTTGTTTGAAAAGCTACTTGATGAAGTGGTTGAACAGACAGAAATGTTACGCATTTTCGTCAATCCCCCTTACTCCAATCCCTTACCTTTCGTAGAGCGTGCGGCGGAGTTGAAAAAGGCAGGCTATTTGGTAGTGATGTTATTGCCGGCAGATAAATCTACGAAGTGGTACAAGGTAATTCAGGAGAACGCCACAGAGGTTATCGACATCATTGGCGGACGGATTAACTTTTTACATCCGGTTACCGGTGAAGAAGTGAAAGGCAACAACAAAGGTTCAATGGTGGCAGTATTCGATCCGTTTATGCAGGGTTTTGTAACCCGTCAGGTGGAATTGGATTTTGTGAAAAAGTGCGGTGGGTATTATGGCGCATAGCGTTGATAAAATCGTAAAAGAACATGGGAAACGCTATAAAGCAAGACTTCGCATTCAAGTGATTAAACTTGCCGGCGGATTACTTAGTCCACTAAATGATATGGAGGCGGAAGCTCTTAATTCGTTGAAAACAGGTGAACAATATGAAATCGAAGTTATTCGTACCCGCAATCCTGCATTTCATCGCAAGGTGTTCGCTTTCTTCAATTTCTGCTTTGAGCATTGGGCGGCAGATAAAACCGAATGGCAGCATTTTGATGAGCGTAAACAGTTTGATACGTTCCGGAAAAATCTGACGGTGCTTGCAGGCTTTAAGGAAGTCACCTACACCTTAGACGGCAGTTTACGGGTGGAAGCTGAAAGCCTGAGTTACGGCAATATGGAGCAAGACGAGTTTGAGCGGTGTTATTCCGCCTTAATCAATGCGGCCCTTAAACACGTTTTCGGCAACACCACCGATGAGAATGTAATTAATCAGCTTTATGCGTTTTTTTAGGGAGATGGAATGGAATTTAATGGCTTTATCGCTTTTTGTTTTGCCTTGGCATTTTGTGTGTGGCTTGAGAGTTATTGGGATAACCGGAGCAAGTAGAAGTGGCTAAGAAACCAAAAGAATACAAATGCAAAGTCTGTGGCGATTATTTTGTAAAAACCGTGAGTAGTTTACAAAAGGTTTGTTCGCCAAAGTGTGCGCTTGAGCTTGCTCAAAATAACGCTCAGAAAGCCCGAGAGAAAGCCGAAAAGCAAAAGCTAAAGGAACGTAAGGCGAAATTAAAAAACCGTTCTCAGTGGCTGAAAGAGGCGCAAAAGGTGTTCAATCAGTTTATCCGTTTACGTGATAAGAATGAGCCTTGTATCAGTTGCGGAAACTATCATCAAGGGAAATACGATGCTGGGCATTATCGCAGTGTGGGGGCTTGTCCTGAGCTGAGATTTTGTGAGTTGAACGTCCATAAGCAATGCGTACCTTGCAATCAACATAAAAGTGGTAATGCGATTGAGTATCGGATTAACCTTGTAAAGCGAATCGGTGTTGAAAAAGTGGAATGGTTAGAACGACAAGACCACGATGTAAAGAAATACACTAAAGAAGATTGTAAGGAAATTATTAAGTATTACAAGGCAAGAGTGAAGGAGTTGGACGGTGAATTATAGTGTTGAACGCATTTTAGAAAAGTGGGGAAGTTGTTGGGGGCGAGCAAGAATCGGTACGGAATATCCCTTCATTACGCCTAGCATTCCGGTATTACCCTTGAAACCAAGAAAAGCGTGGTTGAAACATTTAAGCGATGAAGAATGTTTGAAAATCGAAAGTGCAATTATGGCACTGCACTCGGTAGATTTATTGGCTTATCAAGTAACAATGGCGATGTATGTTCAGGATATGGGGGAGAAGGATATTACTACGGCATTAAATATTTCAAGGGCAACGATGTATCGCTGTCGTGGTAGAGGGGTGAGATTTTTACAGGGTGCATTTTCTATACTGGATGTAAAATATCATTACATCGGCTAGCAGTTATCTTAATTGTGATCTCCGTCACGGAAATTTATGAAAAATAAGGTAAAATCCGTATTTTCACTAATGGAGATCTTTTTATGAAAAAATTGTTATTAGTTACAGCGTTAGGTATTGTTTTATCTGCTTGTAGTGGTGGAGGCGGGGGTGGTAGTTCAACTTCACCTGCGACACCGGCTAAAGATAATTCTCAATCTAATGCAAATTCGGAATCTACGGCAAAAGGCTCACTATCAAGTGTAAGAAGTGATTTACAAGATCAAGTAAAAGCACTGAAACAGGTAAGTGTTGGGGGCGTTGTTATTGATTTAGCTTCTGAAAATATTGGCTTTGTTGAAAAAGATTTGGGCGGTAATATCAAAGGTAAAGCGTATAATCAGGCATACTCTGCGATTGGCTATGCTTTGCCAAAAAATGTTAAAACCGATCAATATGGACGTGTTGTTGATGGGCGAGCTTCGGTAGATGACATGGGGGAATTTGGTTTAGGAACGAAATTTGAGGACTTACCGGCAACTGGTGAATATCGTTATTCAGGCGTTTCATTTGGTGCTAATAGTGAAGGCAAATTATCATTAAATGTGAACTTCGCAGACAAAACCCTAAGTGGTGCGATTACAGATCGTAAATTACTTTCTAGTGGTAAAGAGTTATTTGATATTAATCTGCTTAAAACAGATATTAGACGTATCAGTCAAGGTGGAGAAGAGATTCATTTTGCAGGTGTAGCTAAATCAAATGTAGATGGTTATGAAGTTCGTTCTGGCTATGGCGGTAAATTTATGGGGCCTAATGCTGAAGAAGTGATAGGCTATGTTGCAGATGATAACGCAAATCCTTATGAAGCATTTGCAGGTAAAAGATAAACCTTAGTGTGAAATAATAATATTCAAAGCCTCTTGACTTGAAGGGGCTTTTTTATTTATAGTGTGTTCAAGCTCTCAAAAGGCTTATGCAAAACGGTTACTCACCCCGTCAGTGTGATTTTTTGTATCTAAGACTTTTTCTTCTCTATGCCATTCATTGAATCAGAATACCAATCAATTCCACATCAATTTGCTCAATTTAAAGTGGCACATATTGATTATATTATTGATTTCTCGTCTGATCGTGATGTGATTGAAAGTTTATTTCCTTTAGATCAACGTATTGAAAATTTATTAAGAAATCGCAAAACGTACAGTGTCAAATTTGGTGTGAAAGCCTACTATGAAAGCACCGAGCCTGATGTAGATTTATATGCTCCGCCCGTAAATCATCAATTTAAAAAAGCCGATATTCAGCAATTAAAAGAGCAACTTGAAACCTTGCTCTATAAACACTATTTAGCTTATCAGCCTGAATGTTACTTCTTTATCGCAGAGCGTCCATCATTAAGCAGAATGTATCAAAAAATGTGCGACAATCGCCACCCACTTATGGTAGACTTTATTCCAGTAACGCAATTAGGCGACAATGAAGACTGTTTTATTATCAAAACCCCAAATTATCAGGAGGGATAAAATGTCAGAAAAAAAACTTACCGCCAAAGAGCTAAAACGACAAGCAATGCAAGCCTCTCGTTTAGCTTACCAACAAGCAAAAAAACAATGATTTTCTAAACCCTGCTTTACAAATGCGGGGTTTTTCATTATCATTCATCTCAAGGTGTCAGAACCTTATATCACAAGCGGTAATCCGCAACCGAAAACCTATGCGGTTTTTTTGTACCTAAAACTTTTTCTTCTCTCTGTTTTAGTATAGAAAATGGTAATTTTAATCAATGTCGAGAGGGCGAGGAATACAATACCTTCGGGGAATAACTCCAGCCAACTTGTGATGGCTTCTGAACCTCTCGACGCCCAAAAGGTATTTGTATCATACGAACACCTTTGAAATATCAGAAAACTTCACAAGGAGTCAGAAATGACAAATTCAACTCAACTTCAAACTATCCAATTCCATAATCAATCTTTAATTACTTTTGAACAAAATGGCACGCATTACACTGCGATGAAACCGATCTGTGAAAATATCGGTTTAGACTGGAAATCTCAATATGCCAGAATTAAACGTGATGATGTATTAAATTCAACTGTGGTCATCATAACCATAGTTGCAAATGATGGAAAAGAACGTCAAATGCTTTGCCTCCCAATCCAATACCTAAACGGTTGGCTATTTGGTATTGATGTAAAACGGGTAAAACCTGAAATTCGTGAAACCCTGATTACTTACAAAAAAGAATGTTATCAAGCGTTGTTTGATTATTGGAATAAAGGTGTAGCGGTAAAAAGTGCGGTCGAAATTGAAAAACTTTCTAAAGATCATCAGACGTTCATCAAAAACCTTGTAATGGATCGCACTAAACGATTACCGAAAGAACATCAAGCCAAAGCAGCGATTACCCAGTGGTCGGCACTCAAAACCCACTTCGGTAAAAGCTACAAAGATATCAATGACGATCAGTTTGTGGAGGCGGTAAGTTTGATAGCGAGATTGCCACTTGAGGGGGAGTTGATTGAACCGAAGAAAAATGGACTTTACAGCTTTGAGTTCACAGAATACGAACTTCAAGAACTGGCTTGGCTATGGTTTGCATTCAAACGTGGTATAGGTACATTCCAACATATTCATAAAGCATTTAAAATGCTCGGCTCAAATATGAGCGGACAAATCTACGGGCAGGCTTACGAATATCTCAGTGTTCTACGTTCTAGTAACGCCATTTTGCAACGAATCACGAAAGATATCCACTTTGATGAAGATTCCAACTGGCGAGTGTTAAAGCATCTACGCCAATTTAACCCAAAAGCCAGAGAACAAACCTTCTAAAACTCCCCCAAAACCGACCGCACTTTTGAAAGAGAGTGCGGTATTTGTGCTTTTTGTAAAAAAGTCTTGATTTTGTGAGACTAAAAGTATATCATTTATGCCATAGTGCGGTTTTTGCACGTAAGCAACGCACAAATGAATTTTAGTAGCCCTGATTTAGAATAGTCAGGGCTTTTTATTAGGTAGTAACCTATAAAATTACTCTGTTAGCTCAACAGGATAGAGCAATGACCTCCTAAGTCATCGATACCGGTTCGATTCCAGTACAGAGTGCCATAAATCTGATACAGCCCTGAGCAGAAATGCTTGGGGCTTTTTTATTGCCTTCAACACAGGGGGCGGAGCATGAAAACAATGTTTAAAGACGCAGGCAATCAAAGTATGGTGTGGTCGGGTTTTTCCGGTTTGCTTGCTTGGCTTGGCGATCAGCAAAATCTGATGTTATTAAGCCTTGCTGTAGGTATTCTGACGGCGCTGGTGAATATGTATTCCAAATGCTCAGAAGGTCAAGCGAGGAAGCGTGCGGAAGAACGTGAAGAAGAAATCCACGCTTTGAAAGTACAACAATTAAAACGAGGGTTACGAGATGAGCCTTAAAAAATTTGCCGTAGGTGGCGTTTGTTCGGTTGCGGTAATTATTGGGGTAGTGTTATCTGAATATAGTGACCAAATCCGAACGGGTCAGACCGGATTAGAAATCATTGGCAATGCAGAAGGTTGTCGCCGTGACCCGTATCGATGTCCGGCAGATGTATTAACTGTGGGAATAGGCTCAACAGAATTTGGTGGTGAGAAAATCGATCCAAATAAGCGTTATTCGGATAAGGAAATCGCTGACCGTTGGGCAAGAGACATTATGACAGCTGAACAATGTGTGAATCGTTTTGCCAATGGTGAGAAACTTCCACAAGGAGCATTTGAGGCGCTAACCTCACTAACCTTTAACGTAGGGTGCGGAAAACTCAAAACATCTACTATTTACCACTATGCCAAGCAAGGTGATATTCGGGCAATGTGCGAGCAATTTCCCCGTTGGAAATATTCTGGCGGAAAGATTTTAAAAGGTCTTGTTACTCGCCGAGAAAAGGAAAGAGCATTATGTTTAAGCGATTTGAAAGTGCGATAAAACTCACCGCACTTTTTTTCATTTTGGGCTTGTGTGCGTGGTTATGGCACCAATCAAATGTTATTACTGAGCTAAAAGCTGTCAACCAAACGCAAGCCCAAACCATTACCAAACAAAGTGCGGTCATTTCTCAGCTTAAATCTCAAGCGGAAGAAAACCAACGCTTAACCCTTGAACTCAGCAAACAAGAATCAGAAGCACGGAGGAAAGCCGATGAAGTTATCAACGCTATATCAGCGCAAGAAAAAAGTAGTGATGCTTACTATAGCAACGCTCCTCGCAGTGTCATTGAGTTCCTGCGCCAAGACTGAGCCGGTTGCCTGTCCTACACTTCCTGCAGCCTTTATCGCTCACTTAGATAAAACGCCTTTTAATGGTCGTACCTATGGAGACGTAACACAGTATGCAGTCATCTTAAAACGTGAGCGTGATGTATGCCTCAATCGGATTGATAAGATTCGAGAATGGCAAGTAGAACAAGCGCAAAAATAACTCACTGCAACTTCAGTTTGTCTAACATCTTTAAATTGGTAGACTCCAAGCCGAAAGGTAGGTTACGTTAGGACTAAAGACTAAATAGCCCGATCAGAAATGGTCGGGTTTTTTATTATCCCAAATTTAATAGGAGTCCAAGATGAACCTACAAAAAATTGAAAATTTTGAGCAATTCTTAAAGGTAGATGACAAGCAACGTATTGTGACGAGCTCTCTTCATATCGCTACAGTATTTGGCAAACGTCACGATAACATTATCCGTGATATTAAAGCGTTAGTTACTGAACAAGATTGCGGTGAGTTTGCTCTCCTCAATTTTGAGGAGACCTCATATATTGATAAATGGGGTAGAAAGCAACCAATGTATCAAATGACTAAAAATGGATTTTTACTTTTGGTAATGGGATATAGAACCAAAAAAGCAATGAAATTCAAAGTAGAGTTTATTAAAGCCTTTGATTTAATGCGTGAGAAATTACAGCAAGAAGGCTATAGCTTGATGCATAAATATAATGAATTGTGCATTGAACACAAAGCGAAAAGAGCATTTGCGAGCTTATGTGGTAAAGGGCTGAACGAATGGAAAGGCGACAAGCCCGTGCTGGAAGCAACTTTAAAGCTCTTTGAAGACAAGATGCAAATTGAACTTCCGATTAAATAAGGATTTAACCTATGCCGAGTAAAAAAGACGAGGTGAAATCCACGTCTAAAGGCGTGGGGAAATTAACACCAAAACAAGAGAAATTTTGTCAGCTTTATATTGAGTTGGGGAATGCGAGTGAGGCTTACAGACAGGCTTATGATTGTTCAAAAATGACAACAAAAACAATCAACGAAGAAGCAGTAAAATTATTGAACAACCCCAAGATTACCCCAAGGGTCGAGGAACTTCAAAATGAACACAAACAACGCCACAATTTAACCGTTGATCAGGTTATCTCGGACTTAATCGAATACCGTGATATTTGTATGGGGCGAAAGCCACTGAAATTAACTACAGTTGTCAAAAACAATCAAGAAGGCACTGCAAATGCGGTAGATACGGAATGTTTTGTGTTTGAAGCCAGCGGAGCAAATAAAGCCTTTGAACTACTCGGCAAGCATTTGGGCATGTTTACTCAAAAAGTGGATATGACTTCCAGTGATGGTTCAATGGCGTTAGGTTCACTCAGGGATTTATTTGCCAATGACACAGAAATTGATTAGCAAATTCTTACCTTTTATTGAACCACATCGCTACAAAGTGGCTTATGGTGGTCGTGGCAGCGGAAAATCGTGGACGATTGCCCGCCTACTGATTGAAATTGCCCGCCGTTTCCCCAGCCGTTTTCTCTGTGCGAGGGAATTGCAAAACTCCATCAGAGTGATTCCGTGATTCAGTTACTTGCCGATACCATTGAGCGTTACGGCTATCAAGCCGAATTTGATGTACAGAAAAACAAAATCTACAATCTGCGAACCGGTGCGGTATTTCTATTTTACGGTATTAAAAACAATCCAACCAAAATTAAATCCCTTGAAGGTATCGATATTTGTTGGGTGGAAGAAGCAGAAAATGTCTCAAAGGAAAGCTGGGATATTCTCATTCCAACCATTCGCAAAGACGGTTCGGAAATTTGGATTTCATTCAATCCGAAGAATATTCTAGACGATACCTATCAGCGATTTGTCGTGAATAAACCAAGTGATACCGCCTTACTCAAAGTCAATTACAATCACAACCCTTTCTTCCCCGAAACCTTACGGTTGGAGATGGAAGAATGTAAGGAAAGAGATTTTGAACTTTATCGGCATATCTGGGAAGGCGAACCGGTTGCCGACAGTGATTTGGCGATTATCAAGCCATTGTGGATTGAAAGTGCGGTCAATGCTCACCTTAAATTAGGGTTTGCTGCAGCAGGCAAAAAACGTATCGGCTTTGATGTGGCGGACGAAGGTGCGGATAGTAATGCAAATTGCTTTGCCCACGGCTCAATCGTACTGGATTTAGAGAGTTGGCAATCGGGCGATGTGATTTACAGTGCGGATAAAACACACGAATGGGCATTAAGCCATCAAGCCGATGAAGTGGTGTTCGATTCTATCGGTGTTGGTGCAGGTGTAAAGGCACGTTTCGCTAGAACAGAAAGCCGCATTCGCTTTACCGGTTTTAATGCCAGCGGTGCGGTTGTCAATCCCGAACAGGAATACCTTGCCGGCAAAACCAACGGTGATATGTTCGCCAATGTGAAAGCACAGGCTTGGTGGGCTGTGCGTGATCGGTTTTACAAAACCTATCGTGCCGTTACCTTTGGCGATCAATATTCTGCAGACGAACTGATTAGCTTGAGCGGTAATTTGCCGAACCTTGACTATCTTAAAGCCGAACTTTCACGTCCCCGTGTCGATTATGACAATAATGGTCGGGTGAAAGTGGAAAGCAAAAAAGAGATGAAAAAACGGGGTATTCCGTCTCCGAACTTGGCAGATGCCTTGATTATGTGTTTTGCCCCATTGGAATACCGCATAATGCACCAAACGCCGCTCAGTATTTACTAAGGATAAAAACAATGTCAGATGTTTCCACCGTCAGTAGCGAAATGGCCGCTCTGCATAAACAAATTCAATTGATTGATGATTTACTTGGCGGTACAGCTCAAATGCGACATCGTCGAGAAAAGTATTTGCCGCAAATGGAACTGGAAAGCGATAAAAGCTATCGTAACCGCTTAAACCGTTCCACGCTTTACCCTGCTTTGAGTGAAACCCTCTCGCAAATGTGCGGTAGAGTTTTCTTTAAAGCAATTTCCACCGAGAATATCCACGCCACACTGCAGCAGAATTTTTTACCCGATGTAGATGCTCAAGGTAATAACCTTGATGTATTCTCGGCTCGTTGGTTTTATTCGGCGTTGGCCTATGGCGTATCCTATGTGTTGGTCGATTACACCCGCACGGAAAACGTGAAAACCCTTGCCGATGAAAAAGCTGCCGGTGCAAGACCTTATTTAGTGGAAATTAAACCGCAATCGGTACTCGGCTTTAAAACGGCGATCATCAATGGCAAACAGCAACTTACCCAATTCCGTTATAAAGAAAACGTGATTGAAGATGATGGCGAATTTGCGGTGAAAACCGTTGAGCAAATTTGTGTCTATGAAATTGGACGAGTGCGAAAATACCGCAAGCAACAAAACGGCTGGCAACTGGTGGAAGATTTGCAACTTTTTGCTCAAAACCGACCGCTTGCTTACATTCCCATTGTCGCCTTTAGCACCAATAAAAAGGGCTTTATGCTCGGCGAAACACCATTGCTTGAGCTTGCCTATCTGAATATCAAGCACTTTCAAAGCCAAAGTGATCAAGATAACATTCTTAACACTGCTCGTGTGCCGTTATTGGTTCGGGTTGGTATTAACAATGAACACCCAGTGAAAATCGGAGGCAGTCTGATTGATGTGCCACAAAACGGCGATTTACGTTATGTGGAGCATTCGGGCAATGCGATTACCGCCGGGCAAGAAAGCCTGAAAGAATTGGAGAGTCAAATGCGGGTTGCTGGAGCAAAACTACTGGATAAAACCGTACTGGCAATGACCGATAGCCAAGCTCGTGATGAACAGGGTAAAGAAATCAGCCAATTACGTCTATACGCCAATCAGTTTGAAGATGCCCTAGATTTAGCCTTGGAATATGTCGGCAACTGGCTTGGTATTCAGCAAGTAGGCAGTGTAGAGATTAGCGGCAACATCGACAGCGATTTTGATCCAAATCAATCAATGGATACGGTGATCAAATTGCAAAATGCCGGTACATTATCAAAACAAACCACTTTTGAAGAAGCCAAACGGCGTGGGCTGATTAGCGATAATCTACAATGGGAAGATGAACAAGCCCGATTGGATGCGGAAGGATTAGGATTAAGCGATGAAAATCAATTCAGTACAGAAACCGACACTTGATGAAAAAATTGCTTATGCCTTAACGGATCGTAAAATTCTGCATTTTCGCTATGATGCCCATTTACGACAAGCAGTTTGGAAACGGCTCAACCGCACACAAAAAGACCTGTTAAACCGCCTTTCCGCTGCCGGTGTGGAAGCCTTACCCAAACGGGAATTGGATAAACTACTCAGGGAACTAAAAGGCGAGATTGCAAAAACCTACCAAGAACTGACCGCTTACACCGACAACGAGTTAAGCGGTTTTTTATCGGAAGAAACGACCGCACTTCAAGCCCTGTACAACGATCAAGTCGGCTTTGATTTTTTCAATCAAGTTCCGGGTTACAAGCTAAAAGCGACCAAAAAAGCGGCCTTGATTGTCGGTGCACCACTTGAAGATTGGTGGGCAAAGCAAGGTAATGAAGCAGCTTTCCGCTTTGAAAGCACCATCCGGCAGGGTTTATTAGACGGTAAGCAAACTCACGAACTCAGCCAAGAAGTGAAAGAGCTATTCGACACATCAAAACGCCACGCCGATACATTAGTGATTACCGCCGTGGCAAAAGCTGCCGATGCCGCCCATCAAGCCTTACGAGATGAAAACCTTGATATTCTCAAAGGCGAAAAGCACCTTGCAACCCTTGATATGCGAACTTCCGATGTGTGCCGGGTGCGGGACGGTTTAATGTGGGACTTGGACAAAAAGCCCATCGACCACGATATTCCCTATCAACGCCCGCCACTCCACCCCCGCTGCCGTTCGATACTGCAGCTAGTAACGAAATCGTGGCAAGAACTCGGTATTGACGGCGTGGACGAACTGCCGGCAAGCACCCGTGCAACAATGGACGGGCAAGTAAGTGAAAACATCAACTACGAAAACTGGCTAAAAACCAAAACCACCGCCGAGCAAGATGCGGTACTCGGCAAGGGCAAAGCGGATTTATGGCGGCGGGGTGTGATTACGTTTCGGGATATGTTGGATCAGTCAGGAAGACCGTTATCCCTTAAAGCATTACAAGGGCATTTAGATCTTGGTTCAGCTATTCAACGGTTGTATGATCAAGCGGTTAAAATTGAACCTAAAATTACCGATGATATGCTATCCATTATTGAGCATTCAAAAGGACAAGCTGTCGGTTTAGATTTTCGCTTAAAGTCAATGGCTTCTCTAAAACGTAAGGTCGATACTGAAATCAATGACGGCTTTACCGAACAGCAAGCCTTATCGAAAATTCGTGATTTAATCAGATACACTGCGGTTTTTAATGAAAAATCATTTGTGGACGGCTATCAAAAAATGCAGGTTCTCTTGCAGAAAAATGGCTACCGTACAATTATTGTCAAAAATACTTGGCGGGATAATGCGGTTTATAAGGGGATCAACACATTTATTGAGAAAAACGGTATCATCTTTGAAATGCAATACCATACACAGCAAAGTTTTGACCTTAAAAATGGGGAATTACCGCTTGTATGAGCAATTCCGAGATATGAAAACACCACAAGCAGAAAAAGAGAAATTACTATTTAAAATGCAAAAATTAAGTAGTACAATCAAGACACTGGTCAATATTGAACTGATTAAGGAACAAAAATGACCTATCAATATTATCTCGTGAATATGGGCGATCAAAAACAGCAATTAGTACGGGGAAATCCCGATAACTGGTTGTCATTTGCTACATACAACCAAGCCGAAAACGATTGGGATAATACCCATAGTGCTTCTTGGGCTGATCGCCTATTAGTCAGCGGTTTTGATGATTTCTCCATTGTTTCTGAAAAAGAAGCCATTACATTTATAAAAACGCATTGATGCTAATTGAACAAGCCAAACAGTTAGCCTATCGGTTACACGCCAACCAAACGGACAAAGCAGGGCAGGCTTATATTCATCATCTTAAATTTGCTGCAGACCAAGTTGCTCATTTAGGCGATGAATTTGTTGTCGTGGCGTGGTTGCACGATAGCGTAGAAGATACCCATTTTACGCTAAACGAAGCAGAAGCCTTGTTCGGTAGTGTTATTAGTAAGGCAATCGATGCCATCACTAAACGCCCAAATGAACCTTATTTACAGTATTTAGAACGAGTGAAAGCCAATGAAATTGCACGGCAAGTAAAATTGGCTGATCTCAGCCATAATATGGATTTAAGCCGATTAAATTCATACACTGAAAAAGATTTGGATAGGGTAAAAAAATACCAACAAGCTAAATCATTCTTAGAAACCTAGCCTAGTGCTAGGTTTTTTTATTGCCTAAAACAAGGATAGGAAATGAACTTCCCTGAATTACCTAAATTTGATGTACCATTATTTGATGGGCGTTGCATTTATCTCTGCCGCAGCAAAGATGAATGGGTTAATGCTCATCAGTTTTTCGGCATTACGGCAGAAAAATTAGATCGAAAAGGGGCAGCAAATACCTTTCAATCCTTATCGGGACAACAAGATATTCATTTGCTGGGCGTGTTTGACGGGCAATCATCTACCTTAGCCCACGAAGCCGCCCATATTATTTTTGATATTTGCCATTTGGTCGGTATTGATGTTGAAACGAGTAAAGCCAATGAAACTTTCTGCTATCTGCTTGATAGCGTAATGCGGTTTGCCGAACCTTATATAAAAAAGCCGGCAGAAATAAAATAAACTACCAGCTTTAGATGTTTTAATTAGCGATTGCTATCAGGTGTACGATGGATTGGTACCCAAGAATGACCCGGTTGAGTTGTCGGTGGGGCTTTCTGATTATCTTTAATTGTTGTAAAGTTATCTTTCCGCCCACCTCGTGGTCCAATTTCTTGATAAATACCGCCATTTTTACCTGTGCTTTCGCCTGGCTTAATTTTATTAGTCATAAAATGACTCCTCTTGAATACCGCAACATTACGGCTTATTTCAAATAAGGTCATTTAGATCATTTTTCAACCTAATATTGAAAATTTAACCCAAACCGACCGCACTTTCGGAAGATTGTGCGGTTTTCTTTTATTCACGGCTTGGAAAAGCCCCAACCAATAGGACGGAAATCCAATGAAACTCAAACTTGATGAAAACGGTAATGTAGTGGTTCAAGACGGCAAACCGGTGTATGTCTATGAGGACGGCAAAGAAGTCGCCTACGATGTGCCGGCAGCAGCGGCAAAAATCACGGCACTTAATGCCGAGGCAAAAACCAATCGTGAACGGGCGGAAAAGGCGGAAGCCGATTTAAAAGCCTTTGACGGTGTGGATGTCGCAGCAGCGAAAAAAGCCCTTGAAACCGTCAAAAATTTGGACGACAAAAAGCTAATTGATGCTGGCGAAGCGGAGCGGGTAAAAGCGGAAGTGATTAAAACTTACGATGAAAAACTGGCAGCTGCCAACGGTCGTGCGGAAACACTCGAACAGCAACTTTATGCTGAAATTGTCGGCGGTGCATTTGCCCGTTCCAAGTTTATTACCGAGAAAATCATTCTGCCGGCAGATGTTGCCCAAGCCTATTTTGGCAAACATTTCAGCGTGAAAGACGGCAAAATTGAAGCCAAAGACAGTAGCGGCAATCCGATTTACAGCCGTGAACGTGCCGGTGAACTCGCCAACTTTGACGAGGCAATGGAAGTACTCATCAATACTTATCCGAACAAAGACACGATTTTGCGGGGTAATGGGTCGTCCGGTAGCGGTTCACAGGGCTCACCAAGCCAAAGCGGTGTGCCGAAATCGCTAGCAGATTGCAAAACCGATGCCGAGAAAATCGCCTATATGCAATCCCAAACGGCAGAATAATCTGCCCTAACCTTACAGGAGACAATTTATGTCCTTTGATTTACAGGTGTTTAATAAACAAACCCAACTTGCTTTGACCGAAACGGTCGATCAAGACGTTACAAAATTCAATGAAGCCTCCGGTGGCACGATTGTGTTGCAGAATGCCCCGGTAGAAGGCGATTTTGATATTCGTGCCAGCTTTAAAGCGGTAGCAGGATTGGTTCGCCGCCGTAATGCTTACGGACAAGGTACGGTAGAAGCCAAGCGCCTTGAGCAATTACTCAACGTGGCGGTAAAAGTCGCAGCGGGTACACCGCCATTAGAGTATGAGCCACAACAATACCATTGGATTTTAAAAAATCCGGAATTAGCGGCAATCACGATAGGTGAGCAGTTGGCGAAAGCACGTCTTGCCGATATGTTGAATACGGCAGTATTAGGCGGTGTAGCAGCAATTGGCGGTAATACAAAAGCGGTTCACGATGACAAAGCTAATGCGCCGACTTTCCGCACGCTAAATAAAGGTGCGGCATTGTTTGGTGATCGTTCCGGTTCACTCAAAGCGTGGGTAATGCACTCTACCACTTTACACAGCTTGTTTGAAAACGCCTTAACCAATACCGAGCGTTTGTTCAACTACGATAACATCAATGTGGTGCGTGATATGTTCGGTCGAGTATTTGTGGTAACGGACAGTCCAGCATTAGTGAGTGCAGACGGTTCTTACAACACACTCGGCTTGGTAGAAAATGCGATTTTGGTCGGTGGTAACAACGACTTCAACAGCGTTATCCTGCCGAAAGTGGGCGGCGAAAACATCGGAGCAACCTATCAAGCAGAGTGGACCTATAATCTCGGTATTCTCGGCTATAAATGGGATATGACTACCGGTGGAAAATCACCGAATGATACTGCTTTAGGCACATCAACGAACTGGGAAAAATCTGCTACCTTTGACAAAGACACTGCCGGTGTTCTCGTTAAAACGAAGTAACCTACAAACCGCTTGTATCACCGCAAGCGGTTTATTTTTCAAGGAGTATTTAAAATGAAGCGTATTTTGTATTTTACCCACGATTTTTCCGCTGAAAATATTGCCTTTGCTAAATCAAAAGGGCTGATTATGCGAAATTTAGGGGCTTATCATTCATCTGACACATTAGAAAATGCCGATGCCGTCTGCGGTGATGTGCCAGAGCGCTATCAGCATTTGCCAATTTTTGATTTAGGGCAAGGCAACGATCCAAACCTTGATCTCACCAAACTCAAAGTAGAAGAAATCAAGGCAAAATTGACCGCACTTCAGGTTAAATTTGAACCGAATGCCAAAAAAGATGACCTGTTAGCTTTATTAATTGCCGCTGAAAAAGGGGAAAATAATGACCCTAACGATCCCCAATGATAGCTATGTGAGCCTTGATGAAGCGGATAATTACCACCGTTTGCGTATTAGTGCGGAGGCGTGGGATGGATTAGATGAGCAAGCAAAATTACGGCGTTTAGTCAGTGCCAGTGATTTTCTCGATCACTATTACCGTTTTAGTGGCGAAAAAGCCGAGTCGAACCAACCGCGTCAATTTCCCCGTAAACTACAAACGGAGATCCCACAAGCCATTAAAGCTGCCGTGTGTGAATTGGCATTACAAACCGATCTGAACCAAAATCAAGCCCAAGTGATGTCGAGCGTGAAAGTCGGTCCAATTTCGGTGAGTTATGGTGATAGTCAATCCCAATCTGCAAATCGGTTTGAATATGTTAAATCGCTACTTAAGGATTTACTTGTTGACTCAAAAGGCTATGTAGAAATATTTCGGGGGTAAAATGTACAGACAACTGAAACAGATTTCGGCACAGCTTATTCGCCAATTCGGACTATCTTGTGTGATTAAAACTGAAAAATCAGGCAAATATAACCCGGAAACAGGTGGTGTTAGCAAAAAATCCACAGTAGAAAATAATGCGTATTGCCTATTTGATAATCTTGCCTATGATTTTCCGAGTTATCAAAGTAGCGGTAGTGGCAAAGGGGATTCGGCGATGGTTAAGCAAGGTGATGTGATGTTGTATATCACGGCGGAAGGTAAACCTGAGGTGCTATCAAAAGTTTTTGTCGATGATGAAACCTGGTCAATTATCAAATGCCAATCGATAAAACCTGCCGGTACAGCATTACTGTATCAATGCCAAGCACGGAGAATTAGCAATGGGGGCGTTTAGTGCGGACATTGGTCGGTTTATTCGATCGGTGGAAGAAAAGGCAGATTTAGTAATGCGTAAAACCGCCATTGATTTGACTGAAAAAGTGCGGTCGAAAACGCCGGTGGATTCCGGTCAATTACGTGCCAGTTGGACATCGGCAATCAATGCCATTCCAATCGGCTATGATGGCAATAATGATAGCGTTACGAGGGTTAAATTTGGCGATACTTGGTTTTTGGCAACCAATAAACCTTATGCACCGCAACTGGAATACGGACTTTATCCCAATCCACCAAAATCCCAATCAGGTAAAACCGTCAATGGCTTTTCCAAACAAGCGCCACAGGGTATGGTGCGTATTTCAGTACAGGAAACTATCGAATGGCTTAAGAAGGTTAAATTTTAATGAAAGCAAAAGTGCGGTCGATTTTACAGGCTCATCTTATCGATCTTGATAAATTCAACACAGCATGGGAAGGGGTAAATAATGACTTATCACTGCCTTATCAAACCGTTTGGCTTAGCTTGATGAGTGCAGCTACCGGTGCAATCTCAAGTCGTCCACATGCAGTTGAAACTGGATTGCTGCAAATCACGCTTTATTATGCCGCTGGCAATGGCACACAAGAGATCGAAGAACGGGCAAGTTTAATCCGAGAACATTTTTACGGACAAAGTCTGATTGATGACAATGTTCAAGTCGTTATTCATTCACCGCCAATTATCGGCGGTATTTTTTTGAATGATGATAAATTGGCATTACCGATTACGATTAATTACTCAGCTTACGAGCTGTAAGGACAAAACAAATGGCACAAGCACAGGGCGTAAAACGTAAAGTCATTGTGGCCAAAGAAAGCACTTTTGGCACAAAGGCAACGAAGACCACAGGAAAAATCATTCCCCGTACGGAAAGCACCTTAAATTCGGTGTTTGATTCCTTTTCAAGTGAAGAAATTCGGGAAAATATGCAACGTTCCCCGTCTATTGTCGGCTTTGAAAAGGTTGAAGGAGATTTAAAGGGTGAACTTGCAGCTGGACAATGGTCGCAATTTCTGGCCGCAGCGCTACGAGGTGATTGGAGCACGGCAAAATCCCCAATTATCAAAAAAACGGCTAGCGGTAGTGGCGAAAAACAAGGGAAGATCTTAGCCATTCCCGAAAGAAATCACAGCACAGATAGTTTCACTATTGAAGACATTTTCTCCGATATTAACTTAAGCCGTATTTATACTGGTTGTCGGGTTTCTAAAATCAGTATTGATATTCAGCCTAACGGCATTGCTTCAATGGCGGTGACCTTCTTGGGGCAAAAAAGTGAAGAAAGCCAAACAGCTTATTTCACCAATCCGACCGAAATTATCCAATCGCCGAAACTTGCCGGTGTAAATGGTCAGCTCTTGTTAAAAGGGCAAAAGGCCGCACTGGTTACCGGTTGTAAAATCGATATTGATTTAAATGCCTCGAGCGAACCGGTATTAGGTGCAAAATATGCGCCGGATGTGTTTATCGGTACGATTGCAGTCAGCGGTTCGTTTACCATGTATTTGCAAGATAAATCCATGATTGAAGCGGTACGCAGTGGGGAAAATCTTTCCCTTGCATTGCGTATGGATGCTGAAAAGGGCGATAATGCTGATTATATGAGTTTTATTTTACCTGGTATTAAAGCAACCAGTGTGGATGTAGATGACGGTGCTAAGAACCTTATTCAAACACTGAATTTTGATGCTTTCCCAGCAATTTATGATGCTGAAAGCACCATTGATGACGTATTGAAAAAACCGACTACGCTCATTATTCAAGACACATTGGCGTAATCAAAATTCTCACGAGCGGCTTTTGAGCCGCTTTTTTATTTTTAATCAATTAAGAGGATAAAATAATGGATTTTTCTAAATTAGATATTCAATCAAACGCACAACAAACCCACCGTTTTGAAGTGTTGCACCCTGTAACGGGTGAAAGCACAGGGGCATTTATTGATGTTTATGGCTCAGGGAGCGATCCTGTTCGTCAATATACGGCAAGCCAGTTGCGTCAACTACAAAAGCAAGAGTTTGAGAATAGCCGTACCCGTAAGCCAAAATATGTTGAATTAAGCGAGCTTGAAGCTCGCAAATTGGAAAATGCCCTTGTTCGTATTGCCGGTTGGGAAAATGTAAAATGGGGCAAGGATGAACTTGCCTTTACACCGGATAATGCACGCAAATTACTGACCGCCTGTCCTTGGGTGAGCGATCAAATTATTGAACAATCGGATGAATTGGGAAATTTTTTGAAAGCCTAGTCGATGGTTTGCTCGACTATGCAAAATCTGAATTTGAATTAGACAAAAAACCGAAAGGTTCAGACGCTACAAATCGTGAGCATTTACAAGCTATTCAAGAGGCTACCGGCACGGAGTTAAGCGAATTAAACCATCCGTTGCCGGATAATATAGTGAGATATTTGCTTGATTATTTCTACGAAATCGCCTTATCCCGTCAATATGGTATGGCATCTAATCCCATTTTGTATTCTGAAATTGAATCCTGGTGTCGATTAACACAACGGCACTTAGAACAATGGGAGTTAGAAACGATCAAACGGCTCGATATGTTGTGGCTGAAAGTCAATAATGAATAGCGTTCAAACAACATTAAATAGGTAATCATCTAGCTAATGTTGGATTGATTTTTGCCCGTTCAAAAGTGAGCGGGCTTTTCTTTTATCCCAAAGAAGATTAGAGAATGAAAACATTTAATTTCCCTCCTCAGTGGAATATGAAGCGGAAATCCAAGCCGGAAATTAACACAATTAAATTTGGTGATGGTTATGAGCAACGCAGTGCAAAAGGCATTCATAACGACTTGCGAACCTATGATGTCGTATTCAAAGGCGTTAATGCTTATATCAACCAAATCGATGTATTTTTAACAGAGCATAACGGCTATAAAGCATTTTTATGGGCACCGCCTCACTCAGGCAAGCAGAGTAAATTTAGATGTGATGAATGGGATGTGGAGGTATCGGAAGGTTTTGCGACATTAACAGCC
This sequence comes from Rodentibacter haemolyticus, assembly GCF_015356115.1. Lineage (NCBI taxonomy): Bacteria > Pseudomonadati > Pseudomonadota > Gammaproteobacteria > Pasteurellales > Pasteurellaceae > Rodentibacter > Rodentibacter haemolyticus. Next base: position 2,083,314 of record NZ_CP063056.1, read on the forward strand.
ACATTTCAAGAAGTCATCGCATAGATCGCTCAAGTTAATCGTACTTTGCTCAATTTATATTAAGGCAGGATAAAATGACTGATTTCGCCACACTTGCAATCAAACTCACATCTGATGGCTCCGGAAAAGTGCGGTCAGATTTACGGGGAATTCAAACCCAGGCCGGACAAACGGAAAAATCCATAGAAAGCCTTAATAAGGTGATGGATAATTTGAAAAAATTATTGGCTGTCGGATTAGGCATACAGGGGATCAGTTCGCTAATCCAAATGTCTGATACAATGAAATCCCTTAATGCACAAGTCCGTTTCGTAACGGGTTCAGTGGAAGAATATAATGCAGTTAATAAGCAGTTATTCGATATTTCTCAGCAGACTCGAGCCAGTCTTGAAGCGACAACAACGCTTTACACCCGATCTGCTCGTGCATTAAAAGATTATGGTTATAGCCAACAACGTATTTTAACCTTTACCGAAACGCTGAATAAAGCAATGGCGGTCGGTGGTGTTGGTGCACAAGAACAAGCCAGTGCATTATTCCAATTATCACAAGCTCTTGGTTCGGGTCGATTACAGGGTGATGAGTTCAAAACCATTGCGGAAGCCGCACCTATTATTTTGGACACTGTCGCAGAATATATGGGAAAAACCCGTGCGGAAGTTAAAGAATTAGCCTCAGAAGGTAAAATCACTTCCCAATTATTATTTGAAGCGATTACCGGGGCAAGCAAACGAATTTCAGCACAGTTTGAGAATATGCCCTTAACCTTTGGGCAAGCCATGCAACAAATGCAAAACGCCACACTAAAATTTGTTGATGATTTTGGTAATACTACCGGTGTTTTTACCGCACTTTCTGAAACCATATCACTTCTTGCGCAAAACTTTGAATATTTGGCTTTAGTGATTGGTGTTGTTACGTTAGGGCAATTGGGTAAATTTACACAGGGAATGCTTTCTTCTGCGGTTGGTACTCAACGTCAAGCCATTGCTTTTATGCAAACCTCTCAAGCGGCAAAAAATAAAGCTTCGTCTGAGTTGGCTGCAGCTCAAGCAGATATGCGTTCTCTTGCAGCCTCGTTAAAGTTGGCACAATCCGAGCAAACAAGAAACGTTATCCGTAACCAAATGGCGGCACAATCGCAACGAATTATCGCATTAACGAATGTCGAGGCAGTGGCAATGCAGCGTTTGTCTGCAGCAAAACAAGCGGCGTCAATAGGAGGACGTGCATTAAGTGGTGCGATGGGTTTATTAGGTGGCCCTGCCGGTGTGATTACGATTGCCGCAGGTGCATTATTTTATTTTCATCAGCAAGCAAAAGAAGCTCGTGCCAATGCCCTTGATTTAGAAGCGGCAAATAATCGACTTGCCGCATCATACGAAGATTTAACTGCAGCTGCCATTGGGCAGAAAATTGCTGAGCATACCGAACAAATAAAAAAACAACGGGAACAAGTGCGTCTTCTTAATCAAGAAGAAAAAAATGCCCAAGGGCGATTCGATCATAACACTTGGCTTGCACCGACCGAGGAAAGATTACAAAAAATCAAAGATGATGCCAAAGTTGCGAGAGAAATACTGGAGCGTGATATTGCGCATCAAAAAGTACAGTTTGAAGCGTTATCTAAAGCGATGATAAAACAAGGGGCAAGCTATGGTGAAATCGAACAACGGATTAAAAACTACGGTGTGAGTGCCGATGTATTGAATTCTGTTCTAAAAAATACAACGGAATACTTCAATGACAACGAGTTAGCCCTACAAGGATTGCAAGCCAAATATGATGCCCTAGGAATAAAAGTTAATGTTGCCGATATTGATTTCAAAAAACTGAATATGACGGCTTCAGAACTCAATAACATCCTGCCGCAGTCTTCACAGAAAGTGAATGATCTAGGTGGTGTATTTTCCTCTCTTACAAGCAGCATAAGTAACGCTATTGGTAATGTTGCATTATTCAAAGCGGCTATTACAGGCTTGCCGGGCGATGTGCCTGCAATCAGTGAAAAAGTGCAAGGCTTAATCAAACAAAATGAACTTGATGTAAAAATTTTAAAAGAAAAAGATCCGAAGAAAAAAGCTGAATACTTAGCACAGAGAAGCGTATCCCGTCATGAAGGTCTTGATGAAGCAAGTAAAAATGCGTTGTATGAAAGCGAATACAAAAAGTTTCTTGCTCAAGAAACGCTTGGAGGAAGTAAGAGCAAAAATAGTAAAGGCAGCAAAACCGATCGATTTGGCGATATGTATAGCGAATATACCTCGCAAATTGCGCAATTAAAAGCTGAATCAGCCAGTATCGCACAATATGGAGGTGTGAGCGTTTATAAAGAATACGATCAGTTGATGGAAAAATTAAAGACCGATCGTGAAACCTTTAAAAATATGACGACAAGCCAAATTGAGCAGCTCAAAAAACTTGCCAAAGAAGCGGATAAGGCGAATATGGCGAAACAGGTCGCCCAGTACGAATTTAATAAGAAAGACGAACTGGATCAAATGCAGTTTGAAATTGATTTATTAGATAAAACGACGGCGGAGCAAGATAGGTTAAATTACTATCGAAAAATCGATCAGGAAATTAAACAGCTTTCTATCGGAATGAGTGATGAATATGTCCAAAAACTGATTGCAGAAGGGGAAGCGGCAAAGAAAAATTGGGAAGAGCTACAAAAACTCAGAGCCGAAAAACAGCAAGATCCAATTGCCGGATTGCGTGATGGATTTGATAAATTCGGGAAAGAAGCAGAAAATGTGATGGGTAATGTATCGAGTGTTACATTAAATGCACTAAACGGAATGTCTGATGCCTTAACCAATTTTGTATTAACGGGAAAAATGGATTTCCGTAGCTTTGCTCAATCTGTTATCAAAGATATTACATCAATGATCATCAAAATGATGATATTTAACGCCATTAAAGCTGCGGGCAATGCAATGGGCTTTGATATGTCTTTTTTGGGTGGAAAAAGTGGCGGTGGCTATGTTGATTTTTATCGTGGTGGTTTAGTTGGCTTTGATGAGGGTGGTTTCACAGGTTATGGTGGCAAATATCAGCCTGCCGGCATTGTACATAAGGGCGAATACGTCCTAACCAAGGAAGCAACAAGCCGATTGGGCATTGAATATCTTGATTACCTCAATTATCAGTCCCGTTCAAAGCCACGTGGATTTGCAGGTGGAGGTGGCGTTGGCGTACCAACCTTGCCGACAAAATCATACCAACCGCAACCACAAAGCCGAATTGCCGTTAAAGTGATTAATAATGGTGAGCCGATGGAAGCGCAAGTGAGCCAAAAACAACAAAACGGGCAAATGGAAATTACCGTTGAGTTAATGAGAAGAATTGCGCGCGAAGAATCAAATAATGCCTTGCAGCAAAATATGCGGGCAGGTGGTATGTTCGCACGTTAATTATCAAAAAAAACGACCCCGAGCGTTAGCAGCACTCGGGGTTTTTTATTTACCCATTAAACAGGAATGAGTAATAAATTGTAATGAAGTATATCAAAACAAAGTTAAAAATTCATCTTTTAAAAGGATTAGATATGGAAACACAAACAACCCCTTTAATCCGTTTTGCGATTGCTTTTGCTATTATTTGCTTAGGGTTATCGCTTCTCACACCATTTATTAACGCAATCCGTTGGTGGTAAAAATGGCCCGCTAAAGTTGGCACAACATACACTGAAATTACTTGTGACTTTGAGGAAGAACCATAAAAACGACCGCACTTTTAGGTGCGGTTTTGTTTTATTAAATTCGGAAAATTCGGCTATGTCCTGTTGGCATTTCAACAGCAAGGCTTAATTTTCCGCCCATTGTTTCGATATAGCGTTTTAAGGTAGAAAGTTTTAGTTCATTGCCACGCTGTTCAATTTGCGCAACGGCAGGTTGGGAAATACCCAATGCGTCAGCAAGTTCTTTTTGAGAAAGCTCTAAGTCTTCACGTAAAGCGGAAAGCCCGGCTTCTAAGATAAGCTCTTCGGTTTTTTCTTTAATGCGTTGTTGTGATTCGGGAGATTGTCTTGCGATGAGTTCGTCTAGTGTGGTGTATTTTTTCATTTTACTTCTCCAATTCTTGTAAATAGGCGGAAAATTCATCATCTGCGATACGGAGCATTCGTTCATAAAATTTCTTATCGTTGCTTTTATCTCCGGCGCAAAGCACGATGGCTTGTCTTAGTGGATCGAATGCAAAAAATGCACGTAATGGTTTTCCTTTATGTTGAATACGTAATTCTTTCATATTGGAATATTTAGATCCTTTTATCGTATCTGCATAAGGTCTTGATAGGTGGTGACCGTATAAGCGCAGCATATTTAAAGTCGATAATACAGATTCTCTTGTACTTTCGTCCTGCTCATTTACCCAAGCGATAAATCGATCGGTAGCAATAACCACCCATTCTTTTTCAATTGTCATCTTATAATTTAATAAGTCTTAGCTTATATACAGTTTATAAGCTACGATTTATAAGTCAAGCATTATTTAAAGGAAAATCTATGCCACAACTCATCAGCCAACAATTCCAACTCGATCTTGCCAAACTCGAGCAAAATGCCCTCATTGAACTCTTTGAAGTGGATTTACGATCATTGCGCGACAAAGACGGAATGAACGGGGAACTTTATCGCTTTTATGCCGGCAAAAATGAATTATCCCAACCTATCGTTTGGCAGGAAAAAAACTATGACCCCTTTGGCGTGAAAGCGGAAGGTTTTGAATTATCAGGACAAGGGCCTAGCAACCGCCCAACCCTGACCTTAGCGAATATAAACGGAATGCTGACCGCACTTTGTGAACGGTTTGAGCAGTGTTTAGGTGGGATAGTGCGTAGACGCTTAGTCTATATGCACTATTTAGATGCCGTCAATTTTAAAGGGGGCAACAAACAAGCCGATCCTACGCAAGAAGCGATCAGCTATTTTGTGATTGAGCAATTATCCTCGCTTAAACGGGATATTGCACAATTTACCCTCGCCTTACCCAGTGAAACCGATAACGCTTTAATTGGTGCTCGAATGATTACAGCGACTTGTAGCTGGCTTTATCGTGGCGTTGAGTGCGGCTACACAGGACGAGCGGTTGCAGATGAAAAAGATCAACCTACGACAGATCCAAAGAAGGATAGATGCAGTGGGTTATTGACCGGTTGTCAACTGCGAAACAACACCCACAACTTCGGTGGGTTTGTGAGTGTGAATAAGTTGGGGTGAGTTGAATACTTTAAAGATATAAGAGGTTGAATTAAATTCGAGTTTTTTTAAGTATTTAACTTTCTAGAGAGAATTAAAAACTGTTGCGAGAGCTCGCAACGGTGTTTTTCTTTAAACCTCTTTAAAAGAAATCAGCTTTCGATTGTGGAAACATAATTCACAAATCGGGGGGCTGAATCCTTTCAACTCTTTACGAGATAATTTGCATTGTAATATCGTAATGCAACCGAGAAAAGAAAACCCGATTGCGACAAACAATCGGGCTTTTTTACTACCTAAAAATAATAGGGAATGTTATAAGTTAATGGAAATTATAGTTGAATTTTTACCCTTACTCAAGGAGTTAGTTATGCAATATGGTTTATGGCAAATAAGTCTTGCGGTAGCGTTACCTATCTTAGTTTTTGTATCCCCTAAGTTATTAAATTCTGTGGCAAATTTAATTAAGGCACTAAAATGAAGAAAAAAAGCAAAACTACAAGAAATATCAAGTTAGATATTAGTATTAATTTTGATGTTATTGTTTTTTGGTTGTTTATTGCGTTTTGCATACATCATTTTTTCTAAAAGTGCTTTACTCTGCTAAAAAAGTTGAGTAGTATTTACTCAAGGTCTCAAAAGCCTTTTCTCTAAACGGTTATTCACCCCGTCAGTGTGATTTTTTTGTATCCAAAATTTGTGATCTCTTTTCTCTTTCCCACAATTTTAAGATACAAACAACAATGTAAATCAATGATCGGCGGTGCGAGGAATACAACACCGCAAGGAAATAACTCCGCTAGATTTAGAGCTAGTTTTGAGCCGCCGATCACCCTAATTAACTTAGGGGAAACTCCTATCAAAAAGGAAACTCTAAAATGACAAACTTAACTATTCTTTCAAACAAAATCCGTTCTCAAGAAAGTCTTTATTCTCTTAATGATTTACATATAGCGAGTGGTGGTGATATTAAACACGCACCGTATCGTTTTACTCGTCTTGATACTACTCAAGAACTTATTAAAGAGATTGAAAATGAGCGATCACCAGATCTGGTGATCGCACTAAAATCAGTACGTGGAGGTCGCAATCCTGAATTGCAAGGAACGTGGGCTTGCGAAGAACTCGTTCTTTCCTACGCAATGTGGATTAGCCCTAAATTCCACTTAATTGTATTGAGAGCATTTTTAGCAATGCACCGAAACGAGCCGAAACAACTCGCCCTACCCGAACCTGAAAAGAAATTCACTTTTGAATTCACAGAAAGCGACTTACAAGAGATGGCTTGGGATTGGTTCGCTCTAGTCAAATGCGTAGAATTTACAGGCTATCTGATTCCAGCATTAGATGCCATTCAATCCAAATTCGCTCCACAAGCACACAGTATCGTGGCGGAATACGGCTCAATGCTACGCCGTCATCAATCCCTAATCCAAAAGCTAACGGCTCAATTTGAAGTCAAAACTTGGGGCGATGAAAACTGGAACAGAGTGCTACCCACCATTCGGGATAACGATATTCTTAACCCGAGAAAACGGCTACTACGCCACAATTTCTAAACCTTAACCCAAACCGACCGCACTTTTCCCCGTGAAAATCGTGCGGCGGTTTGTTACACCCTAAATAACCCTGAGAAATAGTTTTCTCGGGGTTTTTTATTACCTGAAATTCAATAGGAGGATATGTGAAAACATTAAAAGCAAATTTTTTAGGCTTGGATATTTTAGTGATTAATCATGAAAACAAGCCTTATGTTCCGATGAAACAAATTGCTGAAAATATCGGTTTAGTTTGGCACGCACAATTTGAGCGTTTACAGCGTAATGAAGTTTTATCACAAGGTATTCGTGTAATACGAATACCTTCAAATGGTGGGGAACAAGATGCGGTTTGTTTGCCACTTTACTATCTCAATGGATGGTTATTTGGGGTAAATCCTTCTCGTGTTAAACCTGAAATTAAAGCCAAGCTCATTGAATATCAAAAAGATTGCTACGAAGTGCTATGGGATTATTGGACGTTGGGCGTGGCAAAATGGGAAGATATTCGCCAACAACGTGAAGAATTGGAAGAAAATGAAAGCGTGTCTAAAAAACGCGGCAGTGAAGCTGGAAGAGCACTACAAAAGCGAAAGATGGAAAAGCACAATTATGTAGATAGTGTGCGACGATTAGAAAGAATGGAACAACTGAATTTTGCGTTTTGAATTGACCGCACTTTTATGTGCGTTTTTTTACGGAGCAAAGATGAACGAGATTGAACAACAGATCTTAACCTACGCCAAATCCAAAGAACCGCACGAATGTTGCGGTTTTGTTGTTTTAAAACAAGGGGAAAGCCAACCGCACTTTTTGCCTTGTGAGAATATAGCGGGCAATCCGGTAAACCATTTTGAAATCTCACCGGATGATTATCTAAAAGCGGAAGACTTGGGTGAAGTTTTGGCGCTGGTGCACTCGCACCCGAATGGCAAACCGGTGTTATCTCAAGCGGATTTACAAACGCAGTTATATTGCCAGTTGGATTTTTGGCTGGTGTGTGATGAACAAATTCACCTTTTCCCGAAAATCCCGCTGCTTATCGGGCGTGAATTTCATCACGGCAAAATGGATTGCTACACACTCTACCGTGATTTCTATCGCCTCGCGGGCTATGAAATGGCGCATTACGAACGTGATGATTATTGGTGGGAAGATGGCTTTAACCTCTATCTTGACAACATCGAAAAAGAGGGATTTGAGCGAATAACCGATCCGCAAGAGCTACAAATCGGCGATGTAGTTTTAATTCAGGTTGGGGCAGATGTGCCGAACCACGCGGCGATTTATGTAGGCGATCAAATGGTGTTACACCACGCACCTAAACGTTTATCAAAACGTGATCTTTATGACGGTTACTGGCTTAAACACACCCATAGTATTTGGAGATTTAAACAATGGTCAAGGTTAAATTTTACGGTGCCCTTAAACAGTTTGGCACTGAGTTTGAATTAGAGGCGGAAAATACCGCTGAAATTATTCGTGCGCTGATAACCCAAATCCCCAACCTACGCCATTTTTTACAACGAGGCTTATTTAAAGTGAGGATTGGGAAAGATTATCTTGATAGCCGCTATGTGGAAAAAGGGATGTTCTATCGGTTAAAGGACAACATAACGGTGCATTTTACCCCGGTGCTGAAAGGGGCGAAGAAAGCGGGGTTATTTAACGTTGTTGTCGGTGCAGTTTTAATCGCAGCTTCTTGGTATGCCGGTGGTGCAGCGGGTTGGGCTTATTTAGGAGCGAGTGGATACGGAATGGCAACAATGGCATTTATGGCTGGTGCTTCAATGATTTTGAGCGGTGTGTCACAAATGCTAACAAAAATGCCTGGTTTTGATAGCGGAAGGGGAGATGATAAAGAAAAAAAACAATCTACCTCATTTTCTAACTTGGGAAATTTAGTCGCACAAGGTCGCCCGGTGCCGTTGGCTTATGGGTTAATTCGTACCGGGTCTCTGATAATTTCGCAGGGGGTTGAAACAGTTGATGTAGATGTGAATGAGTCAAAAGATGACAGTGAGAATAATCGCCGTCCGGTAGGTGCTTTTGTAAGGAGATAAATTTATGGGTAAAGGTGGTGGACATACGCCTGTTGAAGCCAAAGAAAGCGGTCGTAGTAAGCAGTTTGTCAAAATCGTTGAAATTATCTCGGAAGGGGAAATTGCAGGTTTAGCCGATGGGATGCGTTCGGTCTATCTTGATAATACGCCGGTTCAAAACACTGACGGCTCTTACAATTTCAATAATCTGGAACTTGAAGGGCGGGTTGGTTCGCAAGCGCAAGGTATTATTTCAGGGTTTAATACCTCTGAAAAAGAAATTTCAGTCAGTACACAAGTGCGAAAAAAAACGGCGATCACCCGTACCGTAACGGATTCTAAAGTGTCACGCTTGCGTTTAACGCTAGGCGTGCAATCGTTATTTAAACAAGAGGATAATGGCGATACCAACGGAACAGCGGTGAATTTAACGGTGTATATTGGCGAGCAGTCTTACCCGATTGCGATTAGTGGTAAATACAGCTCACAATATTTACAACAACACACCTTTGCACGTTTGCCACCTGTGCCTTTTCGGGTGCGAGTTGAGCGCAATACCGATGACAGCACATCACAACGCTTACAGAATAATACGGTGTGGGCGAGTTACACGGAAATTATCGATACCGAATTTACTTACCCGAACACCGCATTAATCGGTGTGCAATTTGATTCGGAGTATTTTTCAAACATCCCTAACCGCACTTATGATGTGAAAGGGATTAAGGTTAAAGTGCCGTCAAATTACAATCCCATCACCCGTCAATATAACGGCTTGTGGGACGGTACGTTTAAAATCGATTGGTCTGATAATCCTGCGTGGGTGCTGTATGATATTGTGACAAACAAACGTTATGGTTTAGGGCAACGTTTGGGGGAATTTGGTGCGGATAAATGGACGTTGTATCAAGTGGCGCAATATTGCGATCAACTTGTGCCGGATGGTTTTGGCAGCAAAGAACCTCGTTTTACTTGTAATGCGTGGATAACAGAGCAGCGTTCCGCTTATGATGTTATCAACGACATTTGCTCCATTTTCAGAGCAATGCCGGTATGGAACGGGACAGGAACTCACCGTGGTAATGGACAGACCTACCGATCCGGTGTGGACCTATACCAACGCCAATGTTGAAAATGGTGAGTTTACCTATGCTTATTCCGCCAAAAAAGCCCGCCATAATGCGATTCAGGTGGAATATGCGGATAAGGATAACGCTTACGAAAAAACCATTGAATACGTCTCTGACGATGAATCCATCAGAAAAAATGGGTTAAATGTCAAAAAAGTGACGGCATTCGGCTGTACCTCACGCGGACAAGCACACCGCACCGGCTTATGGTTGTTGCAAACCGAAAAACTCGAAACCAAAACAGTCACCTTTACTGTGGGTTCAGAAGGGTTAATGCATATACCGGGCGACATTATTAAAGTGGCTGATGTGGATTATGCCGGCACGAATATTGGCGGACGGGTATTAGCCATTAATGGCAAAAAGGTGGAATTAGATCGGGAAATTGAAATCAACGGGCAAAGCTATTTTACTTATATCAATAGTGAAGCCAAACATCAGGACATTAAGATTTTAAACGTCTCAGGTAAAACTATCACCTTAGATCGTGAACCTGTGGGCTTAAACCAATACGGTGTTTGGTCTTTATCAACCCAACAAATCAATTCGCAATTATTCCGCGCATTGACTGTGAAGGAAGAAGAAAAAGGCAAATACACCATCACTGCTCTGCAACACGAACCGCAGAAAGAAGCGATCGTGGATAATGGGGCGAAATTTGAACCGAAAGAAACCACCTTACATCGCTACCCGAAATTGACCCATTTGGATGTCGCCACAGGTTTTGATGGCAAACTCTATATTAAGGCTGAAACCACGGGCGGTGAAGGTGTCGTGACCTACGATATAAAATTGCTCAAAGAGGGTCGTCTCTATCTCTTTAAACAGGGATTAAAATCACCGGATTTAACGCTTGATGATTTACCTAACGGAGATTATCAGCTGATTATTTATGCCAAAAATGGCAAAGGGCAGTTGATTAGTGAAAAATCCCAAACCTTTACTGTTGATAAACCACCTGCACCGACAGGTGTGCGCATTACAGGCGGATTGGGCGAAATCACGTTGGAATGGGATTGGGTTAACGACATTACGCAAACGGAAATTTTCGCTTCAGAAACGAATAAATTTGCCGAAGCTAAACGTCTTGCCAAAGTCAATGCCCGAACCTATAACCACGCAGTCGGCGCAAAACAAGTCCACTATTATTGGTTACGCCATACCCGCGGGCAAAATAACGGACCGTTTTACCAAGAAGAAGGACTACGGGGCGAAAGTGCGGTCGATATTGACGAAGAATTGAAATTGCTCAATGAAAAATTGGGGCAAAATATTATCAATGAAGTCTTTGGCACAGCAATGCCTGCTCGTCAATTGGAGATGATTAAAACCGTTGATAGACTGAATGTTGATGAGTACATAGGCTATCATCAGGTACATAACACCGTTGATGGCAAACTCTACGTATGGGACGGTCATCAATACAAAGTCAATGATGTGGATATTAGCCGCATTCCTGTCGAAAATATTGTCGGAAAAATGACAAGCGATCAGATCGAGAGCTTGAACACGGCAAAACTTATCGGCAAAGTAAATAGCGGTCAAATTCAAAATATCAATGCTAACCAAATCAACGGTAGCATTCAGGCAAATCAACTTGCTGCCGGTGCGGTCACAACAGCAAAATTGGCGGCCGGGGCAGTAGTTGCCGATAAACTTGCTGCGAACTCGGTGAGTGCAGGTGCATTACAAGCCGGTGCGGTGAGAGCAAATCACGTGGCCGCAGGGGAGTTAACTGCGGACAAACTTGCCATTGGGCTTGGTGGGAATTTACTGTATAACCCGATTTTTGCTAATAATGGGAACGGTTGGTTTATGTATGTTGATACTCAAAATATTGATAACAACGGTTGGCGATTTGACAACGAAACAGGGATTTACCAAGGCGGCGCATATTTACCAACCGAATTAAAATTCAGATGGCAGCTCGAACGAAAAAATCTGAATGTCGGTAATGTGAGGCTTGGTGGGCTTTATCAAGATATTAAATTGGTAAAAAATAAATATTATTGCTTTTCTGCTTATGTGGGTGGGCATAGGAGTTTTACTGATTTAAATATTGAGCAAGGTGCAGTTCAAATAATCAAACGTTCTTGGGGCGGGCGCGGAGTAAATGGCGGTTATGGTAATAACAATATTGACACCGGTATCGAAAATGACAGACGTATTTTTGTTATTTTCAAAGCGACAGGTGATAACGCCAATTATCGCCTTATCATAAATATGTGGGCGGAAGGGGCAAACCAATCCCCATTTATTGCTATTCGCCGTCCAATGCTCGAAGAATGCACCGAACATACCAAAAGCCCAAGCCCTTGGCAGAATGCCGGTGTTACTGCGATTCATGGTGGCTCAATTGTGACGCAAAGTATCACCACTCAGCAAATTGCTGCTAATGCCATTACGGCTAATCAGCTTGCGGCAGGTGTGGTAGCTGCCAGACATATTGCGGCAAATAGTATTAATAGCGGGCATATTGTCTCTAAATCGATTTCTGTCGATAAGCTGAATGTGAGTCACTTGTCGGCTATTAGTGCTGATTTGGGAGATATTAGAGGTGGTTCGATTAATATCAATAATCGATTTAAAGTTGGACGTGATGGCGTAATGGAAATGCGAGCTAATCAAGGTAATGTTGGGCTTGTCATAAATAATAACCAAATTATTGTTTATGATATCCAAGGAAGACCGAGACTTAAAATAGGAAAATTACGATGATTTATATGTTGATGATTGTTTTTATTGCCGTAGCTTTTACTACGGCTTTCTTTTTTAAAAAAAGAAAAAATAAAAAACTACAAAAAGGTGGTAGCGAAATGTACGGAATAGAAGTCTATGAAAACGGAAAGACTTTTGATATTGCAAACAAAACTGTTTTGCTTGTCGATAAATTTACAGTACCGTACGGACAGAATGGGAGCAGATCTTATGAGGGCAACGTATTGACTGCACTCTATACCGTATCTGGCGATTTTGCATTTGGAAATGATAGTTTATTACCGAAATTCCGAATCGATGGAAAAACCGTTCATTGGGAGTGGGTGCGCTGTCGAAATAGACCGTACAGTAATAATATTACAGTTTTAGTTTTGGGGTGAGTTATGGATAAATATGGAATACATCTATTTGGGAAAAATTTTTCAATGACCGATGAAAAATTACTTGTAACTGTTCTTGACATTGACGTTTCGGGTCAATTAACTCAAGGTTGGTGGGATTTACCTAACACCGAGATTTTAAATACAAATGATTATTCCGAAGATGAAGTGCTTGTTTTCGCAAATAGAAATTTCATTAAGTATTTTGACGGTATTAGAACTGCATCATGGGGAGGGACTAAGCATAAAGGCGTGTTTAATTATCACCGACCTGTCATTCGCAAAAAAGGTAACCATTTTCAGATAAGAATAGTGAGCAATATTGAGCGATATTTTCTCGATTCAGGTACCGGATATAAAACGCCTTGGGAGGGTGTAAAACTAAAAGATGTGCTCTATTATGGGCTGAGGGATAAGGCTAACCTTCAAAATGCAAGGCTTAGATTAAAAATAGTTGTCCCGCTAAAAAAAATAGATAATATCCCTGAGTATGGGATTGCAGTCTATGATGAAAACGGAAACTGTAAATATTGCAACAGCACAGATGGTTATGCGAGGCAGATACGTATACATCATACGGGAATAAGCTCTTTTAGTAGCAATAAATTTGATACGAATGAGATCAATGATTATTATAGTAGGGCGTTAACAACGAAGCTTAATGCAAATGAATATGTATTAATGACACCGCTTGGGTATTTTGATAGCTGTTATCAGTATGCCGGGGGGCGAGGACATTTTATGTCAGGAGAAATTTTACCAGCAATTGCGGAAGATGGAACGGTCTCGGTTACTGCATTCACTGAGTTTTCCGTAATACCAAAACAAAAAAGAGCTTTTCCATCTCAAGCTAGTGATGAATATACTAATGATAGTATTATAAATCCTATATTATTAATCGCTGAATTTTAATTTATCTTGGATAAATATGATGGATTAAAAATCATTCAAACCGACCGCACTTTTACGTGCGGTTTTTTATTATCTATAACACAGGAGAGTCTTATGACGACATTTAACAAAATTTTAAATCCAATGTATTCGGCAATTGCGAATTATTCAACTCAAGATGACGGGGCAATTAATGCCAAATATGTGATTGGCACAGGTTCGGATAATGAGGGGGCAGTCACCGACTTTACACCGATTATCAGCGAATACAAATACATTGAGGCAACCGCAGCACAAACTTTGAGTAATGCACCGCTGACGAAAGACGATCTCGGCAAATCGCCGCAGCAAATTATGTTAGATCGGATTTATACCCACCTCAAAGAAACAGGGCAAATTCTGGTATGAAAAAACAAGATATTCAATTTGTACGGGGCGATGATTATTCGCTCCGTTTTCGTTTAGTGCCACCGGTAGATTTGATGGGCTGTCGATTCGACCTGCACGCAAGAGAAGATGAGGATAGCGAGCCTGTTATTAAACTATCAAATCGCACCGGTGAAATTGAAATTTATCCTGATAGCTTATTAGTGCATTTCCCGCACAAGGCAACTGAAAGCGCTGAATGGGATATCGCAAATTATGATTTACAGCTCATCGATCTGCAAGGTAAGCGGCGCACATTATTGATGGGAAAAATTAAACTCATTAAAGACCAAACGAGGGTTTAACAATGGATGAGATTGAAATCCCGGCACTCACAATACAGGAGTTTGAGCTTGAATTAATCGGGCAAGAGGGAATGGCTCTGTTGCCAAAAGAAGATGAACAAGAGCAATGTAATATCCCTGATTTATTAACCCTTTATAAACTTTCAAAAATTTAACAACGTAGGAGAAAAAATGAGTCAAAGCACACAAAAATTAGTTTTATTTGCTCAAGCGGTAGGCGCAGATATTAAAGCGCTAACCAAGCGCATTGATGATTTAATCAATCAACCGGCACAGGTTGATTTAACACAAGTGCGAGAGGAAATTACCCAAGCAATTAATGGGCTACGCAATCAATTAGCAGGTGGCGAGTTGGACGAAAGTCTAGACACACTGAAAGAAATTGCGGATAAGCTCAAAGAGGATAGCAACGTAGCGGTGGCAATCACTCAAAAACTCACTGAGTTAAATGGGAAAATCACCGCGTTAGAACAAGAGATAAATCTTGATTTACTCACTACCTATAATCAAGCAAAACAGGAGTTAAAAAATGGCTAAAACCAATAAAAATCAATCAGTAAATGCAATGTTTGCATATAACGTAGCAAAAGATATTGTCAATCTCGAAAATGAGATTAAAAAACTTAAAGGATTACCGGCATCAAATTCGGGCAAGCCTGAAATGTCAGCAACCCCTACAGCGAAAGGTTATATCTTGAATGTTAAATTAAAAGCAGGGATTACGGATAGTCACGCGAACTTTAATCTAAATATCCCAAGCGAATTTATTGGCTTGACTGCCAAAGTTGACGTTTATTCGACATCGAAAATTTATCGTAACGGAGCAACCGAAGAAATTGACCGGAAACTCGGTGACGCCTTTTTTGAACGATTACCAGTAAAATTATCTGAACAAAATCTTATGTTTAACAGCATGAAGGTATCTCGATACGGGCAAGAAAATAACGAAGGCTATTTTGAAGAAAATAGAGTCTTTATCATTTACCCATTAAATGTTATCGGAGATACAATTGAAGTAGAGCCGAGTACGGCATAAGCGGGATAAAGTGCGGTAGTTTTACCGCACTTTTTGTACCTAAAGATTTTCGCCGCGAATCCATTCATCAATTTTATTGGCCCATTGTTGCAACATATCTCTACGTTGTTCGCTATACTCAGCCTTATTATAAACTGCGCGTACTCCCTGTTGTTCGTGTGCAAGACTTTTTTCAATCCAATCAGTATTAAATCCCATTTCGTGAAGTAGGGTAGAGCCAGTTCTACGTAAATCGTGAACGGTAAAATCATCAATTCTCTGCTCGTCTTTATTAATAAACTCAATACACTTTGCAATCACTCTATTTAAAGAGCTGTTGGCTATTGGTTGTCTGCGATTAACTCGCCCCGGTAAAAGATATGGCGAGCCTTCCGAGTAAATTTGAAACGCTACAATCAAATCAAGTGCTTGCTCGGACAAATACACATTGTGAGCACGTTTTGCTTTCATACGCTCTGCTGGGATAGTCCATACTTTATTTTTAAAGTCCACTTCGTCCCACTTAGCATTGATCAGTTCGCCTTTTCGCACCATCGTAAGCAAGATAAATTTCACTGCTTTTTTTAAGGCAAAATCCGATTGTGTTTCTTCAAGTGCGGTAAAAAATAAATGAATTTCTTTTGGTGTTAAAGTGCGCTCTCGTTTTTTGAATGTGGCTATTGATGAATTGGCTATATCATCAGCAGGGTTTGAGAATTTATGCCCACGTTGAGTAGCATAGCGATAGATATTAGCAATTAAATCACGGACAAGGATAGCGGTAGATGGTGCGCCACGCTCTTTGATTTGCTCGCAGTGACGGCGGATTTCATCTGTCGTAATTTCTGTCATTAATCGATTGCCAAATTTCGATTTTATATCACGCTCATAGGTAGCAATACGTAAAGCCTTTGTACTCTCGGCAAGCTGTACATCAGCAAGATACTTTTCAGCGAAAGCAGAAAATCGATCTGCATTGCGGATTAAGTCTTTTTCATTGCGTTTTTCGTTGGCAGGGGAAATACCTTCGCTGACTTTTTTACGAGCCACCATCAGGCGTTCACGCGCTTCAGCAAGATTAATGCCATCAGCACCATATTTGCCTATAGTCAGTGTTTCTCGCCTGCCGTTAATGCGGTAGTCATAGCGAAATGTTATGGTGCCAGCAGTTGATACAGTCACGTAAAGACCGTCACGATCCGCTACTTTATAAAGCTTGTCTTTTGGTTTAAGAGATTTGATTTTCGTATCCGTTAGCATTTTACGTTACTTTTACCGTCGTTAAGTTGACGGTATTTTCGATCTTTTTATCAATAAGAGCAAGGCTATACCGTCAATTTTACCGAAAGAAAAATAAAATAATATGAAATGTCGTGAAATGAAGTGAAATAGAAAAGCCCTGTCATCACAGGGCTTCTGGCTATTTTTGAAGTGAATTGAAATATGATGAAAAGCGGTTTTTTTATTCCCATTCAATCGTTGCCGGGGGTTTGCCCGATACGTCATATACCACACGTGAAATGCCGCTTATTTCATTAATGATACGGTTAGAGATTTTTCCTAACAAGTCATAAGGTAAGTGTGCCCAATGTGCGGTCATAAAATCAATCGTTTCTACGGCACGAAGTGAAACAACCCAGTCGTATTTACGACCATCACCCATCACACCTACAGATTTCACTGGTAAGAATACAGTGAAGGCTTGGCTGACTTTGTAGTACCAATCTGCCTTGTGTAATTCTTCCATAAAGATCGCATCGGCACGGCGGAGTAAGTCACAGTATTCTTTTTTCACTTCACCTAGTACACGAACCCCTAAACCCGGGCCGGGGAATGGATGGCGATTCAGCATTTCAGCCGGTAAACCTAATGCTAAACCGATTTTACGGACCTCATCTTTGAATAATTCACGCAATGGCTCAACTAAACCGAGTTTCATATAATCCGGTAATCCACCGACATTATGGTGAGATTTGATGACGTGGGCTTTGCCTGTTTTGCTGGCGGCAGATTCAATTACATCAGGGTAGATTGTGCCTTGTGCCAACCATTTCACATTCGGATGCTTTTTCGATTCGTCATCGAATACATCCACAAACACTTTACCGATAATTTTACGTTTTGTTTCCGGTTCATTTATGCCGGCGAGTTCGTTTAAGAAACGATCTTCTGCATTGACTCGAGTGATGTTTAGTCCGAATTTATTTCCGAACATTTCCATCACTTGATCACCTTCATTTAAGCGTAACAAGCCGTTATCTACAAATACACAATGTAGGTTTTTACCAATTGCACGGTGTAACAATAAAGCGACTACTGATGAATCTACACCGCCTGATAATCCTAAAATTACTTCATCATCACCCACTTGTGCTTTAATGCGGGCAACGGCATCTTCAATGATGTTTTCTGCGGTCCATTTTGTTTCACAACCACAAATGTTTACCACAAAATTGGTTAATAATTCCAAGCCGCTTTTCGTGTGGGTGACTTCCGGGTGGAACTGCACACCGTAGAAACGGCGATTTTCGTCTGACATTGCCGCAATTGGGCAAGTCGGTGTTACGCCTGTTACTTGGAAACCTTGCGGTAAACGGGTTACTTTGTCTCCGTGGCTCATCCAAACGTCTAATTTAGGCTCGGAAGCCGTCAAGTTATCGTTAAGATTAGCAAAAAGTGCGGTCGAATTTTCTAAAGAAACGGAAGCGTAACCAAATTCTCGGTGATCCGAAGTTTCTGTTAAACCGCCTAATTGCATTGCCATTGTTTGCATTCCGTAGCAGATACCAAGCACAGGCACGCTTGCGTTAAATACATATTCCGGTGCACGTGGGCTATTTGCTGCAGTAGTACTCTCAGGGCCGCCCGAAAGGATAATACCGGTCGGGTTAAATTCACGGATTTGTTCTTCGGTAACGTCCCACGCCCAAAGCTCGCAATAAACCCCGATTTCACGCACACGACGTGCGATAAGTTGGGTATATTGGGAACCGAAGTCGAGGATAAGGATTTTGTGGTTATGGATGTTGTTCATAAAATTCTCTATTAATTAAACTATTTTTTTACTTCTTGGCAGGCTGATACTTCAAGAACTTGTAATCCTTCTTTTTTTTAAATCGCAAATGAACCCTGACGGCAGTTTGCTCCAAAAAGTTCTGCAAATTGTTCTGTCGGTCTACCCTGAGCCATTAAATATAGATTACCGTTTTCATCAGTATGCTGTTTTTTAATAATCCAGTTATTTTTTTGCAATGCTTTTAGCACACTTTCCTGTGATTGACCTTCGTACATATCAGGTACACCACTTGAAGACCAGTCATTAGCACAAGCTGATAGGAAAAGGCCGGTTATGAGGAATGTTAATTTTTTCATAGACTATTTATCCTGAATAAGGCAGTTGAGTTTCTTCAACAATGTAGTAAAACTCAACCGCACTTTAAGAAACTGGAAAAACTCCCACTGTTAACCCATACGATAATTCGGTGCTTCTTTAGTAATCGTCACATCGTGGACGTGCGATTCTTTAATGCCTGCCCCGCTGATGCGTACAAATTCTGCCTTAGTGCGTAAATCTTCAATAGTCGGGCAGCCTGTTAATCCCATACAGGAACGTAAGCCGCCCATTTGTTGGTGAATGATTTCCTTTAAGTAACCTTTGTATGGAATACGTCCTTCAATGCCTTCCGGTACGAGTTTATCGGCGGCGTTATCGGATTGGAAATAGCGATCTGATGAGCCTTTCGCCATTGCGCCAAGTGAACCCATTCCACGGTAAGATTTAAAGGCTCGTCCTTGATAAAGTTCGATTTCACCCGGAGCTTCTTCCGTACCGGCGAACATGGAGCCGACCATCACACAGCTTGCGCCTGCGGCAATGGCTTTGGCAATATCACCGGAAAAACGGATACCGCCGTCCGCAATCACCGGAATGCCACGATCTTTTAATGCTTCTGCAGCATTTGCAATGGCAGTGATTTGCGGTACACCGACACCGGTTACGATACGGGTTGTGCAGATTGAACCTGGGCCGATACCGACTTTCACCGCACTTGCGCCTGCGTCGGCAAGGGCAATTGCACCTTCAGCCGTTGCCACATTACCGGCTACGATTGGTAAGTTCGGATATTTAGCACGGGTTTCACGCACACGTTGTAATACCCCTTCGGAATGACCGTGAGAAGAATCAATTAAAAGAACGTCCACGCCGGCTTTAACCAATGCATCAATACGTTCTTCGTTACCGGGACCTGCGCCTACTGCCGCACCAACGCGTAAACGACCGAATTCATCTTTACAGGCATTAGGTTTTTGCTCGGCTTTTTGGAAATCTTTAACGGTGATCATTCCTTTTAACTTGAAGCTATCATCCACCATTAGTACTTTTTCTACACGGTGTTCGTGCATTAAGCCTAAAATCGTTTCGCGGCTTGCTCCCTCTTTTACTGTAACCAAGAGATCTTTTTTCGTCATTACTTGAGAAACGGTTTTGTTTAAATCTCTTACGAAACGGGTATCACGACCGGTGATGATGCCGATTAAGTTGTTCTCGTTATCGACCACAGGGTAGCCGGCAAAGCCGTTTTTCTTTACTAATTCAGCCAGTTGTTTAAGCGTTAAATCCGGTGAAACGGTAACCGGTTCAGATACGATACCGCTTTCAAATTTTTTCACTTTACGAACACGATCCGCTTGACGTTCAATCGTCATATTCTTGTGAATAAAACCGATCCCGCCTTCTTGTGCAAGAGAAATGGCTAATTTCGTTTCCGTTACGGTATCCATCGCAGCGGAAAGCATTGGGATATTTAAACGAATTTCTTTAGTAAGTTGAGTTGAAAGATTGGCAGTATTCGGAAGCACGGTGGAATGTGCCGGGACGAGCAATACATCGTCAAAAGTAAGGGCTTCTTGTTTGATTCTAAGCATCGCAATATTCTCGCTGTTGAAAGTTATGATAAAAAATATTGCGGCGGGATTATACAGATATAACTTCATTTTGAAAACGAAAATTTTTGATTTTGTGCTATATTTGCAAAGGTTTTCCCTAGGAGAAAAAGATGAATTTATCACTACTGAATTATTTGGCGGATTGTCAGCCGAAAGTGCGGTCGAATTTGGCAATGTTTTCACAAAATATTGAAGATGATTTGGCAAAATTTCGAGCACAAGGATTACAAATAGAAAAATATGCGGGATATTATCGTTTAGTACCGCAGCTGCCTCTATTAAATTCAAGACAAATTTCAACCGCTCTTTTTCCTTACCAAGTGCATTATCAACCCATTATTTCTTCAACAAACGAGTGGGTTTTGCAAAATATTCCGCAATTAAAAAAAGGTGATCTTTGTCTTGCGGAATTTCAAACAGTAGGGCGAGGGCGGCGTGGGCGCCAATGGATTTCTCCCTTTGCCGGGCAAATGATTTTTAGCTTTTATTGGGCATTCGAGCCTCAACAATCTATTGAAGGGTTAAGCCTTGTTGTGGGATTAGCAATTGCTGAAACGCTTGGTGCACAAGTAAAATGGCCGAATGATGTTTTGTTAGATGGAAAAAAGCTCGGCGGCATTTTGGTCGAAATTTCTAATCATAAAAACGGATTGATAAATTTGGTGATTGGTGTCGGCATTAATGTGTCATTACCGGCACAAACTGAAATTAATCAACCTTGCGCGGAATTGCGCAAAGTTAATCATAATGCAGATCGTCAAATTTTATTTCCAAAACTGATACGGCATCTTTATACACGTTTGGAACGTTTTGAAAAGGAGGGGATTGATAGGGAATTTCAACAAACATGGAAGGCGCATAATGCCTTTTTTCACAATAAGGTGAATGTTATTACGGAACAGGGTGTGATTTCAGGGATTGAACAGGGTATTGATTCACACGGGTACTTGCAGGTTTTTTCCGGAAATGAGTTAAAAACCTTTAATGGTGGCGAAGTTTCACTTCGAAAAAAATAGTGAGGTCAAAAAACATTGCATTTTTCGACCGCACTTTGCATTAAATAACTTGCTGAATTAATGCGGAAATATCTTGCGGAAATCGTTCTGAACGTGCCATTTCTTCAATTTGTGCCGCTTGATATTTCGTGCCGTCATATACGACAACAATAGCAGTGTCGCCCGGTTGTAAAAAGTGTGTTTCTCCAAATGGTGTGTAGCGTGTCGCCCCAATACTGATGACGGTTTGAGCCGGATAACCCGCAGTTTCAAGTAATGATGCAATGTGATTCATTGGTCCTTCATCCGGTTGATTATTCATCCGATCTACGATCCAATCCAATAATTCTTGATGGAAATAGCTGTATTCTGCGGCAGGGCTATCCACGCCATAAGTATTCATTTTTCCATTGCGTTTGTGAAAGCTTGCAATGCGGTAATGATCAATATCACTTCCCTTATTAAAAGAGATGATTGGCAATAAATTCGTTGAGATACCTTTCGATTCCGCTCCCCAGTTTTTCTTTTCACAGATTTTTTTCGCATTAGGACGGCGAATGGAACAATCATTGTAAGCGGCGAAATAACGAGGAATGATCGCTGAGACTTTTCTTTCTTTATATTGGACTTCACAAATAAGGGCAATTTCCGGCTCAATTTGTAAATTATCTGCTCCTTCAGGAAAACGAATATATTGATGGCTAAGTGGGTAAACGGAAAGGAAGCCGGCTTTTTCACTAGGCACGTAGAATGGAAAAATTGCTTTAGGTTGAATGGCATTTGTTGTTTTTATGGCGATAAAGTCATTGGCTTCCCCCGCTTGTTCTAAATGTCCGGCAAAATTTCCGGCAACACCGAAACCAATCATCTTTTCAAAATTCATATCATCTCCTTATTTAAAATAGTGTGATCGCTTAAATTTATCCTGATTTTTGTCTAAAAACAAATCTAACCGTCTAACATTTAAACAGATAACAAAAAAATTAAAATTTTTTACAAAAATCCCTTGCAAGACAAAAATTTTTGCCTATAATGCGCACCACACAACGACGCACTGTTGTGAAGGATTTAAAATTGCAGTGCGTCGTTTTATTTTCGCCTTATTTTGAGCGTGTTGTTTTGAATTGGCGAATGGCTCTTTAACAATGTATCAGACAATCTGTGTGGGCACTTGTTGATTGACTTGTTTAAAATAATTTTTAATTTTGAAGTCTTAATAGGTGCTTAACTTGAGATTCATTTTTACCTTATTTTTCAAGGTGAATAATTTTTTAGTCAGTATTTATTGAGCGATTGAACTTGAATTGAAGAGTTTGATCATGGCTCAGATTGAACGCTGGCGGCAGGCTTAACACATGCAAGTCGAACGGTAGCGGGAAGGAGCTTGCTTCTTTTTGTGAGAGTGGCGGACGGGTGAGTAATGCTTGGGAATCTGGCTTATGGAGGGGGATAACTACTGGAAACGGTAGCTAATACCGCGTAATGTCTATGGACTAAAGGGGGCGTTTGCTCTTGCCATAAGATGAGCCCAAGTGGGATTAGGTAGTTGGTGGGGTAATGGCCTACCAAGCCTGCGATCTCTAGCTGGTCTGAGAGGATGGCCAGCCACACCGGGACTGAGACACGGCCCGGACTCCTACGGGAGGCAGCAGTGGGGAATATTGCGCAATGGGGGGAACCCTGACGCAGCCATGCCGCGTGAATGAAGAAGGCCTTCGGGTTGTAAAGTTCTTTCGGTGATGAGGAAGGGATTGTGGTTAATACCCACAGTCATTGACGTTAATTACAGAAGAAGCACCGGCTAACTCCGTGCCAGCAGCCGCGGTAATACGGAGGGTGCGAGCGTTAATCGGAATAACTGGGCGTAAAGGGCACGCAGGCGGCTATTTAAGTGAGGTGTGAAATCCCCGGGCTTAACCTGGGAATTGCATTTCATACTGGGTAGCTAGAGTACTTTAGGGAGGGGTAGAATTCCACGTGTAGCGGTGAAATGCGTAGAGATGTGGAGGAATACCGAAGGCGAAGGCAGCCCCTTGGGAATGTACTGACGCTCATGTGCGAAAGCGTGGGGAGCAAACAGGATTAGATACCCTGGTAGTCCACGCTGTAAACGCTGTCGATTTGGGGATTGGGCTTTAAGCTTGGTGCCCGTAGCTAACGTGATAAATCGACCGCCTGGGGAGTACGGCCGCAAGGTTAAAACTCAAATGAATTGACGGGGGCCCGCACAAGCGGTGGAGCATGTGGTTTAATTCGATGCAACGCGAAGAACCTTACCTACTCTTGACATCCTCAGAATCCGATAGAGATATTGGAGTGCCTTTGGGAACTGAGAGACAGGTGCTGCATGGCTGTCGTCAGCTCGTGTTGTGAAATGTTGGGTTAAGTCCCGCAACGAGCGCAACCCTTATCCTTTGTTGCCAGCGACTTGGTCGGGAACTCAAAGGAGACTGCCGGTGATAAACCGGAGGAAGGTGGGGATGACGTCAAGTCATCATGGCCCTTACGAGTAGGGCTACACACGTGCTACAATGGCGTATACAGAGGGAAGCGAGGCAGCGATGCGGAGCGAATCTCACAAAGTACGTCTAAGTCCGGATTGGAGTCTGCAACTCGACTCCATGAAGTCGGAATCGCTAGTAATCGCGAATCAGAATGTCGCGGTGAATACGTTCCCGGGCCTTGTACACACCGCCCGTCACACCATGGGAGTGGGTTGTACCAGAAGTAGATAGCTTAACCGTAAGGGGGGCGTTTACCACGGTATGATTCATGACTGGGGTGAAGTCGTAACAAGGTAACCGTAGGGGAACCTGCGGTTGGATCACCTCCTTACCTATAGCGAGCGATAGCAAGTGTTCACACAGATTGGCTGATGGATTGTAGACAAAAGAGAGCAGAAAAGATTAAGTAAGAGTATCTTTAATTGATGTCCCCATCGTCTAGAGGCCTAGGACATCGCCCTTTCACGGCGGTAACCGGGGTTCGAATCCCCGTGGGGACGCCAATTAAAGATAACTTTAACGGGAAATCTTATTGTTCTTTAACAAATTGGAAACAAGCTGAAAAACTGAAGAGACTTCTGTCGGGGCGAAAGCCCTGAGACAAGCAAGTCTGAGTAGTAAAAATCTTGATTGAACAAAAGCAATCAAGTGTTTAGTTAGATTAAGTAACGGCTTAAGTGTTAAACGGAAATTGTAAAAACACTTGAGGTTGTATAGTTAAGTGACTAAGCGTACAAGGTGGATGCCTTGGCAATCAGAGGCGAAGAAGGACGTGCTAATCTGCGAAAAGCTCGGATGAGTCGATAAGAGGCGTATAATCCGAGATATCCGAATGGGGAAACCCAGTAGATGAAGAATCTACTATCTTATTATGAATCCATAGTAATAAGAGGCAAACCGGGAGAACTGAAACATCTAAGTACCCCGAGGAAAAGAAATCAACCGAGATTCCGTAAGTAGCGGCGAGCGAAAGCGGAGGAGCCGTCAGTGATAGCAGTGTATTAAGAAGAATCAACTGGGAAGTTGAACGAAACAGGGTGATAGTCCCGTATTCGAATAGTGCATTGTGGTACTAGGCTGACAACAAGTAGGGCGGGACACGTGATATCCTGTCTGAATATGGGGGGACCATCCTCCAAGGCTAAATACTCCTGATTGACCGATAGTGAACCAGTACTGTGAAGGAAAGGCGAAAAGAACCCCGGCGAGGGGAGTGAAATAGAACCTGAAACCTTGTACGTACAAGCAGTGGGAGCCCCATCACTCAATCGTATTGAGTGGTAGCAATTCCAAAGGAAATAACCGCACTTTAATGGTTAATTTTTGCGAAGCAAAAATTCAACCATCCCCAATAAGCAGTGGGATTGAGTGATGGGGTGACTGCGTACCTTTTGTATAATGGGTCAGCGACTTATATTTTGTAGCGAGGTTAACCGCATAGGGGAGCCGAAGGGAAACCGAGTCTTAACTGGGCGATATAGTTGCAAGGTATAGACCCGAAACCCGGTGATCTAGCCATGGGCAGGTTGAAGGTTGGGTAACACTAACTGGAGGACCGAACCGACTAATGTTGAAAAATTAGCGGATGACTTGTGGCTGGGGGTGAAAGGCCAATCAAACCGGGAGATAGCTGGTTCTCCCCGAAATCTATTTAGGTAGAGCCTTGAGCGGACACCTTCGGGGGTAGAGCACTGTTTCGGCTAGGGGGCCATCCCGGCTTACCAACCCGATGCAAACTGCGAATACCGAAGAGTGATACTCAGGAGACACACGGCGGGTGCTAACGTCCGTCGTGGAGAGGGAAACAACCCAGACCGCCAGCTAAGGTCCCAAAGTTTATATTAAGTGGGAAACGAAGTGGGAAGGCTTAGACAGCTAGGATGTTGGCTTAGAAGCAGCCACCATTTAAAGAAAGCGTAATAGCTCACTAGTCGAGTCGGCCTGCGCGGAAGATGTAACGGGGCTCAAATATAGCACCGAAGCTGCGGCATCAGGATTTATCCTGTTGGGTAGGGGAGCGTTGTGTAAGCGGAAGAAGGTGAATCGAGAGGTTTGCTGGACGTATCACAAGTGCGAATGCTGACATAAGTAACGATAAAACGGGTGAAAAACCCGTTCGCCGGAAGACCAAGGTTTCCTGTCCAACGTTAATCGGGGCAGGGTGAGTCGGCCCCTAAGGCGAGGCTGAAAAGCGTAGTCGATGGGAAACGGGTTAATATTCCCGTACTTGGTAAAGCTGCGATGTGGGGACGGAGCAGGTTAGGCAAGCAAGGTGTTGGAAATCCTTGTTTAAGGTCGTAGGTGGGAAGTTTAGGCAAATCCGGACATCCTTAACACCGAGAGCTGATGACGATTGTCTACGGACAAGAAGTTGCCGATACCACACTTCCAGGAAAAGCCACTAAGCTTCAGGCTTTACTAAACCGTACTGAAAACCGACACAGGTGGTCAGGTAGAGAATACTCAGGCGCTTGAGAGAACTCGGGTGAAGGAACTAGGCAAAATAGCACCGTAACTTCGGGAGAAGGTGCGCCGGCGTAGATTGTAGTGATTTACTCACGAAGGTTGAACCGGTCGAAGTGACCCGCTGGCTGCAACTGTTTATTAAAAACACAGCACTCTGCAAACACGAAAGTGGACGTATAGGGTGTGATGCCTGCCCGGTGCTGGAAGGTTAATTGATGGTGTAATCGCAAGAGAAGCACCTGATCGAAGCCCCAGTAAACGGCGGCCGTAACTATAACGGTCCTAAGGTAGCGAAATTCCTTGTCGGGTAAGTTCCGACCTGCACGAATGGCATAATGATGGCCAGGCTGTCTCCACCCGAGACTCAGTGAAATTGAAATCGCCGTGAAGATGCGGTGTACCCGCGGCTAGACGGAAAGACCCCGTGAACCTTTACTATAGCTTGACACTGAACCTTGAATTTTGATGTGTAGGATAGGTGGGAGACGTTGAAGCGGTAACGCCAGTTATCGTGGAGTCGGCCTTGAAATACCACCCTTTAACGTTTGATGTTCTAACGAAGAATCCGAAACGGGTTCTCGGACAGTGTCTGGTGGGTAGTTTGACTGGGGCGGTCTCCTCCCAAAGCGTAACGGAGGAGCACGAAGGTTTGCTAATGACGGTCGGACATCGTCAGGTTAGTGCAATGGTATAAGCAAGCTTAACTGCGAGACGGACAAGTCGAGCAGGTACGAAAGTAGGTCATAGTGATCCGGTGGTTCTGCATGGAAGGGCCATCGCTCAACGGATAAAAGGTACTCCGGGGATAACAGGCTGATACCGCCCAAGAGTTCATATCGACGGCGGTGTTTGGCACCTCGATGTCGGCTCATCACATCCTGGGGCTGAAGTAGGTCCCAAGGGTATGGCTGTTCGCCATTTAAAGTGGTACGCGAGCTGGGTTTAGAACGTCGTGAGACAGTTCGGTCCCTATCTGCCGTGGGCGTTGGAGAATTGAGAGGGGCTGCTCCTAGTACGAGAGGACCGGAGTGGACGCACCACTGGTGTACGGGTTGTGTCGCCAGACGCATTGCCCGGTAGCTAAGTGCGGAAGAGATAAGTGCTGAAAGCATCTAAGCACGAAACTTGCCTCGAGATGAGTTCTCCCAGTCTTTAAGACTGTAAGGGTTGTTTAAGACTAAGACGTAGATAGGCACCATGTGTAAGTGTTGCGAGACATTGAGCTAAGGTGTACTAATTGCCCGAGAGGCTTAACTATACAACGCTCAAGTGTTTTTGGAGCGGATTAACTAAATAAGAAAGCTTAAGAGCGTTCAGGAAAGATTTTTCAGCTTGTGGACAATTTAATAAAACGGATGAAGTCAAATAAGACGGAAGACGAAGAAAAGGAAATGAAGAACGGATAGGTAGAGAAGAGAGAGAATTAAGGTTATCGAAGAATTATCCCGGCGGCGATAGTGCGGTGGTCCCACCTGACCCCATACCGAACTCAGAAGTGAAATGCCGTAATGCCGATGGTAGTGTGGGGTCTCCCCATGTGAGAGTAGGGCACCGCCGGGTTCAAATAAAACAGCAAGCCCCTTGGACTGATAAAGTTCGAGGGGTTTTTGTTTTTGGGCTCATCACTTACTTAGACTCACTTACTTTTTACCCCTTCTTTTACTTACCGAGAGTGAAAATGCGCGTTGAATACTCCCCCCTGATGTCTCTGTCCTATTTATTTTTAATCAATCCTTTGATGATAGATTTTTATGACTAAATGTAGCCAATAGTTCAAACAGCAAGTCGTTGAATTTTATTTTAACTATCACGAAAATCTTACACAAACTTGGTGAGAAAATACCGTGCTTACCGTGGTAAGGTTGGCAATATCGCGCCAAACCCATTACAACGGAATTTCACTGCCAACCAACCGAACGAAAGTTGTCTCATCGATATCACGGAAATCAAAGTCAAAGACAGCAGTAAGTGTTTTGTTCAACACTCAATTGAGGAAAATCGGCTAATTCATTTAAGGTTATGACAGGCAAGAGTTTGTCATAAAGTGTATCGACATATTCGTATTTTTTCTGTGAATTGCTTTCTTGTAAGGCATCTTTGACTTTATTCCAAAATTCAGTTTTAATTATTGCTTTAAATGTGATTATTTTTGATAACGAATTAAACCTTCTTGCTGTGTGGTTGCGATCAATTTTCCGCTTTGTGAGAAAATTTGCCCGCGTGCCAAACCACGCCCGCCAAGGGCATTATTGCTTTCAATTGCATGTAAATGCCAGTGATTTAAATCGAATGGACGGTGAAACCAAATACTGTGATCAATAGTGGCAACTTTCATACCTGGTTGTAAGAAACCTTTTTGATGAGGGTGAAGTGCGGTCAAAATACAATGAAAATCTGAAAAATAGGCGAGTAAACATTGTTGAATTTTCAAGTTAAGCGGCGCATTGCCGTGGGTTTTAAACCACACATATTGTTCCGCCGGTAATGTTATTCCGTTAAACGGGTTATTTAGATATTTTGTGTGTACGTCAAAAGGTTGCTTGGCGGAAAATTTTTCTTTCAATGGGCTGGACAAGTTTAGCGCCAGTTTTTTTCGCATTTCATTTTCATCAATAAAACTTTCCGGTAACCCGACATCGGGCATTGTGCTTTGGTGATCAAAACCCTCTTCAGGTGTTTGGAAAGAGGCGGTGATGTGGCAAATAGGTTCTTTATGTTGAATGGCTTTCACGCGTAATGCGGAAAAATTTCTGCCTTCACGTAAGGTTTCCACATCATAAATAATCGGATATTGGCTGTCGCCCGGAGCAAGAAAATACGCATGGCATGAATGTAAAATACGATCTTCCGGTGCAATCTGCATTGCTGCAGAGAGAGCTTGTGCCACCACTTGCCCGCCAAAAACTTGACGAAGCCCCAAATCTTGGCTTTCTCCGCGAAAGATTAAATCATCGATTTTTTCTAATTTTAAAAGTTCAATTAATTGATTAAGCGTATTTGACATTGTTTTTTCCAAGCCGGTTAAAAGTGCGGTTTATTTTAGCGGAGTTTTGTAGGGATACCAAAATACCGGAGATAAAAGGGAAAAAATACTCGGTATGATGTATCACTTGTAACAAAACATTATAAGTTGCGTTAGTCGAAGCCGTAACTCACTAAGTAACAAAATTTAATGATGAAACGGTGCGTTACGGTTTCGCCTAACGACATCCTACCCTAAGAAATCTCGGAGATAAAATTCTCTTTGTGCAAGTGATACATAATACCGAAATATCGTTAAAATCGACCGCACTTTTTCTTATATTTCACCGAAATCTGTATAATAGCGCATTTTTGTAAAGAGAAGAGGAAAGATAACTTGAATAAATGTATTGTGAAGCCTGAAACCTTACCGCAATTTATTCGTGAACAAACCACAGAGGGAAATGCCTTTGGGCTGCTTGAGGGATTAATCCGATTGTTGCGTGAAAGTGCAACGGAACAAATCGTGCCGAATCTCCGCTTAATTAAAAGAATTTTAAAACAGGATCGTGAATTAGGGCATAAAGTGGCTACATTATTGATTGACCGACTATGTAGCTTGCGTTTATATCCGCTTTTTATTAGTAGTGGTCTTTTGCCGCGAGAGGGCTTTTCACGAGAAATGAAAACGCGTATTTACGAGCGTTTTAATCCGGCTTTCAAAGATACAAATGACCTGCGTGATATTTTCTATTTATTGTTTAATGATAAAAATGATGCTCGTTGGATTGATGTCGTTCCGTTGAAAGAATGGCGTGCCTTGTTTGGCTTATTAGCACGCTATACGGAAAAAAGAGATCGTGAACGCCTGTATAGCCATTTTCAAAATGAAGGTTTATTTGCCATTAAAATGCTTTCCATTTGGATTGCCGCGGAAGATATGGAACCGGAATTGATGCGTATGGAACCTTCCTTGTTAAATGCAGATTCACCTTTTGTCGCATTACATCGGGAGATGATGGATTGGCTACAAGCACGCAGCCAAGGAGAAGTATTTGATGACAGCCATTTGCAAGTAATGTTCGAACAATGTCAGCAGTTAATAGAGCGCTTGCAAAAACGTGGTGCTATCGTGGGCTCCTCACTTCACGTTGCTTATTTATTAGAACGTCTTTCGCAAACTCTTGAACGATTAGAAAAATTGATGGCGATCTTTGTATCAAACCGCTATTTGCCACGCAGAATATTACTCTTGGTCGGGTGTTTTGCGAGGGCGGCTGCGGAACAGCATAGTATTTCCCGTTTATGGAAACAAAGTTCAAAATTGATTGCCCGTAGTATTACGCAAAATGCAGGTGATCATGGTGAACATTATATTACGCGTAATCAAAAAGAATATTGGGCGATGTTTTGTTCTGCCGCCGGCGGTGGCGTGCTGATTGCATTGATGGCGTTATTTAAAATCTATTTAGGCAGTGTGATTGATGATAAGGTTTGGAGGGGAATTGCCGAAGGGCTAAATTACGGTTTAGGTTTTACATTAATTTTTATGCTGCATTTTACCGTAGCGACCAAACAACCGGCGATGACTGCCGCCCGTTTTGCCGAAGCGGTGGAGCGGAATTCACAAGATAAAATCTTGAATATGAAATTGGCACAGCTATTGGTGGATGTATTTCGTTCGCAAAGTGTAGCCGTGTTAGGGAACGTGATAGTTGCGATGACATTGGCAGCGTTAATCGCTTTCGGTTATCAACATCAAACGGGTGAAGGCTTACTGAATCAATCTCAAATTTATTACCAACTGCACAGCATAGATCCCCTTGCCGGAACCTTATGGTTTGCGGCGATTGCCGGTGTTTGGCTATTCTGTTCCGGGATTATTTCAGGTTACTTCGATAATCGCAGTAATTATTTGAACGTGCGTATGCGCTTACGTCAGCATCCGCTTCTTAAAGCCGTGATGAGTGAGGCGAAACGCGCTAAACTTGCCGATTATATGCACGAAAATTATGGCTCAATTGTAGGGAATCTTTGTTTTGGTCTTTTACTTGGATTAACCGGCGTTGTCGGCTATTTAACCGGTTTGCCGTTAGATATTCGCCACGTAGCTTTTTCTTCCGCTAACGTTGGTTATATTGCCGTAAGTGGGCATTTTGAAGCTATATTTTTATTACAATGTATTGCCTTTGTGCTATTGATCGGTTTGGTCAACTTAATCGTCAGTTTTTCCTTAACGCTTTGGTTGGCATTACGTTCTTTGAATACGGAAATTGAGAGTTGGTGGGCAATTTGGCGTGAAGTAGGACGCATCATAAAACAACGCCCATTGAGTTTATTCTTACCAATGCAACTTGAACAATAGAAAAAACGGTATTATGCAGCAATTGCACAAATATTGTTAAACAACGATTGCGTAGGGTAGGCAAATTTTTTGCCCACCGATTCAAAGAGATAATTTCAATGGTGGGCAACTTGTTGCCCACCCTACTTTTCTTTTACCGGTTCAGCTTGATAAATAGAGAAAGGGGCTAATTTATTTTAGCCCCTTGTTCTAAATTTCAATTTCTTTGGAAATCAATACTCATTTATTGCTCATTGCATCTAAAAAATTAATAAGGTTGCGTTTCTGAGAATGTGATAAGTGAGCCCAATGGTAATCTAGCCGTAGTTTTAGTGCATCCGTTCGTAAGGGGGTATAACGGGGTTCATTTGAGAAAGTCAAATTTTCTGCTTTGGTGTCAATAAAAAAATACAGTGTTATGTGCGGGATAAGATATTACTAAAGCCTCACAAAATCAGATTATTTCAATGTTATACATTTGAAAATTATCACTTTCAATCGCACTTTTTTGATGTTTATTTCTTGATAAAAATTAGTTGTTTTATTGTTACTAAGAAAGTATAGTCTTTGTGGTGAATATTTCACCTTGTATAGGAGAAAAAATATGCAACGTTATTTAAAGAAAACCTTAGTATCATTATTATTATCGACAACGGTGTTGAGTTCTCAGTGTAGTTGGGCAAAGGCTTTACCGACGATATCAAAAGCGGCTGAACGTTATGATAGTACTACTGATATTTTTCATCCTGTGTATTCTCAAAACGGAATGGTTGCATCAGAGCAGACACTGGCAACTCAGGTCGGTATTGATATCTTAAGACGAGGCGGAAATGCAATTGATGCAGCGGTAGCAGTTGGGTTTGCTCTTGCTGTTGTACTACCTAATGCGGGTAATATTGGCGGTGGTGGTTTTATGGTTTTACATGATGCGAAGACAGACAGTAATTTTTCTATTGATTTTAGAGAAACCGCTCCATTGAGTGCTTATCGTGAAATGTATTTAGATAAAAATGGAAATGTAGTAGATGGTAAATCCTTATTTACCCATTTTGCGGTTGGTGTACCCGGTACGGTATCTGGATTAGAGCTAGCATGGAAAAAGTGGGGCTCATTACCTTTCGATACATTAATTGAACCTGCAATTAAATTGGCGGAAGAGGGTTTTTTAGTTAGTGATACACTTGCTAATTTATTGAAAACGGAGCAGGAGGTTTTGGGTAAATGGGAAAGTAGCCGTAAAATTTTCTTTAAAGAAAATAGACCGTTAATGAGCGGAGAACTATTAGTACAAAAAGATTTGGCAAATTCATTAAAACTTATTGCGAAGAAAGGTTCAAAGGTTTTTTATGAGGGGGAAATTGCCGAAAAAATTGTTCGTGAGATGGAACGACATCACGGGGAAATTACTCTTGAGGATATGAAACAATATAAAGCGGTTGAGCGTCAACCGATTGAAGGTAATTATCGTGGATATAAAATTGTGACAATGCCACCACCAAGTTCCGGTGGTATTCATTTGGTGCAAATTTTTAATATGTTGGAGAATTATCCACTTGCCGATTTTGGGGTAAACAGTGCGAAAACGATCCACTATTTGGCTGAAACAATGAAATTGGCTTATGCAGACCGCTCTGAGTACCTAGGGGATCCGGATTTTGTGAAAATTCCGGTTGAAGGATTAATTTCCAAAATGTATGCCAAAGAACTGATCCAAAATATTGACGAGTATCAGGCTCGTAAAGGGGAAAATATTAAGCCGGGTAAGCCACAACCGTACGAAAGTGATCAAACAACCCATTACTCGATTATGGATAAAAACGGTAATGCTGTAGCGGTAACTTACACCTTAAATTTAAATTTTGGTAGCGGTATTGTGGCAGAAGGAACCGGTATTTTACTAAATAATGAAATGGATGATTTCTCGGCAAAACCCGGAGTAGCTAATGCGTTTGGGTTAATCGGCGGTACAGCGAATGAGATTGAGGCTAAAAAACGTCCACTTTCTTCAATGACACCAACCTTAGTTTTGAAAGATAATAAACCTTGGTTGGTTACAGGTAGCCCGGGCGGTGCACGTATTATCACGACAGTTTTACAGAGTATTTCCAATGTGATTGATCATGATATGAATCCGGCAGAAGCAATTGTTTCACCAAGAGTTCATCATCAATGGGTTCCTGATGAACTACGTATTGAGGAAGGAATTAGCCCTGATACGTTATCCATACTCAGAGATAAAGGACATAAGGTTAAACTTAAAGCTCCAATGGGGAGAGTGCAAATTATTCAGGCTCAAGACGGTGGGTTCTACGGTTACTCTGACCCGCGTAATCCAGATGGTAAAACGCTTGGGTTTTAATACCTAGCATAAGAAAATTAACTTCCCCATTCGGTTATCGAACGGGGATTTTTTTATTTTAGGATTAAAACCGGTTTATCGCCATATTTTGCCACCCGTCTCGTGTTGTTGCTTAATCCTTTTGCATTAGGTTTGCTGCTGGCGAGCATAAGGGTTAAATCAACATTTTTTTCATCGGCGATACGGTTGATTTCTTCGTAAATCGTGCCGTGAGCGACAATGTGTTGAACTTTAGTATTCGGCGGAAAATGTTTTTGGGTAAATTCGTGTAGCGCTTTATTCACTTCTTCAATGACGGATTTATCAAAATTTTTAGGTAAAAATGCCGAGATAAAACTGTCATCAACGGGCTCTACGATAGCGACTACCCGAAATATGGGCTCCTGTATTTGGGCGGTGAGACGTAAAGCACTTTCGATCACAAATTGTGAGCCTTTCGGATTATTGAGATCAATGGCTAACAGCAATTTTTTATACATAATTTTATCCTTTCTATTTGTGTGCGGAGGATTTTAAAAGCTAAAACAGCCGAAAAACCGACCGCACTTTAATGCGTTATCAATGCGTGTGTTTTTTTCGGCGACGTTGATTCCAGCCGACTGCGGCAATAATCAACAAGCCCGGTATAAACATCCATTCTTTTGCTAAAGAAACCATCGGTAGGGATACGTCGATAATGGTTTGATCCCAATTTAAACCGGCTTTTGCCGCAGGGGAATCCACTTCAACCATATCAATGATGACTTTATCAATTTGTTTTCCTTCTATTTCAATTTTTTCTTGGGTATTTAACAGCGTCAAACCCAGATTTTGTAATCGTTGTTCACTATTTTTTCCTTCAGGCACGGATAGCTGCGAATAAAATGCAATATCTTTGCCATAGGGGTTAGTACCGGATACTTTAAGAAGAATATTTTGTCCGACGGGTATTTTCTCTAATTCTTGTTCCAAGTGTATCGGCTCAATATGGCGTGAAGTCGGGGAAATGTATTCCATAAAAAATCCGGGGCGGAAAACGATGAATGCTCCGAGTATAAGCAATGCGGTTTCCCACCATTTATTTTTTACTAAAAAGTGATTCATTGTTGCAGCTGTGAATGCCAAGATAGCCAAGGTTGATACGATGGCTACCATCGCCCCTTTCGCCCAACCCACATCAATTAATAATAAATCGGTATTAAAAATAAAGAGGAAGGGGAGGATTGCTGTTCTTAGACTATAAAAAAATGCCACTATACCTGTTTTTATCGGATTTCCACCGGACACCGCTGCAGCGGCAAAAGAGGCTAATCCGACAGGTGGTGTTACATCCGCCATAATACCGAAATAAAATACGAATAAATGCACCGCAATCAGTGGAACAATTAAACCGTTTTGTTTGCCTACCTCGACAATGACTAACGCCATTAATGATGAGACTACAATATAGTTAGCGGTAGTCGGTAAGCCCATACCCAAAATGAGACTGAATACGGCAACCAAAACCAACATGAGTAGGATATTTCCCATCGACAATGTTTCGATAATGCCGGATAGTTGAACGCCGAATCCGGTTAGGGATACCACACCGACAATGATACCGGCTGTTGCGGTAGCGATACCGATGCCGATCATATTTCTGGCTCCGGTTTCCAATCCTTGTATCAATGCATTGAAGCCTTCAATAAATTGGGATTTTTTTACCGGTTGGTTGCGGAAATAATGCAATAACGGCTTTTGAGTCACCAAAATGACCGCCAGTGCAATTGTTCCCCAAAATGCGGATAATCCTGGAGAGAGCATTTCCACCATTAAACACCAAATGAGTATGATAACCGGAATTAAAAAATGTAAACCGGCATTAACGGTTGGCTTGGTTGAAGGGAGCTGAACGATAGGTGCATTGGGATCATCAATTTCCAAATCGGGAAATGCAGCGACACGGCGGATTAATAATAAATAAATGACGCTGAGTAGCAAACAAACGATGAGGAAAGCATAATCGGGGGTGACGGTTTTTATCCAACCCAAACTAAAATGAGTAACAAGGCTTAACCCGATAACGACTAAAAGTGCGGTCATTATTTTCAATAAGGTTATTAAAATAGGGCTTGGTTGGTCTGTGCGAGATAAGCCTTTTAGGTTCATTTTTAAGGCTTCTAAATGTACGATATAAACCAATGCAATATAGGAAATCAATGCAGGTAATGCGGCATGGGTGATGAGTTGGCTATATGGCATATTGACATATTCAATCATCAAAAATGCTGCAGCCCCCATGACCGGAGGCATAATTTGCCCGTTTACCGATGAGGCGACTTCTACCGCACCGGCTTTTTCCGCAGAGAAACCGACTCGTTTCATCATTGGGATGGTAAAAGTACCTGTGGTAACGACATTGGCAATCGAAGAGCCGGAAATTAATCCTGTTAAGCCTGAAGATACCACTGCTGCTTTCGCCGGGCCTCCACGTAGATGTCCCAAATAGGCAAAAGCGGTCTTAATAAAATAGTTGCCTGCGCCGGCTTTATCTAACAATGCACCGAATAGTACAAATAAAAATACATATTTGGTTGATACCCCTAAAGCCACACCGAATACCCCTTCGGTTGTTACCCATTGTTGATTCACCATTTGTGATAATGTGCCTGAACGATGGCTGATAATCCAGTCTGCAGGTAGAAATTGACCGAAATAGTTATATAACAAAAATACCGAGGCAATAATGACTAATGGTAATCCAAGACTTCTACGGCAAGCCTCAAGTAATAGCAGTACTCCTAAGCAGCCGGCGATAATATCTTGCGTATTGGGCGCACCAAAGCGAGTGACCAGGCTTTCATAGAAGAAAATGTAATAGGTACCTAAAAATGCGCCTAATAAGGCAAACAACCAATCGTGATAAGGAACTCTTTGCTTGGGAGAATTGGCGAAGGCGGGAAATGCTAAATAAGCGAGGAATAGTGCAAAAGCCAAATGAACGGAACGGGCTTTGGTATCATCAATGACAACATTTAATTCCCACCCCCAAGTCCGAATGATTTCTTGTAGCCAAAATGGGAAAGGAGAAGTGTAATAGAGCTGGAATACGGACCATAAAATGGCGGTAATTATAATCAGTTTTTTGGTGAAACCTTTTGGATTTCGTCCGCCTGCATCGTTTGATGCCACCATATCTTGCAGATCGTCATAATCTATTTTTTCAGATTTTAGCGACATAATAAAACCCTCCGAAAATAAAATATTAGCTGATAAACATAAAAAGGCAGGGGCTAGCCTGCCTAAATATTAAGTAAAACGGATTATTTTAACCAACCCCGTTCTTTATAATAACGAATAGCCCCCTCGTGCAAAGGTGCGGATAAGGCATTTTTAATCATTTCCTCTTCTTTTAGGTTTGCGAATGCAGGGTGTAATCGTTTGAAGCGATCAAAATTATCGAATACTGCTTTCACCACAGCATAAACACTGTCCGCATCGACATCAGCGGAGGTAACTAACGTGGCATAAACCCCGAAGGTTTCTACCGGATTATCCGTTCCTTTATATAACCCACCGGGAATTGTTGCTTTGGCGTAGTAAGGATTATCTGCAACCAATTTATCAATTTCCGCACCTGTAATCGGGACCAGATGAGCATTACAGGATGCAGCCGCTTCTTTTAATGCACCGTTCGGATGACCGACGTTATAAGTAATCGCATCTAAATTGTTATCGCACATTACTGATGCCATTTCTGAAGGTTTTAATTCAGAGGCGACTTTAAATTCTTTATCCGACCAACCTTTTGCCGCCAAAATGACATTCATCGTGGCACGCGTGCCGGATCCCGGATCACCGACATTTACTCGCTTACCTTTTAAATCATCGAATTGTTGAATAGCAGAATCGTCACGTGCCATTAGGGTAAATGGCTCAGGGTGAATAGAAAAGATTGCACGAAGTTTATCGTTTTTCTTACCTTCAAAAGAACTTGTGCCGTTATAAGCATGATATTGCCAGTCTGATTGCGCAATCCCCATTTCCATTTGATTAGCGGCGATTGCGTTTAAATTTGCAACTGATGCACCGGTTGAGGGGGCATTACATTTAATTTGTGTTTTTGCCGTATCACGATTAACCAGCTGACAAATAGATTGTCCGACAACATAGTAAACTCCTGTTTGCCCACCGGTACCGATGGTAACAAATTTGTCAGCGGCTTGTGCGGATATTGCACCCATTGCTAATACTGCTGCAAGAGAAAAAGCGAAATATTTTTTTGAGATAATTTTCATAGATAAGCCCTCTTATGTAGAAGTTTTTTGGGAATGTTGTGATGCAACGATTACAAAATATACTGGTTTTCTAAGGCGCGCAATCGTTTTCTTTTGAAAATATGAGCTATTTCACATTTTTTTAACATGGTAACTTTTCTTTAACTGGATATAAGTGCGTTAATCTGAACTTTGAATCCCTTGCATTTTCCATTTGATGCAGTTATTCATCCGTTTCTATCTTTGATAGAAAGGGTTTCTTACTTTAATTTTTTTCATTTTGGAGTATCATATAATTCATTCAGTTTACAATTTTTATGCTTTTTTCTAATGAAGCCCACATTTCTTGAAATTCGACATCTTAAAACACTCCTTGCTTTAAAAGAAACCGGTAGCGTTTCTGCCGCCGCTAAACGGGTTTATCTCACTCAATCTGCGCTTTCTCATCAAATAAAACTGATTGAAGAGCAATTTGGTCTGCCTTTATTTGAGCGTAAAAGTAATCCCCTGTGCTTTACCACAGCGGGGGAGCGTCTGATTCGTCTTGCAAATGAGGTGATGCCGAAAGTGATTGATGCTGAGCGGGATTTGATTCGTGTCAAGCACGGTGATGCCGGACAGTTGCGTATTGCGGTGGAATGCCACACTTGTTTCGATTGGTTAATGCCGGCAATGGATGAATTTAGGGAGCATTGGCCTTTAGTTGAATTGGATATCGTGTCAGGTTTTCATACGGATCCGATTGGATTGTTGCTTTCTCATCGAGCTGATTGTGTGATTGTATCTGAAGTTGAAACCAATGATGATGTGATTTTTAAACCGCTTTTTTCTTATGAAATGGTGGGGATTTGCGCAAAAGATCATCCCTTAGCGACAAAAGAAATTTGGGAAGCGGAAGATTTTGCAGATGAAACTTGGGTAACTTATCCCGTATCGGACGATATGTTGGATTTATTGCGTAAGGTGTTGAAGCCGAAAGGCATTAATCCTACACGTCGAACAACGGAGCTTACTATTGCTATGATTCAGTTGGTTGCAAGTCGCCGAGGCATTGCAACGGTGCCTTATTGGGCGGCATTGCCTTATTTGGAAAAAGGCTATGTGGTGGCGAGAAAAGTAACCCACGAGGGGTTATTCAGTGATTTGTATGTGGCGATTCGTAAGGAAGACGAAAGTGTCGGTTATTTAGATGATTTTTATCAAACGGTTAAATCGCAAAGTTTTTCAACCTTACCCGGGTTATCCGTTTTAGAATGAGAGGATAATAAATGAATTTTACTCCTCCACATCCTATTCGTGAGGCGGCCAAGGCTGCCTTTCCTTATAGTGTTCCAATGATAGCAGGCTTTCTTTTTCTTGGTATCGCCTATGGTATTTATATGAAAGCGCTTGGTTTCGGCGTTTTATATCCTATGCTGATGACGTTATTAATTTATGCCGGTTCCGTAGAATTTATCGCGGCGGGAGCATTGATTGCACCCTTTTCTCCGTTAAGTGTATTTCTGATTACGTTAATGGTGAGTGGTCGTCAAATTTTTTATGCCATTTCTATGTTAGAAAAATACGGAGCACAACTTGGCAAAAAGCGTTGGTATTTAATCAGCTCGCTGGTTGATGAATCTTTTTCTCTTAATTATATGGCAAAAATACCACCGCACTTAGATAAAGGCTGGTATATGTTTTTTGTCAGTTTATATTTACATATTTATTGGGTGATCGGTGGAACCATTGGGAACTTGTTTGGTGAAATTCTGCCTTTCGATTTGAAAGGGGTAGAATTTGCGATGACCGCGCTTTTCTTGGTTATTTTTGCTGAAAATTGGTTGAAAGAAAAATCCCACGAAAGTTCTTTAATCGGTTTGGGTATTGCATTTGTCTCATTACTTATTGTCGGAAAAGAACATTTTCTTATTCCCGCTTTAATCGGCATTTGGATTGTTTTAACGGTACGTCGCCCGAAATTAAAGACAAAATTGGAGTCATTAAAATGACCTTAACCGAACAGATTATTACAGTCGGAGTGTGTATCTTAGCGGTACAGCTTACCCGTTTATTGCCATTCTGGATTTTTCCGGCTAACCGTCCGATTCCTGAGTATATTCGCTATCTCGGTAAAGTTTTTCCGGCAGCGATGTTCGGGATGTTAGTCATATATTGTTACAAGAATATTGATATTTTTAATGGACATCACGGCATTCCGGATTTTCTCGCCGGCATATTAGTGCTTGTATTACATTTTTGGAAAAAGAATATGTTTCTCTCCATTGCGGCGGGAACAATCTTTTATATGGTTTTAGTACAAAGCGTGTTTATTTAATTTCTGCTTTTCGGTGAAATAAAAAGGTTTTAAATCGTGAGGTTTAATATTCACCCGATTTTTTGACCGCACTTTTTTAACTTTCAACTTTGCTTTTCTTAGATCAGAAAAACATACGGCAATATATTCATTACGCCGGCAGTGCTTACGGCTAAAATCATTTTAGATGCACCAAACATTAATCCTTGGTTCTCACCTTTATCCCGTTTCACCAAAATATTTGCAAGCGCGGTATTCGCAAACAAGCTGATAATTGAAAAAATCCCGAGGTAAAGAAATACGAATATACTCCCTACCGAAACACAGCGTCGCAAGCAGTAAAAATGGATAACTATGTGTCGTAATTAAACAAAGAATACGCTTTGTACTGCGGTGGTATAAGCAAGCCCGGAGAAGTCAGTATTCGTGCCGTGAAATATAAAGATAAACAAAGAATTAAATGTATGACACTGAAAAATGCCTCTTGATTTTAGTTTATATAAAATGGAAGGATATACCTAAGTCTTTTAGATTAATTTCCGAATAAAAGTGCGGTTAAAAAATTCGGTGTTATGTAAGCAAATGCACAAAGTTGAAATAATATGAACCATGGTAACTGTGTTTATTCAAAAAATTTAACCGATGTTTTATATTTCGAATAACACGGGTGTATCTTCACTGATGTGGCAACGAACCTGTTGTCCCACATTAAAAGCTTCTACACTCTGAACATTGAGGATGGTCTGCTTAAACTGAACCTGATAGTGGTAAAAATGTCCGTAAAAATGTTGGCTCAAGATTTTCGCTTGCCCATTTAAATCGGGGTGAATTTGGATATGTTGTGGGCGAATGAGCCAATCTAATTTCACCTTTTCAGCTACCTCTTGTCCATTGGCAAGGCAAAGTGGGGCGGTGAAAATATGCTCACCCAGTGGGGAAATTAACCGGTTTCCTTCCCGATAACAAGATAGATAATTGGTATTCCCTAAAAACTCTGCCACAAACTTTGTGGTTGGGGTGTGATAAAGCGCCGTTGCCGTGCCGATTTGTAAAATTTTGCCTTGCGCCATTAAGGCTAATTTATCCGCAAAGGCAAAAGCCTCCTCTTTACTATGGGTAACGAAAATCGCAGGGACGTTTTGTTGCTTTAAAATCGCTTTAATTTCCCTGATCATCTTTTGTCGTACTTGGCTGTCAATGTTGGAAAAAGGTTCATCAAGTAAGAGCAGATGAGGCTTACATGCCAAGGCTCGGGCAATTGCCACCCGCTGTTGTTGTCCCCCTGAAAGCTCGTGCGGATAACGATCTAATAGCCTATTTAAACGTACTAGTTCAGCCATTTCATTCACGATCTGTTGTTTTTCGGCGGGTGTTTTTCCGTTCAGTCCAAAGGCGATATTTTCTTGTACGGAAAGATGTGGAAAGAGAGCATAATCTTGAAAAATTAAGCCGATTTGACGATTTTCGGTCGGAATTGACGTAAGATCTTTACCATTTAATAAAATTCGACCGTTTGTAATCGGCTGTAAGCCCGCAATGGCTTTGAGTAATGTTGTTTTGCCGCAACCGCTTGCTCCCAACAAACAGAGAATTTCATTCTCCTGCATGGTTAAATCAAGCTGTTGTAAAATCGGTTGCGAGCCATAATGAACATTGAGGGCGTAAATTTGTAAACTTTTCATTATTCGGTTTTC
The DNA here is from genome assembly GCF_015356115.1 of Rodentibacter haemolyticus. Lineage (NCBI taxonomy): Bacteria > Pseudomonadati > Pseudomonadota > Gammaproteobacteria > Pasteurellales > Pasteurellaceae > Rodentibacter > Rodentibacter haemolyticus. The sequence goes on from NZ_CP063056.1 coordinate 2,125,761, forward strand.
CGGTTAGAGGTCAGCGAGCGGGTAAGCCACATCACAGGTACAAGCCCTACTAACACTAGTGTAATAGCAGGGAGAGCGGCTTGTTCGAGTTGCTCATCTGAGGTAAAGGTAAAAACGTGGGTAGCAAGGGTGTCAAAGTTAAATGGACGGAGTAAGAGTGAGGCATTTAACTCTTTCATACTTTCAATAAATACCATTAAAAGTGCGGTCAAAATTCCCTTAGAAAGTAGTGGAAAATGGACTTTCCGCAACATCTTCAAACCATTATGGCCCAGTGTTCGGCTTGCCATATCCAAGGCGGGGGAAATTTTGTTCATTGAGGTTTCAATGCCGCCTATCGCCATTGCTGAAAATCGCATCATATATGCTGAGACTAACGCAAACATTGAGCCTGAAAAAATCAGTCCTACAGGGGAAAGCCCAAGCCATTGTAGCAGGCTGTGGAGAAGGTGATCCGCCTGTGAATAAGGGATTAAAATGCCAATTGCCAACACCGTACCCGGCACGGCATAACCGAGGCTTGAAAGTTGTAACCCGAGTCGAGTAATGCGCTGTCGGGAAGGGGATCGTTGCCACATTAATCGGTTAAAAAAATGCAAACATAACGCCAAGGCGACACACAAAAAGGCAGAGGTGAATGATACCAATAAACTATGGGAGGCATACTCCCAAAAACGGCTTGTTGCATTGAGATCAAAATAAAGCACTGCCCAGTAAATCAATTTCCCGAAAGGAATAAAAAACGCCACGCTGACTAACCCCCAGCAATAGCCTTGAGCCAACCATAATTTTAGCCCTGCCAAGGGTTTAAGCGGTTGCGTTTTTTCATAGCCTCGTTGGTAGATTTTTTGGCGGTGGCGGCTGTAGCGCTCTAACATCAGCAAGCTAAAAATTATCAACAGCATTAGTAAAGAGATGTGACTTGCCGAACCTAAATCTCCGAAGCCGAGCCAAGTGTCATATACAGCAGTGGTGAGCGTTGGCACAGCGAAATAGGAGACCGTACCAAAATCTCCCAACGTTTCCATTGCCACCAATGCCGCTCCCACCATCATTGCCGGGCGGATTAACGGGAAAATCACCTGACGAAATAAGCGTCCACGGCCTGCACCAAGCATTTTGGCACTTTGGATTAGGTTTTCCGATTGCTCAAGCAAAGCGACTCGTACCAATAAAAAGATGTAAGGATAAAGCACTAGCGCCAAGATAAAACATGCCCCACCGAGGGTTCGAATGGCAGGAAAATAATAATCTTGAGCCGTTACCCAGCCGAATTGTTCTCGCAAAAAAGATTGAACCACACCCGGATAATCTAGCAATGTGGTATAAAGATATCCGACTAAATACGCCGGCATTGCCAGCGGTAGGCAGAGTAGCCATTGTAGGATTTTTTGTCCTCTAAATTGATAGCAAGAAACAATCCACGCACTTGGCAATGCCAACAACAAACTTAAGCTCACCGTCCCCAGCACTAGCCAAAGGGAATTCAGTACATAATCTACCAGTACCGTTTGCCAAAGATGTTGCAAATGTTGCCAATCGGCTTGCCAGGCTTGATACACAATGGCTGAAATCGGCAACACAAAAAACAAGACTATGAGAAAGGCAATGAAACCCCAGATTTTCGTGTATAAAAAGGAAAAACAATCACGCATTTTAGAAAATCCAAAAGGCGGCTTAATGAATTAAGTCGCCTTTTTTAAACCGGTTTAATTACAGGTCAAATTTTACTTCGTCGATCAATTTCAACGCTTTGTCATAATTTTCTGCAATTTTCTCCAGTGGCATTGTATCTGCTTTGAAACTCCCCCAAGATTGGACTAATTCAGAAGGTTTAATATCTGCTTTTACCGGGTACTCGTGGTTAAGTTTGGCGTATAAACCTTGAGCTTTATTGCCGCTGAGATATTCCACCAATTTCACTGCATTCGCTTTGTTTGGCGCATATTTTGCGACTGCCGCACCGCTAATATTCATATGTGAGCCTTGAGCCTGCTGATTTGGGAAGTTGATATACACGGCTTCCGCCCAGCTACGTTGTTTTTCATCTTCCAACATTTTTCCGAAGTAGTAGCTATTACCAAGAGCATAATCACACACGCCTTCTTTGATTGCTTTCACCTGATCACGGTCGCCGCCTTGTGGTTTTTGGGCAAGGTTCGCTTTTAACCCTTCCAAGAACGATTTCGCTTTTGCTTCGCCATCTTGAGCAATCATTGAGGCTATTAACGACACGTTATAGGCATTTTTCCCTGAACGCACGCACACTTTGCCTTTTAATTCAGGTTTAGCTAAATCGTAATAGGTAAAATCTGCGGGTAATCTGCCCACACGATCTTTTGCGGTATAAATCGCACGGGTACGGGCGGTAAGGGCAAACCACTGATCGTTAGAATCACGATATTGAGCCGGAATATTTTGCTTTAATATCTCGCTTTGCACCGGCTGAGCCAAACCGCTATTTACAATTTCCATCACACGGCTAATATCCACCGTCAGCAACACATCCGCGGGGCTTAGCTCGCCTTCACGTTTTACCCGATCGACCAGACCTTTATCCGCAAAAATGAAATTCACTTTAATGCCTGTATCTTTTTCAAAATCTTTCAAGATCGGCTCAATTAAATAGGGTTGGCGGTAAGAATAGACATTCACTTCATTGGCGGCTAAGGCTGAGCCTGCTACAAAAGCCGAAATCGCAAGGGTAAATGCTGAAAGGGATTTTTTCATTCGTTTCTTCTCCTAATGATCAATGTACCTGCATTACTGTAAAATGAAACCGAGATAAACTCAATAAGAATTATTATCATTATTTAAAAAGTGTGAGATAGATCACATTTTAGATGTAGCAAGCTTTGTGATATGATAATTTCATTTTGAACGGTCTCTTTTTGCTAAATTTGATCGCTTTCCATTAATAAGGATACCTATGAAAGAAACGATTGTCGCCCAAGCCACTTCCATTGGTCGGGGGGGCGTTGGTATTTTACGCATTTCAGGTCCTCTTGCTCAGGTCGCGGCTCAGCAAGTGCTGGGCAAGCAGCTTTCTCCCCGTATCGCGAATTATTTACCCTTTAAAGATACTGATGGTTCCGTGCTTGATCAGGGGATTGCCCTTTATTTTAAATCACCGAATTCTTTTACCGGTGAAGACGTACTTGAACTGCAAGGTCATGGCGGGCAAGTCGTTTTGGATTTATTGTTAAGACGAATTTTACAAATCGAAGGGATTCGTTTGGCAAGACCCGGCGAATTTTCCGAACAAGCGTTTTTAAACGATAAATTGGATTTAGCACAGGCGGAAGCTATTGCCGATTTAATTGACGCTACCTCAGAACAAGCTGCTCGTTCGGCTTTAAAATCTTTACAAGGCGAATTTTCTAACAAAGTAAATGCGTTGGTGGATTCTGTGATCTATTTGCGCACTTATGTTGAGGCGTCGATTGATTTTCCTGATGAAGAAATTGATTTTTTGGCAGATGGAAAAATTGAAGCGAATTTACGCAGTATTATTGCACAGCTTGACGGTGTGCGCCGTGAGGCAAAACAAGGCTCGATTTTACGCGAAGGAATGAAAGTGGTGATTGCAGGTCGCCCAAATGCGGGAAAATCCAGTTTGTTGAACGCACTTGCCGGTCGTGAAGCGGCAATCGTTACCGATATTGCCGGAACGACACGTGATGTACTACGCGAACATATTCATATTGACGGTATGCCGTTACATATTATTGATACCGCAGGTTTGCGCGAAGCCGCAGATGAAGTGGAACGCATTGGTATTTCACGTGCTTGGAATGAAATAGAACAGGCGGATCGCATTATTTTAATGCTTGATAGTAGCGACACGGAAAGTCTGGATCTTGATAAAGTGCGGTCAGAATTTTTAGCAAAATTGCCAACGAATATTCCGGTTACGATCGTTCGCAATAAAATTGATTTAAGCGGTGAAGAAGAAGGATTGAAAGAAGAAAATGGCTATCCGGTCATTCGTTTATCTGCTCAAACACAAAAAGGCGTACAGTTACTCCGTGAGCATTTGAAACAAGCGATGGGTTTCCAAACCGGTATTGAAGGCGGTTTTCTTGCCCGCCGCCGCCATTTAGACGCATTAGAAAAAGCGGCGGAACATTTACAAATCGGCTTGGTACAACTTACGGAATTTCATGCAGGTGAATTATTGGCGGAAGAACTACGTTTAGTGCAGACTCATTTAAGTGAAATCACAGGGCAATTTACCTCAGATGATTTGCTCGGTAACATTTTCAGCTCTTTTTGTATTGGCAAATAAGGTCGATTAATGGCATTTTATAGTTTATGGCTGATTGCATTTGGGCTTTCTATGGATGCTTTTGCCGTATCTATTTCTAAAGGTTTGGCAATGCGTTCATTCCGTTGGGGACAAGCGATAATGATCGCGCTTTGTTTCGGTATTTTCCAAGCGGTAATGCCATTAATCGGCTATGCACTGGGTACGCAATTCAGCAAAATGATTCAAGATTGGGATCACTGGGCCGCCTTCGGGTTATTGTTGTTAATCGGTGTGAATATGATTCATGAAGGTTTTAGTAACGATGATGAGGAGACAAGCATTACTCATTTTATCAGCATAAAACGCTTATTAACGCTGAGTGTGGCAACAAGTATTGACGCTTTAGCGGTGGGGATTTCATTTGCATTTTTAAATGTAAATATCATTGATGCCGTGTTGATTATCGGTGTAATGACTTTTTTTATTTCTTTCATCGGCGTAAAGAGCGGTCATTTTTTAGGGAAAAATTTTAAAAGTAAAGCAGAAATTTTTGGCGGCTTCATATTGATGATAATGGGGATTAAAATCTTGTTTGAACACGGAGTTTTTTTACATTTTTAAATTTAATTCACTATAAATGTGCGAACTACCTCGCTTTCGATTATAATCTCAAAAATTTTGTTCTCTTTAAGGGTAAATATGTTTATTGAAAAAATGAATGGGGTGGCAAATACCAAAATTGCCAAATTTATTCTCGGTCTTATTACTGTTTCGTTCTTAGTCGGTGGTATGTCCGGTTATTTGTTTAGCTCAAATGATTCTTATGCAGCGAAAGTAAATGGTGAAACCATTTCTCAGCAAGAATTTATGAATCGCTATAATCAAGAATTTGAAGCCCGTGCGGCTCGAGAAGGCGAAGCCTTTTTAACGCAGTCCGATTCACCGGAATTTGTAAATGCACTGCGTCAAAGTTTAATCGATCGTTTGGTTGATCAGGAATTACTTCGTCAATATGCAAAAGAACTCAAATTGAGTGTAAGTGATGAAATGATTAAACGTGCGATTGTGACGGATCCTAATTTCCAATCAAACGGTAAATTTGATAATGCGCTTTATCAACAGATTTTGGCTCAAAATCGTTTAAGTTCAGATGCTTATGCCGCTATATTGCGTAGTGCGCTTACTCTTGAGCAAATGCAAAACGGTATTGCAGACAGTGAATTTGTCGTACCCGTTCAAGTAAAAGATAACGCTCAAGTCTTTTTCCAAAAACGCACGGCACGTTTAGCGACTCTCTCTCTTGCGGATGAAATGGCGAAACAAAACGTAAGCGAAGATGAAGTTAAAGCTTATTATGATGCGAACCAAAAAGCTTTTATCCAACCGGAGCAGGTTAAAGTGCAATATATTCGTATTTCCGGTGAAGAAATTGCAAAAGGTATTCAAGTGAGTGATGTCGAAATAGCGCAATACTATCAAGATAATAAAGCGCAATTTATGACTCAACGTTTAGCACATATTCAATTTCCTAATGAACAAGATGCTCAAACGGCGTACCAGGAATTACAAAATGGTGCGAATTTTGCCGAATTAGCGAAAAACCGTTCTATGGATAAAATTTCCGGTAAAAATGGCGGTGATTTAGGCTGGGTAAACGCAAATGAATTACCGAAGACTTTTGAAGAAGCGGCGACCAACTTAAAAGTCGATACTTATAGTGAGCCTGTCAATGTTGATGGCTATTTCCATATTATCCGAGTAGAAGAGCGTAAAGAAAAACCTCTCTCTGAAGTAAAAAAACAAGTAGCGGATTTAGTGCGTAAAAACTTATTAGATAATCGTTTTTATGCGATTGAAAAAGAGGTTCGGGAAAAAGCCTTTGAAGACAGTAAATCTTTAGAGACCGCAGCGCAAGTTGCCGATGTGAAAGTGTTGGAAAGTGACTATTTTTCACGTAAAAATGTGCCGGCGGAACTCAATTTTCCTAGCGTAACTTCAGCAGTGTTTGATTCTGATATTGCGAATGGCGGTGCAAATTCGGAGCCGTTAAATGTAGGTGAACAAAATATTGTGTTGGTGCGTGTATTGGATCACAAAGCAGAAGGCGTAAAAACCTTAGAAGAAGCCAAAGCGGACATCGAAACTTTCTTAAAACGTGAAAAAGCAGAGAAAGCATTAACTGCAATCGTAACGGAACTGGTAAAAGATTTACCGGCTAATCCGAATAAATTGCCTTCCGGCATTGCTTTTAGTAAAGATCAAACATTCACATTTACTGAAAATCAAGATCCTATTTTGCTCAATGGTATTTTTTCTATTCATAAACCTGAAAACGGCAAAGTGGTTTATGAGATGGTGCGTAACGCTAAAGGTGATGTAATTATCGCTGCACTCAATGAAGTAGAGCAAGGTGAATTAAATGATCAGGAATTGGCACAATTTGGTGAGCAATTACGCCAGACCGGTCAGCTTGAATTACGCGGACAATTGATGCAAGCGTTGCGTGAAAAAGCACAAATTGAAATCAATGAAGGCTTTGTCAAACAAGAAGATGAAAATTAATTTTGGGGCTGTCCTAAATAACTAGGCTAAACGCCCTTTAACCAGTTGCTTTAAATGGAAATTTGAGATTTTAAGCTGCTGTGATTAAAACGTATTCACATTCCTTTAAATAAAGCCAAATGATCTGCCCCAAAAAGTTGGACTAAATAAACCAACTAAGTTAGGGGCAGATTTTTTATGTCCTAATATACCTAAACATTTGAGCAACAAAACAAGCGGTTGAATTTTATTTCATCCTTACACAAAGATTGCATCAATTTATTTTGAAATCATAAACAGTTATCTGCCGGATTATCCAATTTAGATCTGTGAACTGCACCGGATACACGTCTTAACGCCAAACGGATCTATTCCCCCGAATGAGTCCGATACAATATTGAATTTAAACCTTTTGCTAAGTTTTTTAAATCTGAGGCAAATCATTTATTTTGTGATGTTGATCACAGTAATTTCGAGTAATCTCACTTATAGTAATTTCACATTTCTGAATGTAATAATATTGGGAGAAAAAAATGAACGAAGAAATGCAAAATAATGATGAAAATAATATTAAAAAGCTGATTGTTGGCACTATTTCTTTAGGTTGTGCCATCATATTTTTTAGCGGATTGGCTAAGGAATTGTGGGGTGGTGTTTTTGATTTTGGTAAATTAACGGGGCATTTTCCTGAGTGGTTGAAAACTTCCGGCGGAACCAGTGCGAAAGGTGGTTTTCTATTTGCATTAACCTTAATTCCCAGCGTAATGTTAGCTCTCGGCTTTATGGCTATTTTTGAACATTATGGCGCATTACTTGCAGCTTCAAAATGGCTTAGTCCCATTTTAAGACCCTTAATGGGGATTCCCGGAGTCTGCTCTATTTCACTTATTGCCAGCACACAAAGTACGGATGCGGGGAGTTCAACCACAAAATTTTTAAGTAATGAAAATAGAATAAGCCATAAAGAGCTATTGATTTTTGCTACATTCCAATTTAGTGCGGGAGCTTTTTTAACTAATTTTTTAGCATCTTTTGCACCGTTATTAATGATAACCGATAGTTTTGGCAATGTTCCTCCAATCTCTATTGCGTTATGTTTAGGAATCATTTTGCTATTTAAAGTCCTTGGGGCAAATTTAATGCGTCTTTATGTAAAAAATTTTGTGAAAGACGATGAGGTGGAAGTATGAATCCAACAAAAAATGAAACTAAATTAATTACTGATATTTTTATCGAAGGAGCGAGAAAAGGTTGGAATATCGCAATTCATAGTACATTACCTAATGTTTTAATGGCTTATGTCATCATCTATATTTTAAATACTTCAGGATTATTAAAATTATTAGGCGAATATGTCGGCTTTATTATGTCTCCTTTAGGCTTGCCCGGTGAATCTATAGCCGTATTCTTAGCAGCTTTCTTGAGTTGGGGCGGTGCTGCCGGGGTATTGGTCGCGTTGGTTCAAGAGGGTACATTAAATGCCCAGCATATTGCTATTTTATTACCTGGTATGGCATTAGTCGGCTCAACCGTCCAATATATGGGACGTATATTAGGAGTGCTAGGCGTGCCCGGTAAACATTACTTAATAATGTTTGGAATTTGCATTGTAAATGCTTATTTAGCCATGTTATTAATGAAATTTATAATTTAGAGGGAGAATATGTACGCCAAAACGGAATATATGTCCGTTGATTCTGTCGTGCCTAAATGAAATTTAATTTTGGCTATTATTGAAAAGCTATTTCAGAAATCAGTGTAGGTAAACATTGTTTATCGTTATAAGGGGTATTTTGTTTTGCCCCAAAAGAGTTAGACTAATGAACCGGCATAGTAAAGGACAACAATCTGTGAGCTTTTCTTCTTATGATGAAAGGTGAATTGCAATCAAACCTGATTTCTGATAAAAAGTGCGGTAGTTTTTAACCGCACTTTTTTCATTGATGAAAGGAAAATTCTATGGCAGAAGAAACCATTTTCAGCAAAATTATTCGTAAAGAAATTCCCGCCGATATTGTTTATCAAGATGAACTTGTTACCGCATTTCGTGATATTGCACCACAAGCCAAAACCCATATTTTAATTATTCCGAATAAACTCATTCCAACGGTAAATGATGTTACCGAGCAAGATGAAGTTTCTCTTGGTCGTTTATTCACTGTTGCAGCAAAATTGGCAAAACAAGAGGGCATTGCGGAAGAGGGATATCGCTTGATCGTAAATTGTAACAAACACGGCGGACAAGAAGTTTTCCACATCCATATGCATCTTGTCGGTGGCGAGCCTCTAGGGAAAATGTTGAATAAATAATGAAAAAATCACTAATTCTTTTAAGCGCTTTCGTTTTGGCGGCTTGTTCAAATTCCGATCCTAATTTAGTTCATACTAACACCCCGATTTTGAATGTTGCGGCTGAGCTTACGACAAATATTGAGGCAAAAGTGAGTTCAAACTCGGCATGGGTAAAAAATAAAAGCACTCAACCGATCAATGTGAATTACCGTCTTTTTTGGTATAACGCTCAAGGGGTAACCCAAGTGTGGGATCAACAGCGCGAAAGCTTGTCGGGAAATTTACATTTACAACCTCAAGAGCAAAAGGCAGTTGAATTAGCCAAGCCAACGCCTGAGAGCACAAATTACCGTCTTTATTTACAATAATTATGTCGACATTATTAATTGATCTTGAAGGCTATACGCTTACTCAGGAAGAAATCGAATTACTGGGGCACCCTCTCGTTGCAGGCGTGATTTTATTTACACGTAATTTTTACGATCGCGAACAAATTCAAGCCTTAGTAAAATCTGTGCGTGAGCGGGTGAAAAAGCCTTTACTTATAACGGTGGATCAAGAAGGCGGGCGGGTTCAACGTTTTCGTGAGGGTTTTACTCAACTACCGGCAATGCAAGCCTTTGCGGCATTATCATCCGATTTAGAACAGCAACAAAATTGGGCGCGCGAGGCAGGCTGGCAAATGGCAGCGGAAATGACCGCACTTGACATTGATTTGAGTTTTGCGCCCGTATTGGATTTAGGGCATAAATGTCGTGCTATCGGCGATCGTAGTTTTTCTGATGATGTAAAAAGTGCGGTCAATTTAGCAAGTGTTTTTATTGATGGTATGCACCAAGCGGGTATGGCGGCAACGGGCAAACACTTTCCCGGACATGGGCACGTACTGGCGGATTCTCATCTCGAAACGCCGATTGATGAACGCCCTCAAACGGAAATTTTTGCTAAAGATATTCACCCCTTCCAGCAATTAATCAAACAGCAAAAATTGGATGCCATTATGCCGGCACATGTCATTTACACCCATTGTGATAACCAGCCGGCAAGCGGCTCGGAATATTGGCTAAAACATATTTTACGTGGAAAATTGAATTTTAACGGTACGATTTTTTCTGATGATCTCGGTATGAAAGGAGCTGGATTTATGGGCGATTTTGTGACACGTAGCGAAAAAGCATTGAACGCCGGCTGTGATTTGTTGCTTCTTTGTAATGAACGTGAAGGTGTTATTCAGGTACTGGATCAATTAAAACTCAAGGAAAATCAACCGCACTTTCAACAGCGTCAAACCCGTTTGAGCAGTTTATTTAAGAAAAAATCTCTCAGCTGGATAGAACTGACGAAATCCTCACGTTGGTTAGAAAATCATAAAAAATTGACCGCACTTCAACAAGAATGGCTGGCAACCAAAGTATGATTTCTTGTCACCATTATCAAGCAGGTAGTTGTCGTTCATGTAAATGGCTTGATGTGCCTTATGAGCGGCAGCTTTCCGAAAAAATAACGAATCTTCAAACTCAACTTTCTGATTTGAAATACGATAATTTAACATGGTTGCCGCCTTTTCAATCCTCAGAAAACGCATTCCGTAATAAAGCCAAAATGGTGGTAAGCGGTGCAGTGGAACGTCCGATCCTCGGTATTTTGCAAGATCCGGATAATCCGCAAAGTGCGGTGGATTTATGTGATTGCCCGCTTTATCCTAAGCATTTTCAAGATATTTTTCCTATTCTCAAGGATTTTATTGGAAGAGCAGGGCTTGTGCCTTATAACGTGGCAAAACAAAAGGGTGAATTGAAATATATTTTACTTACGGAAAGTGCAGCAACGGGTAAATTAATGCTTCGTTTTGTCTTGCGATCTGAAAATAAATTAGCGCTTATTCGCCGTGAGTTATCAGGATTATTGGCTAAATTACCGCAATTAGAAGTCGTAAGTGTAAATTTACAGCCACAGCATGCCGCTATTTTAGAGGGAGAAAAAGAGATTTTTCTGACCGAACAGCAACTATTAGCTGAGAATTTTAATGATGTACCACTATTTATTCGTCCTCAAGGATTTTTTCAAACTAATCCGTATGTCGCTTCAGGGTTATACGAAACAGCTCAACAGTGGATAAAAAATCTGCCGGTAACTTCATTATGGGATCTCTTTTGTGGCGTAGGTGGTTTTGGTTTGCATTGTGTAAAAGCATTACAGGAAAACCGGAGCCATTCTATTGAACTTACAGGAATCGAGATTTCCGCTTCCGCTATTTTGGCCGCTAAAACATCCGCACAAAAATTAGGATTACAAAATATTAAATTTCAATCTTTAGATGCGGCGAATTTTGCGTTAAATCAGAATGAACGTAAGCCTGATTTGGTTATCGTCAATCCGCCACGCCGCGGCATTGGTAAACCTCTAAGTGAATTTCTTAACGAAATGCAACCGCGTTTTATTTTGTATTCCAGCTGTAATGCCGCCTCTATGAGAAAAGACTTACGGCATTTAACTCATTATAACGCAAGAAAAATCCGACTCTTTGATATGTTTCCACATACGGCGCACTATGAAGTGTTGATGCTGTTGGAACGAACTTCCTACTAAACTAAGGCAGGTGCATATACTTGCCTTAATTTGTCTTTTTTATACCGAGTCTCCTCATTAAATTAACGTTATATTTCTCTTATTATTTCTTTTCTAAATGCAAATAAATTCATTTGTTGAAATGAAATAAATTTTCTTTCAATTAAAAGATTTTTCTGTTTTTGAGATCTCGATCACGTTTTTTGTTTTCAAAGTGAAATAAAATAAGTTTCAATGATTGGTTATTAGATCAGAAACAAAACATAAAACTTTCATTTTGGGAGAAAACTTATGGAATTTATTACACATGGTGCGGAATGGTTTATCGGATTATTCCAGAAAGGCGGTGAAGTTTTTGTCAGTATGGTGACGGGAATTTTACCATTATTGATTTCATTGTTAGTGGTGATGAATGCCTTAATTAAGTTGATTGGTCAAGAACGTATCGAACGTTTAGCGCAACGTAGCGCCGGGAATCCTATTTCACGTTATTTGATTTTACCGGTGTTCGGTACTTTCGTATTTTGTAACCCAATGACCTTAAGTTTGGGGAAATTTTTACCTGAAGTGTATAAACCGAGTTATTACGCGGCTGCTTCTTATAGTTGTCATTCTATGAACGGTTTGTTTCCGCATATTAACCCGGGGGAATTATTTGTGTATTTAGGTATTGCCAGCGGATTAACAACCTTAGGTTTGCCTTTAGCGCCCTTAGCCGTTAGTTATTTGTTAGTAGGTATGTTTACCAATTTCTTTCGTGGTTGGATTACGGATTTTACCACAGCTGTCTTTGCAAGACGGATGGGAATTAAATTAGCGCGTGAAGTACATCTATAGGAGTAACAGTATATGTCAAAAGCACTTTATATTGAAAAAGGTCAAAGCGGCTGGGGAGGACCTTTAACTATACCGGTTGTAGCAGGAAAAAAAATTTTGTATATGACGGCAGGAACAAAGCCGAGTATTGTGGAACATTTGGTTGAATTAACCGGGTGGGAAGCGGTGGACGGTTTTAAAGATGGTGAACCGGAAAATAATGAAATAGGTATTGCAATTGTCGATTGTGGCGGTGTGCTGCGTTGTGGTTTGTACCCAAAACGAGGAATCCCTACGATTAATATTCATGCGACCGGAAAGTCAGGTCCGCTTGCCGAGTATATTGTTGAAAGTATCTACGTGTCTGCTGTAAAGGAAAATAATATTACTTTAATTGACACCGAGTTATCGAAATATGTAGCCCAAACTATTCAGGATCAACCAAAAGAAAATGTAAAAGATTATGACACAACAAAGAAAATTACCGAGCAAAGTGATGGTTTATTAGCCAAAATCGGTATAGGAATGGGGTCGGTCGTTGCTATTTTTTTCCAATCGGGACGAGATACGATTGATACCGTGTTAAAAACAATTTTACCTTTTATGGCATTTGTATCAGCCTTGATCGGGATCATTATTGCTTCAGGTTTAGGGGATTGGATCGCACACGGTTTAATACCACTGGCAAACAGTCCGATCGGTTTGGTTACGTTAGCATTAATTTGTTCTTTTCCGTTTTTATCGCCGTTTCTTGGTCCCGGTGCGGTTATTGCACAGGTTATCGGTACGTTGGTCGGTGTGCAAATCGGCTTAGGTAATATTCCGCCGCATTTGGCGCTACCGGCATTATTCGCTATCAATGCACAAGCGGCTTGTGATTTTATTCCGGTCGGTTTGTCTTTAGCAGAAGCCAAGCAGGACACCGTTCGGGTTGGTGTACCATCCGTATTGGTCAGTCGCTTTTTAACCGGGGCTCCTACGGTATTAGTCGCTTGGTTTGTATCGGCATATATTTATTAATCAATACAGAGCGGTATGAGCCGCTCTATCTACCGAGGAAAGAAAAGTAAGATGACAGTTATTTATCAAACCAAATTTACTAAAATTGGCAAATTTGCTCGTGAATCACTTGCTGAAAATATGCTTATTACCTTTAAACAAGGCGCACCGGCAGATCTAGAGGACTATTGCTTTATTCATTCTCACGGAGAATTACAGACTGATATTCAGGTCGGTTATATGTTGCAAATTGATAATAAAAATTTTCAAATTACAGCAATTGGACAAGTTGCAAGTATTAATTTGAAAGAATTGGGGCATGTTACTTGGCGTTTTGATGGCGCTAATATTGCGGAATATCCGGGAACGATTCACGTGAAAGGCAATATTCCTACAAACATTACAGAAAATACGATTTTAAGCATTATCAAAAATTAAGGAGTTATAATATGAATTCAAAAGTGGCAATCGTTGTCGGAGGCGGACAAACTTTGGGGGCTTTTTTGTGTGCGGGATTGGCTGAAAATGGTTATCGGGTAGCCGTTGCCGATTTAAGCGGAGAAAATGCGCAAAAAACGGCGGATAGTATTAATCAAAAATTGGGGCTAACGGTGGCACAAGGTTTTCAAGTTGATGCGACTGATGAACAAAGTGTTATTGCGTTAGCGAATAATGTCGATCGGGCTTTTGGGCGCAGTGATTTATTGGTTTACAGTGCAGGGGTTGCCAAAGCCGCTCCGATTACCGAATTTGGTTTGCGGGATTTTGAGTTTTCAGTACAGGTTAATTTAACAGGTTATTTCTTATGCGCAAGAGAATTTGCCAAATTAATGGTTCGTGATGGGATTAAAGGTCGAATTATTCAAATCAATTCTAAATCAGGCAAAGTTGGCAGCAAACATAATTCGGGTTACAGTGCGGCAAAATTTGGTGGCGTAGGATTAACTCAATCGCTCGCATTGGATTTAGCGGATAACGGTATTACCGTACATTCTTTAATGTTAGGAAATTTACTTAAATCACCGATGTTTCAATCTCTTATTCCACAATATGCACAAAAATTGGGTATTTCTCCTGAAGAAGTTGAACAGGTTTACATTGATAAGGTTCCGCTAAAGCGAGGCTGTGATTATCAAGACGTGCTGAATGTTCTACTGTTTTATGCCAGTGAGCAGGCTTCTTATTGTACCGGACAATCAATAAATATTACCGGCGGTCAGGTTATGTTTTAGGTTTCCCCGTTTTCTTTCTTAATGTAAAAACGTTCTCAACGCTCTTTAACTAAATTTTGCTTACTTCTATTTGCTATTTCTAAGGTAAAAATTCGGTCAAATGATTTATGTCGGTTAAAGAGCGGTTGTTTTTTGAGTCGTTTTATCTACTGAATAAATATAATAGAATTTTGCGATAAATATTTTATTCCGCTCAAAATAAATTACAAAATATGAGATAATCCTATGGTAAATGCAACCAATTCGCTTATTTTAATTGCCATTATTGCTTGGATATTGCAACTTTTGCTTGGCTGGTGGCAGATTTCTCGATTTAACAAGGCGTTTTCGTTGCTATGTCAGCAGGGGAATGTGGGAATCGGTCGTTCTAAGGGGCGATTTAAACCTAAAGTAGTCATTGCCATCGCGTTTGATCAAAACAATCGTGTTGTAAATTCGTTTATTATAAAGGGATTCAGTGTTTTTTCTGCTCCTCAAACGATTACTTCACTGCAAGGATTATTGCATAGTGAAATTATTCCTGAGCGGGTTTTTCCGCATAGTAAAGCATCGCAAGATGCACTAGAGGAAGCAATCCGGTTGCAATAGTCGCGACTATTACGGATGTTTTATGAAACCAAAAGAAAGACAACTTGCGATCTTAGATTATTTGCAAAGTAACGGTAGAACTGCCGTTGATACTTTGGCACAATATTTTGCCACAACCGGTACGACCATTCGTAAAGATTTAACTGTATTGGAGAGTGAGCGAAAAGTTTTGCGGACTTACGGGAGTGTTGTATTAGCGGGTAATGAGAAAGAAGACGATGAATTACCGATGACTAATAAAACCCACATCAATTTAGAACAAAAACGCAAGATTGCGAAGGCTGCAGTCGGTTTATTGAAAGACGGAGATTCGATGATTATTGATTCCGGTAGTACCGTGCTGCAAATGATTCCGTTGTTGGGAAAACTGGATAATTTAACGATTATGACCAACAGCTTACATATCATTAACAGCCTAGTAAGTTTGGAAAATAATCATGAATTATTAATGTGTGGCGGTACTTATCGAGCGAGATCCGCTTCTTTTCACGGTGTTTTGGCAGAATCCACCTTTGATAAATTTAATTTTGATAAATTATTTATCGGTACTGACGGTTTCGATCTTGAATTAGGATTAACGACTTTTAACGAGGTGCACGGTGTTAGTCAAGCAATGACGGGCGCTGCACGGGAAATCATTGTATTGGCGGATTCGTCAAAATTCGGACGGCGCAGCCCGAATGTCGTCTGCCCGTTAGATAAAATTGATGTTGTGATTACGGATAACGGTCTGGATAAACAAACTCATCAAGCCTTGTTAGAACGAAATATTCAAGTGCTTATTGCCGAATAGCGGGATAAATTCAGCCCGAATAGATTCGGGCTGATTAAAAAAGGCTATTGCAATGCAATCCTCGCCGCAGTATTACTTGTCCCCCTAGGCTTGGCTTGAGGGACGTTTTAATCTGGTTCACTATAAATGATGAAGAAGGGATTCCTTTTTACAAACTATTCATCGCATTGATCAGCCTGATTTCATCAAATTTTTTAATATCCTGCACATAAATTGCGGCTTGTTGAATTTTTCCTTCACGCAGTAATTTTTCCCGCTGAGTGCCTTGTAACAAAGGCGTATCAGGTGTGAACCAGTGATTTTCTTGGCGGAAAATTAAATTTCCGATAGAACAGTCCGTCACTTTTCCCTTTTTAATAATCATAATCTCATCACAATCTCTCCGCTGTGCAAATAGTGTATTGAGTAAGCCTCGATTGGTATATTTCAAGCCATATTCAATTTCATCACAAATCACAGGTTGGAAAGTACGGTAGATTTTTCGTGTGTATTCAAAATATTGAACGAAGGTGGTTTTATCATTGTAATCAATACGACAACGTATCAGTTTATTTTGCAAATGTTCGGGCGGTTGGATTAACTCAAAAAGTGAAAAAATATTAACCGCACTTTTGCCATAAAATTGATGTAGGCTGTGTTCATAACGTGCTTGGTGATCGTCGATATTTTGAATTTCGCCCTGTTCGATGGCTAAGGTTTCAAATAGCGGAAACATTAATTTTCCTTCTTAATCGGTAAATAGACTTTTTCGAGCAATTCTTGATATTCTTCTTCTAAATGACTATGAATAGTAATACCACCGCCACTGTGAAAATAAAATTTATCATCACGTTGAGAAATAAATCGAATTGCTACCGCACTTTGCAGGCTTTTTCCATCGAAAATGCCAAAAACACCGGTGTAATAACCACGTGTCAGCTTTTCCGCTTGTTGAATAATTTGCACGGTTTTTTCTTTCGGCGCACCGCTGATAGAACCGGCAGGTAATAATGTCGCAAGGATATTTCCTACCTTTTCTTGCCAATTTTCTTCCAATTCACCGCAGATTTCGGAACTTGTCTGTAATATTGCATTTTTTTGTGTTTGAATACGGTCTACATAGCGAAATTTTGTTACTCGAATGTTTTTTGCCACCATTGCGAGATCGTTACGCATTAGATCGACAATCGTATAGTGTTCACGCTGTTCTTTTTCATCACTTAATAATTTTATTTCCGCATTGGGTAAGTGTGCGTTAATTGTCCCTTTCATCGGGTAAGTGGCGATTTTATTTGCGTGAATATTTACAAAACACTCGGGGGAAAAGCAGACAAATTGATTTTTCAACCATAATTTATAAGGGGCGTGAGTTTGATAAAAAAGCTGCTCAAGAGTGAAATTGCCTGAAATTTCAGTTTGATAAGTCAGATTTAATAAATAGCTATTACCTTGTTGTAATGCTTGTTGAACAAGTTCGAAACCCTGTTGATAATCTGAAAGTGAAATCGGATTTTTGTCGATATGAATGAATTTTTGCGGAAAGTTTTTTTGTTCCGCAGTATTCGTGTTGCCTAAAATATTGAAAAAAATCCCTTGTGAAGCTATTTTTTCTAAGGGAAAAACAAGCGGTTTTTCCTGTTCAAAATCAATCAAAAAGAAAAAAGGGGTGCGTTGTGTGCCGTAAATATTGGCTTGTTCTATAAAATGTTGCATTGTGTTATTTCTAATTTATAGTGAATTAAATTTAAAAACGTCTATTGCGTGGCTGCATCTCGCCGTAATGCTTGTACTATCTTCGGCATCCATTTTAATTTAATTCACTATAGCGTAAAATTGCCCGATTATAACGAAAGCCGAGAAGTTATGAAATTACTCATTATTAATAATCACGATTCTTTTACTTTCAATTTAGTGGATCTTATTCGCCGTCTTCAAGTGCCTTTTGAGGTGTGGAATGTCGAAGGTTTGCAAGAAAGCACGCCTGAATTTTTCACGCATATTTTAATTTCTCCCGGCCCTGATGTCCCGCGGGCTTATCCGCAATTATTTAATATGTTGGAAAAATATCATCAAAAAAAATCAATTCTCGGTGTTTGTTTAGGGCATCAAACGTTGTGTGAATTTTTCGGTGGAACACTTTATAACTTGGCTGCGGTTCGTCATGGGCAAAAACATTGTTTAAAAGTGCGGTCAAATTCCCCGTTATTTTTGGGTTTGCCGAAACAATTCGAAATCGGTTTATATCATTCTTGGGCTGTGCAAAGGGAAGATTTTCCCGAACCATTGGAGATTACCGCCGTTTGTGATGAAAATGTCGTGATGGCAATGCAGCATAACTATTTGCCGATTTATGGCGTACAGTTTCATCCGGAATCTTATATGTCGGAATATGGCGAGCAAATTTTGCAAAATTGGTTAAATATCGTGAACTAAATTTAAAAATATTGACGATCATTGCTGCATCTTGATGTGCGGTTTGAACTGTCTGTCTTCGCCTAACGCACCTTACAATGTTTTGTACAAGTGCTGCATAACAGCGCATTTTTTTAATTAATTTCCTATAACTACCCCATAATAGTGCTTGCGTATTAAGCAAAAATACGTATTATAGCCGTCTATACGTCAATACATCTAAATGAAAAGAGAAAAATTATGTCGAGTTATTTATTTACTTCAGAATCCGTGTCAGAAGGACATCCGGATAAAATTGCCGATCAAATTTCTGATGCGGTACTTGATGAAATTCTAAAACAAGATCCTAAAGCCCGTGTTGCCTGTGAAACTTATGTGAAAACCGGTATGGCTTTGGTGGGCGGTGAAATTACCACATCGGCTTGGGTGGATATTGAAAATTTAACCCGTAAAGTGATTTGCGATATTGGTTATGAACATTCCGATATGGGCTTTGACGGACATTCTTGTGCAGTGTTAAATGCTATCGGTAAACAGTCTGCGGACATTAATCAAGGTGTGGATCGTGAAAATCCGCTCGATCAAGGTGCGGGCGACCAAGGTATTATGTTTGGTTATGCAACCAATGAAACCGATGTATTAATGCCGGCTGCCATCACCTATGCGCATCGTTTAATGCAAAAACAAGCGGAAGTGCGTAAAAGCGGTAAATTGGCATGGCTGCGTCCTGATGCGAAAAGTCAGGTAACATTAAAATATGAAGACAATAAAATTGTCGGTGTGGATGCTGTGGTGCTTTCAACTCAACATTCGGAAGAGATTAATCAAAAAGAGCTTCACGAAGGCGTGATGGAAGAAATCATTAAACCTATATTGCCAAGTGAATGGCTTTCAAAAGAAACGAAATATTTTATTAATCCGACCGGTCGTTTCGTGATTGGTGGGCCAATGGGGGATTGCGGTTTAACCGGACGTAAAATTATCGTTGATACCTACGGTGGTGCGGCCCGTCACGGTGGTGGTGCGTTTTCAGGTAAAGA
Organism: Rodentibacter haemolyticus; assembly: GCF_015356115.1. Classification (NCBI taxonomy): domain Bacteria; kingdom Pseudomonadati; phylum Pseudomonadota; class Gammaproteobacteria; order Pasteurellales; family Pasteurellaceae; genus Rodentibacter; species Rodentibacter haemolyticus. The sequence continues at coordinate 2,145,270 of NZ_CP063056.1, forward strand.
TCCATCAAAAGTTGACCGTTCGGCAGCTTATGCCGCTCGTTATGTGGCGAAAAATATTGTAGCGGCAGGTTTGGCAGATCGTTGTGAAATCCAACTTTCTTATGCAATCGGCGTGGCGGAACCTACTTCCATTATGGTGGAAACTTTCGGTACGGGCAAAGTAACAAACGAATTGCTAGTGGCTTTAGTTCGTGAATTCTTCGATTTACGTCCTTACGGCCTAATCAAAATGCTGAATTTAATTCAACCGATTTATCGTGAAACGGCGGCTTACGGGCATTTCGGACGTGAACAGTTCCCATGGGAAAACGTGGATCGTGCAGAAGAATTACGTGCTGCGGCAGGTTTGAAATAATTATTTTCTTATAGTGAATTAAATTTAAAAATGTTTATTGCATTGTTGCGTTTCGCCAGTTTGTCCCCTCTTCGGCTTGCAGTTTAATTTAATTCACTATAAAAACCGCTATTTTAGCGGTTTTTGTTTTTTAGGAATTTATGCTTTCATCACAAACACAGTTTCGACATTTAAAAATGCAAGTTCAGCGTAAACTTGTGGAATCGTTGCGCCTTGCGGAAGAATATTTTAGCCGCAAATTCCCGATGCCTGTGGTGAGTTATGATTTACGCGGTGTGAAAGCGGGTGTTGCCTATCTACAAAAAAATGAAGTTAAATTTAACCGCACTTTATTGTTAGAAAATTCGGATGAATTTATTCGGCAGGTTGTACCGCACGAACTCGCACATTTGATTGTGTATCAGATGTTCGGACGGGTGAAACCGCACGGGGCAGAGTGGAAAGCGCTAATGAATCAGGTGTTCCATTTACCGGCGGATATTTGCCATCAATTTGATGTGCAAAATGTGCAAGGAAAAACCTTTGAATATCGTTGTCTTTGCCAAACCCATTTGTTGACTACTCGCCGTCATCATCGCATTTTAAAGGAAAAAGCCGAATATTTATGCCGAAAATGTAAAGGAAAACTGAGGTTTGTGGAGGATACTTAACCATCTTCTCACTCCAACCGTATTTTAGTGATTAAAAATACGGTTGGCTTTTTTATAGTGAATTAAATTTAAAAATGTCTACGGTATTACTACACCTCGCCGTGCTATTTGAACTGTCTTCGGCTTGCAGCTTTGTATCCATTTTTATTTAATTCACTATATAGTTAAGATCAGGATTAAATCAATGCTTTGAGAGCCTGAACAAATTTTAAATAGTGTTGATATTTCTCTTGGTAAGCATTGAAGTGGTTTTGATTAGGAATAATGCTGCGCATACCTGAATTTAAAATCGTATTTTTATCTACGCTTTTTTCTATTGCTCCCATTGCAACTAATGCTGCGCCTAGACACCCTGTTTCTTCTACCGATGGAATTTCCAATTTCATACCGGTTAAATCCGCCAACATTTGCATCCATACGTTAGATTTGGTCGGGCCACCGGTAACCCTAAGTATGTTTGCGTTGGGGAAACGATGTTTCATTTTTTCTAAATGGTACATAAGGCTGAAGAGTACACCCTCATAAACCGCCTGCAATAGATGGATTTCCGTATGATAAGATTGCAACCCGTAAAAGCCCGCTTGCATACCCAATCCGGCATTAGAACCATAAAGAAAAGGAACAAACAAGACAGTGCTTTTTGCTGGTTCTAAAGCCTCAATACCCTGATTAATCGTCTCGTAATCCAAATGTTTAAAACGATTTAAAAACCATTCTAAATTGCCTGATGAAGTAGGGCTGGCTTCGTGGATAATAAATTTGTTTTTTTCTGCATAACGACCATAAACAAAAGGGATTGATTGGCTTGAATCAACGCAATCGGTAATGCCGCTTACTACAGACCAAGTTCCAAGTACGATATTCAATTTTTTTTCATCATCCAAATCGGCACAAAGTGCGGTCGAAACGACATCAAATAAGCCGCCGACAACGGCAGTTCCTTCGGTTAATCCTGTCATTTCCGCCGCTTGTTTAGTGATATAACCGGCAATCTCTCCGGATTTTATAATTGGTGGAAATTTATCGAAAATCTCCTCAATACCAAGTAATTTTGCAAGATGAATATCATATTGCTCGGTTTCAATATTATAGATATTGGATTCAGAAATATTGGTTTCTTCGCAAAATAACTGTCCGGTTAAGCAAAATCGTAAGTAGTCGTGAGACATTAAAACCGAACCGATGCTCGCATAGCGTTGAGGATCATTTTCTTTCAGCCAACGAAGAATTGAAACGGGATGGCCTGTCCATAATGTTTGTCGGGTAATCGGATAAAGTTGTTCCGGAACACCCTCTACTTGCCATTTTTTGACGATTTCAAGCGCGCGTTGATCAGAAGATAAAATAGCCCGTCCCAGAGGACGATTTTGTTTATCTAATAAAAACGCACCTTTTCCTTGGGCGGAGATGCCAACCGCTTTGATGTGTTTTGACGTGATATTACTTTTCGCAATAGCTTCTCGGACAACTTTTGCGGTCGTTTGCCATAACATTTCCGGATCCCGTTCAGCATAGCCGGATTGCTCACTAATAACGGGAATATTTTGGCGGGCTATGCCATACAATTTTCCGCTATTATCAAATAATGCGGCTTTGATAAATGTTCCGCCGCAATCAATGCCTAAGTAATAATTCATAAAACCTCGAATAAAATGAAAGCAGTCAACCAAACCATCACTGTTGACTGCTACGATAGGATTATTTGGCTAATTCATCAATTTTATGGACTAATGTATCGCCATGTTTTTCGATATAAGACTTACGTACTTTTTCTTCAATGAGTGCCTTAAATGGAGCAGGATCAATGGTTTCCGTTACTTCAACGCCTTCTTTACGTAACTTGGCAATAATTTCTTGCTCGTTTTTTACGTTGAGATCCCGTTGAAATTTCCCGGCTTCTTTGGCGGCATCTAAAATAGCTTGCTGAAGCGTAGGGGAAAGCGAATCAAATTTTGCTTTATTCATCACAACAATTAACGGGGTATAACCGTGATTACTTAGCGTTAGATATTTTTGCACCTCATATAATTTTGAAGACCAAAAAATACCGATCGGATGTTCTTGTGCATCAACTGCTCGTGTTTCTAATGCGGTGTAAAGTTCTGCCAATGGCATTGGCACAGGGTTCGCACCTAAAAGAGAGAAAGCCTCGATATACATTGGATTTTGGTTGGTTCGGACTTTTAGTCCTTTCACATCTTCCGGTTTTGTCATCGTATGTTTAGAGTTAGAGAAGGCTCGGAATCCGACATCCCAAAAGGCTAATCCTTTAAGCCCTTTCTCTTCTAGAGATTTTAGTAAGCCTTGTCCGATTTCGCCGTCTAATACTTTATAAACGTGTTCGCGATCTTTAAAGATAAAAGGAATGTCAATCACGTTAAGCGATTGCACCAATCCGGTGAAATTAGGCGAACCCGACATTTCAAGATCAATCGTACCACCGCGAACGCCGGCAATCATTGTTTGTGCGTTGCCCAGAGTGCTATCCGGAAAGAGTTTGAGTTTTACTTCAGATTTTGTTTTCTCCGCTAACAATTCATTAAATTTTTTGGCGGCGATATGTTGAGTATCACTGCGAGGTGCTTCATAACCAAATCGTAAACTGATTTCTGCAGAAGCGGCTGATGCGTTAAATATCGCCATACCGGCAATTAAAGCGGTTAAGAATTTCATTTTAAAACGTTTCATAATGTGCTCCTGAATTAAGCGTTATTAAAAATAAGTGATTTTTACAACATCCATTTAAGTGGAACCAAAATTAGTGATGGAAAGAGAATGAACAAACCAAGCAGGATAAGCATCATACCCATATAAGGAAGAATGCCTTTTGCTGCTTGATCAAAGGGGAGTTTTGAAACACCGGTAATCACATTTAATACATTCCCCACCGGCGGCGTAATTAAACCGATTGAGGTGTTTAGAATAAATAACACGCCGAAATAAACCGGATCGATACCTGCTTCTTCAATTAACGGCATTAATACCGGAGTCAGAATTAGCACGGTTGGCGTTAAATCCATCACCATACCGATAATAAACACCGAAATCATAATCACCACTAACAATAAGGTTTGATTGTCAATTAACGGTTCTAAAAATTCCGTCATCATTTGCGGTAATTCCGCAATGGTAATCAACCAACCGGTTACATTAGCCGCTGCCACTAAAAACATCACAACTGCGGTTGTTTTACCTGCGGCAAGAATCACTTTATATAGGTTTTTGATTTTAAGTTCGCGATAAACAAACAATGAAATGATCAAGGCGTAAAATGCCGCCACGACACCGGCTTCCGTTGGCGTGAATATGCCGGAACGGAATCCGCCGATGATAATCACCGGCAACAGTAATGCCCAAATACTGCTTTTAAAAGAAGCACATAGCTCTTCTTTGGTTGCTTTTGAGAATGTCATTAAATTTAAGCGTTTCGCTTGCCACCACCAAAGTGAAGCTAATGCGATCCCCATCATCAAACCGGGAAAAATACCGGCTAAGAAAAGTTTTGTAATAGATACGCCACTTGCTACGCCAAATACGATAAAGGGAATAGAGGGAGGAATAATCGGGGCGATAATGCCCGCCGTTCCAATTAAACCGGCGGATTTATCAACGGGATAACCGGTGGTTTTCATCATCGGTAATAACATTGCCGCAACCGCAGCCGTGTCTGCGACAGCCGAGCCGGAAAGGCTTGCCATAATCATTGCTGCGATAATCGCAACAAAGCCTAAACCGCCACGTTTATGACCTACCAGTTTCATCGGTAAGTCGATAATACGTTTCGACAATCCGCCTTCATTCATAATTTCGCCGGCAAGAATAAAGAAAGGGATCGCCATCAGTGAAAAGCTATCGGCACCACTAATTAAATGTTGCGCTAAAATCTGAGAGTCAAATAAATCAAGTTGCAGCATTAACGCAATACCGCAAATTAACAGTGAAAATGCCACCGGAATACCTAAGATGATGGCACCAAGCAAGACAGAGAGGAAAATAACAACGATCATGCTTTCTCTCCCTTTGTTAAAAAGGTGATTCTTGATACAACACGGGCAATTAACAATATGCCGATTAAACCGCCTGCAGTAACCCCGGCGAAGTAGGTAATGCCCTGTGGTAAACCTGAGATCGGTGCCAAATTGGTGAGGTTTAATTGGAACAGAATCCAGCTTCCGTCAATGATTAAATAGCAGCAATAGAGCATTAGGCTATCGGTAAAGATACCTAATAGATTACGCCCGTTTTGAGATAGCTTATCCGTTAAAATGGTAACGTTGACGTGCTGATTATCGCCGAATGCCAATACCGCCGCTAAGAAAGTAAGCCATACGAACATATAACGGGAAACTTCTTCCGTCATATTAATGCTACTGTTAAAACCATATCGCAATACAACATTCAGAAAAACTAAAATTGCCATCACGGATAAAATGAAAACGACGAACATCTCCAGTATTTTTCCAACAAATTGCGCAAAACGTTTCATCATTCTTCCTCCAAGTCATCAAGCGCCACTTTGATAACCACTTTACGAATCGTAGAAATTTCATTTTGCTTACAGGCACTACGATGTACATCTTCCGGGAAAAATACGGCAAAATTGCCTGTACTGCATATCAGTTCCTGCTCATTTTTGACAGCCTTATAAAATAGAATATCGCGCGTTGCGTCGTAAGGCTCGGCAATTTGATGATGACCTAAATCCGTTGCAACAGCCATTCTTTCTGTCCCTGAATGCCAGTATTGCACATCGATATATTGACGATGTACTTCAGGGAGCGATACCTCTTCGGGAAGCGTTTTTAGATCAAGAATCTGAACATAGGATTTACCTTTGAACGGGTAGCGACCGGCTTCCATTCGGTTAAAATCCGTCCGCTTCAGATAATCTAAAGCGGCGAAAATTGTTTTTGGGTAGCGATTGGCGATGATATGAGAAATATGACCGAAAATCATAAGCCCTCCTAAAAAACTTTTAGAAAAAAGACCGCACTTTAAAGTGATTTGAGTTTTGCCCAAACGGTATCATCCACCGGAATGCCATTGGCTTTGTTATCGGCAAGAATTTGAGTAAATTCGTGACCCGGTAAACGCACTTCTACGTTCGGATCCGCTCGTTCAGCCGTTTTCACATATTCCATAATGCGATTGAGTTTTTCATCTTTGGTTTTACCGTCAATTAAACGATCAACTTCAATGGCAATGAAGACTTGAGAAACGCAGTATTCGTCATCTTTGTCTTCCGTAACGGCAACGGTAGATTCGCCGTTAGAAAGGAGGGTGGCGATCATATCCAATACAATGGATAAACCTGATCCTTTCCAAAAACCCATTGGCATTAAACGGCGGTTTTTTTCTACGGTTGCCGGATCACGGGTTGGCTTTCCTTCGTCATCAAAGCCGGCATCGACAAAAGTTTGGCGACCTTGCAGACGATGTACTTCCAACATTCCATAGGAATACATTGAACAGGACATATCCACCATAGTAATTGGGGTGGTTGGTACGGCAATAATTAACGGGTTGGTTCCGATACGGCATTCTTTCGCCCCCCAAGGCGGCATGACTGCAAGGGCATTTGTCCAACAAATACCGATATAACCTTTTTCCGCCGCTTGCCAACCGTAAGATCCACCACGCATCCAATGGTTGGCATTGCGTAATGCCACAACACCGATTCCATTTTGAGAGGCGAGTTCAATCGCCCGATCCATCATTTTCTTCGCGGTTAAATTTCCTATGGCTTGGTGTGCGTCCCATTGTTCGATTGCGCCTAATGAAAGGACCTTAGTCGGTTGTGCTTCAGGCACAATATCGCCGTTTTCCAGTTGCTGAATAAAGCGCGGAAAGCGGTTTACGCCGTGAGAATAGGCACCTGCCTGTGTGGTATCGGCAAATACGGTGGCGCATTCTTCGGCAATATCTTCACGTACGTTACGAGCAAGTAAAACCCGTTTGAACTCAGCTTTTAAATCGTTATAAGACACTTTCATTTAACATCTTCCATTTCATATTGTAAAATCATATTTCAAAATATACGATTATTTCGTTGCTAAGTCAATTTGAGAGAAAAGATAAATTTCTTTTAAAATCAATTGGATATAAATTTGTTTTCATTTTTGTGACTAATGTCTCATTTTTATGAGAAAATATTTCATATTATGAAATAGGATGATTTATAAAGAAGGAAAAACTATGGCGGAAGAAAAATCAACCGGTAATCAAAGCCTTATCAGAGGACTTCGGTTGTTAGATATGTTAAGTGATTTTCCTAATGGTTGCCCATTAGCGAAATTAGCGGAGATTTCAGGATTGAACAAAAGCACGGTTCATCGTCTTTTACAGGGGCTGCAAAGAGAAGGCTATGTAAAACCTGCTTCCACGGCGGGGAGCTACCGGTTGAGTATAAAATGCCTCAGTATCGGACAAAAAATATTGACTTCAATGAATATTATTAATGTGGTATCCCCTTATTTAGAGCAGCTTAATCTAACTTTAGGCGAAACCATTAATTTTTCTCAAAGAGAAGATGATAAAGCCATTATGATTTATAAGTTAGAGCCTACTCACGGAATGTTTAAAACACGGGCTTACATTGGTCAGCACATATCGCTTTATTGTTCGGCAATGGGAAAACTTTATTTGGCTTATCCTAAAAAAGAAGGCTATCTATCGTACTATTGGCAAACCCACCAAAATGTGATTCAACAACTGACGAAAAATACCATCACCCAATTAGATGAAATGGAAGTAGAACTAGAAAATATTCGGCAAAATAAATTCGCAATGGACAAAGAGGAAAACGAAATGGGCGTAGTCTGTATCGCTTGCCCGATATTTGATTCTTTTCATCAAGTGGAATATGCCGTTTCGGTTTCTATGTCGATTTATAAACTGAAAAAAATCGGTATTGATTTTTTCCTCAATGAAATCAAAAAAACAGCGTTGGAGATACCAAAAGAGTTGGGCTATACGGGTGAGATATAAACTATACCTAAAAGTGCGGTCAAATATTCAATTTATTTGAATATTGAGAACATGTCCCTTGAAAACACCGTTTTCATTCTTATATTTGTGGCGTTCAACTTTAACTTATTTCATTTTATAAAGGAAAAACTATGTCAAAAAATCAAGAAACCCGTGGCTTTCAGTCCGAAGTGAAACAACTTCTTCAACTAATGATTCATTCTTTATATTCCAATAAAGAAATTTTCTTGCGTGAGCTGATCTCTAATGCCTCTGATGCGGCGGATAAACTTCGTTTTAAAGCGTTGTCTAATCCGGCGCTTTATGAAAATGACGGCGAATTACGTGTACGTATCAGTTTTGATAGTGAAAAAGGGACGATTACTATCAGCGATAACGGTATTGGTATGACTCGTGAGCAGGTTATCGATCACTTGGGGACTATCGCAAAATCGGGAACGAAAGAATTTTTGACCGCACTTGGACAAGATCAAGCTAAAGATAGCCAGCTTATCGGTCAATTCGGTGTCGGTTTTTATTCCGCTTTTATTGTGGCGGATAAAGTTACCGTAAAAACCCGAGCGGCAGGAGAAACAGCGGATAACGCCGTGATTTGGGAGTCTGCAGGAGAAGGGGATTACTCGGTCGCGGATATTGAGAAAAAATCTCGTGGTACGGATGTGATTTTGCATTTACGTGAAGATGAAAAAGAATTTTTAAACGAATGGCGTTTACGTGAGATTATCGGTAAATATTCCGATCATATCGGGCTTCCTGTGGAAATGCTCACGAAGGAATATGATGATGAAGGGAAAGAAAGCGGTGAAAAATGGGAAAAAATCAATAAATCCGAAGCCCTTTGGACACGTAGTAAAAACGATATTTCCGATGAAGAATACAAAGAATTTTACAAACATTTAAGCCACGATTTTGCGGATCCTTTACTATGGGCACACAACAAAGTAGAGGGTAATCAAGAATATACCAGCCTGCTTTATGTGCCGAGCAAAGCACCTTGGGATTTATTCAATCGCGATCATAAACACGGCTTAAAACTTTATGTTCAACGTGTCTTTATTATGGATGATGCGGAACAATTTATGCCGAATTATTTACGTTTTATGCGCGGATTGATTGATAGTAATGATTTGCCGTTAAACGTATCGCGTGAAATTTTGCAAGATAATAAGGTGACTGCAGCATTACGTAAAGCCTTAACGAAACGTTCTTTACAAATGCTCGAAAAACTGGCAAAAGACGATGCGGAAAAATACCAACAATTTTGGAAAGAGTTCGGTTTAGTGTTAAAAGAAGGCCCGGCCGAAGATTTCGGAAATAAAGAAGCAATTGCCAAATTATTACGCTTTGCCTCAACCCACAACGACAGCAGTGAGCAAACCGTTTCTTTGGAAGATTATGTTTCTCGTATGAAAGATGGGCAAAAAGCGATTTATTACATTACTGCCGATAGTTATGTTGCTGCGAAAAATAGCCCTCATTTGGAATTGTTTAATAAAAAAGACATTGAAGTGCTGCTATTATCAGACCGTATTGATGAATGGATGTTAAGCTATTTAACCGAATTTGACGGCAAAGCATTACAAAGTATCACGAAAGCGAATTTGGACTTAGGGGATTTGGCGGATAAAGAATCCGAAGCCCAAAAAGAACAAGACGAGGCCTTTGGTAGCTTTATCGAACGTGTGAAAACTTTGTTGGGCGATCGTGTAAAAGAGGTGCGTTTAACCCATAATTTGACCGATACACCGGCAGTGGTTTCTACGGATAATGATCAGATGACTACTCAAATGGCAAAACTTTTCGCTGCCGCAGGTCAACCTGTACCGGAAGTGAAATACACCTTTGAACTCAACCCTGAACATCACCTAGTGAAAAAAGTGGCGGACATTGCGGATGAAGCACAATTTGCCGATTGGATCGAATTGTTGCTTGAGCAATCGATGCTTGCGGAACGTGGTTCTTTAGAAAATCCGGCAGCCTTTATTAAGCGTATTAATAAGTTATTAGGCTAATTCATTGCGATGATTTAATGTTATGGTTAAAATCCTCAGTCTGAAAAGACGGAGGATTTTTTATTTAGGAGATTGTATGATTACCGTTTACGGCATTAAAAATTGTGATACTGTGAAAAAAGCCTTGAAGTGGCTTGAACAGCACAATATTGAACATAAACTTCACGATTATCGTGTGGACGGTTTGGAAGAAACGTTTTTACAACAAGCGGAAGCACAATTCGGTTGGGAAAATTTAGTCAATAAACGTAGCACTACCTGGCGAAATTTAGACGAAGAAATTAAAAAAACATTATCAAAATCGACCGCACTTTCGGTACTTTTAGAAAATCCAACCTTAATCAAACGCCCAGTTATTTTGCAAGAAGGGAAAGCCTTGATTGGTTTTAATGAAAAAGAATATCAAGTCGCTTTTGCATAAAGTGCGGTAATTTTTCCCTGTATTATGTAGCAGTTGCGTATACCATTGTAGGGTGCCGTTAGGCGAAGCCGTAACGCACCAAATAATTAAATATAAAATTCTCTTTGTGCAATTGATACATAATACCCATTTTTTCAGGAGTTTTTATGAAAGAAAACATCATTTCTTTAGCGCAAGATTTAATTCGCCGTCCATCAATTAGCCCGAATGATGAAGGTTGTCAGCAATTAATTGCGCATCGTTTGGAAACGGTCGGTTTTCAGATCGAATGGATGCCTTTTAATGACACGCTAAATTTATGGGCGAAACACGGGAATGGTGAACCTGTTATTGCTTTTGCCGGGCATACGGACGTTGTGCCGATAGGTGATGAAAGCCAATGGACGTATCCACCGTTTGATGCCAAGATTGTTGATGATATGCTTTATGGACGTGGCGCGGCAGATATGAAAGGCTCCCTTGCTGCAATGGTTGTCGCTGTGGAAGAATATGTAAAAGCCAATCCCCATCACCAAGGCACGATTGCGTTATTGATCACGTCTGATGAAGAAGCCAGTGCAAAAGATGGCACACAACGAGTGGTGGATGCCTTAATGGCGCGTGGAGAAAAGATCGATTATTGTCTTGTGGGTGAACCTTCAAGCTCAAAAACGTTAGGTGATGTGGTAAAAAACGGTCGCCGTGGTTCGATTACCGGCAATCTGTATATTGAAGGCGTACAAGGCCACGTTGCTTATCCGCATTTAGCGGAAAATCCGGTGCATAAATCTCTTGAATTTTTGACCGTACTTACTCGTTATCAATGGGATCAAGGCAACGAATTTTTCCCGCCGACGGGCTTACAAATCGCTAATATAAAAGCAGGAACGGGCAGTAATAATGTGATCCCGGGAGAACTTTACGTGCAGTTTAATTTGCGTTATAGCACAGAGCTAACCGATGAAATGATTAAGCAAAACGTGGTGCAAATACTTGAACGGCACGGCTTAAAATATCGTCTTGAATGGTGGCTTTCCGGCAAACCGTTTTTAACCAAACCGGGAAAATTACTTAGTGCCGTTACTCAAGCTATTGAGCAAATCGCTCATATTCGCCCAAAACCGGATACCGGCGGCGGAACTTCCGATGGCCGTTTTATTGCCCTAATGGGCGCGGAAGTGGTGGAATTTGGTCCGCTGAATGCCACGATTCATAAGGTGAATGAATGTGTCAGTTTGGAGGATTTAGGAAAGTGCGGTCAGATTTATCACCAAATGTTAATCAATTTATTGGACAAATAAGATGAAATTGACAGCGGAAATGCTTTGTGGAAAGTCTCGTGAACACCTCGTAAATTTAGCTACGCCTCATTCACCGAATCATTTTTTACAGAAGGCAGCAAGGAATGCTTTTCAAGGTTTACAACAAAGTGCGGTCAAAAACGGGTTTAATTTACAGCCTGCAAGCAGTTTCCGTGATTTTGAACGTCAGCAGTTTATTTGGAATAATAAATTTAATGGACTACGCAAAGTTCACGATGATAAAGGCAATCCGATAGATTTGACGCAATTAGATGAGTGGCAAAAATGCCAAGCCATTTTGCGATGGTCTGCATTGCCGGGGGCGAGCCGCCATCACTGGGGAACGGAAATTGATATTTTTGATCCTGATTTACTGCCACAAAATCAATCTTTACAGCTTGAACCTTGGGAATATGAAAAGGGCGGTTATTTTTTCGAGCTAAGTGAATTTCTCACAGAATACCTACCGCACTTTGATTTTGCTTTGCCATTTATGCAAATGTCTAAAAATAAAAAAATTGGTCGTGAGCCTTGGCATATTAGCTATCTTCCCTTGGCGGAGCAGGCGAGTAATCAATTTTCATCGGATATTTTATTGCAGGCTTGGAATGGAGAAGAAATCGGCGGAAAAACCGTTTTATTAGCGCATTTTGAACAAATTTTCGATCAATTTATGGTGTAAAAGTGCGGTGATAAAAAACGGTATTATGTATCTGTTGCATAAAGAGGATTTTATCTCCGAGATTTTTTTGGGTAGGTTGCGTTACGCCTACGGCTAACGCACTCTACCTCTACCTCAAAATATTGAATATAAAATTCTCTTTGTACGGCGGCTGATACATAATAATGAAAAATAATGCTTTTTGACCGCACTTTCTGGCTTATTTGTGCTTATTTTTTTCTAGGGATTTATGCTGGATTTTCACATTTTTCCCTTTCGCTTGAAAATATTCACCAAGCTGTTGAGCAATATAAACGGAGCGATGTTTTCCTCCGGTACAGCCAATAGCAATAGTTAAATAACTTCGATTATTTTGCTCCAGCATTGGAAGCCAGGTTTCGATGTAGTTGCGCGTACGGTAAATGAAATCATTTACTTCATTATGTTGATTTAAAAAATGCGCAACGGGTTCATCTAATCCTGTCATTGGGCGGAGTTCGGGATTCCAGTGTGGATTCGGCAAGAAACGTACGTCAAATACATAGTCGGCATCAAGAGGAATACCATATCTAAAGCCAAAGGATTCAACGATAATTTTTAATTCTCTTTCGCTATTGCCGTGTAAAAATTCACGTAAACGTTCGGCAAGTGCGTGAGTTGAAAGCGTTGTCGTATCAATGATGAGATTGGCATGCTGAATAAGCGGTTCAAGCCGGTGATATTCAGCATCAATCGCCGCTTCAAGAGAGAAATCTTTAGCGGAAAGGGGATGTAAACGGCGTGAATCACTATAACGGCGAATAAGGGTGCTGCGATCTGCTTCTAAAAAAATAATTTTGGTGGAATAATGCTGTTGGATATTCGTAAGAATATGCTCTAACGAATGAGAAGATTCCGGCAAATTGCGAATATCAAGGCTGATTGCTACTGTCGTTTGTGTTTGAGCTAAAATTTTAGTCAGTTGAGGCAAAAGATCGAGCGGAAGGTTATCAACACAGTAATAACCCATATCTTCTAATGCACGTAATGCGACAGATTTTCCTGCGCCGGAGCGGCCGCTGATAATGATGATTTCCATAAAAAGCCAGTACTATATGTCATTTTCGGCTGAAGAATCCGTTTCTTCAGTTTGATCGGCAATTTCAAAAACTTGCCAAATTTCATCCGCACTTTGAGCGGAACGTAACTGTTTGGCAAAATTTTTATCGGTTAATTTTTCTGTTAGTTTGGAAAGCACAGGGATATAAATTTGACATTGATTATCAGGCACAAAAACGGCAAAAATCAAATCTACGGCTTTGCCGTCCGGTGCATCGTATTCAATCGGCATATCCAGTTGCATAAAAACAGCGAATGCTTTTGTAATTGTGCCTTCCGGAAGTTTCGCTTTTGGCATAGCCACGCCGTTTCCCAAACCTGAATTGCCTAATTTTTCTCGATTAAACAAACATTCAAAGCAGGCTTGTTCCGCTTTATCACATTGTAGTCGCTCCGTAATAAGGGTGGAAATGGATTCAAATAAACGTTTTTTACTTGAGAAGCTGACGCCTTGGCGAATATCCTCAGGGCGTAGAAGTTCTGAAAATTTCATAACTATAATCTAAATTGTTCGCCTAGATATACACGTTTCACGTGTTCATCGTTCATTACTTGTTCCGGTGTGCCGGTCGCAATAATTTTACCTTCGCCGACGATATAAGCGCGTTCACATACATCTAAGGTTTCACGTACGTTGTGGTCTGTAATGAGTACGCCCAGCCCACGATTGCGTAAATCGGTAATGATTTTTTTTATGTCGGTAACGGAAATCGGGTCAACTCCGGCAAAAGGTTCATCTAATAAAATAAATTTCGGATTAGCGGCAAGCGCCCGTGCAATTTCGACACGGCGGCGTTCACCACCGGAAAGCGATTGCCCCAGGTTGTCGCGGATATGTCCGATATTAAACTCTTCGATTAATTCGTTTGCTCTTTCACGGCGTTGTTCCTGTGTTAAATCTTTACGAATTTCTAATACCGCCATTAAGTTTTCATATACGCTCAAACGGCGAAAAATAGAGGCTTCTTGCGGAAGGTAACCAATTCCTCGTTGCGCCCTGCTGTGCATCGGCAATAGGCTAATGTCTTCGCCGTCAATAATAATTTTACCTTGATCTTGACGAACTAAGCCCACCACCATATAAAAGGTGGTTGTTTTACCGGCACCATTTGGCCCTAGTAAACCGACAATTTCATTTGAGTTGACGGTAAGGCTGACATCAGAGACAACCTTGCGGTTTTTATAACTTTTGGCGAGAAATTCAGCGTGTAATACAGACATCGGTTATTTTTTTCCCTTTTGTTGCAATTGTGTTGGGATCAATACGGTTTGTACTCGTGATTTACCGCCATTGGCTTTTAATTGTTGCTTTTTCACATCGTAAGTAATGCGTTCGCCGTCGATTTTGCTGTCAAGCTGTTTTAATTGCGCATTGCCGGTAAGAGTTAAAAACTCCGCACCTAAATCATAATGCACTCTACCGGCTTTGCCATCCACTGGTTTACCGTCATCTAATAATTGATGGAAAGTTACCGGTGAACCGAATGCCTCTACGGTCTCTTTTTTGCCCGAATTTTCAGGTGGGCGGGTGATTACGACTTTATTCGCTTTAATCAGAATTGAACCCTGTGTAATTACCACATTATCCGTGAAAGTAACGACACTGTTTTCCATATCCAAAGATTGGTTGTCGGAAACAATATTAATCGGTTGATTGGTATCATCTTTCAATGCAAATGCAGAAAGGGAAGTCATCATTAGGGTAGTGATGAGTATAAACTTACGGTTTACTGATTTCATAGTACGTTTTTACCTGTTCTTTTAAGGTTGCCGTTTGCTGGCGTAAATTACCGACTAATTTTAATCCGGTAGAATGAAAATTAATTCCGTTGATTTTTACTTGAGTGTCAGAGGTAATATCCTGTGTTTTTAAGTTAATTGCCGCCGATTCGGTTTCTACACGTTGTAATTTTGAAAGCGGATCTAAACTTTCCGCAATCACGTTGCCTTCTAAATAAAGCATTTCATCTTTCATCAATTTTGCTTTTTGCGCACTTAATTTCCAATTTTGTTTATTGAGTTTGATGTTATCCGAATCAGCCTTTTCTTTATCCGAGTTTAACGATACATCGAAAAGATACACTAACGGAGAGATAAAATCGGTACGCCCTTCTTGATTATAGTGTTCTACTTTTTCGGAAACGGCGAAGTACTGTTTTTTTCCCTCGGGAGAAAATACGGTCGTTGCCATTTTCGTACCGATATATTCAGGTGAATCCGGTTTTTTGATTAGGCTTTCCAAGTTTGGGTTATCTTGATTTAAGGTATAAAACCAACCTAATAACCCTAGTGCAATCACACCTAAAATAATATTCAAACGAATATTCATAAATAATTTTATTTTCCTGTTAAATTCATTGTGCACAAAATAAAGTGCGGTCGAAAAGCGCGGTGTTTATTCTTCTAACATAAGTCCTTTCAACATTTGATAAATTTCACGATAAGCTTTTGACGGTTTATTTTGCGTTTTTTCCTTTTGTGCGGCTCGAATTAAATTGCGTAATTGTTGGCGATCAGCGTTTGGGTATTCATTTAATAATGATGTTAAGGCTAAATCGCCATTTTCAACCAGTTCGTCACGTACATTTTCGATTTTATGCAGCATGGCTTGTTGTTGATTGTGTTTGTTCTCAATTTTATCCAAGGCTTCTTGAATCGGTTCTGCATCAATACCACGTAAAAGTTTTCCGATATATTGTAACTGACGGCGACGTGCTTCTTTTTGCAAGCGTTGTGCTAATTCAATGGCTTCAAGCAGAGCATCGTCAAGCGGAATTTTAGTCAGATTTGCTTTGGTTAAGTTCACAAGTTTCTCACCAAGCTGTTTGAGTGCTTCCGCATCACGTTTGATTTCACTTTTGCTTACCCAAATGATTTCTTCTTGATCTTCATCTTCCCAATCGAAGGCTTCTCTTTTACGTCTTGCCATTTTGTGTCCTTTAATAAAATACGGCGTGCATTTTAGCACAAAGTTTAGCATCTGTTGACATTCATTTTTGCTCTTTTACGGGAATAAAATGAGTTATCAATCATTTTTAAAATGGGATAAAATGCAGCAAATTTTGAATAGGAATAAAGAAATGAAAACAACTGAAAATCAGACCGCACTTTTAAAAACACAAGAACAAGAGTTGCGTCAGGCTGTAAGTTTTGCAATTGATACGGCAAAAAAAGCCGGTGCGACGGCGGAAGTCGGGGTTACGAAATCGAGTGGTTTATCCGTTTCAATACGTTTGCAAGAAATGGAAAATGTCGAATTTACCAATGACGGTGCGTTAGGTATTTCTGTTTATTTAGGGCAACAAAAAGGTAATGCCTCCACTTCGGATTTAAGTGAAAAGGCAATTAAAAATGCGGTTGAAGCCGCCTTGGCAATAGCAAAATATACCTCTCCCGATGATTGTGCGGGGTTAGCCGAAAAAGAATTAATGGCGTTTGAAGCGCCGGATCTTGAACTTTATCACGCTGCCGATATAGATGTTGAAAATGCCACAAAATTAGCATTGGAGGCGGAAAAGGCGGCGTTAGATTTTGACCCGCATATCGTCAATAGCAATGGCGCAAGTTTCAACGCTCATACCGGTGTGCGGGTGTATGGCAATAGTCACGGAATGTTACAGAGCTATTTATCAAGCCGTTATTCTTTATCTTGTTCTGTCATCGGCGGGGTAGAAGAGGCGTTAGAAAATGACTACGAATATACGGTTTCGCGTGAATTTGATAAATTGTCTTCTGCCAAATGGGTGGGAGAGCATTGTGCGGAAAAAGTGATTGGCCGCTTGAATCCGCAAAAATTAACGACACGCGAAGTGCCGGTAATTTTCTTAAATGACGTGGCAACGGGTATTATTTCACATTTTGCCGCAGCGATTAGCGGTGGTAGTTTATACCGAAAATCAAGTTTTTTACTTGATTACTTAGGCAAACAGGTTTTGCCGGAATGGTTCAATATTAGCGAACGTCCACATTTATTACGCCGTTTAGCTTCAACGCCTTTTGACAGCGAAGGCGTGCGTACGCAAAACTTGGAAATTGTGCAAGACGGCGTATTACAAACCTATTTATTGACTCATTACAGCGGCAAAAAAATGGGGATGCAAAGTACCGGTCATGCGGGAGGGATTCATAACTGGCTGGTTAAGCCTAATTTAACCGGCGGATTGACCGCACTTTTACGTGAGATGGGTACCGGTTTATTGGTGACGGATGTCATGGGACAAGGCGTGAATCTTGTTACCGGCGATTATTCCCGCGGCGCATCCGGTTTTTGGGTGGAAAACGGTGAAATTCAGTACCCGGTGGCGGAAATCACGATTGCGGGACAGCTTCCTCATATGTTGAAAAATATGGTTGCCGTTGCCGATGATGTTGAACATCGTTCCAATATTCAAACCGGCTCAATTCTATTGGATAAAATGAAAGTTTCGGGTAATTAAGTTTGTAATTGATAATAATTCTTATTGACAATGAGTTTAATTCTGATAGGATACGCACATCTGTTTAGCAGCGATTGCAGGTTGCTCCAACAGGTAGAGTAGAAAGTAAATTCGTTAGGGCTAAAAGGCTGAAGGTTTCAACTTCAGCCTTTTTTTTGTAGAATAGCGCACGTTATTATCCTCATTGTCGAAAAGGAAACAAAATGAAAAAACATCATGTTGATGTACTCATCTCTGAAACCGATGTGGTGTCCCGGATTGAAGCATTAGGGAACGAAATTACGGATTTTTATAAAGCCAAGCAAGTGGATAAACTTATTGTCGTCGGTTTGTTGCGCGGTTCGTTTATGTTTATGGCGGATTTAGTGCGTAAGTTAAATCTTCCGGTAGAAGTTGAATTTATGACTACCGCAAGTTACGGTAGCGGTATGACGACAAATCACGATGTGAAAATAACAAAAGATTTAGATGGCGACATTCGTGGCGAACACGTACTTATCGTTGAGGATATTATTGACACCGGTTATACCCTTGAAAAAGTACGTGAGATTTTAAAATTGCGCGAACCGGCAAGTTTGGCTATTTGCGCTTTACTTGATAAGCCGTCGCGTCGTGAAGTTAGCGTACCCGTGGAATGGGTGGGATTTAAAATTCCTGATGAGTTTGTTGTGGGCTACGGTATTGATTACGCTCAACGCCATCGTAATTTAGGTTATATCGGGAAAGTGGTTTTAGAAGAGTAAACCTAAATAGCAATACATAATTTGCATTAAAGTGTTACCAATTTATATCTATCTCAAAGCTATGTGAAAGACTGATAGTGTTTAATAACTCTATAATTTATTTCTTCGAACAATGCGTATTTCTTTGGAAAAATCAAAATGAATATCGCTGTTATTGCAGGGGAAAATCCTTCCCCATTTTGTACCGCACTTTCTGCCCAATTTGATTATTTTGTCGGTGTAGATCGAGGGGCGCTGTTTTTATTGCAACAAAGCCTGCCGCTGAATATGGCGGTGGGGGATTTTGACTCCGTAAGTGCGGTAGAATTTGAAGGTGTTTTGCAACAGGCTGAGAAACTCGTTCAGGCTCCTGAAGAGAAAAATGACACCGACTTAGAGCTTGCGATCAGTGCGATTTTCCATTGCTATCCCCAGGCAAAGGTACAAATTTTTGGTGCTTTGGGAGGGCGGCTTGATCATCAGATGAGTAATCTTTTCTTAGTGGCGAATCCTGAAATCGCTCCCTTTATGTCGCAAATTGAGCTTATTGATTCACAAAACCATATTTTATTTCGCCCGGCTGGAAAACATCTTCTTTCGCCAATTTCTCAGATGCACTATATTGGTTTTATGCCAATGCAAGATGGTGCGTTAACGATTCGTTATGCGAAATATCCGCTCAATGAAAACAATTATTTTATAAAACCCTGTTACGGAAGTAACGAATTTATCAAGGACACAATTGAAATCGAATTAGAGAGCGGATATGTTTTAGTTATTTATAGCAAAGATCGATAAAAGTGCGGTCATTTTTTATGCCGTTTTGCTTATTTGCGATCTGCTGCTATATCTAATTTGCTTGTATGTTAACGCTAAGATAAAAATACCCGCTTGTAATAGGATAATACAAGGACCGGTTGAGGCATCAATATGATAGCTAATTATTGTCCCTAGAATACTTGTTGTAACGGACACTGCGATGGCAATGAGTAACATTCGATCAAAGCGTTTACTTAGCGTATACGCGGTGATACCCGGTGAGATGAGCATTGCGACGACAAGAATAACCCCTACCACTTGCATTGCACTGATAATCGTCATCGCCAGCAAAATCAATAATCCGTAATGTAACACTTTAGGTGAAAGTCCGACAACTCGCGTATGGCTTGGATCAAAGCAGTAAAGTAAGAAATCTTTTCTTTTTAGTATCACGATAGCGAAAATAACCGCGGAAATAAGCAAGGTTTGTATAACTTCACTGAGGCTAACGCCTAATAAATTACCAAATAAAATATGGGAAAGATGCTGATCCGTTTCTATCTTGGTGAACATTACAATACCTAACGCAAACATTCCTGAGAAAACAATGCCCATGGCGGTATCTTCTTTTATTCGGCTATTTTCTTTTAAATAACCGACACCAAGTGAGCAAATTAACCCGGCGACAAATGCGCCGATCGTTAAAGGGATTCCTAATAGAAAGGCGACAACAATACCGGGAAGAACGGCATGAGAGATCGCATCACCCATTAATGCCCAGCCTTTTAGAACTAAATAGCAAGATAAAATCGCACAAATAATGGCGACGATAAGTGCAGTTGCCAATGCGTTTTGCATAAAAGGATATTGGAAGGGTTCCGCAAACCAATTTAGTAAATTATTCATTCGTTTGCTCCTTTTTACGGGATAATTTTTGTGTAATAACACCGTATTTTGGTGAAAAGAAGAAAGCCATTAGGAAAAGTGCGGTTTGAAAACAGACAATAATTCCGCCTGTTGCACCATCCAAATAGTAGCTGAGATAAACCCCTAATACACTGGTCGTTATACCGAGTGAAACCGCAATGAGTACCAAGGTTTTAAAACGATCCGTTAATAAATAGGCGGTTGCCCCCGGTGTGATGACCATTGCGATAACAAGAATTGCTCCTACGGTTTGTAACGCAGCAACCACGCAGGCACTCAATAAGGTAAAAAACAGCACTTTATAATAAAATGGTTGTAATCCTACAGAAGCAGCATGGGTTTCATCAAAAAAGACTAATAATAAATCTTTCCAAAAACACAGCATGAATACTAAACAAATGAAAGTGATGATGCCCATCTGAATAATATCTTCATCGGCAATACCTAAAATATTGCCTAAGATGATTTCTTGTACATTAATTGAAGTGGGATTTAAGGAAATAATCAGCAATCCTAAGGCAAAAAATGTGGTAAAAATAAAGCCGATAATCGCATCTTCTCGTAATTTTGAGATGGATTTTATCCAAAGTATAGAAAGGGCTGCTAAAATTCCGGAGAAAAATGCACCTAAGGCGTAAGGTAAGGAAAACGAATAAGCAATCGCAACGCCGGGAACAACGGAATGAGAAAGTGCATCGCCTATGAGCGACCAACCTTTTAGCATAAGATAAGAAGAGAGAAATGCACAAATTCCGCCGACAGCGGCACTGAGCAATAATGCTTTCAACATATAGTCATAACTGAAAGGCTCAAGTAATAATTCCATCATAAGTTTTTATCCTGTTGTTCAGTATTTTTGCTATTATTTTCATTACAACAAGGTTTGATTGTTGGTGCAGGAGGATCATTCTTGGTTTGACCATAGAACACTGCCGGTAATTCATCATCGGTTATGACGGTAACAGAGCGAGTATCTTCATCATCATGTAAATCACTGCTAAGTAGTTTGATATGGCGTAATACGCCACCAAAGGCCAGCTCTAAATTTTGTTGGGTAAAAGTCGTTTTTGTTTCACCAACTGCGAGTACGGTACGATTAATCATGACAACTTGATCACAATAATCGGGAATTGAACCCAAATTATGAGTTGAAACGAGGATCAAATGTCCTTCATTGCGTAATTCGGATAACAAATCCATAATTGCATTTTCAGTTTGAACATCTACGCCGGTAAAAGGCTCATCCAACAAAATGATTTTACTTTGTTGTGCTAATGCTCTAGCAAGAAACACACGTTTTTTTTGACCGCCCGACAGTTCACCGATTTGTCGTTCTGCAAGATGTTCTATTGAAACCCTTTGCATTGCTTGTTGAACTTTCTGTTTATCCTCGGGTTTTGGTCTTCTTAAAAAATTCATATAGCCGTAGCGCCCCATCATCACTACGTCATAAACGGAAACGGGAAATTGCCAATCCACATCTTCGGTTTGCGGCACATAAGCAACCAAGTTCTGTTTTAGTGCTTGCTTAATTGGCAATCCACAAAGCTGAATATGACCATATTGAGGGGAAACCAGCCCCATCAAACTTTTAAATAAGGTAGATTTACCGCTACCGTTTACGCCGACTAAGGCACAAGTCGTGCCACCTTGTAAATCAAAGGAAACATCATAAATTGCAGTATGTCCGTTGTTATAACGAACGCTAATATTGTCAACCTGTATAGAAGTTTGTGGGGCTATGTTCATTATTTTTCAAATCCTTTTGCAATAGTTGAAACAGTGGTGTTGAGTAAATCAATGTATGTCGGAACCGGTCCTTTTGCCGTAGAGAGGGAATCAACGTAAAGCACACCACCATATTTTGCACCGCTTTCTTTCGCTACTTGTTGCGCCGGTTTTGGAGAGATCGTGCTTTCACTGAATACTACGGGAATTTTGTGTTCACGAACTAAATTAATCATATTACGAACCTGTTGCGGTGTTCCTTGTTGTTCTGCATTGATCGGCCATAAATAGACTTCTTTAAAGCCATAATCTTTCGCCAAATAACTGAATGCACCTTCACTTGTTGCCAACCAGCGTTGATTTTCAGGAATTTTAGATAATTTTTCCCGTAAAGGCTGATCCAATGCTTTGATTTTTTTGATATAAGCAGCCGCGTTTTGATTATAGATATCGGCATTTTGCGGATCATATTTGATTAATGCCTGTTTGATGTTTTCAACATAAATCAGCGCATTAGACGGGGACATCCAAGCATGCGGATTAGGTAATCCTTGGTAAGGGCCTTCAAAAATAGACATTGGTTGGATATTTTCGGTAACGACAACGGAAGGGGTATTTTTATCGAGATTTTGGAAGAAACGCTCAAACCAACGTTCAAGATTCAGTCCATTCCACAAAATTAAATCTGCCGATTGTGCTTTTACAATATCTTTCGGCGTTGGTTCGTAATCGTGAATCTCCGCCCCGGGCTTTGTGATGGATTCCACTATTGCTGCTTCTCCGGCAACATTTTGTGCAATATCCTGAATAATCGTAAAAGTGGTAATGACTTTAAATTTAGCATAACTTGGTAAACTAAATAGTGAACCTAAAACTAGGCAAACTGAAAAAATTAAACGCATTTAATGTTCTCCTTTTTTAATTAATGCGACAAGATTATAAAATAAAAAAACACACCTGTAAATGCAAATGATTATCAAAATGTGATTTTTGACATTGTCCATAAAAGTGCGGTTAGAAATATTATTATGTAGCAGTTACATAAATCACTGTAAGCTGTGTCAGGCGAAGCCGTAACGCACCGTTTCATTATTAAATCTTGTTATTGAGGCGTTATTGCTTCGCCTAACGACAGCCTATCCCAAGAAATATCGGAGATAAAATTCTCTTTGCTACTGATACATAACACCGAAAAAATATCGGTGTTTTTAACCGCACTTATCTGATTTCGGTCAATTTTATTTGGTTAATATGGCTTCGAACCTTGTTTGGCGGTTGAGGAGTTTTTTTGCCATAGCATTGACCTTCTCCAAGGTAATATCCCGTTCCAATTGTTGGTACAAATAGATTAAATCGGGGCTTTGAGTCAGTAAGTAACTTTGCTCGACTTGGTTTAATACAAAGACTAAACTGTCAAAGTTCTGTTTGATTTGAATTTGTTTCTCAGCCAGTTTTTTGGCTAATAATTCAGGTTCAACGCCTTGTCGGGCTAGTTCATCCGTCACTTGTTGTGTGAGCTGAAGTAAATGATTAACGCGGTGAGGTGCCGCACTGAATGTGATTCTGCCTTCAGCTTGAGGAAGTTGTGGCTCTTGGAAAATTGAAACGTTAACGGAATAAATACTGGATTCTTGCTCCCGCAGTAATAGACGTAGTTTTTCTTGCAAAATATTCGCTAAGATATCGAATAGATAAGCACTCTCCGCCTGCCATGGGTTATCGGCGACAAAATATATTTCTATTTCTGCCCGAGGCTCTGAAAAACCGCTAACAACCAATCGCTTTTCAGGTATGGCGACTTTAACGGTGTAGGTTGGGCGAGATTGTTTTTTTACTTCCAGGTTCGCTAAATAATTTTTAGCGAGTTTTCTTACTTCGGATACCTCAATATCACCCACGATAAAATAAGTGAAGTCGGTTTTTTCAGTCAAATAATGACGGTAAATTTGGCTTAATTTAGGGGCTGAAAGTGCGGTCAGATTTTGTTCTGTTTGACTGTAAACGGTTTCCGCATTAGGGTGGCGCAGTTTGGCGACCCTGCGTGCAAACTCGGTTTCTTTATCCTGTTTATGTAAATATTCCAGACTGTCTTTTTTGTACTTTGCTAAAACATCCGGATCAACAGGCGCAGACTGTAATTTTAAGCGGAACAGTTTTAATACATTTTCAAAGTCAGAGGTTTTCCCGGTGCCGATAAAGCCTTGGTAATAATCATCTAAAACCGTCGATAAACCCAGCGGTGTTTTACGGAATAAATAAAGGAAATCTTGTCGGGAGATTTCACCGATGCCGGTTTCATCCACCACTTTCGCCGCCGAACGCAACAGATGAAAATCCTGTTCTGGTACGGAACGTGCGCCACCTGCGGTGATGGCTTTGAAATACACCTGCTTGGGTGTTTTATCACTATACAAGTAAATTAATTTGCTGCCATTACCGAGTTGAAATTCATAAATATCCCCCTGATCTTTCCGTACTTCTTGAACAATTTTACCTGCTGTTAAATTAAGCGGAGGCAATGTTTGTTTGGTCGGCTGATTTTGCCAGCTTTGTTGGCGTTGGGTAAAAGCGGTTTGCCAAAGATTTTCCACTTCTGATTGATTTAATGCTAATTTATGTTGTGGATTTGGCAAAGTGACCAACATTAATTTTGACGGTAATACCATCATTCGGGCAAACTCTTGTTCCACTTCTTGCCGGGTAATTTTTTTCAGTAAACGGGATTTAAGTTGATATTCTTGCGATTTACTTAAAAACACCGGATTTTTCATCACGGTTACCGTGAGTAATTTTGTGGCGAGATGTAAACTCCCTTCTTTTAAATCCAATTTACGTTGATTTAACGCTTGTAATCGTTCAACTTCCTGTTTAAATTCCGCTTGGCTAAAACCATGTTGTTTAATTTCCGCCATAAATTGAAACAATAAATTTATTCCTTGTCGGTACTCTGTATTGTTGAGCTGCAAGGTAAATAAATGTTGTTGTGTTTCTCGTCCTAGCAGAGAGTCATAAAAAGCGGCCGAATCAATCAATGTCGGGTGTCGCTTTTCCCATTCTTGCAATCGGGTATTTAATAGACCGCTCATAACTGCACGGATTAAATCTTGTTTGTAACCGGCTTTTGTATTCGTTTCTTGAAATGGTTCAAACAGGCTGAACTCAATACTGCGATAATCGGTTTCTTTTTCCGCAACGGTTGCAAAACGAAACTGATTGACTAACGGAATATGAAAATCAATTTTTTCTAACGGTGTCGTCGGTGCTTTGCTATGCGCTAATTTTTGTTGAATCAGTGATTGAATTCTATTTTTCTGAATATCACCAACGATCACTAAGGACATATTGTCCGGACGATACCATTTGCGATAAAAATCCTTTACGCGTTGTGGTGATACGTTTTTAATGATATTCACCTCACCGATCGGGTCGCGCCGAATATAACGGGAGTTTGCCATTTCAATTGCGCTTTTCTTATCACCAAGTCGCAGCATAGGGCTGAGACGTGCACGCCATTCTTCCAATACAACGCCTCGTTCGGCATCTAAATCTTGCGGTAAAATAGTTAAATGATTCATCCATTCGTTGATGACTTCTAAGGCAAGAGAGAGTTTTTCTTCATCGTTATCGGAGAGATTAAGGGTATAAACGGTATTTTCAAAATCGGTGAAGGCGTTAATATCACGAGCAAATGTCATACCCAGTTTCTCCAATGCATTGATGATTTGGTTGCCCGGATATTTTTGTGAACCGTTAAATGCCATATGCTCAACGATATGCGCCACGCCTTTTTGATCTTCGTCTTCATTCATTGAACCGGCGTTAACCACAAGACGGAGATACACGCGATCTTTTGGCTCCTTATTTTCTAATATGTAATAACGTAACCCGTTGTCTAATTTACCCTGTAAAATATCAGGGGGGAAAGGCAAGGTATTTTGGGATTTTGATATTGTTTGTGTACAGCTAACTAAAGTCAGAAGTAAAAATAAAAGTGCGGTCAGTTTTTTCATAATTTTTGATAAAGGAAACAAAGGACGTTTTGCACGCCCTTATGAATTGCAAAAAGTGACGTAGGATGGGCAACTTGTTGCCCACCGAAGATATCTGAAATGGTGGGCAAAAAATTTGCCCACCCTACACAATTCATTGATATTACTATAATCTAACATCGAAAGTATGTGCCGTTAGGCGGAAGCCGTAACGCACCGTTTACATAACTGTCGGATTAAAATTCATAACCTATTTCTAACCAAAATTCCCGACCCGGGGTATATTCGCCAAAGTTTTCCGAACCGCTACGCTTCATAATTTTACGGGTTTTATTTAGGATATTCAGCACATCTACTTGAATATAAGGTTTATGCTGCTCGGCAATTGTTGGCTGCCAGCGTAAACGCATATCCCACTGAGTATGAGTGCCATAGTTGAATGTGCGGTAAATCGGTTTTTCCGACTGGTCGTCTATTTCTTTATAGCCTCTGATCGGGGCTTTCAGCCAGAGATAATTTGACCAAGTGATACCATATTCGGGTATTGCCATATCAAGGTTATAACGAAGTGTCCAATCTTCCGTGCTGGCATTCACTTTACGGCGCATTTCTTCGCGAGTCATCACTTTTCCGTCTAAAACGACCAATTCCTTACCATTCACATCGGAATTGACATCACTAAGTTTTGTATCGAGCCAGTCGAAAGCTAAGCCGGTATTCCAATAAGTATTCCCTAATTTCCAAGGTTCAATAGTGTTTACTTGGAAGGTATAGACATTCACATTATAAGGCTTACCGTTTTTATACTCGGATACTTTGTTACCTTCATTATCTTCGTAACGATCTAATACGATACGTTGGCGATTTTGGCGATAAATATATTTTAGATTAAAGGCGAAATTGCCCCAATTTTGTTCTAAACCCAGACTTAATTCATTGGCATAAGGCGTTTTCAGTGATTTAAGTTGGTTATAACGGCGTGTTTCATTCTCATTTAATTTAAGAATTTTATCCGTGAGTTTTAAGGAAGCGAATGAACGTCCGTAATAACGGTTATAACCGACACTTAATCCGGTATCTTCAAAAGGTTTCCATTTGGCGACTAAGCGCGGTGCGATGTTAGTGTTTTTTAAATAATCATCACGTTCGGCACGTACACCCATACGAAATTCAACGTTACGCCATTTCATTAAATCTTCTGCATAAAGTGCAAGATTTTGGTATTGAGTATTGGTTTTTCCCTTTCTAGCCTTCAATTCTTTAGGGCTATCGGGAGTTAAATCAGGGGGTAATTCAGGATTAAAAAAGGTTATTTTACCGGTGACATCTTGATCCCGATTAAATTTATACTGTGTAAATTGATAAGTCGTGCCAATGGAAATATTGTGATTTACTTTCCCCCAATCAAAAGTGTTCACGGCATATTCCATGGAAATAGACGCATTGCGCTGTCTTAGTTGACTATCACCGTAACCACCGATTTCAATAGAATCATCAAGATCAGGAATAATGAGTGTTTCTACATCGGCTGACTCGGAATCACGCTTATCTGTCATTTGATCATAAGCCAATGTCGTTGTGAGTATTCCTGAATTGAATGCATGGATCCAAGCGAGCGTTGCACCATAAGCTTGATGATAGTCTTTAACGTTGTTGTTTAATGTATTTGGATAGAATTTGCTTTCACGATAATTGGAATAACGTAAACCTAATTCAAAACGATCATCGTCATTAGGTGTCCAGTTGAAATTGATTAAACCGTTGTCTGATTGAAAGCGATAGAATTGATTATCACGTTTACCTTCTTTTGATACCAATTTACTTTGTTGGATATTTGACCCACGGCGGCTAAGTCCGATAACGACACCGAGATTATCCGTTAATGCTTGCTCGGTAACGACACTGAAGAAATGTTTTTTATACTTAGGCTGGTAAGTGGCTTGTAATGTGGCATCGGGTAAGATGCTATTTAATTTATTTTGTAAAGCGGTATCAGCGTGTAATTTAGCCCATGAAGATCCTGTCGTACGGTAATTCAGTTTCACGCCATTTTTACCGCTATATTGACGGGTTTTTGCCACAACCGCACCACCGGTAAATCCTCCAAGGCTGGCTGAAATATTGCTGTCGTGGACAACAATAGAAGAAAGCATATTGGCATCAAAAAAATAAGCCTGAGTGTTTCCAAGCCCCGGCACGACTTGCATTGCACCGTCAAATACTTCACTGTCAGCCATTAAATCATTATTAATATTCACGTTATCCATAAAAAACGCCGTTTGGTTGGCGTCTGCGCCGTTAATCGAAATATTTTCAGGTTTGATTTCGCCGCGCTGTGTTCCATTTTGGTCGCTTTGCTCAAAACGTACGTGAGGATTGGTTTTAAGATAATCAGTGATATTGCCGTTAGAATTCGGCATTTTTTTTATTTGTTCTTTAGAAATGGTTTGTGAAGAAGAGAGTTCCTGCGTTTGATTCGCATAAACGACAATTTCTTCCAGTTGGTTTTTCCCCTGAGACGCTTTTTCAGCGGCAAATGAAGAAATTGACATCGTAGAAAGACTACAAGCAACAAAACAATGAAGATAAGATAGCTTCATTTTAATTAGCTCCTTTGTATAATAATTAATCGAATAAAATTGGTTTTCCATTATAACTTTATTTTTACATTAATGATAATGGTTTTCATTTTTTTAGTGAGAATCAATAACGAACCAAAAAGCTGTTTTTAGATTTAGTGATTTGCCGAAATCTTCACAAATATGTTATTGCCCGTTTATTATCCAACTCTCCAATTGTTTTTCTGCCTTTATTCCACTACAATTTCCCAGCATTATGTATCAATTGCACAAATATTATTATGTATCAGTTGCACAAATATTATTAAGCAACGATTACGTAGGGTGGGCAACTTGTTGCCCACCAATCAAAGAAGAAAATTTCAATGGTGGGCAAAAATTTGCCCACCCTACTTTTTAGATTGTGCGACTGCTACGTAATACCGCAATTTACCCCGATTTTTATTACAGAAATTTATTCAAGAAGAGGCATTTTTTATGGCAAACGAAAATTTAATCCAACATAATCCTGACCGAACCGAACCGAACCGAACCGAACCGAACCGAACCGAACCGAACCTTGCCGAAATAGCGATCTAAGTCAAGCCTTTTTAAAGGATTTAGACGCTAAATTATGGGCTGCCGCGGATAAACTTCGCAACAAAATTGATGCGGCAAATTATAAACACGTTGTACTCGGTTTTATCTTTTTAAAATACATTTCCGACAGCTTTACCGGCTTTCAAAAAACGCTTTACCAACAACTCACCGATCCAAATCACGAGCTTTATTTCGATCCGAGCTTTTATCAAGCGGAGGAATTTGAACAAAATTTGCAAGCGGAACTCAACGAACGGGATTATTACACCGCTGAAAATATCTTCTATGTGCCGGAGCAAGCCCGTTGGGAGAACCTCAAAAATATCGCCTTGCTGAATACAGGTGATGAATTACCTTGGGGCGGAAAATTTAGAAATGTCGCCAGCCTGATTGATGAAGCCTTTGAAGCCATTGAGCAAGAAAACCCGAAACTCAAAGGCGTATTACAACGAGTTTCCCGTTTTGAGGTGTCGGAGCAAACCCTTATCGGCTTAATTAACACCTTTTCCGATACCAATTTTACCCAACCGAATTACAACGGCGAGCCGATTCACCTAGCAGCAAAAGATATTCTCGGACACGTTTACGAATATTTTTTAGGCGAATTTGCCAGCCTTGAAGGGAAAAAGGGCGGAGAATATTTCACCCCAAAATCCATCGTAACCCTGATTGTTGAAATGCTTGAGCCTTATTCAGGACGGGTTTATGACCCGGCAATGGGGAGCGGCGGATTTTTTGTGCAAACCGACCGCTTGATCACCGCTCATCACGGCAACCGCAATGCCATTTCCATTTATGGACAAGAAGCCAACCCAACCACCTATAAACTTGCCTTAATGAATATGGTGATACGTGGGATTGATCCTGATTTTAAACGAGAAGATACGTTACTTAATCCGCAACATATCGACCGCAAAATGGATTTTGTGATGGCGAATCCCCCTTTTAATGTCAAAGATTGGTGGAACGAAAGCCTCGCCAATGACCCCCGTTGGCAATTTGGCACACCGCCCGAAGGCAACGCCAACTTTGCCTGGATACAGCATATGCTTTATAGCCTCAGCGAAAAAGGCAAAATGGGCTTGGTGCTTGCCAACGGCTCAATGAGCAGCCAAACCAACAATGAGGGAGAAATCCGCAAAAATATCGTGCAAGCGGATTTAGTGGAAGCGATGGTCGCCTTGCCAAGCCAACTTTTTACTAATACCCAAATTCCTGCCTGTATCTGGATTTTAAACAAAGCCAAAAAACGAAAAAATGAGGTGTTATTTATTGACGCACGCAAAATCGGCTATATGAAAGACCGAGTATTGCGAGATTTCACCCCCGAAGATATTGCCAACATTGCAGACACCTATCACAACTGGCAAAAAGCAGAAGGTTACCAAAACCAAGCAGGCTTCTGTTATGCCGCCAGCCTTGAGGAAATAGCCCAAAACGACTTTGTCCTCACCCCGGGGCGATATGTCGGCACCGAAGAAATGGAAGATGACGGCATTCCTTTTGCAGAAAAAATGCAAAATTTGACCGCTCTTTTAAACGAACAATTTAAACAAAGTGCGGAATTGGAAGCGAAGATTAAAGCAAATTTGGGGGGATTGGGGTATGAGTAAATATATATTGAATAATCATAAGTTTTCTAGCAAGAAATCTTTAAAAGCTCATCTAAGAAATATAAGGGATAGTTATAGTCAAGGGCAGAAAATTTCAAACAAAAATCATATTATAGATTTAAAAAGTTTTTTAACCGATTATCACGATGATAAAGAAATTATTTTATTACAGTTTGATAATTTAAGAGGCTGTGATTTTTATGTTAGAAAATCGGAATATAAACCATCAAAAGACTTGTGCTTTTGGATTGAAAAAGAAAATCAAAAACGTAGCTTTAGTTTCACAAATTTTGGTAATCCACCTACACCAATACAAAATTTTAGAAAGCGATGTGTGTATTTAATTCAAAATGACAAAGATAAAATTCGTCAGAGTATGGTTGGTAAGCAGAAAATGTCTAGTTATGAACTTTGGCATTCAAATAAAACACCTGATGAAATTGTTAAAGAATTTGTCAAAATAAAAAATATTGATGATGATTTAAAAAATGGAAAAGTTGTTATGCTAAATGGAACTAATGTAACAGTTCCTGAATTACAAAAAGATTATGAATATTTAGATAATGATTTTTTAGAGTTTTATCGTTCGTTAGATTTAGAATATTTTATGAAGGATAAATAGTAATAAAGGAACAGTGTATGAGTGATTGGAAAATTTATAAATTAGGTGAGTGTGGTATATTTAGAGAAGGGTATGTAAATCCTAAAAGAACAGTTGAAGAATTTTTTGGAGGAAATGTAAAATGGCTGAGAGCTACAGATTTAAATGATAATTTTATTTTTGATACTTCTCAAACTTTAAGTGAAATAGGTTTCCAAAGTGCAGGTAAAAGTTCAATTCTTTTTAAACCTAATACTATAGCTGTAAGTAAGTCAGGTACTATAGGTAGGATAGGTATTTTACAAGATTATATGTGTGCTAATAGAGCAATAATAAATATTGAAGTTGATAAAAATAAATTTGATTATAGATTTATATTTTATATGTTGCTTGTCAATCGTAAAGATATTGAAAATTTAGCTGAGGGTAGTGTACAAAAAAATTTATATATTTCTAATTTAAGTAAATTAGAGTTTTTAGCTCCTGATTTAGAATTACAAATAAAAATTGCTAATACATTAAATAATTTGGATAACAAGATTAGATATAACACCCAAACCAATCAAACCCTAGAACAAATCGCCCAAGCGATTTTTAAAAGCTGGTTTATTGACTTTGAGCCAGTCAAAGCCAAAGCACAAGCCATTCGTAATGGCAAAACCGAAGCGGAAATTCGCCTTGCTACAATGCAAGCCATCTCGGGCAAAACTCCCCAAGAATTGACCGCACTTCCCCCCGAACAATACCACCCCCTCCAACAACTCGCCGACGCAATGCCAAGTGAGATTGGGGAAGATGGCGTGCCGAGGGGGGGGGAGATTGTAACTTTAAAAGAATGTTGTAATAAAATCCAAAATGGAGGAACTCCCAAAAGAAGCAATCTCCCATTTTGGGAAAATGGGACTATTCCTTGGCTATCCTCGGGAGAGGTCTGTAATAATCCTATTTTAGTAAGTTCAAAAGAGTTTATTACCGAATTAGGTTTACAAAATTCGTCAGCGAAACTTGTTAAAGAAAATTCTACTTTGATTGCTTTATATGCCTCGCCTACAGCTGGTAAATGTTCTTTTTGTGCATTTGAGACAACAAGCAATCAAGCTGTATGCTCATTAGAACCCAAAGAATATTTTAGGTATTTTAATTATTACTATCTAAAAAATAAAGAAGAATATTTTGCTAATCAAGCTGTTGGTTCTGCACAGCAAAATATTAGTAAAGGAATTGTAGAAAATACAGAAATATTTAAACCAAATATTGAGATTTTAAAATATTTTGATAGTTGTATTTCTTCAATTATGGATAAACAAGTATGTAATTTGAGAGAAAATATCTTATTGTCTAAGACTAGAGATGAATTATTACCTAAGTTATTGAATGGAGAGGTTGAGGTATGAGTAATGAAATTGAAATTTTATTAAGTGAATGGAATAACTGTTCAAGAGAGTTAAAAAGAGTAGAGTTAAAAGTTGATGAAATTCCTTTTAATTCAATTCCTGAAATTTCAGATTTAGTATCTTATCTAGATGGTTGCTTTAACTTCCCTATTTTACATATAACTAATATTGAAAATGTTAAAAAAGTATTATTGGAAGTTAGGGGGTTTATTAGTAATAAAATTAAATTTAGAGGGATAGAAGTAAGAGAGATACAAGAGAATGATGTAAAAACGATTATTAATTTACTTGAAAGACTAAAAGCAGAGTTTTTACAAATCGAAAGTATAGATTTTCTCATTGAATTGCAAAAATTTAATCTAGAATTTATTGATAATGAAAAGAAAAAAATTCATGAAAGAGTTTCTGAAATTTTTGGAGAAACCACATTGCCTTATTTGTACTCAGAATTTAGGCGTAAGGGAGATGAAATTAGGAGACAACAAGAAAACTATACTTGGGCATTTTTTTGTTTATTATTCTTAATGCTTATTGGTGGGTTATTAACAATCAATTCGGCTAGTGATATTTTTAGTTTATTTGCTAAATTTTTTCTATTTATTCCTGCTGTTTGGAGTATCCTTTTTCTTTCTAAAAGAATATCAGAGTGTAGAAAACTTGAGCAGACATATATGCATAAAGAAACTGTTGCAAGATCATATTTGAATTTTCTAGAGTTTTTTAGTAGAGATTACCATTTATACGAAGATCTAGATAAGTTGAAAGAGATAAAATTTGAACTTACCAAAATAGCAATAGATAGTTTAGGTTTAAATCCAGCATTGTTATTAGAAAAATCTTCAATGGAGAAAATACCTATGGAAGAATTATTAATAAAAATTACAGATAAAATAAATACAAATAAGTAATGGAGGCTAGGAGGGAAACTCGTTGCCCATCGAAAATATCAGATTGAAACGGTGGGCAAAAATTTGCCCACCCTACGGGTGATAAAATTATGGTAAGGAAAAAATATGTAAATTAACGAGATATACGTAGGGTGGGCAACTGGTTGCCCACCGAAAATATCGGACTGAAACGGTGGGCAAAAATTTGCCCACCCTACGGGTGATAAAAATATGGTAAGGAAAAAATATGTAAATTAACGAGATATATGTAGGGTGGGCAACTGGTTGCCCACCGAAAATATCGGACTGAAACGGTGGGCAAAAATTTGCCCACCCTACGGGTGATAAAAATATGGTAAGGAAAAAATATGTAAATTAACGAGATATACGTAGGTGGGCAACTGGTTGCCCACCGAAAATACCGGATTGAAAGGGTGGGCAAAAAATTTGCCCACCCTACGTGTAATGTGAAATGCTGAAATATGAATAATATAAATATGTGATGTGGATCGAGAAAATGAGATTTTTTTATTGTTTAGGGTGATGAAATAATGATATTAACACGGAATATATTGGGAGGTTTTATGCCAAATTATCGCCGTGTTTATTTAGAAAATGCCTATTATTTTTTCACTGTTGCGTTACAAGATAGAAAAAGCACATTACTGATTGATCGTATTGATTTATTAAGGCAATCCTATCAAAAGGTATGTCAAAAATATCCGTTTAAAACGATTGCAATTTGTATTTTACCTGATCATATTCACGCTATTTGGCAATTACCCGAGGGCGATACAAACTATTCATTACGTTGGCAATTAATAAAAAAATATTTTTCATCTAAATTACCTATCAGTAACACTAGGAGTGAAAGCAAAATCAAGCATAGAGAAAAAGGGATTTGGCAACGGCGTTTTTGGGAACATACGATTGTTGATGATCGGGATTTAAATAATTGTATTGATTATATTCATTATAACCCTGTTAGACACGGTTATGTTGAGCGTTGTGAGGATTGGAAATATTCGTCAATTCATAAAATAAAAGATACGTAGGGTGGGCAACTCGTTGCCCACCGAAAATATCAGGATTGAAACGGTGGGCAAAAATTTGCCCACTCTACAAAAGGTTAAAATAGCTTTTGGTTCAACACACTCGATGAGGAGAAATTTAATAAGTACAAGCTGTTGGATTTTTCGTAATTTTATCTATTGTGAGCATTGTGCGGAAAACTACAAAAAAAGGCTATTTTGTGTGAGCATTATTGAAATACATACAGAAAATCGCAAAAAACTGTGAGTATTGAATGTAACACTTACAAAAAAACGCTAAAATCTGTATGTATTCTTTTGATAGATACAAAAAATGTGGAAAATTTGTAGGAGTTCTTATGGAAAATGCGTACCGGGTCCCTGATTTGTTTTCGTTACCTGATGTGGAAACAAAAGCGGTATTGAAAGCGGCGAATCTTGCTCATCAAGCTTTGGGTGAATTGAAAGGGATTGTGAATACAATGCCAAACCAAGATATTTTGTTAAGTACATTGCCTTTGCAAGAAGCGAAGGATAGTTCGGAAATTGAGAACATCATTACAACACAAGATGATATGTATGCGAGCAATTATGAAACTCAGCATTTTAGCTCGTTGGCAGCTAAAGAGGTACATCGTTATGCTCAGGCTATGCAGTTTGGTTTTCAGCAAGTGAAAACTTATCAGCTTTTGACTTTGAGTACGATCAAAAATGTGCAACAAATTTTAGAAAATAATAATGCGGGTTTTCGTTGTCAGGCAGGAACGAAATTGATTGATCAAAATACGGGAAAAAGTGTTTATACACCGCCGCAGTCCAATAATGAAATTGAGTATTATATGGGGAAGTTAGCTCTTTTTATCAATGATTCTGAGCAATTAGATTATGATCCGTTAGTGAAGATGGCGATTATTCATCATCAATTTGAGAGTATTCATCCTTTTTATGACGGGAATGGGCGAACAGGGAGGATTATCAATATTTTATATCTGGTTTTAAATGGTTTATTAGACAAGCCGATTCTTTATTTATCCCGTTATATTAACCAAAATAAACGAGAATATTATTATTTATTGCAAGAAGTAAGAGATACCGAAAGTTGGGAGAAATGGCTTCTTTTTATGTTGAAAGGTATTGAGAAAACGGCAAAACAGACATTAAATTTAGTTACTGAAATTAAATCTTTAATGCAAAAACATAAGAAAATAATAAAAGATGCAAATCCTAAGTTATATAGTCACGAACTAATCAATAATCTTTATAAATATCCTTATACCAAAGTAGAGTTTTTAGCTGAAGATTGTGAAGTTCATCGTAATACGGCGTTAAAACGTTTAACAGAACTGGAACTATTGGGAATAGTTAAAAAAACAAAAATTGGGCGAGAAAGTTTTTATGTCAATCAAGAACTTTTTGAGCTGTTAGCACAATAGATACGTAGGGTGGGCAACTCGTTGCCCACCCTACGAATGAAAATATTGTAAGGAAAAAATATGCAAATTAACGAGACGGTGCTGGAGCAAACGGCGATTGAGAAATTTCAATCGGTAGGTTGGCGTTATGTGTATGGCAAGACGATTTTGGAAGGCTTGGAAAATCCGTGGCGGGCGAGGACAAGTGCGGTCATTTTTGAGAACCTTTTGCGTGAGGCGGTGGAAAAGTTCAATCCCCATTTGCCGGAGTTGGCTGTCGATCAGGTGTTGAGCAAGGTGCGTCAGGTTGAAGGGCGGGATTTGTTGGAGAAAAATCAACTTGCTTATGGCTATTTGCGAAACGGTGTGCCGGTGGTGTATCAACAAAATGGCGAGCAAAAGCACGATGTGGCACAGCTGGTGGACTTTCAAGCGGTCGAAAATAATGATTTTTTGCTGATCAATCAGCTTGATATTCAAGGCACGAAAGGTAAGCGGATTCCTGATTTAATCGGCTATGTAAATGGTTTGCCGTTAATGGTGTGCGAGCTGAAAAATCCGCTGAACATTGAGGCGGATTTGACGATGGCGTGGCGACAGTTGCAAACCTATAAAGAGGAAATCGGTGATCTGTTTATTTTTAACCAGCTTTTAGTGATTTCGGACGGCGTTACCGCTCGAATCGGCTCGCTTTCCGCCTCTTTTGAACGCTTTACCCCTTGGCGTGTGGTGGATGAAAAGCAAAAAAGTCTGCGTATTCCCTTTGAACAAGAGCTGGATGCGGTGCTAAATGGTGTGCTGTTGCCGGAATGTTTTTTGGATTATGTGCAGAATTTTATTGTGTTTGAAAGCAATGAAAAGGGCAAAATAATTAAAAAATCCGCGGCTTATCATCAATATTATGGGGTGAATGAAGCCCTCGATTGCACGCTGGTTGCGAGCAGTGAGCAGGGCGATCGCAAAATTGGGGTGATGTGGCACACGCAAGGCTCGGGCAAGTCTCTTTCAATGCTGTTTTATGCCGGCAAATTGTTAGCCCAAAAAGCGTTGAAAAATCCGACTATTGTGGTGGTTACGGATCGCAATGATTTGGACGGGCAACTTTATCAAACCTTTTGTGGCGGTTATGCTTTGTTGAAACAAACGCCGATGCAAGCAGACGGGCGAGAGGATTTGCGTCAGGCATTAAATGCACGCCAAGCAGGCGGTGTGATTTTTACCACCATTCAAAAATTCGGCTTGTTAGAGAATGAAGATAAGCACCCTGTGCTGAATAGTCGGGATAATATTATTGTGATTTCTGATGAAGCCCACCGCAGCCAATATGGCTTTAGCCAAAAACTCAATCAAAAAGGCGAATATCGCACGGGCTACGCTCAATATCTCCGTCACGCTTTGCCGAATGCCTCTTTTATCGGCTTTACAGGCACGCCGATTGAGGCGGAAGATAAAGACACGCAAGCGGTTTTTGGGCGTTATGTGTCGATTTATGATTTTGAAGATGCGGTGATTGACGGGGCAACGGTGCCGATTTTCTATGAAGCGCGCCAAATCCGCTTGGGCGAAAGCGAGGAATTTGACAATGTGGTGCGAGAAAGTGAGCTTGATGAAGCCGATGAGGAGAACGAAAAAAGCTATAAATTCCGCATTTATGAGAAACTGGTCGGCAATGAGCAACGGCTTGAACGTTTAGCCGAGGATTTTATTTATCATTTTGAGCAACGCATTGCGGTTACAGACGGTAAGGCGATGATTGTGGCGATTAGCCGTGCAGTGGCGGTAAAATTGTTTGAAAAAATCACCGCACTTCGTCCCGAATGGGCGGCAGATGATGTCCATCAAGGGGCGATTAAAATTGTGATGACAAGCAGTGTGAACGATCCTGAAAGTTGGCAGAAACATAATCAAGATAAAAAAACGCTCGAACGGCGGTTTAAAGATCCTGATGACCCGTTGAAAATCGTGATTGTGCGGGATATGTGGCTGACAGGTTTTGATGCCCCTTGTTGCCATACGATGTATATCGACAAGCCGATGAAAGGGCATAATTTAATGCAGGCGATTGCACGGGTTAATCGGGTTTTTCATAATAAAAGCCGTGAAAATGGTGGCTTGATTGTGGATTATATTGGGCTGACGGAGGAATTGAAAGCCGCTAAACAGCAATACACCAATGCAGGCGGGAAAGGCTCGGATGTAAAACAAGATGTTGAGGCGGTATTCGCAAAAATGCGAGAACATATCAGCATTATTCGTGGGCAATTTGCCACGCCGGTGCAGGGAAGTGCGATCGATATTTCACAAATTTTGCAATTAACCGATCCGAATGCGTTGCTCAATGGTATTTTACGGGCGGCGAACCATATTTTGGCGTTAGATGAGGCAACGAAAGCGAACAAAACGGAACGTAAACAAGCGTTTTTACAGGCGATACGTTTGGCGAAAAAAGGGCTTTCTCTCTGTGGGGCAATGTCTGAAACCGAACCTTATAAACCCGAATTGGCTTTTTATGATGCGGTGCGGGCGACCATTATTAAAAATAGCACCACCCGAGAACCCGCCACAGGGCAACAGGATAAACAGCTTAAGCTGACACAATGGCTAAATCGTGCAGTTACCTCAGAGGGCGTGGTGGATTTATTTGAGCTGTTGCATCAAGAACGCCCGAATATCAGCTTGCTTTCCGATGAATTTTTAACCACTGTCAAACATAGTGAAGTGCCGAATTTATGGCTTAGTGCGGTGGAAAAATACCTCAAAGCAGAAATCCGAGAGCGTAGCACCGCCAACCTTGCCACCAAGAAAACCTTTGAAGAACGTTTAAAAGAAGCGATGAATCGCTATCACAACCAGCAACTGTCGGTGATTGAAATTCTGCAAGAGTTAGTGGAACTGGCGAAAGATTTTCACCAACAGCAAGCCCGAGGCGAAGCCTTGGGGCTAAGTCAAGCGGAATTAGCCTTCTATGATGCTTTAGCACAAAATCAAAGTGCGGTGGAATTGATGGGCGATTTGGTATTGGTGCGTTTAGCCAAAGAACTCACCGAACGCTTACGAAAATCCGTTACCATTGATTGGCAATATAAAGAGGCAGTGCGAGCCAAAATGCGGATTTTTATCAAACGTTTATTGCAAAGTTACAAATACCCACCGGATTTACAGCCTGAAGCCATTGAATTTGTGTTAAAACAGGCGGAAGTGATTGGGGAGGAATGGAGTAAATAAAAATCAGCCCCTTTAAACGTAGGGTGGACAACTTGTTGCCCACAGATTCAAAGAGGATATTTCAATGGTGGGCAACAAGTAGCCCACCCTACCTTATTAAGATTATTCTTGCGAATCCATTTCTTCTGATGTTTCTTCATCATCCACATCGCAAACACGTTCCAGGCTTACTACGTGTTCATTTTCTGAGGTACGGATTAGGCGAACCCCCTGCGTGTTACGGCCCACAATTCCCACTTCACTTACACGTGTGCGAACCAATGTGCCGGCATCGGTAATCAACATAATTTGATCGGTTTCTTCCACTTGGGTTGCCGCAACAACTTTACCGTTACGCTCGCTCACCTTGATGGAAATAACCCCTTTCGTATTACGCGATTTGATCGGATATTCGCTTAATTGTGTACGTTTGCCGTAACCGTTTTGCGTTGCCGTTAAAATTGTTCCTTCACCTTTTGGAATAACCAATGAAATCACTTTGTCGATATTGAGATCTAAGGTTTTTTCTGTGTTTTCATCGGAAACTTCTTCAATTTCGACCGCACTTTCATCATCGGACAATTCATTTGTTAAGGCGAGTTTAATGCCACGAACACCGGTTGCCAAACGTCCCATTGCACGCACGGCGCTTTCTGCGAAACGTACGACACGACCTTGAGAAGAAAACAACATAATTTCATTGTTACCGTCGGTAATATCCACACCGATCAATTCATCTTCATCACGTAGATTCAAGGCAATAATACCATTTGAACGTGGGCGACTGAATTCAGTGAGCGCAATTTTTTTCACGATACCGCCGGCAGTCGCCATCACCACAAATTTATCTTCTTCATAAGCGGATACCGGTAAGATCGCCGTGATTCGTTCATTTTCCTGCAATGGAAGAATATTTACGATAGGGCGGCCACGTGCGCCACGGCCTGCTTGCGGAAGTTGATACACTTTCAGCCAATATAAACGCCCGCGACTTGAGAAGCAGAGAATCGTATCATGTGTATTGGCGACTAATAATTTTTCAATGAAATCTTCTTCTTTCATTTTTGTTGCAGATTTACCCTTACCGCCTCGGCGTTGCGCTTCATAATCGGTAAGCGGCTGGTATTTCACATAGCCTTCGTGTGAAAGGGTAACAACAACATCTTCTTGTGCAATTAAATCTTCTAAATCAATATCGCCGGAGGCTGTGGTGATTTCGGTTAAACGATCATCACCGAACTGGGCTTTCACCTCTTCCAATTCTTCACGAATCACTTCCATTAAACGTTCTGCACTATTTAGAATATGAAGAAGATCTGCAATTTTTACCAATAATTCTTGATATTCTTTTACCACTTCTTCAAAGGCAATACCGGTTAAACGGTGTAAACGGAGTTCTAAAATCGCATTAACCTGTGCAGGCGATAAATAATACTGTTCGCCTTGAATGCCTAAGTTTTCTTCAAGATCATCAGGTCGTGCATTAATATCAAGTAAATTAATAATATCGCTGTGTAACGCCCAAGAACGGGAGCTCAGTGCGGTTGCGGCTTCTTCACGATTTTTAGAATTGCGAATAATGCCGATCATTTCGTCAATATTAGAACGCGCTACCGCTAAACCTTCTAAAATATGGGTGCGTTCACGTGCTTTGCGTAATTCAAAAATCGAACGGCGGGTTACCACTTCACGGCGGTGTAATACGAAAGATTCAATGATTTCTTTCAGATTGAACAGGCGAGGTTGACCATGATCCAACGCCACCATATTGATACCGAAAGTAACCTGCATCTGTGTCAGTGAGTAAAGGTGGTTTAACACCACTTCACCTACGGCATCGCGTTTTATATCGATTTCAATGCGAATCCCTTCTTTATTTGAAAGATCGGTGATATTGCTGATACCTTCGATTTTTTTCTCGCGAATAAGCTCGGCGATTTTCTCTACCAATTTTGCCTTATTCACTTGATAAGGCAATTCGGAGACGATGATTTGTTCACGACCTTTATCGTTGCTTTCAACTGCAGCACGGGCGCGAACATAGACTTTACCACGACCGGTGCGATAGGCTTCTTCAATTCCTTTACGCCCGTTTATCAATGCTGCGGTTGGGAAATCCGGACCCGGAATATGCCGCATTAATTCATCAATCGTAATTTCGTTGTTATCGATATACGCTAAACAGCCGTTTAACACTTCGTTTAAGTTGTGTGGCGGAATATTAGTCGCCATACCCACGGCGATACCGGAAGAACCGTTTGCAAGAAGGGCGGGGATTCGGGTCGGTAAAACATCAGGAATCATCAATTCGCCGTCATAGTTCGGCGAGAAATTTACGGTTTCTTTATCTAAATCGGTAAGTAGAGCTTGCGTAATTTTTTGCATACGCACTTCGGTATAACGCATTGCCGCCGGCGCATCACCATCAATCGAACCGAAGTTACCTTGACCGTCCACCAACATATAACGAAGAGAGAAAGGCTGCGCCATACGCACAATGGTCTCATACACGGCAGAATCGCCATGCGGGTGATATTTACCGATAACATCACCCACCACACGGGCTGATTTTACATATTTTTTATTCGCCGTATTGCCTTCGCGATCCATTGAGAATAATACTCGGCGGTGAACCGGTTTTAAACCGTCACGCACATCAGGCAAGGCGCGCCCGACAATGACCGACATCGCATAGTCGAGATAAGAAGATTTCAGCTCTTCTTCAATATTGACAGGGGTAATAGAGGAATGGATTGAATCCGTCATGGGTATTCCTTTTTCGATCAAAAAATTGCGTGAATTGTAGCATAAGAGAGGATTTTTCCCTAGTTTTTCCCATGAAAAAACGGTGGGCAAAAAATTTGCCCACCTTACAGCCTTAACGGCAATTCCCGTAGGGGACGTTGGGCGAAGCCGTAACGCTCCACGATTCCTCGGTATTTTTACGGTGCGTTACGCCTTGTGGCTAATTCACCCTAAGGATCTTAAAAAATGCGGTTAAAAAAATCGATATTATGTAGTTGTTGCACAAATCACAGTAGGGGCGTATGCAATATGCCCCTACCAACATAATAAAACTCTCTTTGTGCGATAGATACATAAT
The DNA here is from genome assembly GCF_015356115.1 of Rodentibacter haemolyticus. NCBI lineage: Bacteria > Pseudomonadati > Pseudomonadota > Gammaproteobacteria > Pasteurellales > Pasteurellaceae > Rodentibacter > Rodentibacter haemolyticus. The sequence continues at coordinate 2,187,698 of NZ_CP063056.1, forward strand.
AACGAAAAACTAACCGCACTTTTTTACTTATTGCACCAGCAAGTAGAAATTGTTATTGCCACGCAAGATATTTAATGCGACTGCCGAAGGTTTTTCTTCCAGAGCTTTACGTAAATCTTGGGTTGATTCCACCATTTGACGGTTCATTCCGATAATAATATCACCAACTTTCAAACCGCGTTGTGCCGCAAGAGAGTTCGGTTGAATTTTCGTTATCTCAATGCCTTTAACACCTTTAGCGTTGTAATTGGTTAATTCTGCACCGTCTAAGGCTTGTAATTCAACGCTACCGCTATGTTGTCCTTTACCGTCATCCGATTGTAATTTGACTTTCACATTTTGTGATTTGCCATCACGCAGATAGGTTAATTCAATTTCTTTGCCTGCACCGGAAGTGGCGATTTTAGCGCGCATTTCCGCAAAGCTTGAGATTTTTTGCCCATTCATCGCGGTGATAACATCACCGGCTTTAATGCCTGCTTTTTCTGCGGCGGAATTCGGTAAAACTTCACTCACAAAAGCGCCCTGCTGTGCATTCACGTTGAATACTTTTGCTAAATCAGCATTTAATTCACCGCCTTTAATCCCCAATAAACCACGACGTACTTCACCAAATTCTAAAATTTGTTGAACAATGTTGTTTGCTTGGTTACTTGGAATGGCAAAGGCAATTCCGGCGTTACCGCCGCTTGGAGAAATAATTGCTGTATTGATCCCGATTAACTCGCCGTTTAAATTGACTAAAGCACCGCCCGAATTACCTCGGTTTACCGCCGCATCCGTCTGAATATAATTTTCATAAGCACCGCTATCAGAACCGGTTGAACGTCCTAAAGCCGAAACGATTCCGGATGTAACGGTTTGTCCTAAACCGAATGGGTTTCCGATTGCTACCGTAAAATCTCCCACGCGTAATTTGTCGGAATCCGCAAATTTAAGTGCGGTCAAATTTGACGGTTTTTCGATTTGAATCAGCGCAATATCGGATTGTTCGTCTTTACCGATCAATTTCGCTTTAAATTCACGCCCGTCTTGTAAGGTAACGTTAATTTTATCCGCACCATTGATAACGTGGTTATTGGTTAATACATAACCTTTATCGGCATTTATGATGACGCCGGAACCTAACCCGCGGAAATTACGACCACCGCCTCGGTTGCCGAACTGTTCGGCGAATTGATCGCCAAAGAAAAATTTAAACTCTTCCGGAATGTCATCGTACATTGGAGAGCGGTTATTGGTTTTTGCTTTGCCTTCCACGGAAATGGTGACTACCGCAGGCTGTACTTTTTCAAGCATTGGCGCTAGGCTGTTTTGCTCGGTGATAAAACTCGGCAGGCTTGCCTGTGTACTGATAGAGGCGCCTAAAACACTTAAACCTAATGCGATACTCGTTAATATAAAATGTCTTTTTTTCATAAAATCTCCAAGTAAAAAATATCTTGCTAAATGAGCGTTTCGTGAGACAAAAAAATAGGGTAAATGTTCAAGAAAAACAAGCGCGTATTGTAAAATGATTAAAAAAAGTGCGGTCAGAATTGAAATTGTTTTTTCTGACCGCATCTTACAATATTTTGTGTAAGCACTGCATAATACTAAAAGACTTAATGATTTTCTTTATCTGTCTTTAATAATCCCGAAGAGCCTTCCGAATAATCTTTCGGAGCTTCTTCCTGCGGTTTGTCCGTCGCCGTAATCAATTGCTGGGTGAATAACCCCTTTGGATTTTTACCAAGCAAGGTGTCGGAAGAATTTGCATAGTGACGATAGAGCTTTTGATAATCGCCGATAAGGGTTTTAAATAATTCCGCACTTTCGGAAAAATGTTTTTCGAGCTGCTCGTTTTGAGCTTCAAGTTGAGCCTTTACTGTTTTGAGTTCGACTTCCGTTTGTACTTGGTGTTTCACTGAACCCTTGGTGAAACGTAAAATTAAGTAGCCGATAATCACTCCGACGATTAAGCCGATACCGGCAGCCAGCCACATTTCAGTTGTCCATACTTGCATAATTACTCCTTAATTGTGTTTATTAGAAAGCTGAATTGTAAAGGAAATGAAACAAAATTTCTTTGCGGAGGATCACAAATTTAACATTTACACGGCGGCTGTGATCACGATTTCTACCTTCCATTCCGGCACGGCTAATTTGGCTTCGACTGTTGCGCGGCTCGGTGGGTTTTTACGATCGACCCATTCATCCCAGGCTTGGTTTAACAGGGTATAATCTTGCATATCCGCAAGGAAAATTTGTGCATTTAAAATATTCCCTTTATGTGAGCCGATTTCCGCTAATAATTTATCAATTAATGATAAGACTTCTTTTGTTTGCTCATAGGCATTTTTTCCGACTGTGCTATCCGGTACTTGTCCGGCAAAGTAGGCAACACCATTATGAATAGATACCTCACAAAAACGATGGCTTGGCTGAATGCGTTGAATAGACATAATAACTCCTTTCAGATTGAATTTTTTCTATTCTAAAACGGCGCCGAATCTTTGTAAATTCAAGTTTGTCAAGGTAGAATGGCGAGAATTATTCTCACTTATACACAAAGGTGAAATTAAAGATGAAGTTGCTGATTTCCAATCAACATGGTGCCATAGTGATGGCATTACTGCCTTTTATTTATGGAACGTTACTTGCACATCCGGTGTGGGAACATACTTTTTTACTGGCTGCATGGTTTTCCCTTTATTTGATGAGCTATCCTTTCCTGAATTTGTTTAAAGGTAAAAATAAGGCGGAATATGGAAAATGGACGATGATTTATGCCTCTACAACTTTCATTTTTGCCGTACCTGCTTTACTTTATAATTGGCAAGTTTTGTATTTTATGGCGGCAATGTTGCCTTTGGTTTTTGTAACCGTTTATTTCACCAAGAAAAAAGATGAACGAAATTTATTAAATGATTTTGCCGGTATTGTGATTTTTGCTCTTGCCGGAATGGGAGCTTATTATTTTCCTGAACGCGCTTTTGATGGCAAAATCTGGTGGGTAGCGATTTATCCGACTCTTTTCTTTATCGGTACGACGCTTTATGTAAAATCTGTGATGAGGGAACGAAAAAATCCGAAATATTTATGGGTTTCGATTATTTTTCATTCTTTATTGGTGTTGTATTTCGCCCTTATCGGACAATTTTATTTGGCACTTGCATTTTTTGTAAGTTGGATTCGTGCGGTTTTTTTACCTCGTAAGAAACTTTCCGTAAAACAAGTAGGTCTAATCGAGCTGGTTATTACAGCCGTTTTCTTTATTTTTCTTTTACTCGAGACTTTATAATGGATTTTGTTATGAAAAAAATAGTTATGATTTTGACCGCACTTTTTAGCTTTTTCAGCTTACCAGGTTATGCGGAAGAGTTATCGAATACCTCGAATTTAACAGATCAGCAGCGTTTGGATATGGCGCAAGGGTTTGCCAATAAACAAGATTGGAAATCTGTTTTTGACATTATGCAACCTCTTGCATTAGAAGGGAATATACAGGCTCAAGGTAATTTGGGAATGATGTATAACCTCGGTCGCGGTGTGCCGCAAGATAAAGAAAAAGCCTATTGGTGGTTTAGTGAGGCGGCTGAAAGTGGCAACATTCGTGCAATTAATAATTTAGCCGTGATGTATTACAACGGAAGTTATGTGAAAAAAGATATTCCACAAGCCATCAAACTATTTCAAACGACAGCGAGAGCAAAAGATCTTGATGCAATGATGATGTTGGCAGATATTTATTTGGCACAAAAAGATGCGACGAAATCTTTTGAATGGGTGAAAAAGGCCGCCGATTTAGAAAATCCAAACGCAAAGTTACGTTTAGGTATTTATTATGAGGAAGGTATTGGTACTTCACGGAATAAATCCCTTGCCGCATTAATTTACCGAGAAATTTTAATGACGAATAACGTACCGGACGACATTAAAAATATTGCCGGGCAACGGCTGTCCCGTCTTCATTAATCGTTACAGAAGTTCAAAATATTTCTATTAAAAAATTATTAAAAAGGTCATTTATGAAAAACAACCGTTTTACTTTATTTCCCATCTTTATTTTTGTACTGCTCAATCTTTTTATTTTTTCCTTATCACGCTTAGGTTTATCTTTATGGCAAGTAGAACGTGTTTCCGCTGTTAATGGCTGGGGGGAATTATTGCTACAGGGTATCCGAATTGATATTGTCGCATTATGCTATTTGTTCGGTGTTCCTGCACTTTTCACCGTATTATTTCACACTTCATCCCTTTGGAAAAAAATTTTACGTATTTGGTTAACTGCCGGTAGCGTATTCATTCTTTTTATGGAAATTGCCACTCCGGCGTTTATTGAAACCTATGATTATCGACCGAATCGGTTATTTATTGAATATTTAATTTATCCGAAAGAAGTCTTTTCTATGCTTGTTAGCGGGCATTTAAGTGCGGTCGTTTTCAGCCTTGTTTTTACCGTTTTAGCGACAATTACTTATTGGAAACTTTCCGGTTGGGCGGTGCAGAACTTGCGTACGATGAGCTGGAAATTACGTCCCGTTGTTGCGTTGTTCGTTATTGCGGTAAGTTTTTTTGGGGCGCGTTCGACTTTTCAGCACCGTGGAATTAATCCGGCGATGGTCGCCTTTTCCTCCGATTCATTGATCAATTCTCTTGTTCTCAATTCCGGCTATTCAGTGATTTATGCGGCTCAGCAATTTAAAGATGAAGAAAAATCCTCGGAACTATACGGTAAAATGGATACCGATGAAATGTTACGCATAATAAAAGCAGCGCGTGGCAGACCGGATAGTGATTATATTTCCGATAGATTTCCAACCCTCACAAAAAATACGGCGACTTATCAAGGTAAGCCGAAAAATATCGTTATCTTGTTACAAGAGAGCCTTGGTGCGCAGTTTATCGGTACTTTGGGTGGAAAACCGCTTTCACCGAATATTGATAAATTGGCGCAAGAAGGGTGGTTATTTGAAAATCTTTATGCAACCGGTACTCGCTCAGTACGTGGAATTGAAGCCGTAACGACAGGTTTTACACCCACACCGGCACGTGCGGTAGTGAAACTTAACAATGCACAAAATAACTTTTTTACGCTGGCGGAAATATTGGGTAAACAAGGCTATGATACTTCCTTTATTTATGGCGGTGAAAAGCATTTTGACAATATGGCAGGCTTTTTCTATGGAAACGGTTTTAAAACCATTGTTGATCAACAAGATTATACCAACCCAAAATTCACGGCAACTTGGGGGGTAAGTGATGAGGACTTGTTCGACAAGGCACACGAAACTTTCACTAATTTACAAAAAGAAGGAAAACCGTTCTTTAGTCTTGTATTCAGTTCAAGCAATCACGATCCTTTTGAGTTTCCGGACGATAAAATCAAGCTTTATGAACAGCCGAAAGCCACGCGTAATAATAGTTCAAAATATGCAGATTATGCTATTGGACATTTTTTTGATTTGGCGAAAAAATCAAATTATTGGAAGGATACCCTTTTCTTAATTATTGCAGATCACGATTCAAGGGTAGCGGGCGCATCATTAATGCCGATTAAAAATTTCCACATTCCTGCATTGATTCTGGGAGATGGGATTGAACCACGCCGTGATGATCGTCTGGTAAGTCAAATTGATATTCCGACCACTTTACTTTCTTTAGCCGGTGTAAGCGGAAATTACCCGATGATAGGATTTGATTTGACCCAAGATGTTAAACCTGACCGTGCGATTATGCAGTTTGATCAAACCCAAGCTTTAATGAAAGGAAACAACGATGTAGTGATCCAAATTCCAAATAAAGCGGCACAAGGCTATTTTTATGATAAAACAGCAGAAACCCTCACAGAAAAAGAAGTACCTGACACAATGAAAAAAGAAGCTCTGGCTTATGCTTTATTGGGGAGTTATTTGTATAAAAATCGCCTGTATCAATCCGGTGACGAAAAGAAAGATTGATTCAATAGCCCGACAGAGAAGAAAGTGCGGTATTATGTATCAGTTGCACAAAGCGCTTTGATATTTCTTGGGGTAGGGTGGGCAACTAGTTGCCCACCATTGAAATATCGTAATTAGAAAGGTGGGCAAAAATTTGCCCACCTTACAGGAACGATGGTATTTACGATGTTTTGTGCAATTGCTACATAATACCGAGAAAGTGCGGTCATTTTGACCGCACTTTTTTATGGCGGATTGTTATTTATTCTTTTGATCCTTTGCTAATCCCACACCGTTATAACCGCGTTCGCGCATAATCACTTCTTTAGACTTGCGGATCATACTTTCAATCGTCATACCTTGTACTAAGATAGAGAAAGTAACCACGGCGTATGTCATACCTAAAATCAGATCCCGCACATCCATATTTAGCCCTTCAATATAAGATTTTCCCATAGGAATGGAGAGTGCCATAGCAAGCGCGAGGCCGCCACGTAAGGCTCCCCAGGTAAGAACCCGTAGGGTGTAAGGGTTATATTTGCGGTAGCGTTTCATTATTTGGAAAGGTAGCCATACGCTGGCGTAACGACAAACCAGACAAATAGGAATAGCGAGAACAATTAAAATTAAGCCTTGCCATGAAACGTTAATCAGTAAAATCGCCAAACCGATTAGGATAAATAATAAAGAGTTAAGAAAGTGATCGATCATTTCCCAAAAATGATCGAAATAGCGTTGGCTTTGCTTTGAAAAGCCGGTATAACGTGTCCAGTTACCGATTAGTATACCGGAAACGACCATTGCAAGCGCACCGGAAACATGGAGCAGATTTGCCAACATAAAACCCGCCGTAGGAATGGTTAAAGTTAATAAAATTTCCAATGAGCCATCATCCGTGGCGGAAATTAAATAATGTGCAATTAAGCCGATGACAAAGCCGAATACGATACCGCCGAGGGCTTCTTTAAAGAAAAGGTGTAATATACCGCCGGCAGTCGGTTCTTGTCCGCCGAATGCAACGGCAAAAACGGTGGTAAAAATCACTAAGCCGATACCATCGTTAAATAGAGATTCTCCCTCTACTTGCATTGATAACCGTTTTGGTGCTTTCAAGTTTTTAATAATCGCGAGTACGGCGATTGGGTCATCAGGCGAGATCAATGCGCCGAATAAAATACAATAGATTAAATCAATGTGCCAACCGAACAGTTGGGCTACGCCGTATGATAAAAAGCCAATAAAAAAAGTGGAAGCAAAAGTGGAGAAGAGGGCGAAAGTAGTGATTTCCCATTTTTGATTTTTAAGTACCGGTAATTTTATACCCAAGGCGCCGGCAAATAATAAAAAACCTAAGATTCCGTTAAGTAGAAATTCTTTAAAATCAATTCGCTCAATCACTTTAGTTGCAATATCGTCCAAATTAAACCAGTTCAAATAGCCTAATAAGACCAATATTAGCGAACCGACCATTGAAGTGGCGGTGATGGCAATTGTATATTGAATATTGTCGTTTATTTTTCGCGTAACAAAACTGATTAAAATCGCGATAGCGGTGAGAAAGCAGAGGTATGTGTAAATGTTCATATATTATTCCTAAATAAAAGGATTATCTGATGGAGATTCAGCGGTTGCCTAGTATAAGTAAACTGCTATTATTTATAAAGATTGCTTTGAGAGAAATAAAATAATGAAAAAGATTAATAAAATTTTTGCATTTTTACTCTTAATGGGTATTGCAATAGGAGCTTATCGTGTTAGCGGATTGCATATTTTTGAATCTCTTCAAATTATGCTAAAAAGTACCTCACAAAATCATTTTAAACGGATAAATCCGTCGTGTTTTATTAATGAGGCACTGAATCCGCCCTTAGAAAAAACACATATTCGTTTATTGAGCTGGAACATACATAAAGAGGCGGATAAAGGATGGCAGCAAGATTTAACACGTTTTGCACGAAATCAGGATTTTGTATTGTTACAAGAAGCGACACCGCAGCAAAATTTACCTTCATTTTCAACCGCACTTTTTGTTTCAAGCTTTGCTTATCAAGGGACAGCCTACGGCGTGAAAACATTTTCAAAAACGATACCTAAACGCTATTGCGGCATTTCGCAGCCTGAACCTTGGATTCATATTCCCAAAGTGGCAAATGCAGCACAATATTCGCTTAAAAATGGTGGTGAATTATGGGTAGTGAATGTTCATTTGATTAATTTTGAATGGCAACCGGAGGCCTATCGCACACAGTTGAAAAAGATTTTCTCATTGCTTGATAATCCTAAAAGTGCGGTCATTTTGGCGGGAGATTTTAATGCTTGGAATAAAGAGCGGAAAGCCATCTTAAACGAATTTATCCAAGAATTCGGTTTAAATGAGGTTTCTTTTTCGCAAGATGAGCGTGTGCGCTTCTTGGGTAATCCGCTTGATTATGTATTCGTGAGAGGAATGAAGATGCTTTCCTCAAAAACGGAACGGGTAGTGTCTTCCGATCATTCGCCGATTTGGGGGGAGTTTGAGATGGATATTCAAAAAGAGTGAGGGTTGTATTGATAAGTACAAAAGCTCAAATCAAATTTTGTTTGAGCTTTTATTTTTTGGGGAACATTAACGCTTACGTTTTTTGGTTTTTTTGACTGTTCGTTTGCTTTTTTTCACCGTCGTTATCGTACCTTTTTTAAAGCCGTCTTCCCACGCCTGAATTGCAGCTTTTTCAACTTTTCCGCAATAAGCGATTCGTTGAGCTAAGATTTTTTGTTTGTAGGCTGCGTGTTTTTGCCCAACACCGAACCCGTCTAAATACCAATCGTCTATATCATTACAAGCGGCGATATTTAAGCGTTTTTCATAACCGTTGATATTAAAAGGTTTGCGTGAGTTGGAGGGCGTTTCGTTGGAAACCGCACAACCTGCCAGTAAAAGTGCGGTCAGAAAAATAGTTGTTTTCTTCATTATTTTCTCTCTATTTGTCAAGGATCATATTCGCGTAATAAGCCACCCGTTCAAGGGCGCGTCATCTAATTGTTTATTGTCGTATTTGATGAACGCTGGCTTCTTTGTTTTTTACGCAGAAAAAACGGGGCGCTAGACTAACACTAAAGTTTACGGAAATCATCAAAATATTTGTGGTTTTTTTGATTTTAATGAGATGTAGGCGGGGAGACCAAAAGTAAAAATTTGAGCCGGATAAACTCGGCTCAAACTGAAAGTGTATATCAACCTCCATTTTGAGGTTGATTAAAGTGCGGTCAGAAATCCTTATGGATTTGAAGAAGGCAAGGCACCGCTGTTCCATGTCGGAGATTCTGCCGGGCGTTTAATTTGTAATAAGAAACGTTGGTTTGCAGAAGCTTGCGGTTGAACAATATGACTTGATGGCGTTGAGAATGAAATGCCGCCTTTTAGTAATTGTTGTACGCTGCCGGTATTAAATTCCGCCCCTTTCCAGCCTAAGCTGAAATCATAGCCTGATGATATCCAAAACTCGGAATTTTTACGTACGAGGTGTTGGTATTTCGGCATAATAACAATGTGAATTAACACGCGATCGCCTAAGCTGTTTAGGTCGAATTTTCGAATTGTCCCGACTTCAACACCACGGTAAAGTACCGGTGAACCTTCGGTAAGGTTCAGCGCATCGTTTGTTTCAAGAATAAAAGGCACACCGTTGTTGTATTTACTGCGGTTTGCCGATGTTTGTGTGAGATTAAACTGCGTTTGAGTTTTTCCTTTCCCTATCTCTACATCAATATAAGGCTGTAAAAGACTATCTAAGTTTTCTATTGCACCGGCTGAAATTTGCGGTGAAATGATCTTAAATGTTGAGCCTTCTTTTGCAATCATTCCCATATAAGCAGGGTTGATGAGTGCTTTGGCGATGATTTTGTGTGATTTTGTATCCAGTGTAATACTTTCAATTTCACCAATTGATAAGCCTAGATAGCGTAAATTCATTCCTTTGCTAAGATTGCCGGCATCATCTGTGATAAGGGTGATCGATTGTCCGGCTGATTTTGCACGTAATTCGTTCGAATAAAGGGTTTTGTTTTTCCCGGTTCCGCTATTATCAAAACTAATCGCACCTTTTAATGATCGGGCAATCGGGGTCGCTTGAATGCTGATTCCTTTTGGCGTGATGTCTATTTGTGCAGCACTTTCTACCCAGAATAGGCTTTTATCTGTCAGTAAATGTTTGTAAGGCGGATAAATGTAAACATCCACATTAAAATGGTTGGTTTGCGGCTGAATGTTTGTGATTTTTCCTACTTCATATTGTCGATAAAGCACAATAGAGCCTTTATTGATGCTTGGCAAGGTTGATGTTTTTAAGGTGATACTTGGTTCAACCAACTTGCCCGTAATGCCTGATTCTGCATTTTGTGCGTCTTTATAAAGCGGATAACTGTTGAGTGCCTCTCCCAAGCCTTTTTTCGCAATAATCCGAATGCCGCCCTGCAACCATTTTTCCGGATGAGCGGATTCAAAGCGAACTCCATCCACGCCGAGACTTACATCAAAGTTTGATGCCGCCACGAAAAGGGTATTAGGATTAATTAAATTACGATATGCCGCTGCAATGGCAATTTCATATTCCACACCATCCACATCAATTTTTTGTTTAACAATTTCACCGATAGCAATGTTGTTGTAATACACATTTTGTCCTTCGGACACGCCGTAGCTTTCCGGTGCGGTAAGTTTCACCACAAGTGTATTCGGTTCTTTTAACAGTAATTCATTTTCTTTAATGACATTAAATTGTAATTTTTCTTGACCATCGCCGGGGATAATTTCTAAATAATCGCCACGGAAGAAACGTTGCGGATTTGTTAAATCACCAAGATTCGGTTTTCTATTGCGTAAAATAATATGTGAATTGGTTTTTAATAAATTGGCTTGATTAGGATCGATTAATAATGTGCCTTTCAGCATATCTTTATTGTTTTCCACCGTAGTAAGAGAGGAAAGGATACCGATTTTATGGTCTTGATAGTACACACCTGTGTGATCGGCTTCTAATCCGCTCAAAGTCGGAATGGTCACTTCAACTTCAATACCGCGTTTTGCCGCCTGTAAGTTGGCATAAAGCGTATAAGTCGTGTTTTCTTCCGCTTTCGGGCTATTTGCCGGGGAATCAAAGGAAATCGCACCTTGCACAATCGCATTAACGCTTTCCATACTAAAATTTAAACCGGCAGGGCTAATGTTGGCAGTTACACCGCTGATGTTCCAAAAACGCGAATCTTTTTTCACAAAATGGGAATATTCTTTATCAACAACCACATCAATTTCTACTTTGTTGTTTTCATTGATTCGATAATCATAAATTTTACCCACCGGTAATTTTTTAAAATAAACCGATGCACCGATAGAAATTGAACCTAGATCATCGGAGGTTAAATGAATGAGTAGATCGCCCGGGGTAACCTGCGCAATAGGCCCTTTTTCTTGCGCGATAAAAGTATCTTCACTCTCGCCGTCCCCCGGTTGTAGCGTAATATAGTTTCCGGAAACAAGGGAGTCTAACCCTGAAATACCGGCAAGGGAAACGCTTGGTTGCACCACCCAAAATTTTGTATTTTCACGCAGCACGCCGGTTGCTTCCGGATAAATATTCGCAATCACCTCCACTTTTTGCATGTTGTCGGTAAAGTTTACTTTCTTCACGACACCGATTTGTAAGCCTTGATAACGAATTGGCGTTTTATCCGCCACTAAACCGGCACCATTAGTGAAGGTGATTTTTATACTTTTGCCTTGCTCTTCCACGATTTGAAAAAATAAAATTGCACCGATACAAAGGGCAATAAAAGGCAAGAGCCAAAATGGCGATACCTTTCTATTTTTACGTAAAACCGCTTTAACGGTTTTATATTGCGAATCTACGTTTGAAAGCGAATTTGAGGCTTCTTTATTCGTTTGTTGTTTTTCGGTCATAAATTTTCCAAATAAATCGACTATCGAATTGTGAGGTTGAAATCATTGTTAAAAAAACGGCTGCACCAAAATAAAAAGCCGCCGGGCCTACAGTAAAATTAATAATTTGTCCGCGTGTAACAAGTGACATCATTAATGCAAGAACAAATAAATCGAGCATTGACCAACGTCCGACAAAATGAACGATATGTAATAAACGCATTTGCCATTTTATGGAGTGTCGCCAATTGAAATGAACGCAAGCAAGCAAATAAAGCATAATTAAAATTTTGCTAATGGGGACAAAAATACTGGCGAAAAAAACGACAAAGGCAACAAAGTAGCTTTTCATCTCGATAAATGATATCACACCCGACATAAGCGTATCTTCTGATAATGCTCCTGCTAAATAGACACCGGAAATCGGTAGAAGATTAGCCGGGAAAAGCATGACGATACCGGCGATAAGTGTTGCCCAAACACGTTGCAACTTTATGGATTCGGGTAAATCTAAACGAGAATCGCAGCGAGGGCAAGTCGAATATCCATACTGACGTTTTATTGCCGAATGGGGGAAAGAATAATTGCAAGAAGCGCATAGTTCAATATGTTCAAGGTTTGAATAGGTTTTGTTATGTTCGGGATAAAAGTCATTCCAGAGTTCGTCTAAATTGATTTTGATAAATAATAATGTTGTTAAAAGAGCCGTAAATACAAAAGCAATTAAATAAACATCGATTTCCAGAGCGGCATATTCACGGACTTTAAACATAGATACGCCCAGTGCTACGAGATATACATCAAACATAACCCAAGGTTTAATGTAACCTAAAAACAGTAGAACATTACGCGGACGAATCCCAAGTAATTTTGAGAACCACAGCATTAAGACTAAAATTGCAAAGGAAATCGGCATTAATACGGCACAAATAAAAACTAAAAAAGCGGTATATTCATAGCCTGCCGTTGCCATTTTCCAAATGCCTTCCCACACAGAGGCATCGACTTTTACACCGAGTAAATCAATACTTAATAGAGGAAAGCTTAGTGCAAAAGGCATTAAAATAAGAATTGATAATGCAATCATTGCACAGCGATGCAATGACCAACGGTTCGTTGTGCTTAATGTGTGATGGCAGCGTGGGCATTCCGCGTGTTCATTTTGTGGCAAAGGATAAATAATAGAGACGATCTCATCACATTCCCCACAACGGGTAATTTTATAGCTGGCATTGGATAAATTCGGAATCGTCGTCATTATTGTCTCTTTTTACGAATAAAAGTGCGGTCGGAAAAAGCCGTATTTTAGTCTGAACCCTCCCTATTTGTGAAGTTAAATGCGTGAAGGTTTATTAAAATTGGCTCCTTGAGAGAAAAACTTAATGGCCAAGCCTGTTCGAATCATTGTCAATTCTCATAAAAGTGCGATAAAATGCATGGGTTTTTATTTTCAATTCTAGGACAACAGATGACAGATTCTCAACTCGACGCTCAAATTTCGGAAACATCATTAGATGTTCAAAAGCTAACGAATAATAAAGAAATCATTGCCTATTTAGCAGAAAAATTTCCACTTTGTTTTATTTTGGAAGGGGAAGCCAAACCGTTAAAAATCGGTTTATTTCAAGATTTAGCCGAAGCGTTAAAAGATGATGAGCGTGTAAGCAAAACCCAATTGCGCCACGCTCTTCGTCAATATACATCAAACTGGCGTTATTTACATGGTTGTCGCGAAGGTGCGGAACGAGTAGATTTATACGGTAATCCGGCAGGCGTGTTGGAGGCGGAACACGTTGTACATGCTGCGGCGCAACTTGCTGAAGCAAAAGCAAAATTTGCGGAAAAACGTAAAGCGGAATTGGCTGCGAAAAAAGCGCAACAAAAGCGTCAACCACGCCGTCCGAATAACCCGAAAGCAGCACGTAAACCGAAAATTGAATTAAGTGCGGTTGATTTTTCCACACTTTCTAAAGGTTCAATCGTTAAAGTGAAAGTGGGCGAGCATGCTAAAAAAGCAACTGTTGTTGAGGTTCTAAAAGAATCGGCACGTGTTGAGCTTGAAAACGGTTTAGTGATGAATATTACGGCTGATCGTTTATTCGCATAATGTTATTTTCTTATCGGAAAGGGCAAATGAAATTGATAATGACCAAAAATATTTTGGCAACGGCGGTATTAAGTGCGTTGCTTTTTCATTCAAGTACTGGTTTTGCTGTTGCGCCAAAGCTGAAGCCAAGTGATATAAATATTCCTTCTGCCACAGAAGAAAACCAACTTGCGACAAAGCGTGCGACAACACGTTTAACGCAATCTCACTATCGTAAATTTCAACTTGATGATGCCTTTTCTGAAAAGATTTTTGATCGTTACATTAAAAGCTTAGATTATAGCCGTAACACTTTTTTACAATCGGATATTGATACATTACGTCAGAAATACGGCTCGCAATTGGATGATCAGTTAAACCAAGGTGATCTTTCCGCAGCTTTCGCTATTTATGATTTGATGATGAAACGTCGTTATGAACGTTATGCTTACGCCCTTTCGTTATTGGATAAGGAACCTCGCTTGGATGGTCAGGATCAAATTGAGATCGATCGTGAAAAAGCGAATTTTCCAAAAACAGAGGAAGAGGCGAATCGCCTTTGGGAAGAGCGTGTTAAGAATGATGTGATTAACCTGAAATTAAAAGATAAAAAATGGTCTGAGATTAAAGATAAACTCACCAAACGTTATAATTTGGCTATTCGCCGTCTCACCCAAACCAAAGCGGATGATATTGTTCAGGTTTACTTAAATGCTTTTGCCCGTGAGATCGATCCGCATACAAGCTATCTTGCACCACGTACAGCGAAAAGCTTTAATGAAAGTATGAACCTTTCTTTAGAAGGTATCGGTGCAACTTTGCAATCGGAAGATGATGAAACCATTATTAAATCTCTTGTACCCGGTGCCCCGGCTGCACGCAGTAAAAAAATTCAAGCCGGCGATAAAATTGTTGGTGTGGGTCAAGGAAAAGGGGAAATCGAAGACATCATCGGGTGGCGTCTAGAAGATATTGTTGACAAAATCAAAGGTAAAAAAGGCACTAAAGTTCGCTTGGAGATTGAACCGGCAAAAGGTGGCAAATCACGGATTATCACTTTAGTTCGTGATAAGGTACGTATTGAAGATCAAGCTGCGAAATTGACCGTTGAAAAAGTAAAAGGTGAAAATGTCGGTGTTATTAAAATTCCAAGCTTTTACATCGGCTTAACGGAGGATGTGAAAAAATTATTAACGAAAGCCGAGAAAAAGCAGGTTAAAGGCTTAATTGTTGATTTACGCGAGAACGGTGGGGGAGCATTGACCGAAGCTGTTGCATTGAGCGGTTTATTTATTACTGATGGGCCGGTGGTGCAAGTTCGTGACGCTTATCAACGTATTCGTGTTCACGAAGATGATGATCGGGCGGAGCAATATAAAGGCCCGTTAATTGTGATGATTAACCGTTTTAGCGCATCGGCTTCAGAGATTTTTGCCGCGGCAATGCAAGATTACAACCGCGGAATTGTGGTGGGGCAAAATACCTTTGGTAAGGGTACGGTTCAACAAAGTCGTTCTTTGAATTTCGTTTATGACTTGGATCAAACGCCGCTGGGGGTTTTACAATATACAATCCAAAAATTCTATCGTATTAACGGGGGGTCAACACAATTAAAAGGTGTTGCTGCCGATATTAAATTCCCTGAAATTATTGATGCGAAAGAAAATGGGGAAGAAAAAGAAGATAATGCGTTGCCTTGGGATAAAATTCCTGAGGCCACTTATTCTGAAGCAGGCAATGTTCATCAATATATTCCGGAATTAAATAAAAATCATTTGGCGCGCATTGCGAAAGATCCGGAATTTATTGCGTTGAATGAGGAATTGAAAATCCGTGATGAACGTCGTGATCGTAAATTTCTTTCTTTAAATTATCAGGAACGCAAAGCGGAAAATGATCAAGATGAAGCAAGACGTTTGAAAGATATCAATGAGCGTTTTAAACGTGAAGGCAAAAAGCCGCTTAAAGATATTGATAATTTGCCGAAAGATTATGAGGCACCGGATTTCTTCTTGAAAGAAGCGGAGAAAATGGTTGCAGATTTGATAAAACTGAGTATAAAACAAGAAAAAACAGAGACAAATCTTCAGCTATCGGATAAAAAATAATAATTTTTTTGATCGCGTTTGAATAAAACGCGATCTTTTCTATAAATCTTTAAAGGAACTTTTATGTTGAAAGGTTGTATCAAATTAGGTGTATTGGCATTACCCTTATCAATGATAACATCGGGCTGCGCTTTGGCTGATTGGGCAAAACAAGCCTCTACGTCGGCTACTCCGACGATTGATATGTCGAAACTTTCACCTGAGGAACGTGCGAAATTAGAAGCCGAGATGAAAGAAGATCAAGCGCGTTTGGCCGCAGAAAAGCAAGCAATGCTTGAAATGTCGCTTACTCATGAAATCGGCGAACATCATTTACAATTTAAGTCGGTTTTGGCAAAACTTTATGCCGAGAATAAATATGAATTATTATGGCAGGATAAATCGGCGGAAAAACAATTTCTCCGTGAATATGCTGCGATGGTGGCAAGCGGTATTTCTAAAGCCTCTGCGCAATCTTTGGAAAATTTAAGCCGGGTAGAGCAAAGTGGCGGTTTGACTTATGATGCGCTTTTAAGCGATGCGTTTCTGGATTATGTTTATTACAGTATGAATGTCAATCAACAAGCCCAGCGTTGGTTGTACGGTTCGGGTTCTTATAAACCGCAAGCGCCGAGTGATGAGCAAATCCAACAATGGTTAAGTGCGGTTAAAAATAATGATGTTTTGACTTATGTAAAAGGTTTATCCACCAATAATTCACATTATCGTCAAACTATCCAAGCCTTGCCTTCAATGATTTCCGCTTCAGGTTTAACGCCTACCGGAAGAAAATTAGCGATTAACGCCCAACGTTTACGCGTTATTCCTGATTTTTATAATGGTATTTTCGTGAATATCCCAAGTTATCAGTTGCGATATTATCGCGATGGTCGTCTCGAGTTGGAATCTCGCGTCATTGTAGGGAAAGATGAACGTCGGACTCCTGTGATGTACAGTAAATTGAGTAATGTTGTGGTGAATCCGCCTTGGAACGCACCGACTCGTTTGGTTAACGAAGATATTGTTCCGAAATTGAAACGTGATCCGGGTTATGCGGCAGCGCATAATTACAGCATCTTAGATAGCAAAGGTAATAAAATCGATCCTTATTCGATTAATTGGAATGCCATCGGTAAACATTTCCCATACCGTATTCGTCAAGCGGCAGGAGATAGTGCGCTGGGTAATTATAAATTTAATATGCCAAGCTCCGATGCGATCTATTTGCATGATACGCCTAATCGCAACCTTTTCTCTCGTAAGGATCGTGCGTTAAGTTCCGGTTGTGTTCGAGTGGAGAAATCTTCTCAGCTTGCGGGTATTTTGTTAAAAGAAGCGGGTTGGTCGGAAGAACGTAAGAGAAATGTATTAGCAAGTAAGAAAACAACATCGGCCGTTGTTCGTTCTGACAATCCGGTGTTTTTATACTACGTAACGGCTTGGGTTGATAATGGTCAGACCAAAGTATTACCGGATATTTATAAATATGACAATGCTATTGGCGGCATTGATATTGATTGGAATACAGTGAAAAAATATTTGTAATCTTGAAAAGGTTTTAATTCACTATTTCACTATTTTTAGTTGAAATAAACTGACAACAGAGAAAAAAGTAATGAGTAAGATTAATTATGAACGTCGAAAATGGCTTTCTCTCGGCGGTATCATATTAGGGGCAGGTATGTTGCCTAATTCTGTGCTTGCGATGGTTTCTACGCCGAAACCCCGTATTTTGGCATTTCGTAATGTTAATACCGGTGAACGTTTAAGTGCCGCATTTTCACCCGGTACCGGTTTTAATGTTTCGATATTAAAAAAACTTGATTATTTCATGCGTGATAAACGAACGAATCAAGTCCATCGTATGGATCCTAATTTATTTATGAAATTGTATCGTATCCAAGGTAATTTAGGATTACAAACTGCAGAGATCCAAATTATTTGTGGTTATCGTTCTGCGGCGACAAATGCAATGCGTCATCGCCAAAGCCGCGGTGTAGCGAGTAATAGCTATCATGTGAAAGGTAAGGCGATTGATTTTCGTATTGATGGTGCGCCGCTTGCCAGAATTAAACAAACGGCAGAAAAACTGAACAATGGCGGGGTAGGATTTTACCCACGCAGTAATTTTGTTCATATTGATACCGGCCCGGCGAGAACTTGGCGTGGGGTGTAAAATAATAAGAAAATTAACCGCACTTTGGTGCGGTTTTTGTTTATGAGGAAGAAAAGATGAATATTGAGATTATCCCCGTAACGGCATTTCAGCAAAATTGTTCTTTAATTTGGGATGATGAAAAAAATGCGATCATTGTTGATCCGGGTGGTGAAGGTGAAAGACTGATTCAGCGCATTGAAGAGTTGAGTTTAAATCTAAAGGTGATTTTACTCACTCACGCCCATCTTGATCATGTTGGGGCTGCCGAGCAGTTAAAGAAACATTTCAGTGTAGAAATTTGGGGGGCTCAGGAAGAAGATCGTTTTCTTTTTGAAACGCTTCCTGAACAAGCAAAACGTTTCGGATTACCTCATATTGAGGCATTTTTACCTGATCGTTGGTTAAATGAGGGAGAAATTTTAACAATCGGTGATTTTAAATTCGATATTCTACATTTACCGGGGCATACGCCGGGACATATCGGGTTTATTGAACAAGAGAAAAAAGTCGCTTTTACCGGCGATGTGCTGTTCCAAGGAGGAATTGGGAGAACGGATTTTCCGCGTGGAAATTATGAGCAGCTGATTGCTTCAATCCGTGAGAAACTGTTCAAATTGAATGATGATATGATCATCATTGCCGGCCATGGACCTTATACAACGATTGAACGTGAAAAAATCAATAATCCTTTCTTGAAGTAAAAATAAAGGCACTTTTTAGTGCCTTTGTTCTTCGCTAATTCTTACATTTTTTCAACGGTTTTGATTCCAAGTAAATCTAAACCTTGTTTTAAGGTTTTTTCCGTGAGTAAAGCAAGTTTTAAACGACTTAATTTCACGGCTTCATCTTCTGTATTTAAAATCGGGCAATGCTCGTAGAATGAAGAAAAGACACCGGCTAATTCGTACAAATAAGCACAAAGCACGTGTGGCGTACCTTCTTTCCCGACAGTTTGTACCGCTTCTTCAAATTGTAGAAGTTTGATTGTGAGGGTCCGTTCTTTTTCATCGATTAATAATAATGGCGCATTATAAAGTGCGGTCAAATCTACCTCTGTTTTGTTGAAAATAGAGCGAATACGTGTGTAGGCATACTGCATATAAGGTGCGGTATTGCCCTCAAAACTTAACATATTGTCCCAATCAAACACATAGTCAGTCGTGCGGTTTTTAGAAAGATCCGCATATTTCACTGAACCGATTCCCACCGCTTCAATCACCGCAGATTTTTCAGTTTCGGATAAATTATTGTTTTTTTCATTGATTAGGACGGTTGCGCGCTCAATGGCTTCATCTAACAAATCAGCTAATTTTACTGTGCCGCCGGTACGGGTTTTAAAGGGTTTTCCATCTTTACCCAGCATCATACCGAAGTTTTTATGCTCAAGAGAGAAACTGTCCGGTACATAACCTGCTTTACGGGTAATTAGCCAAGATTGCTGCATATGTTGGCTTTGACGGGTGTCGGAAAAAACTAAGGCACGATCTGCTTTTAATGTTTCGTAGCGATATTTTGCTGCGGCAATATCCGTTGTGGTGTAAAGGAAACCGCCGTCTTTTTTCTGCACGATGACCCCCATCGGTTCGCCTTCTTTGTTTTTGAATTCGTCCAAATAAACAACCAATGCACCTTCGTCTTCTACGGCTAAACCTTGTTTTTTCAGATCCTCAACAATACTTGGTAACATTGGATTATAAAGACTTTCACCCATTACGTCTTTTTCCGTTAAAGTAACGTTTAGACGATCATAATTATGCTGGTTTTGTTGCATCGTGATATCGACTAAACGTTTCCACATTGCACGGCAATATTCATCACCGCTTTGTAATTTCACAACATAATTACGGGCTTTTTCTGCAAAAATTTCATCTTCATCATAATGCTTTTTGGCTTCACGATAGAAGGCTTCTAGATCGTGAAGTTCCATCTCATCGGCCTGTTCATTTTGCACTTTTTCAAGATAGGCAATCAGCATACCGAATTGAGTCCCCCAATCCCCCACGTGGTTTGCTCGGATTACGTGATGACCTAAAAATTCAAGTGTACGAACAACGGCATCGCCGATAATCGTAGAACGCAAATGCCCGACGTGCATCTCTTTGGCGACGTTCGGCGAAGAATAATCAACGACAACGGTTTGTTTATCTGTTGCTTTAATGCCTAAATGGGGTTGAGTAAGTGCTGATGAGGCCTGTTCTGCAAGCCAAGCAGGAGTTAAGAAAATATTGATAAAACCGGGGCCGGCGATTTCTAGTTTTTCCGCAATATCGGAAAGATTCGCTTGCTCTAATACTTGCTGTGCAAATTCACGTGGATTCAAGCCCAGCTTTTTTGCCGCTGCCATAATGCCATTCGCCTGGTAATCGCCAAATTGGGGTTTTCCTGATTGGCGAACAAGTGCATCACAGGATTGATCCGCACCGGCTGTAATCATCGCTTGTTTGATTTTGTCGGCTAAAATAGATTGAATATTCAAGGTTTTCCTCGTTCAAAATTGAATTCTAAAAATAATCGGCT
Organism: Rodentibacter haemolyticus; assembly: GCF_015356115.1. Lineage (NCBI taxonomy): Bacteria > Pseudomonadati > Pseudomonadota > Gammaproteobacteria > Pasteurellales > Pasteurellaceae > Rodentibacter > Rodentibacter haemolyticus. Next base: position 2,208,381 of record NZ_CP063056.1, read on the forward strand.
ATGATACCGTTCTTTGCTGATTTATCAAAGAGACAAAATGATAAAATTAAACGAAAATTTGACCGCACTTGAGCAAGAATTAGAGGATTTTGAAAACAAAATTCAAGCGTTGGCAAGGGTGATGAAAGTGAATTTGTCCGATTATGAGATCGATCATCTTGCTTTACGAGTGAATAGTGAACAAAATGCAAAAAACCGGCTGACACTTTTATTAAAGTACGGTAAAATTTTGTCCGATAATATCGTCAATGGGCGGCCGATCTATTTAATTCAATTAGAAAAGCCCCTTGCCTTTGCAGGGCAACTTGTTGATATTATTGAATTGCCGTTTCCTAAAAAGAAGCAATATCCTCAAGAAACTTGGGAACATATTGAGATTGTGATTCCTTTTCTCTCAAATGAATCGACGAAAGATTGGATAGAAAGGATTTACAATCATTTTTTATGGCAACGTGTGAGCCAACTAACAATTAAAGTGAGTGAACCCAAAGTAGAAGGCGAGCGTTTACCTAATCCTTCTATTGCAGTGAGTTTTGTAGATAAAACAATGAATCATACTTGCATTAAAGTTCACCCTTACTCTATTAAAAAAGTACTCGAGGTTTAGCACAATGAAAAAAGTAACGTTAGCATTTGCCGCTTTATTAAGCTTAGGTTTAGCGGCTTGCTCATCAAATCATCAAAAAGATGAAAACGCTTATAAAGGTCAGGTAATTTTTAGCGAAATGCAAGGGGAAAACCTTCAATTAACTATTCGTAAAAATAATTGTTCATATAAAGTAGAAGGTGAAACCGAAACTGTTACTCACAAATATGACTCAACTTTAGTTGTAGGTGCTTGTGTAAAAGTATCAGATGACGGTAAAGGTTTAAAAAATATCTCTACGTGGTCTCCAAGAAAACCAATCTAATTTTTAAAGTGGACTAATAATTATGAAAAAAATGACAGTTGCGTTAGTGCTTGCGGCTGCCTTAAGTGTAACCGGTTGCGCAAATACCGATATTTTCAGCGGTGATGTTTATTCGGCAGATCAAGCAAAGGAAGCACGCTCAATTAGCTATGGCACGTTAGTCTCGGTTCGTCCGGTGAAAATTCAAGCGGATAACCCTGGCGTGATCGGTACTGTTGGTGGTGGTGCGATAGGTGGTATTGCCGGTAGTGCGATTGGCGGCGGTCGAGGTCAAGCCATTGCGACTGCTGTAGGGGCGATTGCAGGTGCTGTCGTCGGTAGCAAAATTGAAGAAAAAGCAAGCCAAGTTAATGGTGCTGAACTTGTCATTAAAAAAGATGATGGCAAAAGCATTGTTGTAGTACAAAAAGCTGATCCGAAATTTGTAGCAGGGAAACGTGTACAAATCGTGGGTGGTTCTTCATTGAATGTGTCTGTGATTAATTAATCGGTTTTTCATTTTGTTGTATAAAAAAGGCGAACTTAATGTTCGCTTTTTTGTTTTCGGCATGGTAGATAAAAGTATTGGTAAAAGCGGTATTATGTAGCACTTGCACGAAACATTGTAAGGTGTATTAGGCGAATTCATAACGCACCAAGTAACAAGATTGTCTATTACACCAAAATTCAGATGAAAATAACCGCACTTTAACAGAACTGAAAAAAGTGCGGTTATTTTTTAGATTTTTTTCATTTGATGTCGGAGAAAGTTGTCGGCTAATTCCGAGAGATTTAGCCCGTTTGGAAACGTTAAATCGGGTGCGATTTCTAGCAACGGCACAATGACAAATTCTCGATTGTGCATATCATAATGGGGGACGGTTAATCGTTCGTTTCGAATGATCTCATTGCCGTAAAGTAAAATATCTAAATCTAAGGTGCGTTCCCCCCAACGCCGTAAACGTACTCTCCCTTGCTCATTTTCAATGCGTTGTAATTCATCCAATAATGCTAATGGTGCAAGCTGCGTTTCGATTTTTGCGACGGCATTGACATAGTCGGGTTGATCCTGCGGGCCGAGCGGTTTGCTTTGGTAAAAAGCGCTTACCGCAATCAGATTGGTTTGCGCTAGGTTATCGATAGCTTTTAACGCATTATTGAGTTGCTCAACGGGCGTATTCAAATTACTGCCGAGGGCAATATATACTGTATTCATATTCTATAATTTCACGGATTTTGACTTACGGGGTTTGCGTGAGCGAAAATATTTTTTCTTAGGCTTAGGATGTAAGCGTTGTTGTTCCTGCACAAGTTGATTTCGTTGCTCGCCGTTGCTGAATTGATATTCATGCCACCATTTTGCCAGTTCAACCGTCTCTCCGCCTTCGATTTCCGCACGCATTACCAATAAATCAAACGCCGCACGGAATTTAGGATGTTCCATTACACGCACGGGGGCGGAACCGGTACGTTTTAAAAGTTGTAATTGTAAGAACCAAATATCCCGAATGACAGTGGTGTGGCGGCGTGGCGCAGCAAGCGCACGACAAAATAAATCTAACACTTCATTACCGGCAAGGGCATAAGCATCGTGATTATTTAGTCCCCCTTCATTTTTCAAAAGCTCCACTTTTTCACGTAACGGATACCAAAAAAAGGCAGCAAATAAAAATGCGGGATTAATGCGTAGTTTATCGGCAATGCGTTCATCTGTTGAGGTGAGTGCGGTTACGATCATACGCTCGGCAAAACTATCTTCTTTCTCTGTGAAATAGGCTGAAAGAGAAGGGAAAAGCGGCTCAAATAAGCCGTATTGACGTAATAAACGATAGGTTTTTACACCATGACCGGCTTGTAACAATTTTAAACTTTCATCAAATAAACGTGCCGGTGGAACATTTTTCAGTAAATGCGCCAATTTGCGAATCGGTTCTTCACTTGATTTTTCAAGAAACATATCCAACTTCGCCATAAAGCGAATAGAACGTAACATTCGTACGGGATCTTCTTGATAACGGATAGTCGGATCACCTATCAAACGCAATTTACCGGCTTTTAAATCTTCAATTCCACGGAAATAATCACGCAACGTATTATTCTGCGGATTGTAATAAAGCGCATTCACGGTGAAATCACGGCGTTCGGCATCTTGCTCGATGGTGCCGTACACATTATCACGGAGAAGCATACCTGCGTTACTCTGTTTGGCTTGATGTTCACCTCGGGCATCATCGTGATTGGCTCGAAAGGTCGCCACTTCAATGATATCGCGTCCAAACATAATATGCGCCAAGCGGAATCTGCGCCCTACCAAGCGACACTGACGTTGGAAAATATTTTGAATTTGTTCGGGGCGGGCATTGGTCGCGACATCAAAATCTTTTGGGTGTTTACCCAGTAAAATATCGCGAATACAACCACCCACAATATAGGCTTCAAAACCTTGACGTTGTAATTTTTCCACAACGCTGAGTGCATTACGGCTAAACATACGCGGATGAATACCAAAGTGCGCGGCTTTAATAATACTTTTGTCATCGCGAGGTGATTTATTGATTTTTTTAGTTGCTCGAGACGCATTGTTTGAAGGCTCGATTCGTTCGGAATGCGCTTTTATTTGGGCTGATTGTTTCGGTGCATTTTGTGATTGCGGTTTTTTCTTTTTGCCAAATAAATTTTTGATATAAGTAAAAATAATAAACTCCGTTTTTAATGTAATTTTCGTTTGAACCTTCATCGGCAGAGATGAACTTTGTTCTAAATAAAGAGGCTCATTGGAAATGCAAAAAGTGCGGTCAATTTTAACCGCACTTTCTCTTTTTTAACAGAATAAATTAACCGGCGACTTGTTTTTCGCGAATCTCCGCCAAGGTTTTACAATCAATACAAAGATCCGCCGTTGGGCGTGCTTCTAAACGGCGAATGCCGATTTCTTCGCCACAAGAATCACAGTAACCGAAATCATCGGTATCCAGTTTTTTCAGTGTCGATTCAATTTTTTTCATCAACTTACGTTCACGATCACGATTGCGTAATTCTAAACTGAATTCCTCCTCCTGTGTCGCGCGATCAGCCGGATCCGGGAAGTTAGCCGCTTCATCACGCATATGCGCAACAGTACGAGACGCTTCTTCCACGATTTGTTCGTGCCAGGCGGCTAAGATTTTTTTGAAATGAAGAATTTGATCTTCATTCATATATTCTTCATCTTTTTTGGGTTGATATGGTTTTACGCCGGCGAGTTCTAATAAACTTAACGATGCTTTTGACATACCTCACTCCTAATACAAACAGAATTTAAGCGTGACGTTCACGACTTCCTGTCATTGTTGTTATGTTTGGTTCTGACGAACCCCGATTTTTGAGGGCGATATAAATAACAGAACTTTCTTGTTTTAGCAAATAGAATTTCGCCCGCTAAATTTGAATTTGTCGATCAAGATCGCAAAATCAATGAAGGATGATTGCTTATTTATTAAAAAATACATAGCGTATCCGTAGTTTATCTACGGATTTTATTTTATGCCGTTTAATGTATTTACGTTAGCTATCTGCGTTATTTTTGCTTCACTGTCATTAATGTTTTTGCCGGATTTTATGTTAATCGGCCGGAAACAAATGCTGTTCTGCCATTTAGCGTTCGTTCTGACCGCCGTTTTCTTCTATTGGTTCAAAAAAATATTTGTTTTTCGTTTTTTTATTTCTCTCAATATTGCGCTTTTAACCCTGGGATACGTCCATTCTTTTGCCCTTGATTTACTGCGGCAAGCCGATGAAGTCTCCGTTCAAAAACAACCGTTGATTTTTACTATTGAAGAAGTACTACATCAGCAAGCGTATCAAACGGTCATTGTTCGCACGGTACTAAAAGAACGGCGGGGCGAGCAGCGTATTTTTCTTAATTGGAAAGCAAAGGAACGTCCTTTTTTAGGGGAAACCTGGCAAGGCGAAGTTTTTCTTCGTCCGCTTTCCGGAAGATTGAACTTCGGTGGTTTTGATCGTCAGAAGTGGTATTTTTCCGAAGGAATTATTGCAACAGGAACGGTAAAAAGTGCGGTCAAAATCAAGAGTGATTTTTCATTACGGGAGAAAATATTACAGCAAGCATTGAAACAGACCGAAGGACTTTCCTTACAAGGTTTGTTAATCGCCTTAGCTTTTGGCGAACGGGCGTGGCTTGATAAAACAACGCAGAGAATTTATCAGCAAACTAATACCGCGCATTTAATTGCGATTTCGGGACTGCATATCGGTTTGGCAATGGGGATTGGTTTTTTTCTGGTTCGCTTAATGCAATTTTTTCTTCCAACCCGTTTTATTCATCCGTTTTTTCCCTTGTTCTTTGGGGGAATTTTTGCCTTGTTTTACGCTTACCTTGCAGGATTTACCGTTCCCACTTTTCGTGCAATTTCCGCCTTGATTTTTATTTCCTGCATACAAATAGCTCGGCGATATTATTCTACTTTTCAACTTTTTATTTTAGTGGTGGCATTTCTTTTATTATGGGATCCGCTTATGCCGCTTTCCATCAGTTTTTGGCTTTCCGTCGGCGCCGTGTGCTGTTTAATCCTATGGTATCGCTATGTGCCGTTTTCTCTTTTTCAATGGCGGCATCAGCCTTTCTCTCAAAAAGTGCGGTGGATAATGCGTTTGTTCCATTTGCAGTTCGGCTTGTTTCTATTGTTCACACCGTTACAGCTTTTCTTTTTTAATGGCATTGCGTTAAATGGTTTTTTCGCCAATTTGATTGCCGTGCCTTTTTATAGTTTTTTCCTTGTGCCTTTGATTCTATTTGCCGTATTGTCGAAGGGGGCGTGTTCTTCTTGGGAATTGGCTAATGAATTAGCAGAACGGATAACACAAGTTATTGCCTACTTTCAAGGAAGTTGGTTTGCGGTCTCATCGAATGTATCGCTTGTTTTGACCGCACTTTGTAGTCTGATTTTCCTCTTAATAATTTATGGGATTTATCGGGAAAAACCGGTAACGCAACAAGATTGGAAAATGAAACAGACAAAATTTTTCACATTAAGTGTGAACAAATCATCTCCGCGGATTGAGCTTAAACAAGTAATCGGTATTTCGGTAAGTATTGCGGTTTTATGTTTATTGATCGGGGCGTATCGGCAATATCAAAAACCGCTTTGGCAGCTTGATACATTAGATGTGGGGCAGGGCTTGGCAACGTTAATCGTAAAAGACGGAAGAGGTATTTTGTATGATACCGGTGCGGCGTGGCAGGGTGGTTCAATGGCTGAATCGGAAATATTGCCTTATTTGCAACGTGAGGGAATTGAGCCGGATAAATTGATTTTAAGTCATGATGATAATGATCATTCCGGTGGGACGAGGGCGATTTTAAAGGCTTATCCTCATTTAGAACTGGTAAGTTCATCAGAAAAAACTTACGGTGAAACTGACCGCACTTCCTGTATTGTCGGAAAAAGCTGGCAATGGCGTGGCATTTCATTTCGCGTACTTTCTCCTGAGAAATCGGTTGCACGGGCGGATAATGTCGATTCTTGCGTGATTTTGATTGATGACGGGCAATATCGTGTTTTGCTAACCGGCGATGCCGAAACGAAAAACGAGCGGTTTTTTGCCCGCACTTTAGGCAAACTTAATGTCTTGCAAGTGGGACATCACGGCAGTAAAACCTCTACGGGAGAATTTTTACTTGCCCAAACTCAACCGGATATTTCGATTATTTCCAGCGGTCGTTGGAACCCGTGGAAATTCCCCCATTCTTCGGTAACGGAACGCTTAACGCGCTATAAAAGTGCGGTAGAAAATACGGCGTTTTCAGGGCAAATTCGGGTGGGTTTTTATCGGAATAAGATAACAATTGATACCGCCAGAGACGCTTTTTCACCTTGGTATGCGCGAGTGATTGGATTATCAAACGAATAAAAGGTACAATGCCGCCGAAAATTTTTTATAGAAGATAACTGATATGCAAAATCAAGAGATGCAAGATAAAGACTTTTCTACAATGCAAACTTTTAAGCGTTTATGGCCGATGATTAAACCTTTTAAAGCAGGATTAGTGGCTGCGGCTATCGCTTTAGTGTTGAATGCCTTAGCCGATTCGGGGTTGATTTATTTATTAAAACCCTTACTTGACGATGGGTTTGGCAAAACCAATCATTCTTTTTTAAAAATGATGGCGTTTGTTGTTGTCGGTATGATTTTCTTGCGCGGTGTGAGTAGTTTTATCTCTAACTATTGCTTAGCGTGGGTGTCGGGCAAAGTGGTGATGACAATGCGTCGTCGTTTGTTCAAACATTTAATGTTTATGCCCGTGAGTTTTTTTGATCGTAACACTTCAGGAAAATTGCTTTCCCGAATTACCTACGATTCCGAGATGATCGCTAATTCCTCTTCCAATTCCCTTGTGACTATTGTGCGCGAAGGCGCATATATAATCTCCCTGCTGGCAGTGATGTTTTATACAAGCTGGGAATTGACCTTGGTGCTTTTTATTATCGGGCCTGTCATTGCGATTTTAATTCGTTTGGTTTCGAAAGTTTTTCGTAGATTAAGTAAAAATATGCAAGATTCGATGGGGGAGCTCACTTCCACCACAGAACAAATGCTGAAAGGGCATAAAGTGGTGCTTTCTTTTGGGGGGCAATATGTGGAAGAAACGCGTTTTAACCTCGTCAGCAACGATATGCGCCGTAAAGGTATGAAAATGGTTACGGCGGATGCCATCTCTGATCCGGTGGTACAAATTATCGCTTCTCTTGCTTTAGCGGCGGTACTTTATTTAGCCACCACGCCGCTTATTGCCGATGATCACCTCAGTGCGGGTTCGTTTACCGTCGTATTTTCTTCTATGCTTGCGATGATGCGTCCGCTTAAATCTTTAACGAACGTAAATTCACAATTCCAACGGGGAATGGCGGCTTGCCAAACCTTATTTTCAATTTTGGATTTAGAAGTGGAAAAAGACACAGGCACTTATAAGGCGAAACCGGCAAAAGGGAAGCTTGAATTTAAAAATGTGAGCTTTGCCTATCAAGGCAAAGACGGGCTGGCGTTAAATAATATTTCCTTCAGTATTCCGGCGGGAAAAACCGTTGCGTTAGTAGGTCGTTCAGGCTCCGGAAAATCCACTATCGCTAATCTTGTTACCCGTTTCTATGATATTGAACAGGGTGAAATTTTACTTGATGGCGTGAATATTCAGGATTATCGCTTATCAAATTTACGTGAAAATTGTGCTTTAGTATCACAGCAAGTGCATTTGTTTAATGATAGCATTGCCAATAACATTGCTTATGCCGCAGGTGATAAATACACACGTGAAGAAATTATTGCAGCGGCAAAAGCCGCTTACGCCTTAGAATTTATTGAAAAACTACCGGAAGGTTTCGATACGGTGATCGGCGAAAACGGTGCGAGTCTTTCCGGCGGTCAACGCCAACGTTTAGCCATTGCCCGTGCTTTATTACGCAATTCTCCGGTATTGATTTTAGATGAGGCGACTTCTGCGCTTGATACTGAATCGGAACGTGCTATTCAAGCGGCACTTGAAGATCTGAAAAAAGATCGTACGGTTTTGGTTATCGCTCATCGCCTATCCACTATTGAAAATGCCGATGAAATTTTAGTGATTGATCACGGCGAAATTCGCGAACGCGGCAATCATCAGGCATTGCTTGAACAAAATGGAGCATACAAACAGTTGCATAGTATGCAGTTTAATGGCTAATGATAAATTAAGCGCAAGTTGAAAAACTCGCGTTATTATGTAGCATTTGTACAAATCATTTTAGTAGCACAAACCATAGTCGTTGCATAAACCATAGTAGGGTGCCGTTAGGCGAAGCCGTAACGCACCAATAATGAAATTTATTGATAAATCGATAGAAAGGTGCGTTACGCCTACGGTTAACACACCCTACACCGATAAATATCGGATATAAAATATTCTTTGTGCGACTGATACGTAACACCGAAAATCCGTGTTGTTTTATACGCACTTTTAGACTATTTAGAAAGGATTCTCTATGCCATTTTGGTACTCCCGTTCTAAACTCGCTTGGCTACTTTTGCCATTTTCTTTGCTTTTTTGGGTTATCAGCCAAATTCGCCGTGCTTTTTTTTCATTGGGTATAAAATCCGCTTATCGTGCGCCGAAACCTGTTGTCATCGTTGGCAATTTATCTGTAGGGGGAAACGGCAAAACACCGGTTGTAGTGTGGCTTGTTGAGGAACTTAAAAAACGCGGATTGCGTGCCGGCGTCATTTCCCGTGGTTATGGCGGTTGCTCAAAAATCTATCCGCTGCTTGTAACGGAAAACACTTCGCCTATTGAAGGCGGCGATGAACCTGTTCTTATCGCAAAACGCACTTCCGTACCGGTGGTGATTTCACCGAATCGCCGACAAGCCGTCGAACTGCTCTTGAAACAAAGTGAGTGCGACATCATTATTTCTGACGACGGTTTACAACATTATCAACTACAACGGGATCTTGAAATTGTGGTGATGGATGCCGAACGTGCGCTTGGCAACGGTTTTGTATTGCCCGCCGGTCCTTTACGTGAATTGCCGAGTCGATTAAAAAACGTTGATTTTGTTATCACGAATGGAGGAAAAAATCAGTATTCTGATGCGGTGATGACGTTAGTTCCTCATTATGCCGTCAATTTAAAAAGTAAGGAAAAACGCCGGTTAAATGAATTTGAATTCGGTTCAGCCATTGCCGGTATTGGTCACCCGCAGCGTTTTTTTACGATGTTGGAAAAACAGGGCATCGTATTAAATCACACTCAAGCATTTCAAGATCATCAACATTTTGAGGCCGCACAATTAGAAAAACTTGCCCGAAATCAACCGCTCTTTATGACGGAAAAAGATGCCGTGAAATGCCAAACTTTCGCCCAAGAAAACTGGTGGTATGTTCCGGTGGAAGCAGAGATCGTTGAAGCCGAAAAACACAACGAAAAATTACCGCGCTTTTGGGCAAAAATTGAGGAATTACTGGGGCGATATTGATATGTTCGAACGATTGAATCCCAAATTGCTTGAAGTGATTGCTTGCCCGCGTTGTTTGGGACGTTTGCAATATGATGCGAAAAATCAACGATTAATTTGTCGCTATGAACAGATTGCCTATCCGATTGAGAACGGTGTGCCTATATTGGTGGCAGAGAAAGCTGAAATAATAAGAGAGAATTAAGCCGTCTAAGTATATTCAAAGGTGTGGAAATGCAGCTTTATCATTAAGAAGGAATATTTTATGTCATTTACCGTTATTATTCCCGCCCGCTTTGCATCATCACGTTTGCCGGGTAAACCCCTTGCCGATATCGCCGGTAAACCGATGATTCAATATGTTTTTGAAAAAGCACTACAATCTGGTGCAAGCCGTGTGATTATCGCTACAGATAACGAAAAAGTGGCGCAAGCGGCAGAAAATTTTAGTGCGCAAGTTTGTATGACTTCGGAACATCACAATTCCGGCACGGAACGTTTAGCCGAAGTCGTGAAAAAACTGGCGATTGCCGATGATGAAATTATCGTCAATATTCAAGGTGATGAACCGCTTATTCCACCGATAATCGTGAGTCAAGTAGCTGAAAACTTGGTTAAATTTAACGTGAATATGGCGACCCTTGCGGTAAAAATTCACGAACCTGAAGAATTATTTAACCCGAATGCAGTGAAAGTGCTTACCGATAAAAACGGCTATGTATTGTATTTTTCCCGTTCCGTGATTCCTTACGATCGGGATCAATTTATGGCGTTACAGGATGTGGCAAAAGCGAAATTAGCAGATGCTTATTTGCGCCATATCGGCATTTATGCTTATCGTGCCGGCTTTATTAAACAATATGTGCAATGGAAACCGACCCTGCTGGAAAACCTAGAAAAACTGGAGCAATTACGTGTTCTATGGAACGGGGAACCTATTCACGTGGAATTGGCAAAAGCCGTGCCGGCAGTGGGCGTGGATACGGCGGAAGATTTAGAAAAAGTGCGGTCGATTTTGGCTATGAATTAATATGTTTGATCCAAAAAAATTTCTCTCGGACGTTCCCCATGAACCCGGTGTTTATCGTATGTATGACGATAAAGATCAGGTGATTTATGTGGGGAAAGCAAAAGATTTAAAAAAACGTCTGTCCAGTTATTTTCGCGCTAATCTCAGTAGTAAGAAAACCGAAGCCTTAGTCGCCGCGATTCATCATATTGATACGACGATCACCTCTTCAGAAACCGAAGCCTTACTACTGGAGCATAATTTTATCAAACTCTATCAACCGCGTTATAACGTGTTATTACGCGATGATAAGTCCTATCCTTTTATTTTGCTTACGAAAGAACGTCATCCGCGAATTGCTTCTTATCGTGGAATGAAAAAAATTGCCGGTGAATATTTCGGACCTTACCCACATGCGGGAGCTGTGCGTGAAACTTTATCTTTATTGCAAAAATTATTCCCTGTGCGCCAATGTGAAAATTCCGTCTATGGCAATCGCTCCCGCCCTTGTTTGCAATATCAGATCGGACGTTGTTCCGCCCCCTGTGTAAAAGGTCATGTAACGGATGAAGAATACAACCAACAAGTCGAATTGGCTCGCTTATTTCTGCAAGGTAAAGATCAACAAGTGCTGGATTATTTAATCGGTAAAATGGAGCAGGCAAGCCGTGATCTTGATTTTGAACAGGCAGCCCGTTATCGCGATCAAATTCAAGCGGTGCGCGCGGTGATTGAAAAACAATTCGTATCGAATGAAAGATTGGACGATATGGATATTATGTCCATTGCCTATCAACACGGATTGGCCTGTGTGCAGGTGATGTTTATTCGTCAAGGTAAAGTATTGGGGAACCGTAGCTATTTCCCAAAAGTGCCGGCAAATACGGATCTTTCGGAACTGACGGAAACCTTTGTCGGTCAGTTTTATTTGCAAGGGCATCAAGGAAGAAGTATCCCGAATAACATCATTGTAGATCGTCAATTGCTGGAAAAATCGGAATTAGAGCAATTATTGACCGAACAAGCCGGTCGAAAAGTAACCATTCAAGAAAGTGTGAAGGGAGATAAAAGCAAATATTTACAACTAGCACAAGTGAATGCGAAAGCGGCATTGGCAACGCAACTTAAACAATCATCGCGGATGTCGGAACGCTATCAAGCCTTGTGTGAATTACTTAATGTGCCTGAAATTAAGCGAATGGAATGTTTTGATATTAGCCATACGATGGGAAACCAAACGGTTGCCTCTTGTGTCGTGTTTAACCAAGAAGGTCCATTGAAATCCGATTATCGCCGTTTCAATATTGAAGGTATTACCGGAGGAGATGATTATGCGGCGATGGAACAGGCGTTGAAAAAACGATACGACCGTGATCTTGAAGAAGATAAAATTCCCGATATTATTTTTATTGATGGTGGGAAGGGCCAGCTAAATCGTGCTTTAGAAGTGTTCCAACATCTCAACGTAAAATGGAATAAAAATCGACCGCACTTAATCGGTGTGGCAAAAGGTGTGGATCGTAGGGCGGGGCAAGAAGTCTTGATTATCAGCAAACAAGAACGTGAAATTCATCTTCCGGACGACAGCCTTGCCTTGCACTTGATTCAGCATATTCGTGATGAAAGTCATAATCACGCTATTAGCGGGCATCGCAAAAAACGCCAAAAAGCCTTCACTCAAAGCGGCTTAGAAAGTATTGAAGGCGTGGGGGCAAAACGCCGACAAGCATTGTTGAAATATCTTGGCGGATTGCAGGGCGTGAAAAATGCCACCTTGGACGATATTGCTTCCGTACCGGGGATTTCTCGCCGATTGGCGGAAAGCATTTTTGAAACCTTACGAAGCTAGCACAAATAGACGTTGCTTTTCTTTGTAAAGTGATTATGATCCTCGCCCTGTTTTTTTATTTATTAGGAATGAATTATGTTTGAGTGGCTTTCTGATCCCGAAGCTTGGATTTCACTTGTGACATTGACCGCACTTGAAATCGTTTTAGGGATTGATAACATTATTTTTATTAGTATTTTAGTGGGACGTTTGCCGGCTCAACAACGCCAATCGGGACGTATTATCGGTCTTGGTCTGGCAATGATTACCCGAATCTTACTTCTCATGTCGCTTGCTTGGATGATGAAACTCGTCGAGCCGCTTTTCACCGTGTTTAATCAAGAAATTTCCGGTCGAGATCTGATTTTATTAATCGGGGGGTTATTCTTAATCGTGAAAAGTAGTGGTGAAATTAAAGAAGCCATACATCCTGAAAAACATCATGAAAGTGAAAATAAAAAGAAAGTCAGTTATTTTGGTGTACTCATTCAAATTGCGATTTTGGATATTGTATTCTCGCTTGATTCAGTGATCACCGCAGTGGGGATGGCAAACCATTTAGCAGTAATGATTCTTGCCATTGTGATTGCAGTTGGAGTGATGATGTTTGCGGCAAAACCAATCGGTGATTTTGTGGATACGCACCCGACTTTAAAAATCCTTGCATTGGCGTTCTTAATTCTTGTCGGCGTGAGCCTCGTTGCTGAAAGCTTTGATATTCATATTCCGAAAGGCTACATCTATTTTGCTATGGGTTTTTCTGCCGTAGTAGAAATGTTGAATATCAAAATGAGAAAGGCGATGAAATAAGATTGTTGAGGGAAGCCAAACATCGTGTTCCCTACGCTTATTCAAACAGCATTTTATGCAATTGCGGCTAATACCGTGAAATCACAGGTATTATGTAGCGCTTGCACAAATCATCGGTAGGATGCTGTTAGGCGAAACCGTAACGCGCTAATAGATTAAACGGTGCGTTATGCAAAGCTCAATGCACCTTATCCCAATATTGGGTACAAAATTCTCTTGACTGATACATAATACCGAAAAAGTGCGGTCGATTTTGACCGCACTTTTACGTGATTTCTATCCATTATTTAAATAGCACTGAGTGCGATCCTACTCGATAGAGTTTTATCACTTGGTTTTCAATTCTAAGTCTAACTACTTAGCATTTTTAGCGGCAAGTTGTTTGATTTCGTTATCAATGCAACAAATAGTAAGACCACCGTTCATTTTTATCACCTCTTCTATTTCGTTAGTACGCATTGTAATAACAAAATTGTATTGACACAGTGTTTATCTAACTAATTTCACTAAAAATGTGATCCGATTCAAAAAAATGAATAAAAAAACAAAATTTTGTGATTTTTATAAAATATGGAATAAAGTCGTATTTTTTATTTTTTTAGTTGATTATTTTTTATTTTAATCTTTATTTTGTGGAAAATTAAGAATTTAATTCTAATTTTATTCTTTTGAATGTGCTGTTTTATGCTAGACAAAGATTTTTTTGTCAGTATGATGAATGGTATTAAGAAAACAATAAGCTTAAACAATCGGTAACAACACAAAGTGCGGTCAATTTTAGGAGAGAATTATGAAGAAATTATCCGGTGCTGAAATGGTAGTGCAATCGCTACGTGATGAAGGGGTAGAATATTTATTTGGCTATCCGGGCGGTGCGGTATTAGATATTTATGATGCGATTCACACCCTAGGGGGGATTGAGCATATTCTGGTACGTCACGAACAGGCGGCCGTGCATATGGCGGATGGTTATGCACGGGCTACGGGCAAAGTCGGCTGTGTGCTTGTTACATCAGGTCCCGGAGCGACAAATGCGATTACCGGTATTGCGACCGCTTATGCGGATTCTATCCCAATGGTGGTGCTTTCCGGTCAGGTTATGACGGATTTAATTGGTCGTGATGCGTTCCAAGAATGCGATATGGTGGGGATCTCACGCCCTGTGGTTAAGCATAGCTTTATCGTAAAAAAAGCAGAGGATATTCCTGAAACATTGAAAAAGGCTTTCTATATTGCCTCAACAGGTCGTCCCGGCCCGGTTGTGGTGGATATCCCGAAAGATACGGTAAATCCGAATCATAAATTCCCTTATGAATATCCGAAATCCGTTGAGATGCGTTCTTATAATCCCACAGTAAACGGACATAAAGGACAAATTAAAAAGGCATTGAAAGCATTACTTGTGGCGAAAAAACCGGTTCTTTTTGTCGGTGGCGGAGCGGTTTCGGCAGAATGCAATGAAGAACTCTTGAAATTTGCACAAAATCTAAATTTGCCGGTAACGGCTTCTTTAATGGGGTTAGGGGTTTATCCGAGTACCGATAAACAGTTTTTAGGTATGTTGGGAATGCACGGTACTTATGAGGCGAATAACGCCATGCACGAAAGTGATTTAATTCTTGGTATCGGTGTGCGTTTTGATGATCGTACCACGAATAATCTTGAGAAATATTGCCCGTATGCCAAAGTGATCCAAATTGATATTGATCCCACTTCCATTTCTAAAAATGTACAAGTAACAATCCCGATTGTGGGAAATGCGAAAAACGTATTAGAAGAATTTTTAAGTTTATTAGGTGAAGAAGGAGTTGCCCGCTCACAAAATTATCTTGAAGATTGGTGGAAACAAATTAATGAATGGAAAGCAAAAAACTGTTTGGATTTCGACCGCACTTCCGAGGTCATCAAACCTCAGCAAGTGATGGAAGCGGTATATCGCATCACCAATGGGGAAGCTTATATTGCCTCCGATGTAGGGCAGCATCAAATGTTTGCCGCCTTGCATTATCCTTTTGATAAACCACGTCGTTGGATCAATTCGGGCGGTTTAGGCACAATGGGCTTCGGCTTACCGGCGGCACTGGGGGCAAAATTGGCTCAACCGAATGCAACGGTAGTTTGCGTTACCGGTGATGGCAGTATTCAAATGAATATTCAAGAACTTTCAACTGCAACGCAATACGGTATTCCGGTAGTCGTAATTTGTCTGAATAACCATTTCTTAGGAATGGTGAAACAGTGGCAAGATTTAATTTATTCCGGTCGTCATTCCCAAACCTATATGAATTCACTGCCGGATTTTGTGAAATTGGCGGAATCTTATGGTCATGTAGGTATAAAAATCGCCACTGCGGATGAGTTGGAAAGCAAATTAAAAGAAGCCTTTAGTATTAAAAATCAACTTGTCTTTGTTGATATTAACGTAGATGAGACCGAGCACGTTTACCCAATGCAAGTGCGTGGCGGGGCGATGAATGAAATGATTTTAAGTAAACCGCAAGGGGAGAATAATAATGCGTAGAATTTTATCTGTTTTATTAGAAAATGAATCCGGGGCGTTATCACGCGTGGTGGGCTTATTTTCTCAACGTGCATTTAATATTGAAAGCCTCACCGTAGCTCCGACAGACGATCCGACTTTATCTCGAATGACGATTGAAGCAGTGGGAGATGAGCAGGTATTGGAACAAATTGAAAAGCAACTCCATAAATTAGTTGATGTATTCAAAGTGATTAGTTTAAGCGAGCACGAACACGTAGAACGTGAAGTAATGCTCCTTAAAGTTCGTGCAACAGGTCAATCACGTGATGAAATCAAACGTCTGGCAGATATTTTCCGTGGTCAGATCGTAGATGTAACACCAAAATCCTACACGATCCAGCTTACCGGCACCAAAGACAAACTTGATGCTTTTGTTGCCGCCGTGAAAGAAGAAACGACATTACTGGAAATCGTCCGTTCAGGGCTGATTAGTTTGTCCCGTGGTGAGAAGAATATGCTTTAATCATTTCTTTGAGAAAAATCCGTGCTGAAATTTATTAGTACGGATTTTTTTGTGTTAAATTTTTTGACAGTCACCGAAAAGGCGAATATAGTCGGGAAACAACTGAAAGTCGCAGTTTCTAGAATTTTGAAATAGCAAGCTAAGCTATTATCATTGTCGTTGAAAATACTAAAATAGGGATATTATTCCCTGTTTTTAACAAGAAAGTTGAGCCGAGCAATCGGGGGAATTTCTACAGGAAATACATTGAGATTTAATATTTATGAAAAATCTTTTAGTTGTGAGTACTTCACCTATTATGTGTGGAGTTCAGGTGGTTTTAGCAGAATATCTAAATATTCTAAATCAATATGAACAATATCATATTGATTTAGTTTATATGATGAATCGAGGAGATTTTAAACTTAATGAAATTCCTAAGGAAATTGATATTCATCAACTTATTACACCGATTGAAACGGAGTTTTTGATTTATATCGGAGAAACCTTAGATACACGAGATTTAGCCCATGAAAAAAGAGCATATTATCAGTCTTGGAGAAATGCACTAATTCAAAAATTAAATCAAGGATTGTTAGAGAAAATCAATAGTAAACTTTATCAAGCAATAATTGTGTTTAATAATGAAAGAGCGTCTTTTGATCATTTTCTTGAAAAGTTTGATATAAATTCCAAAATACCCGTTATTAGATGGGTTCACAGCTATGTTGATTTTACTTACTGGAATGAACATAATCGTTATGTCTTAAATAAATATCAACATATTTTTGGTATTTGTGATGAGATGCAGACGGCGATTTCTGCTAAATTAGCTGAAATAGGCGTAACTCAAACACAGGTTCATTCTCTCTATAATCCTGTAAAAATAGAAAATATTAAAGAAAAGGCAAAACAGTATTGTATTGAAGATTCGGAATTACTTACTGATGATTTTATTGTGGAAGTATGTCGTTTAGATGAGGGGCAAAAAAATCTAATTCAGTTAATTAATATATTTTCAACTTTAAAACAAAAAGGGGTTAAGGAAAAATTATATATTATAGGAGATGGTCCTTCTAAAGCATTGTTACAACAGCATATTTCTCAATTAGGTTTAGAAGCTGATTGCCTATTATTAGGGTATAGAAGTAATCCGTTTCCTTTTATGAAAAAGGCAAAGCTATTTGTTCACACGGCAAGATTTGAAGGTTTACCAACGGTATTGATTGAGAGCATGGTATGTGGCACTCCTGTGGTGGCGATGGATTGCCCGGTGGGGCCTAAGGAAATCTTAGGATATGGAAAGTACGGTGTACTAGTACCACTATTCGATGAAAAAGCCTTTGTTGAAAAAACCTTTGAATTATTACAAAACGAAATGAAGCGACAAACTTATATTCAATCATTGCCTGAAGCTATTATGCCTTTTTCTGAACAAACGATTACGAATAAATTGGATAGCTTGTTAAACCAAATTTTAGGTTAAAAATAGAGAAATTGATGAAAAAAAGTAAGGGGATTAACCCTAAATATTACGTTGATTGTTTTAAGTGATAAATTTATCGGTACGAATAAGGAATAAACTTTAGTGTAATCAAAAAGGAAGTCGTTCGACTTCCTTTATAGTGTTGCTTTGATTATTTCTGACGCATTGCCGGGAATAAAATGACATCGCGGATAGATGCTGCATTTGCAAATAACATAGCGAGGCGATCGATGCCTAAGCCTTCGCCGGCGGTTGGCGGTAAGCCGTGTTCAAGGGCGACTACAAAGTCTTCATCTTTAAACATCGCTTCATCATCACCGGCTTCTTTTGCGGCAACCTGCGCATCAAAACGTTCGTTTTGATCTTCGGCATCGTTAAGTTCTGAGAAACCGTTACCGATTTCACGACCACCAATAAACAATTCAAAACGATCCGTTACATCAGGGTTTTCATCATTACGGCGTGCTAATGGCGAAATCTCTGCCGGATGAGCCATTAAGAAAGTCGGTTGAATTAAGTGATGTTCCGCTACTTCTTCAAAGATTGCATTTACAATGCCGCCTAAGCCCCAAGATTTTTGTACTTCAATACCTAAACGTTCTGCAGTGGCTTTTGCGCGATCAAAATCATATAAATCTTCTTTTACGATACCTTTATCCGCTCCGTATTTGATGGTTGCATCGTGTAAAGTGATACGTTCAAAGGGTTTACCGAAGTCAAATTCATATTCACCATATTTCACGATAGTCGTGCCAAGAATATCAAGTGCAAGTTTGCGTAATAATTCTTCCGTGTTATCCATTAAATCGTGATAATCCGCGTATGCCTGATAGTATTCAAGCATAGTAAATTCAGGATTATGTCTCACCGAGACGCCTTCATTGCGGAAGTTACGGTTTAATTCAAATACACGCTCAAAGCCGCCGACAACCAAACGTTTTAAATAAAGTTCAGGGGCAATACGTAAATACATATCCACGTCAAGTGCGTTATGATGAGTGATGAAAGGACGGGCGGAAGCGCCACCGGGAATTACCTGTAACATTGGGGTTTCTACTTCCATAAAGCCTTTGGAAATAAAATATTCACGGATACCGGCCACGACTTTAGAGCGAATGATAAAAGTGCGGCGGGACTCTTCGTTAGAAATTAAATCCAAATAGCGTTGGCGATAGCGTACTTCTTGATCGGTTAAACCGTGGAACTTATTCGGCAGAGGGCGAAGTGCTTTGGTTAAAAGCTGAACTTCGGTGGTTTTTACAGTAAGTTCATCCGTTTTGGTTTTGAAAAGGGTGCCTTTTACACCGATAATATCGCCGAGATCCCAATGGCTAACATCTTCTTTATAGACATTTTCAGGCAGATTATCACGTGCGACATAAAGCTGGATTTTGCCGCTCATATCTTGAATAGTGATAAAGGTTGCTTTCCCCATTGTTCGGCGTGTCATAATACGGCCTGCTACCTGTACTTCAATTGCTTTTTCTTTTAGTGCCTCGCTTTCCTCAGAATCGTATTTGTCGTGTAAATCTTGAGCAAGCGCATCACGGCGGAATGTATTCGGGAAAGCATTACCTTTTGCTCGTAATGCGGCGAGTTTTTCTCGGCGAACAAGCATTTCGCCATTGAGATCCAATTCTTTTACTTCTTGTTCTGACATTTTTGTTACCTTCATTTTTACTTTAAAATCTATTAAAAAAATAACCGCACTTTGTGATTATTTTTTACAGGGGAGAGGGGGGAAACGCAATTTCATATATATTTACAGCCCGGCTTTTAAGCTCGCTTCAATAAAATGATCCAAATCACCGTCTAACACCGCTTGAGTATTGCGGTTTTCTACGCCGGTGCGTAAATCTTTAATACGCGAGTCGTCCAACACATAGGAACGAATTTGACTGCCCCAGCCGATATCGGATTTATTTTCTTCCATGGCTTGTTTATCGGCATTTTTCTTTTGTAATTCAAGTTCATACAATTTTGCTTTTAATTGCTTCATTGCTTGATCTTTATTTTTGTGTTGGGAACGATCATTTTGACATTGTACGACAATGCCACTTGGCATATGGGTAATCCGAACGGCGCTTTCCGTTTTATTTACGTGCTGACCGCCGGCACCGGAGGCGCGGTAAACATCAATGCGTAAATCTGCCGGATTGATTTCAATATCAATATCGTCATCAATTTCAGGATAAACAAAGGCGGCACTGAAAGAAGTGTGGCGACGGTTATTGGAATCAAAAGGGCTTTTACGCACTAAACGATGAATGCCGGTTTCCGTACGCAACCAACCGAAAGCATATTCTCCGCTGACTTTAACAGTCGCGGATTTCAAGCCGGCTACATCGCCGTCCGAGACTTCCATTAATTCGGTTTTGAAACCTTTACTTTCAGCCCAGCGCAAGTACATTCGCAACAGCATTTCCGTCCAATCTTGCGCTTCCGTACCGCCGGAGCCGGCTTGTAAATCAATATAGCAATCCGCACTGTCGTGTTCTCCGCTGAACATTCGGCGAAATTCCAGTTTTTCAAGCTGTTGCTCAAGCTCTTCCAGTTCAGCTATGGTTTCGTTAAAGGTTTCTTCATCTTCCGCTTCAATAGCAAGCTCCAACAGACCGTCAACGTCTTTTAACCCCTGTTCAAGATTTTTGATGGTATTGACAACTTGTTCAAGCGAGACACGTTCTTTACCTAAGGCTTGTGCTTTCTCCGGGGCATTCCATACATCCGGTTGCTCTAATTCTGCATTAACCTCTTCTAAACGTTCGACTTTCGCTTCAAAGTCAAAGATACCCCCGAAGCACGAAAGTGCGGTCGGAAAGGTCGGTGATTTTATTTTTTATGGGATTAATTTCAAACATAAATAGAAACGCAATGTTATAAAATATTATAAGTTGTGGGATTATAAGCTATTTTCTAATTTTTGGGTAGTTGGGCTTGCGCAAATTTGCAATCTCTTTATAATTCCAAACTTTCTTAGTTTAGAAAATTTAGGAACAAAAAATGAAGAAAATTTTAACCGCACTTTTATGCGCCGTTTCAGTTAACGCAATGGCGGATGATGCCGCTATTAAGAATAGACTGCAAGCACTTGGTGCGAAAAACGTAGAAGTAAAAAACTCCCCGATTTCAGGTATTAAAACCGCGGTAACCGATGAAGGTATTATTTATGTGACCGAAGATGGTAAATATGCTTTTCAAGGTAAACTTTATGAATTAACCAATAAAGGGCCTGTGGATGTTGCCGGTAAGTTATTGATGGATAAACTTAATTCATACAAAAATGAAATGATTGTTTATCCGGCAAAAAATGAAAAGCATGTCGTGACCGTTTTTATGGATATTACCTGTCATTATTGCCATTTGTTACATAAGCAGTTAAAAGAATATAATGATCTTGGTATCACCGTGCGTTATTTAGCCTTTCCTCGCGGTGGTATGAAAACGCAAACGGCAAAACAGATGGAAGCGATTTGGACGGCGAAAGATCCGGTTTTCGCTTTAAATGAAGCGGAAAAAGGTAATTTACCGAAAGAAGTAAAAACACCGAATATGGTGAAAAAACATTACGAATTGGGTATTCAATTCGGTGTAAACGGTACGCCAAGTATTATTACTTCAAGCGGTGAACTCATCGGCGGATATTTAAAACCGGCGGATTTATTGTCTGCGTTAGAAGGATAGTATTTAAAGTGGGCTTATTGCCCGCTGTTTTTAACGGTATTATGTAGCCCGTTGCACAAAATATGATTGTGGTATGTAAAGTGGGGACACAGTGCTTATTGTTCGGGTTCTTTATTTAGTTTATTAATTGTTGTGAACAAACTCATCAAACGTCGTGAAATTCCGGCAGGAAATTTTGTTTCAGAAAATCCGTTGCTGGATCGTCTTTATCGTGCACGCCATATAAAAAACACTCAAGAATTAGACCGCACTTTAAAATCAATGTTGAATCCGGCCCGGCTATACGGCGTTACTCAAGCCGTAGAAT
The DNA here is from genome assembly GCF_015356115.1 of Rodentibacter haemolyticus. Classification (NCBI taxonomy): domain Bacteria; kingdom Pseudomonadati; phylum Pseudomonadota; class Gammaproteobacteria; order Pasteurellales; family Pasteurellaceae; genus Rodentibacter; species Rodentibacter haemolyticus. The sequence continues at coordinate 2,230,363 of NZ_CP063056.1, forward strand.
TGCTGGTGTCGGCTTATCAACAGCAACGGAAAATAGTGATTGTCGGCGATTTTGATGCGGATGGCGCAACAAGCACGGCATTGAGCGTGCTTGCTCTCCGTCAGTTGGGTTTTACCGATGTTGATTATCTTGTGCCTAATCGCTTTGAGCAAGGTTATGGCTTAAGTATTCCCGTGGCGGAAATGGCGATTGAAAAAGGCGTTCAGTTATTGATGACGGTAGATAACGGCGTTTCCTCTTTTGAAGGTGTCGAATTTTTAAAAGCGCGAGGTGTGCAGGTTTTGGTCACAGATCACCATTTACCTTCGGAAATTTTGCCGCCTGCCGATGCGATAGTGAATCCGAATTTGAGTCAATGCGATTTCCCTTCAAAATCCTTGGCTGGCGTAGGGGTTGCTTTTTATCTTATGCTTGCCGTGCGGGCTAAATTTCGAGAGATCGGCGTTTTTACGGAAAAAACGCAACCCAATTTTACCGAATTGCTCGATCTTGTCGCACTTGGTACGATTGCCGATGTCGTACCGCTCGATCAAAATAATCGCATTTTGGCACATCAAGGATTAATGCGTATTCGTGCCAAACATTGTCGCCCGGGAATTGTCGCTTTAGCGGAAGTGGCAAACCGTAATATTGAACAATGCTCAGCCGGGGATCTCGGCTTTTCTATTGCTCCCCGTTTAAATGCGGCAGGGCGATTGGATAATATGTCCCTTGGTGTGGAACTGTTACTCGCCGAAAATATGCAAAGGGCGCGCGAATTGGCTTTAGATCTCGATCAGCTAAACCAAACCCGTAAAGAAATTGAAGCGGGAATGAAACTTGAGGCCTTAGAAATTTGCCGAAATTTGACCGCACTTTTCAAGGAATTACCCATCGGTATTGCGCTTTATCAAGCGGATTGGCATCAAGGCGTGTTGGGGATTGTTTCCTCTCGAATTAAAGATCAATATCATCGACCGGTCATTGCGTTTGCACAAGATGAAGCGGGCGTGTTGAAAGGTTCGGCACGTTCTATCGAAGGTTTACACATTCGGGATCTGTTGGAAAGAATTCATTCTCAATATCCCGATATGATCCTAAAATTTGGCGGCCATGCAATGGCGGCAGGGCTGAGCATTCGTGAAGAGCGCTTTGGAGAATTTCAGCAAATTTTTAATCAAACCGTTATGAAATGGTTGGACGAAGAACGTCTACAAGGTGTGATTTGGACTGATGGCGAGCTGAACTCAAGTGAGTTTACGCTTGATACGGCTGAACAACTAAAGGCAGCAGGGCCTTGGGGACAGGGATTTCCCGAACCTTCTTTTGACGGGGAATTTAAAATTTTGGAACAGCGGGTAGTGGGGGCAAGCCGTAATCATCTAAAAATGTTGGTTGAACCGAAATCAGGCGGACCGCTTTTAGATGCCATTGCTTTTAATATTGACACTCGCTGCTATCCGGATTTATCCATAAAACAGGCACGTCTAGCTTACAAGCTGGATATAAATGAGTTTCGTGGTAATCGTTGTGTACAGTTATTGATAGATTATATTGAGCCCATTGATGAGTAAAATAAAACGGCGATGGCATTCTTTCGCTTTGTTTAGTGTGACACAATTTGCCTTTGCCGAACCGAACCAAAAAGATTTTTTCGTTCAGAATCAACCTTATTTACCTTCTGTAGATACGTTAAGATTTGAGGACGGACGGGATTATTTTTCCTATCAAGAACCAATTAAACAACCTTTACGGGCAGACAAAAAAATTCGTATTCAATTCTTTTTTGATTATGATTGTCGAGTATGTTCGTCTGCACTGGATATTTTGGAGCTTTATGCTCAGATACGCCCGAATAAAATTGCTTTGGAACAATACCCCGTCGCAACGGCGGAAAGCCAATTTAGCGCAAGGGTATTTTATACTTTAAAAACACTAAAAGCAGATGAACTGTTAAATGTGCTGTTATTTGAAACTTCGGAAAAATCTCGCTATGAAGAATTGGCTTCTTCTGCCAAAATCCTGGAATGGGCGGAGAAAAAGGGGATTGATAAGTATGCCTTTTCACAAATAAAAAATTCGGATTCCGTGAAAGAGCAGGTGCAAGATGCCGTTGAATTAACGGAGGAATATGGGGTATTTACTTATCCTTACGTTGTTATTGGCGGTAAATACGTACTTACTGCCAGCACGCTTTATAATGATGATTATGCCGTAGCGGTGTTGGATTATTTAGTCGATAAATTAGAAAGGGAACGTAAAAAATGAAAATCGGTATTGTCGGCGCCATGGCGCAAGAAGTGGAAATTTTAGCCGGGTTAATGGAAGATAAAACGGAAACACGCATTGCAAGTGCGGTCATTTTTGAGGGTAAAATTAATGGAAAAGATGTCGCCTTATTGCAATCGGGCATTGGTAAAGTGGCGGCAGCCTTAGGTACAACCGCCTTATTGCAACTGACAAAACCGGATATGGTAATAAATACCGGTTCTGCCGGCGGTGTGGCAAAAGGGTTAAAAGTCGGTGATATTGTTATTTCTGATGAAACACGCTATCACGATGCGGATGTTACCGCATTTGGTTATGAAAAAGGTCAACTGCCTGCGAATCCGGCGGCATTTTTATCGGATAAAAACTTGGCGGATTTAGCGGAAGAAATCGCACAAGCACAAGGGCAATCGGTGAAACGGGGTTTGATTTGTTCGGGTGATAGTTTTATCAATAGCGAAGAAAAAATCACAGCGATTAAACTTGATTTTCCGAATGTAGTGGGCGTAGAAATGGAAGCAACCGCTATTGCGCAAATATGCCACGCTTTTGATGTGCCCTTTGTGGTGGTTCGAGCTATTTCTGATGCCGGAGATGGGGAGGCTAGTATGTCTTTTGACGAGTTTTTACCATTGGCGGCGAAACAATCCTCGGCATTAGTGTTAGGAATGTTGGATAGATTGTAGTTAATGGTTTATTAGGAGCGATGAGATGGGAATGATCATTACCGTTGATGGTCCAAGTGGCGTAGGTAAGGGTACGCTGTGTTATGCTTTAGCTGAAAAACTCGGGTATGCCTTACTGGACAGTGGGGCAATCTATCGTGTTACAGCGTTAGCGGCGTTGAAAAGTGCGGTCGATTTATCGGATGAATTAGCGTTGGCAGAGTTGGCGCGTAGTTTAGATATTCAATTCATACCGGAAGATGGAGAAGTGAAGATTGTATTGAATGGTGAGAATGTAAGCCATTTAATTCGTACCCAGGAAGTAGCGAATGGCGCATCGAAAATCGCAATCTTTCCGAGAGTTCGAACCGCTTTATTGCAACTTCAGCAAAATTTCGCCAAAAATGACGGGCTGATTGCAGATGGGCGGGATATGGGAACGGTGGTGTTTCCGAATGCACAAGTGAAGTTATTTTTAGATGCGAGTGCGGAAGAACGTGCAAAAAGACGCTACAAACAGTTGCAAAATAACGGAATTAGTGGTAACTTTGCGCAGATTTTAGCCGAGATACAGGAACGCGATTTTCGGGATAGAAACCGTGAAGTTGCGCCTCTTAAACCGGCTGAAGATGCGTTGTTGTTAGACAGCACGACATTGAGTATTGATGAGGTCATTGCTCAGGCGTTGGATTATATTCGGCAACGTACAAAGGGTTAATCTCCGGTTTATTCAAGGATGAATAAACGTTTATTACCAACCCCACATATTATGGATAAAATGTGGATGTTATTAACTTTTAAAGAAGATTATTTATATGTCAGAATCTTTTGCTCAACTTTTTGAAGAATCATTAAAAGGTCTTGAAACTCGTCAAGGTTCAATCGTTAGCGGTACTGTAGTAGCTATCCAAAAAGGTTTCGTACTCGTTGATGCCGGTTTAAAATCCGAATCTGCAATTCCGGTTGCTGAATTTTTAAATGCACAAGGCGAACTTGAAATTCAAGTCGGCGACACTGTGAATGTGGCATTAGACGCAGTTGAAGATGGTTTCGGCGAAACTAAACTTTCTCGTGAGAAAGCGGTTCGTCACGAATCTTGGATCGAATTAGAAAAAGCTTACGAAGATAAAGCGACCGTTATCGGTTTAGTCAACGGCAAAGTGAAAGGTGGTTTCACAGTTGAGTTAAACGGTGTTCGTGCATTCTTACCGGGTTCTTTAGTTGATACTCGTCCTGCTCGTGATGCGGATCATTTATTAGGTAAAGAATTAGAATTTAAAGTAATTAAATTAGATCAAAAACGCAACAACGTGGTTGTTTCTCGTCGTGCGGTGATTGAATCTGAAAACAGCCAAGAACGTGAACAAGTGTTAGAAAACCTTGTTGAAGGTTCAGAAGTTAAAGGTATCGTTAAAAACTTAACCGACTACGGTGCATTCGTAGATTTAGGTGGGGTTGACGGTTTATTACACATCACCGATATGGCTTGGAAACGTGTTAAACATCCAAGTGAAATCGTAAATGTAGGTGATGAAGTAACGGTTAAAGTATTAAAATTCGACAAAGATCGTACCCGTGTATCTTTAGGTTTAAAACAACTAGGTCAAGATCCTTGGGCTGCAATCGCTGAAAATCACCCTGTAAATAGCAAATTAACAGGTAAAGTAACTAATTTAACCGATTACGGCTGCTTTGTAGAAATTTTAGATGGTGTTGAAGGTTTGGTTCACGTTTCTGAAATGGATTGGACTAACAAAAACATCCATCCGTCTAAAGTAGTGAGCTTAGGCGATACTGTTGAAGTAATGGTATTAGAAATCGATGAAGAACGTCGTCGTATTTCTCTAGGTTTAAAACAGTGCAAACCTAATCCTTGGACTCAGTTCGCTGAAACTCATAATAAAGGCGATAAAGTAACCGGTAAGATTAAATCTATCACTGATTTCGGTATCTTCATCGGTCTTGAAGGCGGTATTGACGGTTTAGTGCATTTATCTGATATTTCTTGGAATGTACCGGGTGAAGAAGCTGTTCGTAACTACAAAAAAGGCGACGAAGTTTCTGCTGTGGTATTAGCGGTAGATGCAGTTAAAGAACGTATTTCTTTAGGTATTAAACAACTTGAAGAAGATCCGTTCAATAACTTCATTTCAATTAACAAAAAAGGTGCGGTTGTTTCTGCAGCCGTAGTTGAAGTGGACGTAAAAGGTGCTAAAGTTGAATTGGTCGGTGGTGCTGAAGGTTACATTCGTACATCTGACTTAACAAACGAAGTTGCAGTAGGTGATGTAGTGGAAGCGAAATACACCGGTGTGGATCGTAAAGCCCGTATCGTTCATTTATCTGTAAAAGCGAAAGATCAAGCTGAAGAAGCGGCAGCAGTGGCAAGTGTGAATAACAAACAAGAAGAAGTTGCTATTCCAAATGCTATGGCTGAAGCATTCAAAGCAGCTAAAGGTGAATAATTAATTTATTCGGTAAGGCTGGGTAAATCCCAGCCTTTTTTTTAAAAAGAGTTATTAATAATTTATCGTTGCAAAATAATGAATTATTAATAGGTCTTATTGTCGTAAGTGAGTACATTGATAGATAACAAAGGAGCAATACGATGACGAAATCAGAGCTTATCGAAAATTTATCCGCCAAGCATCCCTCTTTATCAGCAAAGGAAGTTGAAGGCATCGTAAAAGATATTTTAGAGCTCATTGCTCAATCGCTGGAAGACGCCAATCGCGTAGAAATCCGTGGCTTTGGTAGTTTCTCGCTTCACTATCGTCAGCCTCGCTTAGGTAGAAATCCGAAGACGGGTGAGACTGTCAAACTAGAAGCAAAATGTGTACCTCATTTTAAAGCAGGTAAAGAACTGAAAGAACGAGTGGATGTATTCGCTTGAAAAATAATGAAATAACGGCACTTAGTGTCGTTTTTCATAGGAAATTTTGGCATAATAGAAAAAATTTTCTTAAAGGGTTATTTTATGATTAAGTACATTTTGGGATTTATTATTGTTTTGGCTATTGTGCTTGTTGCAATTACGGTGGGAGCGAATAATGATCAAATTATCACTTTCAATTACATTGTTGCAGAAAGCCAATTCCAACTTTCAACACTCGTTGCCATTTTATTCGGATTAGGATTAATTTTAGGTTGGTTTATTACTGGTTTTTTCTATTTAAAGTTGAAACTCAAAAATATGTCCTTGAATCGCCAAATTAAGCGTCAAACTTTACAAATTAATGAATTAACGACCGCGCGTGATAAGGCTAAGGCTGAATAATGCTTGAATTACTCTTTCTGCTTTTGCCTATTGCTGCGGCTTATGGTTGGTACATGGGTCAGCGTAGTGCAAAAAAAGATCAGGAAGATATTAGCAACAAACTTTCCCGTGATTATGTCACGGGCGTCAATTTTTTACTTTCTAACCAAACCGATAAAGCAGTAGATTTGTTTTTGAATATATTACAAAAGCAAGAAACTGAAAATGAAATAGAAAGCCACTCTCAATTTGAAGCCGAACTCACCCTCGGTAATTTATTTCGCTCTCGTGGCGAAGTTGATCGCGCACTCCGTATTCATCAAGCGCTTGATCGCAGTCCTCATTATTCTTTTGAACAGAAATTGCTTGCGAAGCAACAATTGGCACGTGATTTTATGACTATTGGTTTTTTTGATCGTGCTGAAAATCTTTATATTTTATTGGTTGATGAACCTGAATTTGCTCAAAACGCATTACAACAACTCTTGCTGATTTATCAAAAAACAAAAGAATGGAAAAAAGCGGTTAATATCGCTGAAAAGCTCGCTAAAATTTGTCCGCAAGAAAATAGTATTGAATTAGCACAGTGTTATTGTGAATATGCCCAAAGTTTAAGCGCTGAAAGTGCGGTTGAAAAACGTAGTATTTTGCAAAAAGCCCTTCTTGTTTCTTCAACTTGTGTTAGAGCTTCCATATTATTAGCAGATTTAGATATTCAAGAAAACGAATATCAACGAGCGATTAAAACATTGGAAAACGTACTTCATCAAAATTCGGATTATATTGGTGAAGTATTATCAACATTGAAGTATTGCTATAAAGAATTAGATCAGATTGAAAATTTTGAATTATTTTTAATTCGGGCAGGCCAACAAGTAAAAAATGATGATGTTGATCTGGCCTTAGCCGAGTTAATTGAAGAAAAAGATGGTAAATCCGCGGCACAAGCCAAACTTTACCAACAACTGACAAAAAAGCCGAGTACACTTATCTTTCACCGTTTTATTCAATATCAAATTGATGATGTAGGAGAGGGTAGAGGAAAGGAAAGTCTTATCTTACTTCATAAAATGGTGGGGGAGAGAATCAAACAGAGTGCAGCTTATTGCTGTTCAAACTGTGGCTACCAAATTCACAGTTTACTTTGGAATTGTCCATCTTGCCGTCATTGGGAAAGTATTAAACCATTGTCTTCACAAGAACATAATTAAAAGATACACAGAGAGGTAAAAATTATGACCAGTAAAGTTATTATCGCCCTTGATTATGAAACGGAAGCGGAAGCACTTGCATTAGTTGATCAGATTGATCCGAGTTTATGCCGTTTAAAAGTCGGAAAAGAAATGTTTACGACACTAGGAACAAATTTTGTTAAACAGCTCCACCAACGTGATTTTGATGTATTCCTTGATTTAAAATTCCATGATATACCAAATACAGTGGCAAGAGCAGTGCGTTCAGCCGCTGATTTAGGCGTATGGATGGTGGATGTGCATGCAAGTGGTGGTCTCAAAATGATGGAGGAGGCGAAAAAAATTCTTGAGCCTTATGGTAAAGATGCGCCGCTTTTGATTGCAGTAACGGTTTTAACCAGTATGGAAGATTTAGATCTATTGCAAATTGGTATTAATGCCTCACCAATGGAACAAGTATTGCGTCTTGCTCACTTAACTCAACGTGCAGGATTAGACGGCGTAGTTTGTTCTCCGCAAGAAGTGGAAATTTTACGTAATGCTTGTGGCTCGGATTTTAAATTGGTTACACCGGGGATTCGCCCTATTGGTGCGGATTTTGGCGATCAGCGCCGCGTAATGACGCCGGCGGCTGCAATTCGCTCCGGTTCGGACTATTTAGTCATTGGTCGTCCGATCACACAGGCTGAAAATCCGGCGGAAGTGCTTCGCTCAATTAATACTTCAATTGAACAATAGTTATGTCGGATTCTATTTTGGTCTATTCCACGGAAAGTGGGCGTATTAAACAAGAAAAAACACAATCATCACGTCCTAAAGGAGACGGCATTGTTCGTATTCAAAAGCAGACAAGCGGTCGAAAAGGCGCCGGTGTTTCAGTTATTACAGGACTGGATCTTCCTGATGATGAATTGAAGAAACTTGCGGCAGAATTCAAGAAATGTTGTGGTTGTGGCGGTTCGGTTAAAGAAGGGAATATTGAAATTCAAGGTGAAAAGCGGGATTTACTCAAAACTTTATTAGAAGCAAAGGGATTTGTCGTTAAATTGGCCGGTGGCTGATTGAGGTGAGAATAAAAGAAAATACCGAGCATTGCTCGGTATTTTTGTTAATGCCAATATGCCAATAACATTGCTCCAACAAAACAACTGAGAGCAAGGATAAAAAAGTGCGGTCGATTTTTAGCTTGTTTTTTACTAAAGAATTTTGCAGAGAAAATAATGTACAGTATTAATAAAACAAACTTTCCTGTAAGCCACAAAGGAACCTCGAATTGCCAAAGCGAGAGAATATAAATGCCACTGGCAAGTAATATTGTATCGCTAATATGAGGTAAAATTTTTAGTAATTTTACGCCTCGCCAATCTTTATGGGTTAATTGCATAAATGCACGAATGATTAATAAGCTTAAACTTAAAAATGCAAATAAAATGTGTAAGTTAATTAACATAGTTGCTCTATTTAGTTAATATTTTGAATAGTAGGATCATCTTGATGCACTGCCAATAAATTAATTCCCATTGGGAAGAATTTATAATTAAGCGGTGAGAGTAAATTGATAATATCTTGTTGATTAGATTTTAATATTTCAATCGTCATAATAGGTTTATGCCGCTTAATAGATTCTAATGCACCGGTTAATACGCTAAGTTCCATTCCTTCTACATCAATTTTGATGAAATCAATTCGTTCAAGTTGTAGTGAATCAATACTTATTAGTGGAACTTTCTGTGTTTTTTGATAATCAACGATTTGACCGATATTTTCATTAGTCGGACTAGATTGTAATTCTAAGCTACCAAATGATGAAGGTCTATTGTAATCAATGATAGGAATGTCTAACATTGGCTGGCTGGCTGGCTGGCTGGCTGGCTGGCTGGCTGGCTGGCTGGCTGGCTGGCTGGCTGGCTGGCTGGCTGGCTGAGGATTACCTAATGCACCATAGATGGCTTTCGCATTAAAGCAGTTATTTAGTGCAATATTGCCGGCTAAGGCATAGTAAATTCGTTCTTGTGCTTCAAAAGCGATCACTTTTCCCCATTCTGTCATTTCAATACTCCAAGGAATAGTATGCGCTCCAATATTGGCTCCACAGTCTAATGCGATCACATTATCCCCAAAATGTTTTCGGCGAAGATTAAGAATCGTCAGCGCATTTTGTATTTCTTGAGGATCGAAAGATCCTGTGGATAGAAATTGATGTCCGACTCCATAAGTATGTCCTGCCAAATTAGTTTGTTTGTCAAGGTGATTAATAATTAAGGTTCCGAAATTGGTTGAGCTTAACACAAAGGGTTGTGGTCTGGTGATATGCTTCATAATTTACTCCTGATAATGGGGAAAGAGGTTTGAAAGCTAGCATAATAGCGTATTTTTAGTATGAATAAAAAAACTAACGATAGTTTGACCGCACTTTTTTCTCAATAAGTTGATACTCTATTGTTTTAGCTCATTTCTAATCATCTCCAGAATATCTTGCCAGTTAGCAAGAGGATCAAGCGAGCGAAAAATTTGTACATTATCATACCAATCGGTACGTCGTTGCTGCGGTAATCCCCAACGCCAAGAACTGAAAATAGGCAAGGTAGGGACAAAGGTTTGGACACCTAATGCGCCCGATAAATGTACGATAGAGGTATCAACACTGATAACTAAATCCAATGAACTGATTAATGCTGCAGTATCGCTAAAATCACGGATATTATCCATTAAATTAACAATATGGTGCTTATCTATCCAAGTTTTTTCTTCATCGGTGAGTTCAAACTGTAAGTTAAACCAACGGATATTTGGTAGAGTAAGTAAGGGTTCAAGCAGGTGAAGATCATAGATAGAACGTAATGGACTAATGGGAAGATCTAATCGTCCATGCCAAACTAAGCCAACAGCAATGCTATCTTGTTGGGATTTTTTAACCAGTGAAGAGAAAAACTCAATCTTTTTAGGCTCAGCAAATAAAAATGGCATACGTCGAGGAATTTGTTGTAAAGGCGTACTAATGTGGGCGAGTAAACCATGTGGCCATTCCCAATAATCATAGCTAAAAGTTACACCATCTTCCAAGGCATAAACTTCATCGACATCTAAATTAGATTTTAATAGTTGAACGACAGTTTGCCTTGCAAAAATAATAAGGTGTTTAACTTTTAATTCATGCTTAAAATAATAGGCAAGCTGGCTAAACATAATTTCATCTCCAAAGCCGGCTTCAGACCAAAAAACAAAAGTTTTTCCATTTAAATCTTCGCCTTTCCAGCGTTTTTCTTTTGGAGGAAGGATAGAACAGCGTTCAGGATCATCTGTAAAAATTTCTTCTCGAATTTGGAATGCTCTTTGATATTCACCTTTTCTCAGCATATTATCCACCCAATTATTTTTAATCGCTGGCATATTATTTGTTTGAGTTAATCCCTCCTTCCATAGTGAATCTATTTGGTTTAATTGTTTTTGCCTTAGGTGAAAATTAGAGATATGGTAATAGGTTTCTAACTTTTTAGGTGCGCTATATTTTAATAACTGATAATAGTAATGAGCTTGTGCTATTTGGTTTCTATGCTCGGCAACTAAGGCTTTATTAAGTAGAAATTCAGTAGGTAATAAATAATGTTTTTTTATGAATAACAAAAAGATTATTTTTCCATTCAAAATGAGAAATAAGAGGAGAAAGCGTAATGACCAAAGAATCTAAATCGCAATATTCTGATTTTTCAAGAATTAGTTGACCATTGGGCTTGAGTATCCGTAACCAATTGATAGCATAGTCTGTCTGTCTGTCTGTCTGTCTGTCTGTCTGTCTGTCTGTCTGTCTGTCTGTCTGTCTGTCTGTCTGTAATAATTCAGATAAAATTTTTTGAGAGATTAGAATATTGTCAAATAAATTATCATTAATTCCCGTCAAATATCCTTTGTGAATATGATCAGGGAGCGTTTGTAAATCTAAATTTTTTATCCATTCTTGATCTAATTGGCCTAATTCTTGATAAGGCGGTTCAGAGAGTAATAATAAATTCATATTGCTTTCCTTAATTAAAACCGCTCTTAAAAAAAAGAGCGGTCAAATTTTTATTACTTCGCAATCCGTTTATATTTGATGCGGTGCGGTTGAACGGCATCAGCCCCGAGGGTTTTCTTTTTCCATTCCTCATAATCGGTGAAGTTGCCTTCGTAGAAAGTTACTTTGCCTTCATCGCCGTAGTCGAGAATGTGGGTGGCGATACGGTCTAAGAACCAGCGGTCGTGGGAAATCACTAAGGCACAGCCCGGAAATTCCAAGATCGCATTTTCCAATGCCCGCAAGGTTTCCACGTCTAAATCGTTGGTCGGCTCGTCCAGTAATAACACGTTGCCGCCCACTTGCAATAATTTTGCCAAATGTAACCGCCCACGTTCACCGCCGGAGAGTTCGCCCACCCGTTTTTGCTGATCTACGCCTTTGAAGTTGAATCGTCCCACATAGGCACGGCTTGGAATTTCAAAGTTGCCGATCCGCATAATATCCAAACCGCCAGACACTTCCTCCCACACGGTTTTGCTGTTATCCATTGCATCACGGAATTGATCCACCGATGCTATTACCACGGTTTCACCGAGTACGATTGAGCCGCTATCCGGTTGTTCTTGCCCTGAAAGCATACGGAATAAGGTGGATTTACCCGCCCCGTTCGCCCCGATAATACCGACAATCGCACCTTTCGGAATCGAGAAGGATAAATTATCAATCAAGGTGCGGTCGCCGTAGGATTTAGTGAGGTTTTGCACTTCGATCACCTTATCCCCTAAGCGAGGGCCAGGTGGAATAAAGAGTTCGTTGGTTTCGTTACGTTTTTGATATTCGCCGGAATTAAGTTCTTCAAAGCGTGCCATACGGGCTTTGCTTTTCGCTTGGCGACCTTTTGGATTTTGGCGAACCCACTCCAACTCTTTCTCAATGGATTTTTGCCGTGCCGATTCAGCCGCTTGCTCTTGGGCAAGGCGTTTTTCTTTCTGCTCCAACCAAGAGGAATAGTTGCCTTCCCAAGGAATCCCTTCGCCACGGTCAAGCTCCAAGATCCAACCGGCAACGTTGTCCAAGAAGTAACGGTCGTGGGTAATTGCCACTACCGTACCTTCGTAATCGTGGAGGAAACGTTCCAACCACGCCACCGATTCTGCATCTAGGTGGTTGGTCGGCTCGTCCAGTAGCAACATATCCGGCTTTTCCAATAACAGACGGCAAAGGGCGACACGGCGGCGTTCCCCTCCCGATAAATGTTCAATTTTTGCCTCCCAATCCGGCAAGCGTAATGCATCGGCGGCACGTTCTAACTGATTGTCTAAATTATGCCCATCGTGAGCTTGAATAATCGCTTCCAATTCCGCTTGCTCTGCGGCGAGCTTATCGAAATCCACATCGGGATCGGCATATAAGGCATAGACTTCATCTAAACGGGTTAAAGCATTTTTGACTTCGGCAACCGCTTCTTCCACCGCTTCCCGCACCGTTTGTTGCGGCTCAAGTTTAGGTTCTTGCGGAAGATAGCCGATTTTAATCCCTGGTTGTGGGCGAGCTTCGCCCTCAATATCCTTGTCAATACCCGCCATAATGCGAAGCAGGGTGGATTTCCCCGCTCCGTTTAAGCCGAGGACCCCGATTTTCGCCCCCGGGAAAAAGCTCAAGGAAATATCTTTTAAAATATGCCGTTTCGGCGGAACAACCTTACCGACACGGTGCATTGTGTAAACAAATTGAGTGGACATAATTACCTTTTTCGTCAGTTAAAAAGTGCGGTCATTTTACTTGAAGTTTATTGATTTGCCTAACATTCCAAAAATTTTAGGCAAAAAAAAACCACCCGAATAGGGTGGTAGGAAAGTAGTTTAGCTATATTTATGATTATTTATTTAGGAACTTTATGAATATCAAGCAATCACTTGACGGGGCGGGATAATACAGAAAATTTTTTGAAGAGAAAACCGTGATAAAACAATTATTTGATATATGTCAAAAAAATTGAGAGATATTTTCATTTTTAATTAAAAGAAATCAAGAAATTGATTGTGGTAGAATGCCCCACTTTGTAGCGAATATGAATAAAAAGGAGGATTCATTGAGAAAGTTTTTCTTACTTTTTCTGGCTTGGATACCGCAGGTAATGGCGCATCCCCATGCGTTTATTGATATGAAGATTAAACTATTGGTGGATGAAGAGAAACTGACCGGATTTCGTATGCAATGGCGGTTGGATGAGGCAAGTTCATCAGAAATGCTGTACGACTTAGTACTGGCAGAAGGTGATGCCACGGCTAAACAACGTTTAGTGGATGACGTGATGAAAAACGTGGTCGCGGAGCATTATTTCAGCTATTTCTTTGATAAAGATAATAAAAAGATTAAATATAAAGCGACACCGCAAAATTACGGTATGCGCGCACAAGGCACTTATTTAGATTATTATTTTGATGTGTTATTGGCGACACCGCAAAAATTGACGGCTAATCAGTTTAGCTTGATGACTTATGATAAAACCTATTATGTAGCGATGTTATATCCCGAACCTGTTCGGCAATCCGTAGATTTTTCTGCGTTGCCGGCAAATTGTCAGGGAAAACTGATTGAACCGAATATTGATGAAAAATGGCGACGTTATGCTACTTCATTAGATAAATCACAGCGCGATACAGATGATTCGCTGGGGACGATGTTTGCACAAACCATTCAAATTCAATGTGAGTAATATTATGATAAAAAAATGGATTATTTTGTTCGCCACAATTTTGATTGCTGCGGTTGCCTTCCCTTATTTATTCGTTAAAGTCGTGGAATGGCAACGGGTATTTAATCAGTTTATTTCGGCAAATTTACATCAAATCAAAGCGCATTCCGGTACGGCAGGTTTTACTCTCATTGTCGTGAGCTTTTTGTATGGCGTTATTCATGCTTTGGGACCGGGACACGGCAAATTTATCATCGCCGGTTATCTTTCAACACATCAAAGCCAATTGAAAACCAGTATGGTACTCACTTTTTTATCTTCATTAATGCAGGGGATAGTCGCTATTACCGCCACTACGATTGTTGTCGTGATACTCCGCCTTTCATCACATTATTTTCAATTGAGTCAGCTTTGGTTGGAACGTGTGGCATTTTTGCTCTTATTAATTTTAGGAATGCGTTGGGGTTATCAGGGGATAAGAGACTGGCGTAAGAAAAATATGGTGTTGCATAGATTGCAGATTAAATCCGTACAAAAATTCTCAGTGTTAAAACAAAGTGCGGTAAAAAATCCGCGTGTTTTTTTGCCGATAAAATCGACAGCTTCTTGTTCATGCGGGCATCAGCATTTACCGAGTGATTTACAATTACAGCAAGCGAATGATTGGAAAGCGAAATTATTAGTGATTTTGAGTATTGGTATTCGCCCTTGCTCCGGGGCAATTTTCGTTTTGTTTTTTGCCTATATGTTAGATCTTTATTGGTGGGGCGTGGTGGCAACACTTGCAATGGCATTCGGTACGGGCTTGATGTTATCGGCATTTGCACTGTTAGTACGATATATTCGTTTACATGCGATTAAATTAGCACAATGGTATCGATCACCGAGTTGGTTGGAAAAAAGTGATGTAATATTGAAATGTATAGCGGGGGCGATAATGATATTTTTTGCGCTTAGCTTATTGTACGGCACAACATTATCGGCAACGGGCGGTGCAGCACTCTTTCGCTAAAAAAATGAAGCCTATCACCGGATAGGCCCAAAACTCTCTTGGTTTGTCATTTAGAATTCGTCAAAGGAGACAAACGAAAACTAAGCCAAAAGAAAATTGGCTCCTCCTGCTGGACTTGAACCAGCGACATATGGATTAACAGTCCACCGTTCTACCGACTGAACTAAGGAGGAATAACTCTGTATCACAAGGAATCGTGTCGCGCATTCTAATGATCCGAATATCATTTGTCAATGGATGATACGAGAAAGTTCAAAAAAATTTATCTGATTTGTTTTCCATGTTTTCTTTCCACAAATTTCTATCCACAAAGCCTGTGGATAACTTTGTGGATTAAATAGCACTTAAGATCACAGAATACTGATAAATACTGGGGATTTAGGGGGCAGAGCAAAAATTGGTTGCAAAATAGCATTTCTTTATTTTTCAATATCTTAGATAAAGTCCAGTAAAAAAATTAAAATTTTTTACGGATTTTTTATACTTTTTCTCTTGACAGCGCTAACACTGTGTAAAACTTATCTTTTTCCCTCAATCAAAGGGAGGAATATGCTAGAATAACACCGACAAAAATTTATCAAATTTTAACCGCACTTTTTATGACAGAAAAAATTAATAGTAAACCTTTTATTCTTCACTCAGATTTCAAACCTTCGGGTGATCAACCTCAAGCGATTGAAAAACTCGCAGAAAATTTAGATGATGGTTTGGCTCATCAAACATTGCTCGGGGTAACGGGATCCGGAAAAACATTTACCATCGCTAATGTGATTGCAAAACTCAATCGCCCGGCAATGTTGCTTGCCCCGAATAAAACCCTTGCTGCACAGCTTTATGCTGAAATGAAAGCGTTTTTTCCTGAAAATGCAGTAGAGTATTTCGTTTCTTACTATGATTATTATCAGCCGGAAGCCTATGTGCCGAGTAGCGATACTTTTATTGAAAAAGATGCTTCCATCAATGATCAAATCGAACAAATGCGCCTCTCGGCAACAAAATCTTTTTTGGAACGCCGCGATACGATCGTAGTCGCATCGGTTTCCGCGATTTATGGTTTGGGCGATCCCGATAGTTATTTGAAAATGATGTTGCACTTGCAACAAGGGGCAATTATTAATCAGCGTCAAATTTTGGCAAAACTGGCGGAATTACAATATACGCGCAACGATCAAGCCTTTCAGCGCGGAACATTCCGTGTGCGTGGTGAGATTATTGATATTTTCCCGGCTGAATCGGACGATATCGCCATACGTATTGAGTTATTTGATGATGAAATCGAGCGTTTGAGTTTATTTGATCCGCTTACCGGACAGGGATTAGGGACAGTTCCACGTTATACGGTTTACCCGAAAACGCACTATGTAACACCACGCGAACGCATTTTAGATGCAATTGAAAAAATCAAAGAGGAGCTGGTACAACGCCGCGAATATTTCATTAAAGAAAATAAATTGTTGGAAGAACAACGAATTAGCCAGCGCACAATGTTTGATATTGAAATGATGAATGAGCTTGGCTATTGCTCCGGCATTGAAAACTACTCGCGTTATCTTTCAGGTCGGAATGAGGGAGAACCGCCCCCGACTTTATTCGACTATATGCCATCCGATGCGATCCTCATCATTGATGAGTCTCATGTTACCGTGCCCCAAATCGGGGGAATGTATCGTGGTGACCGTTCACGTAAAGAAACCTTAGTGGAATACGGTTTCCGCCTGCCATCGGCATTGGATAATCGTCCATTGCGTTTTGAAGAATTTGAACGTCTTGCTCCGCAAACGATTTATGTATCCGCTACGCCCGGACCTTATGAATTGGAAAAATCCGGTGATGAAATTATCGATCAAGTCGTGCGGCCGACGGGCCTACTCGATCCGGAAATTGAAATTCGTCCGGTTTCTATTCAGGTGGATGATTTACTTTCCGAAGCTCGTCAAAGAGCGGACAAAAATGAGCGGGTTTTAGTCACTACGCTAACCAAAAAAATGGCGGAAGATCTTACGGATTATTTAGATGAACACGGCATTCGCGTGCGTTATTTGCACTCGGATATAGACACCGTAGAACGTGTGGAAATCATCCGTGATTTACGTTTGGGAGAATTTGATGTGCTGGTCGGAATCAATTTACTCCGTGAAGGATTGGACATTCCGGAAGTGTCATTAGTGGCAATTCTTGATGCGGACAAAGAAGGTTTTTTACGTTCGGAACGCTCGCTTATTCAAACGATTGGCCGGGCGGCACGAAACTTGAAAGGAAAAGCGATTCTGTATGCGGATAGCATCACAAAATCAATGGAAAAAGCCATCACAGAAACCAACCGCCGCCGTGAAAAACAAATGAAATACAATGAGGAACAAGGCATTGTTCCACAAGCACTAAATAAAAAAGTCGGTGAATTGCTTGATATCGGACAAGGTGTTACAACCAAAGGAAAAAGTAGATCACGCGGTAAAATCATTGCCGAACCGACCGCACTTTACAATGCGCCGAAAAATGCAAAAGAATATCAACATCAGGTTAAAAAATTGGAACAGCAAATGTACAAATTTGCGCAAGACTTGGAATTTGAAAAAGCTGCCGCAATTCGTGATCAGCTCCATCAGCTGAGAGAAAAGTTTGTTATGAATGAGTAGAGAAAAGTGCGGTCAGTTTCACTAATGTTTTGAAAGTAGATAGAAATTGACCGCACTTGCTCTCACGATTGACCTATAATTTCGGATAACGCAACTTTACGATTTTCATAACGGGAGCGGGTGCAAGCATCAGCCGTTGCAATAGCTGCGCGTGCGGCTTCACCGGTTAATAGCTTTTCAAACTCTGCGGTAGGGCGCATACCATGCATAATATCGTTTAGGTATTTCATTTCTTTTTTCATAATTGAGCTTAACCACATTGGGGTACGTTTGCCCGGTTTGCCATATTGAATCGCCCCATCCATTTCAGTACTGTTATAAATGCGGGTGCGATCATCATCTTCTTCTTGACTTTCGTGTACAAGAAAATAAGTTTCTTTTCCATCCACACGTAAAGTTCCTTTGGTGTTATACATATCAATTTTAATTGCCCCTTTTTCTCCTTGGATTAATACATAATGTTCACCCCAACGGAATGCAGAGCCCCATTCAAGCACTGCAAAACGGTTGTCTTCGTATTCCATTGTGACAAAAATCATATCGTCTTCATCACCAAATTTTTCACCGTTATGTGCAACATTAGCAGCCGCCATGGTTACCGTTTTTGGCATACCGCCCATCAGGAATTGAACGCAGTCTAGTTCGTGAATATGGTGATATAAGTGTCCCCCTGATTTTTCACGGATTTTTTTCCAAGAAATTGTCGGTTGTTCTTCTTCCCAACCATTGCGAGCGGTATGACAATACAATACTCTGCCAATAGTGCCTTGATTAATTAGCTTTTTTGCATGATGAACACCATTAAAGAAATTCATTACGTGACCTGCCATGAATTTCACTCCGTTTTCTTCACAAGCACGAACCATTTCATCGCAATCTTGATAATTTAATGCGATTGGTTTTTCGCAGAAAACGTGTTTTTTATTTTTTGCCGCTAATAAAACCGGTTCCTTGTGTAAATAATTTGGTGTAGCGACAATTACGCAATCAACTTTAGAGGATGTAACTAGTTCTTCTAATGAACAGACTGCTTCGCATTGCAATTCTTCTGCAATTGCGTTGCCATTTTCCGGATCATATACCAGGGAAATACGGGCATCTTCCTGTTCATTCATAAAACGTGCAAGTTCTGCTCCGAAATAACCTACTCCTACAACACCGTAATTAATCATATTAGACTCCTTATTTGAGTTAATTTTTGAGGGTAATTCGTTCTTTAACAATCATTGAATACTTTGCTGCTTCTGCGATTTGAATTGAGTCACCAATACATTGGCTTAAGGGGGAAGTCGTTTCATTACGTAAATGTTTCACTACATCAAGTGCTTCAATTTCTGCGGCTCGACTTAACCAAAGCGGGCAAAGTGTATGGGGTTGGTTGTATTGCTGTATACCTTTTGAACTATCTCGCAAGGATAAATCAGCTTCAAATTCTTCATATAAATCATAATGTTCGGTTTTTCCGTCTGCATAAGTGAAAGTGACGCTGGAGGTAAAAAAGTTTATGTCGATCATCCCTTTTTCACCGTGAATTTGTATCTCCCACTGGTGTTGGCGATAAGCTGTTCCCATTTCTAAAGAGCCTAAAGCACCGTTTTTAAAGTGAAAGAGTAGCTGAATAACATCATGGCTATCAGGTGTATCTTTGTGGGCTATATTAGTAGATTGAGCATAAACAGATTGTATATTTCCCACTAACCAACATAATAAATCTAATTCGTGAATTAAATGGAAAAGTTCACCTCCGGTTAAATTAGTATCAAGTTTCCACCATTCTTTATTACTTAAATTTTCAATCCAGCGTTGGCGTACAGCTCGTACAACTGTGATTTGACCAAGTAGACGATTATCTAATATTTGTTTAACCCGTAATAAACCGGGAAGAGTACGTTCTAAATAGCCGATAAATATTTGGCGATGTTGTTCTTTTGCTAAATTAATTAAATGTTGGCAATGAGCAGTGCTTAAAGTAAAAGGTGTTTCGATAAAAATATCACAACCTGCATTAAGAGCAAGAACAGCCGGTGAGTAGTGCGCATAATTAGGTGTAGCGATAATAACGAGATCCGGCTTACTTTTATCCAGCAATTCTTCTGTGCTAGGAAAAACACAACTTTGATATTGTTGGGCTAATTTATCTGCAAGAGTGGGGTTGATATCCGTCACCGCAATTAAATTTGCACCAGCTTTATAGAATGCAGAAGCAAGTTGCGAACCAAAAAAACCACAGCCGATTAATGCGACATTAAGAGTCTTACTCATTTTCCTCTCCTTGTGATAAACGTTGTCTAATTCCTTTGAAATAGTGCAAAATGGCTCGTTGCATTCGTACAAGATTGCGAGCTTCCACTGCATCTATTAATTCTTTGTGTAACATTGCCATTTGTTGGGCGGAAAGCTGTATTTCCGGTAAATCTTTTTCCACTTCGTGATAAATTTGCCAAAATGCATCTAAATACTGCAGTAGCAGAGGATTATTAAGCGGTTCATAAAGTTCCAGATGCAAGCGGTATTCATCTTTTGGTGAGAATTTTTGATTCTTTGCATTTTTTTCCATATTGGTTATGTATTTTTGAAGTGCGGTCACTTTTTCATTTGTTATTTTGGCAAGAACCATTGGTGTAAAACCGTATTCCAAAATTTCTCGAATATCTAAAATATTGATGAGTTGGTTCAAATCCGAACGTAAATTAAGTTGGGTATGAAAACTCAGTCCACGAATCATTGGAATCAGTGATGATTTACTGACAAAGGTTCCCACACCATGTTTAATATCTACAATATGCAAGGCTTCAAGAGATTTAATGGCCTCTCGTAAGCTGGAACGACTCACATCAAGTAATTCGATCAATTCATTTTCTGTTGGCATTAGATCGCCGGATTTTAAATTTCGTTTAATGATTAATGCCTTAATTTTGTCTTGAAGTTCAAGGCTGGCTTCTTTTTTATTTGCTTTCATTTTTTATTGTTCTCATTAGCTTAGATACTTTCTTTCAAATTTGTGATCTGGCTCTCATTCTTCTTTAATTCATCTCATTGACATAAGACATCATACGTCTTATCTTTGTTTATGCAAGCAGAAAGTTGTAGTAATTTTAAATTCTGTGATCTCTTCCACAAATTTTACTCGTATTAAAGGAGGCTACTATGGCAAAAACATTACCATGGTACAAAGAAGTAAGTCCTATCCAAAAAAAAGCATTATTTGCTGCATGGTTAGGGTATGTTTTCGACGGATTTGATTATATGTTGATCACTTATGTGCTTTTGGATATTCAGAAAGAATTTTCCATGAGTACAACAGAAACTTCAACATTATTATTGGCTGCTTTTGTTGCTCGTCCGTTAGGCGGAGCAATTTTTGGTAGTTTTGCGGATAAATATGGTCGTCGTTTAGCTATGATTGTTTCGATTTTAGTTTATTCGGTCGGGACATTTTTATGTGGCTTATCCACGAGTTATATTTGGCTTTTCATATTTCGTATGATTGTTGGTATGGGGATGGCGGGGGAATATGCCTGTTCTTCCTCTTACGCTATTGAAAGTTGGCCGCAACATTTACGCACTAAAGCCAGTGCATTTTTAGTCAGCGGTTTTTCTATTGGGAATATTTTAGCTTCTCAAATCATTCCTTGGATTGCGGCTTCTTATGGTTGGCGGATCGCATTTTTTGTTGGGTTGGCTCCGGTTATACTTGTGCTATATATACGCCGCCACGCTCCGGAAAGTGAGGAATGGGCGGTAGCAAAAGCTGAAGGAAAAGTGAAAAAAGTACCATTGGCTCAGTTATTTTCTAGGAAACAATTACCAATAACACTTATTGTATTTTTCATTTGTTATTCAATTTTTTCGGTAAATTGGCCCGTAATAGGATTATTGCCACTTTATTTAAAAGAAAATGGCTATGCTGAAAATGTAAAATCATTAATGTTTTGGGCCGGATTCGGCATTCTTGTAGGCACGCTAATTGCCGGATTTGTAGGAGATAAGCTAGGTGAAAAGAAAACGTTTGTTTATAGTTTATTGCTCTCACTTTGTTTCCTTTTCCCTGTATTCTATTTACCGAAAAATAATGAATTTATCCTCGGGATATTATTATTTTTCTTACTTGCAACAAACTTGGGGATCGCCGGTTTAGTTCCGAAATATATGGCTAAATTTTTTCCAACAGAAATGAGAAGTACCGGTATTGGTTTCATTTATAACTTTGCTGCTATTGGTGGTGGTATTGCTCCGGTTATTGCAGCCGCATTAAGTGAACGTGTCGGTTTAGGCTCATCTTTGGTCTATGTCACATTATTTTGGACGCTATTGCTAGTGAGCTTAGTCGGGCTAAGAATTCCTGAACGTATTCAAGAAAGTATGAGAAACAAATAAGTATTTATTGAAAAGTAAAAGTGCGCTCAGAACACTAAAAATTTTGACCGCACTTTTTGTTGATAAGAAAAATCTCATTCGTTGAACAGAGATATTAAAAATATGGTGCGACTAGCTGGACTCGAACCAGTGACCCCCACCATGTCAAGGTGGTGCTCTAACCAACTGAGCTATAGTCGCGTCAAACGCAGCGGATAATAAACAGTTTTTTGTATAAAGACAAGTGATTTTCTCTGATGTTTGTTACGAACGATAAAAAATTAACCAAAATTACTCGGCTGGAAGTTTATAACTCTTTTTGATTTTGGCTTTTTTTCAGCGTATAATGCGCGCCGATTGGCTTCACCCGAGGTATTTGGGTGAATTTATTTAAAATATAAATATTGACGGAGCAGAATTAATGTCTAGAAGACTAAGAAGAACGAAGATTGTATGTACTATGGGGCCTGCGACTGATCGCGATAACAATCTTGAAAAAATTATTGCGGCGGGTGCAAACGTTGTGCGTATGAATTTCTCTCACGGTACGCCAGAAGATCATATTGAGCGTGCCGAACGTGTTCGTTCTATCGCAAAGAAATTAGGTAAAACCGTAGCGATCTTAGGCGATTTACAAGGTCCTAAAATTCGTGTATCTACTTTTAAAGATGGCAAAATTTTCTTAAATGTCGGAGATAAATTTACTCTTGATGCGGAATTGCCAAAAGGTGAGGGCAATCAAGAAGCCGTCGGTTTAGATTATAAGACCCTTCCGCAAGATGTTGTTCCGGGTGATATTCTTTTATTAGATGATGGTCGTGTTCAATTAAAAGTGTTATCTACCGAAGGTGCAAAAGTCTTCACCGAAGTGACGGTTGGCGGTCCATTATCAAATAATAAAGGTATTAATAAATTAGGCGGTGGTTTATCCGCTGATGCGCTAACCGAAAAAGATAAAGCGGATATCATTACTGCTGCACGTATCGGTGTTGATTTCTTAGCCGTCTCTTTCCCTCGTTCAAGTGCAGACTTGAACTATGCGCGTGAATTGGCGCAGCAAGCAGGCTTAAATGCAAAAATCGTCGCAAAAGTTGAGCGAGCGGAAACCGTTGTTGATGACGAATCAATGGATGATATTATCTTGGCATCTGATGTCATTATGGTTGCTCGTGGTGATTTAGGGGTTGAAATCGGTGATCCTGAATTGGTTGGTGTTCAGAAAAAATTAATTCGTCGTTCACGCCAATTAAACCGCGCAGTAATCACGGCGACTCAAATGATGGAATCAATGATTAGTAATCCGATGCCAACCCGTGCGGAAGTCATGGACGTTGCGAATGCGGTATTAGACGGTACTGATGCGGTAATGCTTTCTGCGGAGACTGCCGCGGGTCAATATCCTGCTGAAACGGTTGCGGCAATGGCGCGTGTATGTTTAGGGGCGGAAAAAATGCCTAGCGTGAATGTATCCCGTCACCGTATGGATAAAGAATTTACTGATATTGAAGAAGCCGTTGCAATGTCTGCAATGTATTCTGCAAACCATATGAAAGGTATTGCTGCAATCGTTGCGTTAACTCATACCGGCCGTACGGCATTGTTAATGTCCCGTATTAGTTCGGGTTTACCGATCTTTGCTTTATCCCGTAATCAAGAGACATTGAACCTTTGCTCTTTATATCGTGGCGTAACGCCGGTGTTCAGTGATGTTGAATCTCGTAGTGCGAACGGTGCTCAAGCGGCAATTGCGTTGTTAAAAGAAAAAGGTTACCTAAATTCAGGTGACTTAGTGCTATTAACTCAAGGTGATGAGTCAATTAAACACACTAATGTATGTCGTACTTTAATTGTTGAGTAGTCTATAAGTTTAAGTAAAAGAGCGGTGGATTTTTCCACCGTTTTTTTATGATTTAGACGGTATTAGGTAGAAATTACATAAGTCATTATTTTAAACGAACATAGGAATACCGTACTTGGTGTCTGATTTATTATTCGCTTATTTTTATTTCGGTAATAAATTACCTTTCTTTCCTCATTTCATTTTGTGATCCCTATCACAATATCTTATAAAAACAGTTAAAAAACGCTACCAAGTTTTATTGGAACAATGATACATTTAACGCTGTTTGGCTTTTGTCATTTACAGAAAGAATGGATGTATATTCGTTCAACACAATCATTAACCCAACCATCAAACAGAGGTAAACAGTATGTTAATTGGTATACCAAGAGAACTGCTTGATAATGAAAGCCGTGTGGCGGCAACGCCGAAAACGGTTCAGCAGATCCTGAAATTGGGCTTTGACGTGATCGTGGAACACGATGCGGGCTTTAAAGCAAGTTTTGAGGATCAGGCATTTTTAGATGCAGGCGCGAAAGTCGGTTCGGCAGATGACATCTGGAAATCGGATATTATTTTTAAAGTAAATCCGCCTACAGATGAGGAAATTATCCAAATGAAAGAAGGGGCAACCCTCGTAAGCTTTATTTGGCGCGCGCAAAATCCGGAATTAATGCAAAAACTCACGGCAAAGAAAATTAATGTTCTTGCGATGGATGCCGTGCCACGTATTTCACGTGCACAAGCTTTAGATGCATTAAGTTCAATGGCGAATATTTCCGGTTATCGTGCTGTGATTGAA
Source organism: Rodentibacter haemolyticus (assembly GCF_015356115.1). Lineage (NCBI taxonomy): Bacteria > Pseudomonadati > Pseudomonadota > Gammaproteobacteria > Pasteurellales > Pasteurellaceae > Rodentibacter > Rodentibacter haemolyticus. The sequence goes on from NZ_CP063056.1 coordinate 2,255,062, forward strand.
GCTGCACATGAATTTGGCAGTTTCTTCACCGGTCAAATTACTGCGGCTGGTAAAGTGCCTCCGGCAAAAGTATTGATTATTGGTGCGGGTGTGGCAGGTTTAGCGGCAATCGGTGCGGCAAATAGTCTAGGTGCGATTGTGCGTGCATTTGATTCACGTCCTGAAGTAAAAGAGCAAGTGCAAAGTATGGGGGCCAGCTTCTTAGAAATTGATTTCAAAGAAGAAGGGGGAAGTGGAGACGGTTATGCGAAAGTGATGTCGGAAGAATTTAATCGCCGAGCGATGGAGCTTTACGCAGAACAAGCAAAAGAAGTGGATATTATCATCACCACCGCTGCAATTCCGGGCAAACCTGCACCACGCTTAATTACCAAAGAAATGGTAGATTCGATGAAGCCGGGCTCCGTAATTGTCGATTTAGCGGCGGCAACGGGCGGTAACTGTGAATACACGCAAGCAGGTACCGTAGTAACAACAGAAAATCAAGTAAAAGTTATTGGTTATACGGATTTCCCAAGTCGTTTACCAACGCAATCTTCTCAACTCTACGGCACAAACTTGGTGAATTTGTTGAAACTTTTGTGTAAAGAGAAAGACGGCAACATTAATATCGATTTTGATGATGTTGTGCTACGTGGCGTAACTGTGGTTCGTGATGGGGAAGAGATTCCGCCGGCACAAATTCAAGTCTCTGCTCAACCAAAACAAGAATCAAAAATGACAGCGCAGACTGGCGAGAAAAAAGAATCGAAGCCGTTAGATCCTCGTGTGAAATATGGTGTGATGGCTGGAGTAAGCGCGCTTTTTCTATGGCTTGCTTCTGTCGCACCTGCCGTATTCTTATCGCACTTTACGGTGTTCGTATTAGCTTGTGTGGTGGGATATTACGTGGTTTGGAACGTAAGTCATGCGTTACATACACCATTAATGGCAGTAACTAATGCAATTTCTGGAATTATTATCGTAGGGGCGCTATTGCAAATTCGCAAGCTGACAGGAAACCTCTTTATTGATCTGCTTGCTTTCGTTGCAATTTTAGTTGCGAGTATCAATATTTTCGGCGGTTTCCGCGTGACACAACGTATGTTAGCAATGTTTAGAAAAGGTTAAGGAGATCGCAATGTCTGAAGGTTTAGTACAGGCTGCGTATATTTTAGCAGCATTACTTTTCATTATGAGCTTAGCGGGGCTTTCTAAACATGAAACCGCAAAAGCAGGTTGTTGGTTCGGTATTGTCGGTATGACAATTGCGTTGGTTGCAACGATTTTTGGGCCTCATTCCGAAGGGACGTTTTGGATCATCATTGCGATGATTATTGGTGGTGTTATCGGTGTTCAACGCGCATTAAAAGTTGAAATGACAGAAATGCCGGAGCTTGTCGCCATTTTGCATAGTTTTGTTGGTTTAGCTGCCGTATTGGTTGGTTTTAATAGCTATGGTCTGCACAATGAAGCGGCGGTACCTGAGAACTTAGATGCCGCAGCACAAGCGGCATTTATCGCAGAACAAGCGGTATTAAGTAACATTCACAACGTGGAAGTATTCCTTGGTATCTTTATCGGGGCGGTAACTTTCACCGGTTCTGTCGTGGCATTCGGCAAATTAAGTGGCAAAATTAACTCTAAAGCGTTAATGTTGCCGCATCGTCATAAATTAAATTTAGCCGCCATTGTGGTGTCCGTATTGCTTATGATCGCATTCTTAAGAAATCCGGAAAGCATTTTCCCTGTATTATTAATGACTGTGATTGCGTTAGCATTCGGTTGGCACTTGGTTGCTTCTATCGGTGGTGCGGATATGCCGGTCGTGGTTTCTATGCTTAACTCTTATTCCGGTTGGGCTGCGGCGGCGGCAGGCTTTATGTTGAACAATGATTTACTCATTGTAACCGGTGCACTTGTCGGTTCTTCCGGCGCAATCCTTTCTTACATTATGTGTAAAGCGATGAATCGTTCATTTATCAGTGTAATTGCCGGTGGCTTTGGTAATGATGTTCAAGTGTCTTCAGATGAAGAACAAGGTGAACACCGTGAGACCACAGCCGAAGAAGTGGCGGAATTATTGAAAAATGCAAGTTCCGTTATCATCACCCCGGGATATGGTATGGCGGTAGCGCAAGCGCAATATCCGGTTGCGGATATTACCGCGAAATTACGTGAACGCGGCGTAAACGTACGCTTTGGTATTCACCCGGTTGCAGGGCGTTTACCGGGACATATGAATGTCCTTTTAGCGGAAGCGAAAGTGCCTTATGACGTAGTGCTTGAAATGGATGAAATCAACGATGATTTCGCAGATACCGATGTAGTATTGGTGATCGGTGCGAATGACACTGTCAACCCTGCTGCAATGGAAGATCCGAACAGCCCGATTGCCGGAATGCCGGTATTGGAAGTTTGGAAAGCACAAAACGTGATCGTATTTAAACGCTCAATGGCAGTAGGATACGCCGGTGTGCAAAATCCATTATTCTTCAAAGAGAATACACAAATGCTCTTTGGTGATGCAAAAGATCGTGTTGAAGACATTTTAAAAGCACTTTAAAAACATCGTAAAAAATAACCGCACTTTGGAGAAGATCGAAGTGCGGCTTTTTTATCTAATGCTACAATCGAACAAATCTTACTCCGCTATGTTGTAATAATAATTTCATAGGATCTTCATCGGTTGTAGCGGTTTTCTCCCTTAATTCGATTAATTTCATCCTCAGGTGTGCCAATTCGTGAATGCGTTTCGCAATATCTTTAATATGTTGATCAAGTAATTTATTCATTTCTTCAGAACGTTGTTCACTTTGATTTTCCAATGAAATGAGTGTTTTAATTTCCTTTAGCGATAAATCCAAACTGCGACAATTACAAATAAAGGAAAGGCGTTGTATGTGTTCGGTATTATATTTCCGAAAATTACCGTTTGTGCGTTGCGGGGGAGGGAGTAAACCTTGTTTTTCATAGAATCTAATGGTTTCTACGGTGCAATTTAATGCTTTGGCAAGTTGACCTATTTTCATCATTTTCCTAAAAATTTGCTTGACTGTGAAGTTACTTCATATTTTATCATAGGTAAAAATTTCACAGTAAGGAGAAAAAAATGGAATTAAAAAAAATGACGCTGGGATTGACCGCACTTTTGGCTTTTTCTGCAAATGCTCACAATGTGTGGCTTGAGCCTATTTCGTCACAAGGTGAATATGTAATGAAATTTGGTCATTTAGAAACCGAAACCTACCCAAAACATAAAATTCAGTCTATTCAAATCTTAAATCCTCAGGGTAAATTGACCGCACTTGATTATGAATTTAAAAATGGTGAAGCCTATTTAACGCCGAAATCCGACATCGTGTTTATTCAGTTCAATAACGGCGTGTGGTCAAAATTGCCAAGTGGGAAATATGTGGAAAAAACAAAACGTGAAGAACCTGGCGCAGAATTCAGCACTAACCCGATGAAACTTGGTAAAGCCATCTTAAAATGGAATGAACAAGCCTTCAAAGCGCATAATGTTACCTACGAGTTAATTCCGCAAACCAAAGCGCAAGCCGGTAAGCCGCTTTCAATTTTAGTGTTGCATAACGGAAAACCGGTGCAAGGTATTAAGGTGGGGGTTGGCGAAGATGCGCCCTTTAATTTAACCAATGAAAAAGGTATTGCGGAATTTACACCAAGCAAAGGATATAACAAAGTTTGGGCGGAGTTTGCCGAGAAGATTACGGATAACCCGGACTATGATCGTCGTTCTATCGAATATATGCTGACTTTTGATGCGGAATAATTGGAGAGAGAAATGAGAATTTTGTCATTTTTCACCGCACTTTTAACGGTATTGTACTTTCCGAATGCCTACGCTCATGCGCTTTATGTGTTTGCCCAATATGACGGGCAAACCCTTTCGGGAAAGGCTTATTATTCGGATATGACGGCGGCTGCGGAAACTTATTTAGAAGTATTTCGTTCCGGAGCCAATGAGCCGATTTTAAATGCTAAAACAGATGGCAAAGGTGCTTTTAATATTGCTGTTCCTGATGTAGCGAATACGGCACTAAAGGTGGTGGTGGAAGGCGAAGAGGGACACCGTGTCGCGGTGGTTGCGGATCGTGTTATCCCTTCAAACAATAATGGTGCCGATTTAACGCTATTGCGTGAAGATATAGCTCATTTAAAAGATAAAATTTATCTTCACGATATTCTCGGAGGAATCGGCTATATTGCCGGTATTGCAGGACTTCTTGCGTGGTGGAATGCGCGTAAAATCAAACAAGGATGTGCATAATGCATTTATCTGAAGGTGTATTACATCCCCCGATTTTATTAGCGGGAGTTACTATTGCCACATTGGGAGTTGTTCTGGGATTACGCCGTTTAGAGGCGGAACGTTTGCCTCTTACCGCCTTGTTTGCCGCCGCCTTTTTTGTAGCGGGAACAATTCATATCCCGATAGGTATCGGCAGTGTACATTTAATTTTAAACGGAATGGCGGGATTATTTCTTGGTTGGACGGTTTTCCCCGCTTTTCTTATCGCGTTATTATTGCAAATTTTATTTTTCTCTTTTGGCGGCTTTGCCGTGCTAGGTGTGAACCTTTGCATTATGGCAATACCGGCATTGATCGCACATTACCTTTTCCGTTCACGTTTGAAACCTCAAATGACATTAAAAAACCGATTATTCACAGGAATTGGCGTAGGTATAGTCGGCGTTGGTGGCGCTGGGGCACTGGCTGCTTTGGCATTAGTGCTGGATGGCGGAAAAAGCTACATAGATCTTGTTTGGCTGTTGTTCGTTTCTCACTTACCGGTATTTATTTTAGATGGCATTATCAGTGTGGGCGTACTCTCATTACTCGCTAAAATGTATCCTCAGGCTTTAAACCGCGCCTCATTCACATTATGAAAATTCACCGTTTTTTTCAACCGCACTTTAGATTGATTTATCTCTTTATTTGGGGATTGATGATTAGCGGTTTGCACGATTTATCTTGGCTCATCATGCTAAATATCGGTGTGATGAGCGCTTTTTTTATAATGCTGGGTTGTCATTCAAAGTCTTTTTTCAGCTATCTTAAACCTTGGTTTGCCTTGCTGATTTTTATCACTCTGATATGGGCGACATTAAGCTGGCGAATAGGTGAACTTGGCGTTGAATTGAATTTTCAAGGGATTCAGTTGGCAAAAATACTGAGTTTGCGAATGCATCTTTTATTATTTTCCCTATGGTTTTTTTTATGGAATATCAACGATGTGGTGCTATTACAAGCGCTTGGAAAGTTGCCTTTGCCGGAAAAATTGGTGCAATTATTCGTGCTGACAGTTCGCTATATTGCATTACTTGGTGAAGTTCGCAAAAAAATGGATATCGCAATGCGTGCTCGCGGATTCCGTGCCGGGTTCAATCGCCGAACGCTTTATGTAACGGCTCAAAATGTGGCGTTACTCTTACTTCATGCATTATTGAAAGCTGAAGTAGCACAAATTGTATTGAAATGCCGTGGTTTTCAATTTGGAAAAAAGAAGGAAAAATCGAATGTTGACGGTTAAAGAACTTTATATCGAACGCAGCGGCAAGGCGATAATTCAAAATTTGACTTTTTGTCTTGAAGAGAAAAAACGAATTTTTGTGCAAGGTGAAATTGGTGCCGGCAAAACAACATTGTTGCTGGCATTGCTTGGTTTTATACCGATTTCAAAAGGGGAGATCCGATTATTCGGCAAAACCTGTCGCAGTGAAAAAGATTTTGCACCGTTCCGAGGAGGCAATATCGGTATTTGTTTCCAGAATGCAGATGATCAACTTTTTGGACCAACCGTATTGGACGATGTGGCTTTTGGCCCGCTAAACCAAAATTTATCTCGCGAACAAGCCTATAGGATAGGGGAACAGCAGTTGGAGCGACTTGGTATTTTACATCTAAAAGATCGAACGATACATACGCTTTCCGGTGGCGAGAAAAATTTTACCGCCCTCGCCGGCGTATTGGCTATGCAACCCCAAATTTTATTATTAGACGAACCAACAAATGGACTTGATCACAAAAATATCGAAAAATTGACCGCACTTTTGCGTGAATTAAACTTACCAATGCTTATTTCATCTCATCATCAAGGATTTATTCATCAATTAGCAGATGAAATTATCGCTTTATAATTGCTGTCAAAAATACGGATTTATTAGATCGTTTAGACAAATATAATAAATTACGTAACCGCACTTTGATGATATAGAAAAAGTGCGGTTATTCTCGGTATATGTAGCATTTGCACAAATCACCGTAGGGTGGCGTTAGGCGAAGCCGTAACGCACCAATTGAGGGTTTAATGATAAAACGGTGCGTTACGCAAAGCTAACGCACCCTACCCCCGATAAATATTGGAGATAAAATTCTCTTTGTGCAACTGATGCATAATACCGGTTATTCTTGTTAGATTTTATTTTATTTGATTAATCAAAAATTGCGTCAATAAAGAAACCGGACGACCGGTTGCACCTTTATTTGCGCCTTGAAGCCAGGCGGTGCCTGCGATATCCAAATGCGCCCAACGATATTTTTTTGTGAAGTTAGACAAAAATGCGCCGGCGGTGCTTGCGCCTCCCCAACGTCCGCCGATATTGGCGAGATCTGCAAATGGAGATTTGAGCTGTTCTTGGTATTCTTCGCTCAATGGTAAACGCCATGCTTTGTCATTAGTTTGTTGTGCGGCATTGAGTAAATCATTTGCCAGATTTTCATCTTCGGAGATTAATCCGCTGTTATGTTGACCTAATGCCACGACACAAGCACCGGTTAAGGTGGCCACATCAATGACCAATTCCGGTTCGAAACGTTCTACATAGGTGAGGGCATCGCAAAGCACAAGGCGACCTTCGGCGTCTGTATTTAGCACTTCTACGGTTAAGCCGTTCATTGTGGTGAGAATATCGCCGGGGCGGTAGGCGTTGCCGTCCGGTAAGTTTTCACAGCCGGCAAGAACTGCGATGACGTTGAGCGGTAAATTTAATTCTGTAATGGCTTGCATTGTGCCGAATACGGAAGCTGCGCCGCCCATATCGTATTTCATTTCATCCATCTCGGCGGCAGGTTTTAAAGAGATGCCGCCTGCATCAAAGGTTAAACCTTTGCCGACAAGGACGATAGGTTTAGCGTTTTTATCGGGTGCATTGTTAAAGTGAAGAACAGACATATAAGCAGGGTTTGCGGAACCGCGAGAAACGGCTAAATAGGCGTTCATACCGAGTTCCGCCATTCTTTTTTCATCAATTACATCAAGTGAAAGTGCGGTTGATTTTTCCGCTAAATTTTTTGCTTGTTCCGCAAGATAAGCAGGGTTGCACACATTCGGCGGCATATTGGCGATATCACGTGCCGCTTTCACACCGGCGGCAATTGCTTGTGCATGAGTAATCGCAAGTTCTGCCTGTGTGCAATCGGTGTTGAATGTAATGCTTTTTAAATTTGGTGCTTCTGCTTTTTTAGATTTGAATTGATCGAATTGGTAATTGGTATGTTCGATAGTTTCAATGGCAAAACGTACATTCCAGTAGAGATCGCGATTTTTAAGTTCAATTTCTGTTAAATAGGAAACGGCTTCCTGTATATTTGCTTCTTTTAATGCCTTTAGGGTGTTTTGAATGAGTTGTTTATATTGGCGTTCTGTCAGTTCTCCCTTTTGTCCGCAGCCAACGATAAGTACACGTTTTGCTGCAATGCCGTTAAGATCGCGCAGTAAAAGGGTTTGCCCTAATTTACCGGTAAGTTCGCCTGATTTGATTAATTGATTCAGATAGCCCTGTGTGGCGTGGTCGATTTCACTGAAACTTTTTGAAAATTCGTTGTTCTCATACACACCGATTAAGATACATTCTACAGCTTGAGAAAGTGCGGTCGGTTTTGCTTGATATTTCATTTGATTTCCTTATTTTGTCTGTTTAATTTAGCGAAAATAAGGTATCATATGCGACCGGTTTTATCTAGGGTTATTGGGCGTTCATTCGCATTTTTTCCCGATTCACTATAATGATGAATAATAACGTAATAAGATGATTTTAACTCGATATTTAACAAAAGAAGTATTCAAAAGCCAAGTGGCGATTTTGTTCATTTTGCTGGTGATCTTTTTTTCTCAGCAACTTGTGCGTGTGTTGGGATCGGCGGCAAATGGTAAAGTACCGGCGGACTTAGTTTTTTCTTTGTTGGGTTTAGGTATGCCGGCGATGGCGCAGTTGATGTTGCCATTGTGCTTGTTTATTGCGATTTTACTTACTTTCGGGCGTTTATATGCGGAAAGTGAAATTACCGTAATGCGTGCTTGCGGTGTAGGGCAACGAATCTTAGTGCGGGTTGCGTTATTATTATCGTTATTCACCGCGGGGCTTGCCGCTTATAACGCCTTATGGCTTTCCCCTTGGGCGATTCAAAAGCAAAGCACGATTGTAGAAGAGGCTAAGGCAAATCCAACCATGGGAGCCCTTTCTTCCGGGCAGTTTATGTCCACCGGTAACAATGATTTTGTTTTGTTTATTGATCGTATCAAAGGCAGTCAAATTAATGATGTTTATTTATTCCAAACCACGCCTAAGGGACAATCCAAACCCTCTGTAGTGACGGCAGAAAACGGTGAATTGAAAGCATTGCCAAATGGTGATCAAGTATTGAATTTACAAAATGTACAGCGAGTTGAAGGCACGGCGGCATTGCCTGATTTACGTATTACACATTTTGATGACTACCAAGCCTATTTAGGTTATCAATCCACCGATAGTAAATCCGATGAAGCGGCAACACTTTCATCAGATAAATTGATGAAGCAAAATAGTCCGGCAGCCAAAGCCGAATTACAGTGGCGTATCTCTTTGGTTTTGGCCGTGCCATTGATGGCATTAATTGCCGTGCCGCTTAGTCGCGTCAATCCCCGTCAAGGTCGTTTTGCGAAAATTTTACCCGCATTGTTGCTTTATCTTATCTATTTCTTATTACAGAGTTCATTTAAATCCGCCGGTTCAGCCGGAAAATTAGATGCGGCGATTTTTATGCCAATCGTCAATATCGCCTTCTTATTGCTCGGTATTATTCTGAATGGGTGGGATAGTGCGCCGATGTATAAACTCCGTAGTTTTTTTAGCCGAAAAAGGTAAGCCAAATGATGATGAATACCTTAGACCGTTATATTGGTAAAAGCATTTTAGGGGCGATTTTTGCAACCTTATTAACGCTTGTCGGTTTATCGGCAATTATTAAATTTGTAGAGCAATTTAGAAGTGTAGGAAAAGGCTCTTATGATGTGTTACAAGCGGTTGCCTACACATTTTTAACGATGCCGAAAGATGTCGAAACTTTTTTCCCGATGGCTGCATTACTTGGGGCATTAATTGCGCTTGGCGGGCTTGCTAGCCGTAGTGAATTGGTGGTAATGCAATCTGCCGGATTTTCCCGTTTTAAAATCGGTTTGGCGGTAATGAAAACGGCATTACCGTTGGTTATTTTAACCATGGTTATTGGAGAGTGGGGAATTCCGCAAACAGAGCAATTTGCCAGAGATATGCGTACACGTGCAATTTCCGGCGGTTCAATGCTTTCCGTAAAAAACGGTGTTTGGGCAAAAGATGGTCAGAATTTTGTTTTTGTGCGCAGAGTTTCGGAAGAGGCGAAGCTGAATGACGTATATATTTACAGCTTTGATGACAATCGAAGTCTTATCGGTTTAAAACACGCCAACCAAGGAACTTATTTACCGGAAGAAGGTAAATGGGAGCTACGCCAAGTCAGTCATTCAGTTATCGGGCAAGAGCAAATTTCTAATACGAATCGATTATCCGAACGATGGGAAACGAATTTAACACCGGATAAATTGGGCGCGGTTTCATTGCGCCCGACATCACTGTCGGTTAGCGGATTGTATGAATATATCGCGTTTTTGAAAGAAACGGGACAAGATGCAAGACGTTTTGAACTCACTTTTTGGCGTAAAATTTTCCAACCGATTTCAGTTGGAGTGATGATGATGCTGGCACTTTCCTTTATTTTCGGGTCTTTACGAAGTGTTACCGCAGGGGCGAGGATCGTAACGGGAATTTGTTTCGGTTTCTTGTTTTATGTGGTGAACGAAATTTTCGGACAACTGAGCGTTGTTTATAATATGCCGGCAATGTTTGGCGCATTGATACCAAGTTTATTATTTATTGCCATTATTTGGTGGTTACTGAGCAGAAAGCGGGATTGATTCCATCTGTCGCACAACAATCTAATATTTATTTGGTAGGGGGGAGAAATTTGCTTGCCCACCGAAAATATCGAGGTTGAAACGGTGGGCAAAAAATTTGCCCACCCTACGGTTTCTGATACAAATACCATTGATTTTCAATATATAAAAAGTGCGGTCAATTTTAAATGTGTTTTAAAACATCAAAGAAATTGACCGCACTTTTTTTAGATGATTAGCCCTCTTTAAATTCTTCCATCATTTTTTGCGCTTTTTTCACCATTTCTTCAGAGCCGACAAATAAGGGTACGCGTTCGTGTAACTCTTTCGGTTCTATGTCTAAAATTCTGCGATAGCCGTTAGTTGCCAAACCGCCGGCTTGTTCTGCTAAGAATGCGATTGGATTTCCTTCATAAAGTAAGCGCAATTTCCCTTCCGGATAAGTGGTTGCACTTGGATAAATATAGATCCCGCCTTTTAATAAATTACGGTGAAAATCAGCCACAAGGGAGCCGATGTAACGGGATACATAAGGGCGTTGTGTCGATTTATCTTCTTCCTGGCAGTATTTGATATATTTTTTCACACCCTGTGGAAATTTGAGGTATTGCCCTTCATTGATAGAATAAATACGACCGTTTTTCGGCATTTGCATATTTTCATGAGATAGGCAAAAAGTGCCAATGGACGGATCGTAAGTAAAACCATTCACGCCGTGCCCAGTGGTGTAAACTAACATCGTTGATGAACCGTACACAATATAGCCGGCAGCGACCTGTTTGTTTCCCGGCTGGAGAAAATCTTCTAAGGTTACCGGCGTGCCGATAGGAGATATACGGCGATAGATGGAGAAAATCGTTCCCACGGAAACATTTACATCAATATTGGACGAACCGTCAAGCGGATCTGTGAGAATTACATATTTTGCATTACGTCCCCGTTCGGTATCAAATGCGATGAAACTTTCTTCTTCCTCCGAGGCAAAACCTGCCACTTCTTCACGGGCCATCAATGCCGCTTTCATCGTGTTATGAGCAAAAAGATCCAGTTTCATTTGGCTTTCACCTTGTACGTTCTCTACACCGGATTGCCCTAAAATGTTTGTTAAGCCTGCTTTGTTTATATCACGGTGAATAATTTTCGCCAATAAACGAATGGATGACAAAATACCGCTCAATTCCCCCTTTGCATTAGGGTATTCCGCTTGGCGTTCTACAATAAATTCACTTAATGTTTTCATACTGTTCCTCTTGATTTTACACAGTTCGGTGGGAATTATATGCGATTTGAATTTTTCACAAAAAAGTCAATTTTTCAGAATGGGATCTTGATCACAAATTATTTTTTTCAAAAAACGATTGACAGATCGACGATTTTATAAAAAATGTCATCACAAGCCTTTTCTTTTCCCTTGTTAAGAGATTATTCTGTATTATGTATCAGTTGCGCAAAGAGAATTTTATATTCAATATTTATCGGGGTTGGGTAGGTTAGTTAGCTTCGCCTAATGCTCTTTACGATGTTTTGTGCAAGTGCTACATAATAGCGAGATTATTCACACTTGTTCTGAACGCTGAATTTTTAAATATCCGATTTTTTTCCTGTAACCATCTTGATAAGTGAATATCAACGATATCGACTAGGTGTTTGAGAAATGAAATGTCTTGTCCATTGTGGAAACGCTGCGTATCACGAGAGCGAAACAATAAAAGTGCGGTCGGTTTATGCGTATTTTTTGTTCCGAGTAGGCAGCAAGCAATGGAACCGATAGGAAATTCTTCCGCTAAAAACATTAAGGATTTTTCTTTATTGCTTAAATCTCCCAAATAAAACCGACGTAAGCCAAAGCGTTCTAACCGAATAATTTCAAAGGCTTTTCGGTCAATTCGGTAATGAGCAGGCAAATTATCGTCTTTTTCCCAGCTGTCGCTAAATAGCAGAATTTTAGCACCGTCCAATTCATAAGATTTTGCCCATTGATCCAATTTCTTTTCTGCCGAAAGAAAATCCTCCGTTTGAAAAAGTTTCTTTTGCAACGGCATTAAAGCGAAAAAAATATCGGCTTCTTGGATAGCAAGTTGATGAAGTTTTTCAAGCTGTGAAGTTAATGTGGTGATTTGTTTACGTTGTTGCGCCAATTGTGCTTCAACGAGCGATATTGAGCCCTTATGCGGATGGTATAGCGTTAATGTTTCTAATAAGTCGGGGTGTTGTGTGAAGAAATCGGGATGTGTTTTGAGATAAGTAATAATGTCTTGTGTATTCATGATGGTGTCGGGACTGTGGTTGTCGTTTACCACTAAATATTAGCAGGGCGTATATGATTATACGCCCTACAACTGCAAAATTATGCACCGAACGGATCGCGTAAAATCATGGTTTCAACACGATCAGGACCGGTAGAAAGAATATCTACAGGCACGCCGGTAACTTCTTCAATACGTTTGATATAGTTACGGCAGTTTTGTGGTAATTTATTGATATCAGTTACACGGAAAGTATTTTCTTTCCAGCCCGGTAAGGTTTCGTAAATAGGTTCTACGCCTTCCCAGTCTTTGGCTGCAAGCGGCGCATATTCCACAATTTCACCGTTTGGCATTTTGTATGCCACACAGATTTTGATTTCATCAAAGCCGTCTAATACGTCTAATTTTGTCATACAAAAGCCTGAGATTGAGTTAAGTTGGATTGCTCGGCGGATTGCCACCGCATCGAACCAACCGCAACGGCGCGCACGACCGGTTACTGCTCCAAACTCATTCCCTTTACGTGCAATTTCGGCACCGACATCATCAAATAATTCCGTTGTGAACGGACCACCACCTACGCGTGTGCAATAAGCTTTGATGATACCCAGTACATAATCAAGATTACGCGGGCCAAAACCTGCACCGGTTGCTACACCGCCGGCGGTAGTGTTTGAGCTGGTTACGTACGGATAAGTGCCGTGGTCGATATCTAACATCGTGCCTTGTGCACCTTCAAATAGAATGTTGTCACCATTTTTGCGTGCGGTATCAAGGATAGTGGTGATGTCTGCGACCATACCGGTAATAACATCGGCGACCGCCATGACATCTTCTAAAGTTTTTTGATAATCAACCGCATCTACTTTGTAATAGTTTACTAATTGGAAATTATAGTATTCAAGAATGTTTTTGAGTTTTTCAGCAAAGGTTTCTTTATCAAATAAATCCCCCACGCGTAAGCCACGGCGGGCAACTTTATCTTCATAAGCAGGTCCGATACCGCGACCTGTCGTACCGATTGCTTTTTTGCCGAGTGCGGCTTCACGTGCGTGATCCATTGCAACGTGATAAGGCAGAATTAACGGGCAAGCCTCGGAAATTAATAAACGCTCACGCACGTTGATACCACGGCTTTCCAATTCGCCCATTTCTTGCATTAATGCAGCAGGGGAGAGTACGACACCGTTACCGATCAGGCAGGTTACATTCGGGCGTAATATACCTGATGGAATCAAACGCAACACGGTTTTCTCACCGTTAATAATAAGCGTATGACCGGCGTTATGACCGCCTTGGTAACGCACTACATATTTCACGCGATCCGTTAATAAATCAACGATTTTGCCTTTACCTTCATCGCCCCACTGAGCGCCTAGGATAGCAACACTTTTTCCCATGATTTCACCTTTTTCAAATTGGTTGAAAGATTAAATGAATAGTCAAACTTTTTATTTTGACCCTGTTAAAACTTTATTTCTGCACCGGTTTGTTCGGAATGCTCGGCATTTTCGTATCTTCTGTTTTCAGACGTAACGGAGCGATTGCAGTGCATCAGTGTTGTTAGCATTTTGTCAATTATGATAAACGATTTGTGTTTTATTATTGTGGTATTTTATTTATGACAAATAGCAATACTTTAATGAAGAATGTATGTAAACCTAGCATCAATCACGGTTTGCTATGCTAAACTATTCCGGTTGTGCTTTCTAGTCTTTTCTTACGGTAATATAAGTTCAATCTAGTTATTATTCGGATGTTTTTGGGTTACGACGAAAGAAAATACTAAATAATCCGAATAAGAAACCGATTCCTGCTCCTATTATCGCCCAGCTTTTCCGTCCTTGCGGTTGCACCTCTTGAGGACTTTTTATGAAATGAAAGGCGGTAAATTGTTCATCAAGCGGGCTTACGGATTTCATCATATTTAATTTTTCTTGCCAATCTTGATTTCCTGCATTATTGCCATTGTTCAAGTTGAATTGTGCCGCCGTTTTCACTTGAGTAAATAAGTTTTTCCACTGAATAATGAGTTCATCATAAAGGTGTTTTTGAGTTAGCGCATTGGCATTATCTATCAAGGAAGAGAACAAAGTACCTAATTGATCCGCTTCATTTAATCTGAGGGTAATTTTTCCGCTTTTATTATTGATCGGTTGGAAATGCGTTTCTTCAATTAATTCATTTAATAGAGGCACTTTCTCCTTTGTGTCGCCATTTATTTTTTGTTGATAGTATGCAGAGTTTTCCCAAAAGTTTTTCAAGTTATCATAGGAAACCAGTTGCTCGGTAAAATTTTGATATACTTCATTGGGGATTTTTTCATCCGCTTTATCTTGACCTTTCATCAGATGATACATTGAAGATAAAGAATAGTAATTACCCAATTGAGATAAGGCTGGCTGGGTGATTTCAGCTTCCGTTTTCCATATCGGATTTATCCAATAACTGACGGCATACCCGATTCCTCCGCAAAGTGCGGTCGAAATCACGAATGTTTTTAGCTTTGATTTTTTGTGTAAAAGCGACATATGAATTTCCTATTTATTTTACATTACCGAATGAATGTAAAGTATAAACAACAATAAAATCGGAATCACTCTTGATTTACTCAAAAAATGATTCCGACTATTCGTCTTTAAGAGGATATTTTTTATTCAAATAATGATTTGTGTAGTAGGCGAACGACTTCATCTGCGTGTTCGCTTTGTACCAACATACAAATATTATTTGTGCTTGCGCCATAGCTGATCATACGAACGCTGTAAGGCTCAAGCGTATCAAAAATACGTTTTGCCACACCTGCCGCAATATGCAAGTCATTGCCGATAAGTGCAACTAAGGATAAACCTGTATCTACTTTCACCGTGCAATATTGTCTTAATTCTTCCAATAATTCATCGGAAAGTAATTCTGCACCGGATGTGGCAGAGCCGGTTTTATCTAAGGTTAATGCGATGCTTATTTCGGAAGTTGTGATGGTATCCACAGAGATTTTGTGTTTTGCCAAAATGCTGAATACGTTCGCTAGGAAACCTTGCGCATGTAGCATACTGAGGCTGGAAAGCGTTAATAAGGTTTGATTCCTACGTAGTGCGATGGCACGGAAAGTCGGGCGGGGTTGTGGATCCCGTGTTACCCATGTTCCGCCATCTTGCGGCGCTTTGCTTGAACCGACATAAACCGGAATATTGCTGCGAACAGCAGGAAGCAAGGTTGCAGGGTGGAGCACTTTTGCACCAAAGGTTGCCATTTCGGCGGCTTCGGCAAAACTCATTGTTTCAATGCGTTGTGCGGCGGGCACAACACGTGGATCGGTGGTGTAAATACCGGCAACATCCGTCCAAATTAAAACATCTTTTGCATTTAATACTTCGGCTAATAATGCGGCGGAATAATCACTTCCCCCTCTGCCTAATGTGGTTGTTTTACCACTCGGTTCACGACCGATAAAACCTTGTATGACCACCAATTCACCACGATCAATCAATGGTTTTAAAATGCTGTCGCTATTGGCTTGGGTTTGTTCATCATTCGGTACGGCTTTGCCGAAGTGGTCGTTGGTTGCTACAACAGTGCGAACGTCAATCCAAGTCGCACTTGCGTTTTGTTCACGCAGGATTTCAATAAAAATTTGGGTGGACATCATTTCACCGTGGCTTATTAATTCATCGGTTAAGGCAGGTGAAGTGGCAAGACTTGCGGCTTCGGAAAGGTATTCAATATTTTCAAGGTATTTTTCAATAATAGGGCGGACACGACCATCGTCTTTGAGTTCATTTAAGATATTTTCTTGAATTTGACGAATATCGCCGACGAGTTTTCTGCGTTTTTCCGCTTCCACGCCGCCGGCAAGTTCCACCAAAAGATTGGTGATTCCGGCAGAAGCGGAAAGTACCACGACACGTGTATTCGGATCTGCAATAACGATTTTTGCACAAGCTGTCATCGCAGCGTAGTTGGCAACGGAAGTTCCGCCGAATTTGGCAATGGATAAATGAGACATAGATAATTCCTTAATTAAATTGAAAATTTTAGATATTGTGTTTGCAAGGATTATAGAAATAGCGACTTCATAAAAGATTGTCAATTATAATTCCATAAAAAATGAATAAAAAAGTTGCACAAGTCAAAACTCAAATTAATTATCGGATAATTTGATAAATGCTACGGGTTATCCGGTAGCGGAAGCGGTTCCGGTTCACGAAGGAAATAAGGCTGGATACCTGCGATTAAATCAAATATCGCTTTAACGCGTGCGAACATTTCTCTCACTCTTGTCACCAAATACACTTCCGGTTGTTTTGCGGTAAAACAAACGGCATTAATATCATAATATTTGGCGATTAAGAGTGCGCGTTCGCAGTGAAATCGCTGGCTGATAATCGTATAGGACGGCACCTGAAAAACTTTACTCGCACGCAGCACGGAGTCTAAAGTACGAAAACCGGCAAAATCTTGGAAAAGTCGATCTTCAGGTATGCCCATTTTACGTAAATCTCTCAGCATCATGCGAGGTTCATTATATTGTAGCGTTCGATTATCACCGCTTAAAAGCAGATAACTGACCTTTTGATTATCGATAAGTGTTTTGGCTGCGGTAAGACGGTTGGTGTAGTAATCGTTGGTTTTGCCGGTCGCCACGTATTTTGATGTGCCAAGCACCACCGCATAGGGGCGGTAGGGGAGAGCGT
Source organism: Rodentibacter haemolyticus (assembly GCF_015356115.1). Taxonomy (NCBI): domain Bacteria; kingdom Pseudomonadati; phylum Pseudomonadota; class Gammaproteobacteria; order Pasteurellales; family Pasteurellaceae; genus Rodentibacter; species Rodentibacter haemolyticus. Next base: position 2,272,192 of record NZ_CP063056.1, read on the forward strand.
CAATTTGTTCAAACACACGATCCCGAACATAAAAGCTGATGCTTTGATCGATGATGACACAAACTAAAAGTGTAAACATACCGGTACAAAACACTGTACGAATGATTTTTTTCAGGTGAAGACGATGCCAAAGAGAAAGTGCGGTCATTTTTTAAAGCGTTTTGAAATCGAATATGCTCGGTAACATAATGAAAAATAGCAATAAGTTCAAGCTGAATTTTGCATCTGTCATTATGTTTGAGTTGTTGAGTGTGATGAATTTTAGCCGTTTAGACGGCTAAAATTTCTTGACAAAGCAAATGCGCTGTTGATAATTGAGGCATTTCTTTGTTGTGTGTAATAGGTTTTCAATGGCTGTTCAACATGTGGTGCTTTTTCAAGATAACCCGCTTAAGCTTTCGCTTGGTGGCGAGCTTTCTCCGATTAATGTGGCTTACCAAACTTACGGAACATTGAATGCCGATAAAAATAATATCGTGTTAATCTGTCATGCGCTTACGGGAGATGCGGAGCCTTATTTTCCCGATGGAGAACAAAATGGTTGGTGGCAGCATTTTATGGGAGATGGATTGGCATTAGATACTTCCCGTTATTTTTTTATTTGCTCAAATGTATTGGGTGGCTGCAAAGGTACCACTGGCCCAGCTTCTATCGATCCTCAAAGCAATAAACCTTACGGTAGCCGATTTCCGATGATTACGGTACAGGATATTGTACACGTGCAAAAAGCCTTAATTGATTACCTTGGTATTACGCATTTAAAAGCGGTGATTGGCGGCTCTTTCGGTGGAATGCAAGCAACCCAATGGGGCATTGAATATCCTGATTTTGTGGATAATATCGTCAACCTTTGTTCTTCTCTTTTTTTCAGTGCGGAAGCGATTGGTTTCAATCACATTATGCGTCAAGCGATAATTAATGATCCGAATTTTAATGGTGGCGATTATTATGACGGTACGGCACCGGATCAGGGGTTATCTATCGCACGTATGTTAGGTATGTTGACTTACCGTACCGATTTGCAACTTGCCAAAGCTTTCGGACGCGCCACCAAAACCGAAGGTGATTTTTGGGGTGATTATTTCCAAGTGGAATCTTATCTTAGCTATCAAGGAAAAAAATTCCTCCAACGCTTTGATGCGAATAGTTATCTCCATTTATTACGAGCCTTAGATATGTATGATCCCGCTCTTGGTTATGATGATATAAAAACAGCCCTTTCTCGCATAAAAGCGCGTTATACATTGGTTTCCGTTACAACCGATCAACTTTTTAAATCTGTCGATTTACAAAAAAGCAAAGGACTTTTGGAACAAAGCAATGTGTCATTGGCTTTCTATGAATTTCCCTCAATTTATGGGCATGATGCGTTTTTGGTGGATTATGATGGATTTGACAAATGGATTCGGGAAGGATTGGCTGGGGAAAACTGAAAAGTGCGGTTGATTTCGACCGCACTTTTTCATCATAAGTAGCTTACAAATTCCTCAGTATTGCAGGTTCGATATTCACGCTCCGTTTTTTCTGCAGCAGTGCCAATCATCAATAAGGCGACTATTTTATCTTGTTTGCGGCAATTGAGGGCTTGGCGTAGTGCGTTGCCATTTACCCATTTTCCGGTGATCCAAACATTATCGAAACCTTGTGCATTGGCGGCAAGTTGAATGCCGTAGGTGGCACAACCGGCGGTGATTAATTGCTCCCATTCAGGGACTTTAGCAATATCAGGATTAATTTTTGCGATAACCGCAATCACCATTGGCGCGCGATGTGCTAAATTTTCCGCTTTTTTTAAGCGTTCTTCGCCAAGATTTAGTTCCGTTACCGCCTCTTTAAGCAAAACTTCCAATTTATCCAATCCCTCATTTTCAATTACAACAAAATGATAAGGCTGTAATTTTCCGTGATCCGGCGTTCGAAGCGCTGCTTGAAACATTTGTTCAAGTTGTGCTTTATTTGGTGCGGGTGCGGTGAGTTTTTTATTTGAATGACGTGTGGTTAAAAGTGTTAAAGTATCCATTTTTTTATCTTTTTTAATGAAAAGTGCGGTGGATTATAGCATAGTTTTTCACGAGGGTTTGTGTTACGCTAGGCGCAATTTTTCCAACCTCTCCAAATACTTATGAATGCTATTTTTCGTGTGATTAAATTCTGTTGGCGTACACTAAATTTTATTCGTGATTTAGTGATGAATTTTTTCTTTTTAACCTTTATTTTATTGCTGGTAGCGATTTTTAGTTTAACCGCAAATACGAAAAAAAGTGCGGTTAATTTATCAGCAGATAAAGGAGCGTTATTGCTTAATTTAGACGGTTATTTAGCTGATAATCGTGATAATGCGGGGTGGATGAAAACATTGCAGGAATTGACAGCCGATGATCGTACCTCAATGCAAATTTCAACCTTTGATGTGGTCTTTGCCATTAATATGGCGAAAGAAGACGAGCGTATTACCGGCTTAGTGCTGGATCTCAACCATTTTTCGGGAGGGGATTTACCGGCAATGGGTTATATCGGTAGAATGATTGAAGATTTTAAAGAATCTAAAAAACCGGTGATCGTGTATGCGAACAATTATTCTCAAGGACAGTATTTTTTAGCAAGTTTTGCCGATCAAATTTACTTAAATCCGATTGGTCAGGTTTCCATTCAAGGGCTGGCACAAGAGAATTTATACTACAAAGATTTGTTGGAAAAATTGGCGATTACCCCGCATATTTTCCGTGTCGGCACCTATAAATCCGCAGTAGAGCCGTTTTTACGTAATGATATGTCGCCGGAAGCAAAGGCAAATATGAATCAATGGCTAAACGGTATGTGGAAAAACTACCTGCAAACCGTGAGTGAAAATCGTGATATCTCTGCCGAAACCCTACTGCCAAGTGCAAAACAATATTTGGCCGAATTAAAGGCTTTGAGAGGCGATAGTACGGCTTATACGAAACAGCGTAAGCTCGTCACGGATCTTGTAACCGATTTAGAACTGGAACAAAAACTGATCGCACTTTTTGGTAAGAATTCTGAAGGTAAGGCAAATATGGTGGAATTTTCCGCTTATTTGTCAAATTTTGAGGATCGTGTCGGTTTTTCATTGGCGGAGAATAAAATTGCCGTGGTGAATGTGGAAGGGGCGATCATTGATGGTGAAAGTACGGAAGGCGAAGTCGGAGGAGACAGTGTTGTACGCTCACTGCGTAAAGCCTATGACGATGACAGAGTGAAAGCCGTTATATTACGTGTAAATTCACCGGGTGGGAGTGCTTTTGCTTCGGAGTTGATCCGTCAGGAAGTGGATAATCTTCAGAAAGCAGGTAAGCCGGTTGTGGTCTCTATGGGGGTGATGGCGGCTTCAGGCGGTTATTGGATTTCCGCCACTTCCGATTATATTATTGCCGATAAAAATACGATTACGGGATCCATTGGCATTTTCGCTATGCTACCGACTTTTGAAAACACCCTAAAAAAAATCGGTGTAAATGCAGACGGTGTGGCAACCACAGAACTTGCGGAAACCTCCGTATTTAGCCCGCTTTCTAAAAATATTCAGGATATTTATCAGTTAGAAATTGAATATGGCTATAACAAATTTTTAGATTTAGTCGGTCGTGGTCGTCAAATGTCAAAGGAGACGGTGGATAAGATTGCACAAGGAAAGGTGTGGCTTGGTGCGGATGCCTTCAAACATAATTTAGTTGATGAATTAGGGGATTTCGATCGTGCGGTGGAAAAAGCCGCAGAGTTGGTTAACCTTCATCGAGAAACGGTTATCGAAGGATTTTCTGTTGAATGGGTGGCTGAAGAAGACAGCGATATGTTGAGTAAATTGTTTCGTGATTTTAAACGTAGCGGACAGCAACTTATAGCATCTTGGTTTGATTTACCAAAACCGATCCAACAACTCAAACATCATTTAAATCAACTCAACAAATTCAATGATCCGAAAGGACAGTATTTATATTGTTTAAACTGTGGGTTAGTGAAGTAATGACGAAATTAAACAAAAGCCGCTTTATTGGTTAAAGCGGCTTAGACGATAAGCCTTTAGGACGATAGAGGCTTGTCAGCAGTCTAAAAGTGCGGTTGGTTTTAACCGTACTTTTTTGTTTGCTTATAATACGGCTAATGCAGCATCATAATTCGGTTCACTTTTAATTTCAGAAACCAATTCACTGTGTAGTACATTGTTGTTTTCATCTAACACGATCACGGAACGTGCGGTTAAACCGGCAATTGGCCCTGTCACAATATTTACGCCGAGATTTTCATGTGATTCTTTATGGCGGAATGTAGAAAGCGTTTGTACGTTTTCAATGCCTTCCGCACCACAGAAACGTGCTTGAGCGAAAGGCAAATCGGCTGAAACACACAATACTACGGTGTTTTTCAAGTTTGCCGCACGTTGATTAAACACCCGAACGGACATTGCGCAAATGCCGGTATCAATACTTGGGAAAATATTTAACACTTTGCGTTTTCCGGCAAAGGTGTCTAAACCGATATCCGTTAAATCTTTGTCGGTTAAAATCAGATTTTCAATTTTGTCGCCTTTTTGCGGAAAATCGCCTTTTACTTCGATGGGATTGCCCATCATGGTTACGGTTGTCATAAAAGCTCCTATTTTGCTTATGTTAAATTCAACACTTTAGAAAGTGCGGTAAAAAATGTGTCGTTTTCTTGAGGTAAGCCGATACTGATACGTAAATGATTAGGCATACCGTAGCCTGCGATAGGTCGAACGATTACCCCTTCACACAATAGTGCATTATAAATCGGTTCGGCAGGTTGTTTAAAATTAATAGTAATAAAATTGCCTTTAGAGGGAATGTATTCCAACTGATGTTTTTGACAGAATACTTCATAACGCGCCATTTCCGTGCGGTTATTTTCCGCTACTTTTGTGATAAAAGTCTCGTCATTCATTACCGCAATGGCAGAGGCAAGCGCGAGGCTGTTGCAATTAAAGGGTTGGCGAACCCGATTCAATAAATCGGCAATTTCGGGGTTGGATACGGCATAGCCTATACGTAAACCGGCCAAACCATAGGCTTTAGAAAGTGATCGGGAAACAATGAGGTTTTGGTATTTTTTCAATAAGCCAAAAGAATCCACACGTTCCGAAGGCAAGGTAAATTCCGTATAGGCCTCATCTAATACTACAATAACGTTTTCCGGTACTTTGGCTAAAAAGGTGTCAATTTCTTGTTCCGTTAAGAAATTACCCGTTGGGTTATTCGGATTAGCAATAAAAATTAACTTTGTTTTATCGGAAAGTGCGGTCAAAAATGCGTTTAAATTATGTCCCCAATTTTTCGCCGGAATTTCTTTTGCTACCGCATTAATCGCTTTGGTGACTAAGGGATAAACAATGAAAGCATATTGTGAATAAATGATTTCATCCCTTTCACTTGCAAAGGTATGGGCAAATAATTCAAGCAGATCATTTGAGCCGTTACCCAAAGTGATTTGATTGGGCTGTAGATCAAATTTTTTCGCGATGGTTTGCTTGAGTTCAAAACCATTGGCATCAGGGTAGCGGGTTAGGCTATCCAGTTGTTTTTGTATCGCTTGTTTGGCACTTTCCGGAAAACCGAAGGGATTTTCGTTAGAGGCGAGTTTGACGATATTAGAAATGCCCAATTCGCGTTCAAGCTCTTCAATGGGTTTGCCCGCTTGATAAGGGGAAAGGGATTTTACGCCTTGGTTGGCAATGTCGATATACTGCATAATTTTTTTATATTGAATTGGTGAGAGGGGCATTACGCCCCAAAAGGTATTGAAATCATTATAAGGTTAATATGTCTTGATTTGATGATTTCGGTTTTTACGGTGATTAAGATAAATTCTCCGCTTCAAATTTTTTCATAAATTCGATTAAGGCCTCCACGCCCTCTAAAGGCATTGCATTGTAGATTGAGGCGCGCATTCCGCCAAGTACCTTATGTCCTTTTAATGCTTGTAAACCCGCAGCGGTAGATTCCGCCACAAATTTCGCATCTAATTCGGGTTGACCTGTTACAAAGGTGATGTTCATCATTGAACGGTTTTCTTTGGCGACCACGTTGCGATAAAGTTTGCTGGAATCAATATAATCATAGAGTGTTTGAGCTTTTAAGGCGTTACGTTTTGCGATGGTATCCACTCCGCCGATAGCCTTGATGTGCTTAAAAACAAGCGAGCACAAATACCAAGCAAAAGTCGGAGGAGTATTAATCATTGAATCCGCATCACGTTGCACCGCATAATTCCAAATAGACGGGGTTTCTTTGCGGGCGTTGCCGATTAAATCATTACGGATAATCACAAGCGTGATACCGGCCGGGCCAAGATTTTTTTGCGCACCTGCATAAATCACCCCAAATTTATTAATGTCGATTCGGCGGGAGAGAATATTGGAAGACATATCCGCCACCAGTACCGCTTCACCCACATTTGGCACGTCAAAGATTTCTACACCGCTGATTGTTTCGTTAGGGCAGTAATGAACGTAATCATACTGATCCGCAATATCACTGAAATCTAAACGGGTAATTTTGGTGTCATCGCTATTTTCTACAATAGTAATTTCGTCAATTTCTGCGAAATTACGCGCTTCTTTTGCCGCCGTTGCAGACCAATGTCCGCTATTTAAATAAAGGGCTTTGCCTTTTTTACCGATTAAGTTCATCGGTAAGGCAGCAAATTGACCGCGTGCACCACCTTGTAAGAACAGCACGCTGTAGTTGTCCGGAATATTATAGATTTCGCGCAGATCTTTTTCTGCCTCAGTGATGAGCTCCATAAAGTATTTACCGCGGTGGCTTACTTCCATCACCGACACACCTTGATCCAACCAATTGGTAAGTTCACTTTGGGCTTTATGCAATACTTCGGGGAAAATCATTGCCGGGCCGGCACTAAAATTGAAGACTTTTGACATTGTGTTTCCTTGTTTTTAGAAAGAATAATATGGTACGTTTTATCACTAGAAAAGTGTAGAATCAACGGTTTTTAGTAAAATAGAGACTTTTTTTGATATATACCATAAAATTTAAATTTAAGGTTTTGACGAATAAGACAAAAAAAGTTACATTACAGCCACTATTTTGGCTATTGAGAGAACAATTATGGAAACAGTAAACAAACAATCGTTTCAAGAAGTATTGGAGTACGTCCGTATGTATCGTTTAAAAAACAAGTTAAAGCGCGATATTGAAGACATTAATCGTAAAATTCGTGATAACCAGAAACGTGTATTATTGCTTGATAATTTGAATCAATATATTCGTGATGATATGGATATTGAAGATGTGCGTGCGATTATTGAAAGTATGCGTGATGACTATGAGGCACGGGTTGACGATTACACGATCCGTAGCGCCGAGCTTTCTACACAACGCCGTGAGACCAGCGCAAAAATGAAAGAACAGAAGAAGGCTCATGCAGACTTATTGAAAAAATCTAATAAAATTACAGCATAAAAATTTAGATGTAATAGACAAAATGGTTGCTAATAATAAATATTTAAATTATTAGCAACCTTTTCTATTTAAAAATCATTTATATTTATAAACACAATCTTACGCCGTTTTATTAATTCATTATGGTTAATTAGTCCATCCTTAAATTCACTAAATAACCCTTATAAGCCTATTTTTTACGGTCAAAACCTCGACATCAAAGGCGAGGCGGAGAAATTACTTTACACCCCACCCACTGAAGCGGAAGAGCGGCTTGAAGCCCTTGTGGTACGTCGCCGCCAACTTGTCGATATGCGGGCTGCGAAGTTGAATCGCTTATGGCAGAGCCACGAAACACAGCAGAAAAATATCTCACGACATATTGAGATATTGGATAAAATGATTGCCGAACTCGACAGTATATTGGCGATAATACCCGACATTTTAAGGATAAAGCCGAACTTATCTCCGATATCAAAGGCGTAGGCAAAAACTGCATCACCGTCTTGATGTGCCGATTGCCCGAGCTTGGAAAGCTATCCTCAAAACGCCTTATCTTGTCTCGTTCATGGGTGTTATTCCTCACCCGAGAGAAAGCGGGCAACAGTTCGCAATGCCTTATATATGGCTGAGCTATCCGCTGTACGGCACGAACCCGTGTTTAAAACCTTTTACAACCGATTGGTTGAACGGAGCAAAGCCAAAAAGTTGGCATTAACGGTTTGTATGCGTAAGTTGCTGACGCATTATGAATGCGTTGGTTAAACGTAATGAAAATGGGATGTATCTTACCATTTATTTATCCGCTGTTAAGGTGGGTTAAACAAGGTCTGATTTTTTTATGTTAGACACAGTTGCTACCCTAAGAAATCTCGGAGATAAAATTCCCTTTGTGCAAGTGATATGTAATACCGAAATTTTGTTGAAATTTGACCGCTCTTTTCAGCTTCAGTTATTGGGGAATAGTTAGATATGCTGATGTTAATTACCTACGGTATTTCATTTGATGAGCCGGAAGGACAAAAACGCCTACGCTAAATCGCCAAACATTGTTTAGATTATGGTGTGCGAGCGCAATATTCAGTGTCTGAGTGTGATGGGGTAAACTAAAAATAAATTATTGGCAACTTATAACCCGGATTGCGGCAGTTTACGCTTCTACCATTTAGGAGTAAATGGCGTACCAAAGTGGAACACCACGGCGTAAAACCTTCGGTAGATATTTTTAAAGATATCCTGATTTTATAAATCGCTAACTGATGGTTCTCACTAAAAGGTGGGCGGGTTAGCGAATAGAAATAGTTCTTTAACAATCAAGCCATTAGAAAATATAAAGTATAGCGTATCAGCGATATGATATACTTTTTCCACTCACTACAAAATGTTAGCGAATAAAAGGAAATAAAGCCTAATATTTCAATACGTTATCTAGTAGGGAGCAGCCACTTTCACGTGGCTGTGAGTTGAAACCAAACCAAGTAGAAACAGCAAATGCACTAGCAACAGCAGCCACTTTCATGTGGCTGTGAGTTGAAACCCTAAACTGAAAGCCGTCATTGGACTTGAAAGTGCGCAGCCACCTTCACGTGGTTGTGAGTTGAAACATAGTAATCCAGATGAAACGTACAAGTTGGAAAACGCAGCTAGCTTTTGAAAGCGAATGCCAATAAAAGACATCGGTTATTTCACTGCTTCGGTTTTCGAAAGTTTACGCCGTCGAGATATCATCGGCGTATTTGGTTATCATCGTGTGAGTACGTTGTTGTAAGGTATCAATCATAAATGAGGGCAACGATTGATAGGATAAATGGGGTTGTGAAATCCCCCGGAAATGAGAGAAAATACTGCGCTTACCGTGCTAAGGTTTACAATATCGCCCCAAATCACTTACAACGGGATTTCATCGCTGACCAACCGAATGAAAAATGACCTACCGACATCACGGAAATGAAAGTCAAGGACGGTAGTAAGTGCTATGTTTCGCTGATATTAGACTGTTTAAGTTCGGATATCATTAAAATTAAAGGGGTGAGCCCGGTACAATATCAAGTTCAAACCCTTTGTTAAACTGCCTAACTTTTTGGGATCAGATCATTTCCGTTACTTTTTATTTTTCATATTTGAGAAAATATTTGCCAAGATCGGGCCGGAAACGTTATGCCAGAAACTGAATAAAGCGCTTGGTACGGCGGCGATCGGATTGAAGTGTGCCGCTGCAAGGGCTGCTCCTAAACCGGAGTTTTGCATACCTACTTCAATTGCGATGGCTTTGCTGTCGGCCGTATTGAGTTTGAATAATCTAGCGGCAAGGAAACCGATAAAATAACCAAGGCAATTATGTAACACCACTACGCTAAAAATGAGCAAACCGGATTCCACGATTTTATCTTTGCTTACTGCCACAACGGCCGCCAGAATTAACACGATAGATACAACGGAAATCAAAGGAGTGATCCGGCTTGCCTGTGCAATGACATTTTTAAATAGCGTTCTCGCAATTAAACCTAAGAAAATTGGGAAAAGCACCATTTTTAGCACCGACATAAACATCGCAGAGGCATTTATATCCAGCCATTGGCTTGCTAATAAGTAGAAAATCGCAGGTGTTAAAAGTGGTGAAAGTAAGGTTGAAATTGTAGTACATGCCACGGAAAGGGCAGTATTCCCTTTTGCGAGATAGGTCATTACGTTTGAAGATGTACCGCCAGGGCAAGAACCCACTAAAATCACACCGATGGCGAGAGCAGAAGGTAAATTAAACGCTTTTGCTAAAAAGAATGAGATAGCCGGCATAATTATAAATTGGCCTGCCACACCGATAAATACGGCTTTCGGATGTTTTGCCACTTCACCGAAATCGCTGAAAGTGAGCGTAATGCCCATCCCAAACATGACTAAGCCGAGTAAGTAAGGAATGTAGGGCGCGAAGATTTTAAATTCTGCCGGGAATAAAAAAGCGAGTACGGCGAAAACAATTGCCCATAATGCAAAGGTTTTACTGACAAATTGAGTGAATTTAAGTAGTGATTGCATAAGTTTTCCTTGTCGTGATCAAGTAAAAAGTGCGGTCGATTTTAACGCTGTTTTCATTATCATATCGTTGGGAACCATAAATCAGTCATCATTCGTGTTAAGCCACGAATTTTCATCAAGCAGTCTGCCGAAATGGCTTTCCACTAACCGTTTGGTGATGGTTGTTTGAGGATTGCAAAAAAGCGCTTGTGGTGTGCCGTATTCAACCATTTTCCCTTCATCCATCACGAGTACGTGGTCAGCCATATGTTTTATCAAGCCGAGATCTTGTCCGACATAAATATAGGCCACGCCTAGGCGTTGTTGTAAATCTAAGGAAAGATTGAGTAGTTGTACCCGTACGGAGCTATCCAACGAACCTAATGCATCATCAACGATAATAATTTCAGGTTCGAGAATAAAGGCACGCGCCAGTGCGATCCGTTGTTTTTGGCTAACGGAAAGATTTTTGATTTTTAGATTTGTGTAATCGGGATAAAGTCCCACCATGGCCAGTGTTTCAAAAATTTTTTGATTTCGTTTTTCTTCATTCCAATCTGTCGTTAGGCGCAAAGGTGCATCTAATGCTTGCCCGATATTTTGACGGGGATTGAAGGCGGAATTGACATCTTGGAATACCATACGAATATGTTGGGCACGGTAATGGGTATCTTCAAAATTTAGCGTTGCTCCGTTAAATTTCATTTCACCGGATGTGGGCTTTATCATACCCGCAATCATTTTTACTAACGTTGATTTTCCTGAACCGTTTTTCCCGATAATGGCGAGCGTTTGTTTTTGCCCAAGGTTGAAACTTATATTTTTTACGGCATAAAACTTACTTGAGCCAAACCAACGGGCAGGACCATCAAAGGTTTTACAAAGATTCGTCACTTGCAATAACGACATAGATTATTCCTTATTGTTCGGTTCGGCTGATAAGGTTAATGGAGAATTAGGCACTGCTTCTTTCACTCGCTTTTCTCTAAAGTTAATCGGGAAATGACAGGAAAATTCATGTTGTTTAATACGATAACGAGCCGGTTTTTGAATACATTGTTTTTGTGCAAATGCGCAGCGAGGCCCTAAACGGCAGCCCATCGGCATTTGTTCTAAAATCGGCACGGTACCTTCTAATGCCCCTAATTTGGTTTTAAAGCCAAGCGGTTTGGTGAAATCGGGTACAGAATGAATGAGCGCCTGTGTGTAGGGGTGATGCGGTGTTTTTAATAAAGTTTGCGTAGGTGCGGATTCTGTATTTTGTCCGCAATATAACACGGAGATATTGTGACAGAGATCGCTGATGTCACGAATATTATTACTTGCCAAAAGAATGCTTGTGCCTAAGTTTTGATTCATACTTGAAAGCAAACGGGAAACTTGCAATGCCGTGATGGATTCAAGGGCATAAGTGGGTTCGTCTGCAATTAACAAACGCGGTTGATTCGCCACGGCAATGGCGATCATTACTTTCTGTCCTTCCCCTTCGGTGAGATCATTGGGATAACTTGCCATAATGTCTTTATGGGCTTTGATGCCTACTCGGTGTAGTAACTCAATGGCTCGGCGTTTTTTCCAGCCGAACCGCTGCCACCATTTCCCACGAAATGTCCAATTAGGAATGCTTTGGATAAGCTGTTTGCCGATCTTTCGACTGGGATCAAGGCAGGTGAGCGGATCTTGGAAAATCATCGAAATTTCTTTTCCGACTAATTTTCTGCGTTGGCTCGGGGAAAGTTTTAATAATTCGATATCATTGAAACGGAAACGATCTGCCGTGATAACCCAATCTTCTTTAACTGCATTGCCGATGACTTTGGCAATCAAACTCTTGCCTGAGCCTGATTCGCCGACCAAACCCAATATTTCTCCTTCATTGAGGGTTAAATTTACACCGTCAACGATTTTGATTCGACCGTTTGGAGTCTTAATTTCAATATTGAGATTTCGTATATCCAGTAACGCCATAATTATTGATAATACTGATTAATGGCTTTGCACAAGCCGTGAGTAAATATAATGCTTAATAAAATGGTGATGATAATTGCAAAACCGGGAAGTAAAACCGCCCAAGGCGCAAGATAAATGAGTTCGAGAGAATCCTTAATCATTGCTCCCCATTCCGGCATTGGCCGTTGCGCACCGAGAGAGATAAAGCTCAAAGCGCTAATATCTAAAATCGCCACCACAAATGCCTGTGAGATTTCTTGAATATAGGTAACAGTAATATTCGGTAAAATCGTGCTACGCAGTAATTCGCTGTCGGATATCCCGTCCAACTTTAACATTATCACATATTCTTTTTTGAGTTCTTGCTGAATGGCGTGATAAACGGCATGGATAAAATAGGGCAGTATCGCCAATAATGTGGATACCATCGCATTGATCAAGCTCGGTTCCATAAATGTGGAAATAATGATCGCAATGAGCAAAATAGGAATCGATAAAAACGTATCGAAAATATGCCCGAGAAAGCGAGCTTTGAGTCCGCCCGATATTCCTGCCCAAATCCCTAATGCACCACCGATAAGGGCGATGAATATGACAACAATAAGGGAAGAACCCACGGTATAGCGCGCACCGATAATGACACGGCTTAATACATCACGAGCAAGATCATCCGTGCCGAAGAAGAAGGCTATTTCTCCTTTCTCCACCCACGAAGGCGGCATTAATTCTTTCCCCACAAACTCCATGCTATCGCTATATGGAGCGATGAAAGGCGCAAAAAGTGCGGTCAAAATAATCAAAAGAAAGAGATAAAAGCTAAACAGGGCTACACGATTTTTACGAAATTGTAACCAAATTTGATAGATTGATGTGCTTTCACGAAATTCATCAGGTTCTTTATCTTGCATACCAACCTTTCTTATTAAACGGATCGAGAGTAAACATTATCATCTTCGCTAGTACGTCAATAGTAATAACACAAATTCCCAGCACGATCACTCCTGCAGAAATACTGTTGTAATCTTGGTTGGCGACCGCATCAATGAGCCAACGACCTATTCCCGGCCAACCCAACAGGGTTTCAACCAACATACATTGGGTGATTACCAAAGTAAAGACACGGGTAATATGTGGTATGAGTAATGGAAAGGTATTGCGGAAAACATACCGTCGTAAAACTTTCCATTTTGACCAACCTCGTGTAATGGCAACTTTCGTATAATTTTGTTGTAGGATATATTCGGCACGTTGTTGAATTATGCGGATAATTTCCATTGTCGGCAGAATACATAAAATGAGCGTAGGTAAGGCTAAATGTTGTAATACGCTTTGTACGATTTTAGTACGGTAAGGAACATCAACAAACCACACATCAATCACCGGAAAACCGGTAATCGGCTTAATTTCATAGAGTAAATTGTACTGACCCGTTGCGGAAATTTCCCAACCGTAAATGGCTGCCATATAAAGCAAAATAGGGGCAAGCCAGAAAATGGGAATTGACAAACCGATATAAGAGAGAGTTTGTAAACTTTTAGAAAAAACACCCCGATTATTGACCGCACTTAGAATGCCCAAAGGAACACTTAAAATAAATGCGAGTAAAAGTGCGGTGAAACAAAGTTCCAAAGTGGGCGGTAGCACGGTAAAAATGAGCGATTTTAGCGATTGTCCGCCATTGTAGGTAATCCCTAAATCGCTCTGTAACAAATTATTAAGGTAGTGAAGATAACCACTGTAAATATTGTTTGTAATAAGCACCGAATTTAGCGGATCACGCATTAAAATGCCGAAACTGACCAGCGTTAAAATAAACAATAACAAGGCCACCCAAAGGAGATGACGTAATGCCGACCACAACATTATTTTTTCTCCTTAGTAAAATAGAGTGTTGAAAAATTCATACTACCGAAAGGGCTGGTTTGCACGCCTTTTACTTTGCTATTGGCAACTAAAAAGCGTTTTGCATTGGCAATCGGAATAATCGGTAATTCTTTTAACACGAGCTCTTGTGCGCTATTGTAATTTTTTGCCCGTTCACGTAAAACGGTCGTGGCGAGGGCATTGTCCATCAGTTCGTTAAACTCGGGATTGCACCAGTTGGATAAATTTGTTACTTCATTTTGGGTATCACAGCTTAAAATCGGACGCATAAAACCATCGGGATCTAAATTTCCGGCAAGCCAACCGGTTAAAATCATATCGTAATCTTCCGTTTTCTTATCAAGTTGTTCCAACAAAAACGTGCGTGTAACCGACCGCACTTTTACTTCCACTCCGGCTTGCGCCAAATCCCATTTGATTAATTCCGCCATTTTGAGCGGAGAAGGATTGTACATTTGTTCTTCGTTCAGCACCCACATATTCAGTCGCAAATTTTTATCTTGCAGAAATTTTTTCGCCTGTTTCGGTGAGTAATCAAATTCAAATTCCGGCGTATTGATATTCGATGCCCAAGAAATGTTAGGAATAATGTTATTCGCTACGGTTGCCGTATTATGGTAAATATTCCGAACAATACGCGCTCGGTTAATGCCTTGAGAAATTGCGTGGCGAATTTGTTCATTTTGCATCAAAGGCTTATTAAAATTAAAAGCGAGGTAAGACAAATTCATCCCTTCGACCGATTGCAGATAATAGCGGGCATCTTTATCCTGTAAAAGCCCTAGCTGGCTCACTTCCGGATAGGCGGCGATTTGGCATTCATTATTAAAGAATTTAATGAGCCGAGCCGTACGAACGGTGGAAAGATCGACCAAAATATGTTTGATTTTAGCTTCTTTGTTCCAATATTTGTCGTTGCGTAATAATCGCACGTATTGGTTATACACATAATCTTGTACTTGATAAGGCCCGGTGCCGACTGGGTGAGTATCTAACTGAGCCAAATTATCGTCCGCACTTAATTGATAGGCATATTCTTGCGAAAAAATAATGGCATATTGGCTGGCAAGATGAGATAAAATTGATGAATCCGGCTCAAACAATACGATTTTAACCTGGTGAGGATTGACAACCGTCACAGACTTAATTTTTCGGTTTAATTTAATGCTATCAAAATAAGGAAAGCGTACTTTTTTAGCCTGTTCGTGAAATACGCGATATTGCGGGTTTTTATCGTATGTCGAATTATCTTGGTTAAAAAAAGTAGGGAGATAAGTATCGTGTCCAAGTACGCGATTGAGCGAAAATACCACATCTTCCGCATTAAAATCACGGGTTGGTGTAAACCAAGGAGTGTGGTGGAATTTCACACCTTTGCGTAAATAAATCGAAATTTCTTTTCCATCGGGCGAAATAGAATAAGATTGCGCTAAAGATGGTGCTACGGTGGCGCTATGATTTTTAATTTCAAACAGTTTATTGTAAATTTGTTCCGTTATCACATTCATACTTGTACCGGCATCAGCCGTTTGCGGATTAAAAGAAAATCCTGAGGCATTGGTACAATAAATTAAACCGTTTTCCGTTAAACTTTCCGGCACGCGTGGGGCGGCTTGAACTTGTATGAACAAGCCCCAATTTATTAAAAGAAAACAGAAAAATAGTAAGTTTCGGCGTAACATAATGAATGCGTTATGGTAAATTATGCCACAAATTGTAAGGTATATTGCCGAAAATGGCTAGACGTTGCTTTTATGAAACCTCGTGCCATTCAACATGAGTTATCCAAGACCCTAATGTTTAGTTCCATTCAAAAAGAAATCAATCAAATAATCAACCGCGGATTTGACCGCTCTTTGCGTCTTGCGGTTACCGGTTTAAGCCGTAGCGGTAAAACAGCTTTTATTACGAGCTTAATCAATCAACTTTTATCAATTAATCAGACCGCAAAAAATCATTTGCCGTTATTTGAAGCGGCTCGAAATGGGGCGATTATTGCGGTAAAACGTGTTCCACAACAGGATTTGAGTGTGCCGCGTTTTGATTATGAGGAAAATTTGAACGCACTTTCTCAACAACCTCCGCAATGGTGTCAATCAACCCGTGGCGTGAGTGAAACGCGTTTAGCCATTCGTTTTCAACGGCAATCGGGTTTGTTTCGTCATCTGAAAGAACGGGGTACGCTTTATTTGGATATTTTTGATTATCCGGGTGAATGGTTGTTGGATCTACCTTTACTGCATCTGGATTTTCAACAATGGTCAACCGAACAAGCTCAGATTACTCAGGGCATTCGCGGTGAACTGGCGAAGCCTTGGCTTGATGAGATGAAAAAATTGGATTTAAGTGCGGATGTTAATGAAGAAATTTTGGCAAAAATAGCAAAACGCTATACGGATTATCTTCAACAATGCAAAATGCAGGGAATGCAATTTATTCAACCGGGACGATTTGTGTTACCGGGGGAATTAGAAGGGGCCCCTGCATTACAGTTTTTCCCTTTACTGCATTTAAGGCTAGAGCAATGGAAAAGGCTCAAAAAAGAGGCTAAATCAAACAGTTATTTTGCAGTGTTGAATAAAAGGTATGATTACTATCGCAATAAAATCATAAAAGGTTTTTATGAACATTATTTCTCTACCTTTGATCGCCAAGTGATTCTGGCGGATTGTTTAACCCCGCTGAATCATAGCCGACAAGCCTTTCTGGATATGCAAGCCGGATTGAATCGGTTGTTCAAAAATTTTCATTATGGTAACCGAAATTTTCTGTACCGTTTATTTTCCCCACGTATTGATAAATTAATGTTTATTGCAACGAAAGCGGATCACATCACCAGCGATCAAATGCCGAATTTGGTAAGCCTTATGCGCCAATTAGTGCAGGAAGGTGGTCGTCACGCAGAATTTACCGGTATCGATACGGAATATACTGCGATTGCTGCCATCCGTGCGACAAAACAAGTGGTGGTAAATAAAGACGACAAGCAGATTAAAGCGATTCAAGGAATACGCTCTAAAGATAAGCGATTGATTACCCTCTATCCGGGCAGTGTTCCAAGCAAATTACCCGATCAAGAATTTTGGCAAAAACAACCGCACTTTGAAGGGGAAAATTCACACGACAATCCGCATAATATGCCGTTCGATTTTGATTATTTTGAACCGCCGCACCTTGAGGCGGGGGAGGCAATCCCCCATTTGCGAATGGATGCCGTGCTGCAATTCTTGCTAGGGGATCGTTTTGAATAAGGCTGGAATACCTAGCTGAGATGTTTTTTAATATCGAGTGTTAATTGATCCAACATCTCATAACGTTTGCGATACATTGAACGTTTTTTACTGGCGATTTCTTCTAACGGCTTACGTTCAATCTCAAGCGGTAACAGCCAATAAGGATTTTGATAAACCGCTTGGTTTTCTTGCCAAAATTCATCGTAATTAAATAAAATTTTACTGCGTGCAGAAAGTCGATATTTACCTTGAAATTTGTGCGGAATACCCAATAGATCGCATTGTAGGTTTTTGGCTAATTCACGGAATACGTTCATTAGCATAAACATTGGGCGAACGCCGTGTAGATCTTTCGTTGCCTGTTTGACCAATTCCTGCGTGTTACCGTGGCGAGGGCCTTGAACAGAAGCAATTAATAATTTGTTCGGTGATAAAAAAGTGAATGAAGCGTCATAAATACGTTCATTATTTTTATTGCGAATATTGACGGCAAAATATCCTTCAAAAGGATCAATAAAATTCAAACTTAAATTAAGTGAAAGATCATCACTTAATTGACTTAATAAAATGGATTGCTCACTAAGTAAACGGGAACAAAACGTTAAACCTAATTTTTCTTCGGCGATAGTTAAATTTTGGCTAATCGCATCAAATCGTTGAGCGGCTGAAAAACGTTTATCGCAATAAGTGGTTAAAAGCGGGTTAAAACGATAATAATCTTGTGTGAAGAGTGGCTGCCACTGCGTCTTTTCATTTAAAAATGCGATGAGCTGCCCGCATTGTTTTTTATGAATGAACGTATAAGCATAATAGCGAAGTTTTTCCCGCAGTTGTTTTGCAAACGGACGATCCTTTGAATAAGGATACATTTGCACATAAGTTGGAAAAGAAATTTTAGTTGGCCTAATTGGCTGAGTCGGCTTAGTCATTTTGATATTAAGTTAGTAGAATGTCAGCAAAAGCGATGACATAAAATTAGAAACAGGGCGTATTTTATAATGGAAAAGCAAATTTTCAACCAATATGATGAATCCAAAGCAGAAACTTTTCAGCCAAAACAAGAATTTATTGATGTAGAAACCATACCTGATGAACCTTTAGAAGGGGAGTTACTGGATGAACGTTTTGAACAAGTGATGAAACCGAAATCAACGGGTTGGAAAACAACGTTAAAATTGACCGCACTTTTGTTTGGAGCGGCAACTGTGGCACAGTCGATTCAATGGATTTGGAATAGCTATCAAAATCAGCAATGGATTTACTTGGCATTTTCCCTTGTAAGTCTAATAGTTATCCTATTCGGTATAAAAGAAATCGTATTTGAATGGCGGCGTTTGGTTCATTTAAAAAAACGCGAGCAACTACAACAAGAAAGTCGTTTACTTTGGAGGCAAAGTGCGGTCAAAAATCACGATGTTTTTGAACATCAAGACGGCGAACAAGGTCAAAAATTTTGCTTGGAGATGGCGAAAAGTCTGCGTTTGGACGAACAATCCCCAATCCTTGTTCAATGGCAAAATCAACTAAATGAAACCTATTCGGCACAAGAAGTCGCACGGCTTTTTAGCTATCACGTATTAAAACCTCTTGATGCGAAAGCGAAAAAATTAATTGGCAAAATTGCGGCGGAATCTGCCGTGGTGGTGGCGATAAGCCCTCTTTCTGTGGTGGATATGTTTTTTGTAGCGTGGCGAAATATTCGATTAATTAATAAAATTGCGGAAATTTACGGCATCGAATTAGGCTATTTTACACGTATTCGTTTATTGCGAATGGTATTAGTGAACATTGCTTTCGCCGGTGTAACGGAAATCGTGCAGGATATGAGTATGGACTGGCTTTCACAGGACATTACCGCAAAATTTTCCGCACGTATTGCCCAAGGTATCGGTGTAGGCTTACTCACGGCTCGTTTAGGCGTAAAAGCGATGGAATTTTGCCGCCCGCTCGCATTTCAACCTTCTGAAAAACCAAAACTTTCCCATCTCCAAAAAGAACTTTTGACGACGATTAAGGATGTGGTATTGAATAAGAAAATGAAAGAGAAGGCGTTGGGGTAAAGTAAGCTAACGCCCAAATATTTAATAATAAGTAGATGGTTTCTAAAAATTTTTGGATTAATCACCAGTTTATGGAGACTTATAATTATAAAGCCTTCTGAGAATTAAGACATTCATTATAATAATGGAGTATATAAATGAGATTTACGATTAGTTTATTTGCTTTTTTATTTTTTTCTAAGATTGTTTATCCTAATCTGCCATTTTCAATAAATGAATATTTATTTGATTTATTTATCTTTTTATTTTTAATGGGATGTTATTACGTTTTTGGAACTAAAAATCGTGAATAGTCTATCCTGTTGATAGATACGGAGAAATCAGTAGAGGTTAATAATTAAATGGTGGGTTACGCAAAGCTAACGTACCCTACCAAAATTAAAGATTGGATATAAATTTCTCTTTGGTCAATTGCTATATAATACAAAATAGCAATGCTTTAATATGATCGCATTTTTACGGTATTATGTATCAGTTGCACAAAGCGCTTTGATATTTCTTGGGGTAGGGTGGGCAACTAGTTGCCCACCATTGAAATATCGTAAATTAGAAAGGTGGGCAAAAATTTGCCCACCCTACGGGGTCTACGTAATAATGCAAATTTACTCATTTTGGCGGGGGATGATAAAAAATCGGCTTTATCTATAAAAAATCCCAATTCTGCCTACACAAAATTGGGATTTTTATCGTTCTAATGAGGTGAGATTACCACTTATAGCTTAAATTTGCACTGAAGCGGCGTCCTTCTCCGTAGTAGCAGGTGCTGTAAAAACAGCTTGCGACATATTTTTTATCCGTTAGGTTTGATACGTTTGCTTGTAATTCCCAGTTGGTGTTGAGGCGGTATTTCAACATAATATCAGCCAAGGTTTTTGCAGGGGCTTTAATATTATCAGCAGTACCGTTCGATGAAGTACCGATGTAACGGATAGCTGCACCTGCAATTAAATTATCAAGGAATTGATAGGTGACTTGAGCCGAAGCAGTATGACGAGGAATCAATGCCGGGCGGATAACATTGCCGGTTTCTCGAATATCTTTTACGCGATTAAAGGTATAGCCCAATACGATTGCGGTTTTTTCTGCTACGTTAAAATTAGCGGCAACTTCAACACCTTTGCTTCTTAATTCTTTCGTTTGGAAAGCATTACCTGTAGCACTTGGCGTGAAAGCGTTATCTTGTTTTAAATCAAAATAGGCAATGGAGAAAGTTCCATCAATAAAGCTTGGTAAATATTTGATACCGGCTTCATATTGTCTACCTTCTGTCGGTTTGTATTGTGCGGTTTCCGGTACGAAAGATTCCGAATAGCTGAAATAAGGAGCAAGCCCATTTTCTGCGACATACATTACACCGCCGGAGTAAGAGGTGTGATTAATTTTATAACTTTTCTCTCCTTCTTCACCTTTGGCACGGTCATTACGTACTCCTGCGGATAAATGCCAGTTACCGATTTTGACTTGATCTTGCAAGTAGAAACCTAATTGACGTTGAGTAACATCATAATTAGGACGGGCATTATTCGGTACTTGAATGCCATTATAAACAGGCGATACACTATTGAGTGTATAAAGAGGTGTATAAGTTGCCGGTACGGAGTACGGCATATAGTAGCTATTGTATGCACCTTTTGCCGTTAAATACTGATAATCAACCCCTAAGGTTAAACTGTTCTCATAATTATCACCTTTCCAGTTTTTAGTAAGTCGGTTATCAAGAGAATGGCTTCGGGTAATGACATCGTTAAATACCGCACCTTGTCCGATGATTGGGAAAACCGTTACACCATTTGAAAAAGCGGATTGCTGTTTCACATCTTGCATATTGAATTTGTAGTTTTGTGAAAAGGTTAAGCTGTCATCAAATTTGTGGGTAAATTCATAGCCGAGTGAATATTGTTTACGGTTTAAGGTGTCCGTTGTCGGATCGCCTAAGTTTGTTCGGCGGTCGATTTTCCCTAAATTGGTATAAAGCGTTCCCTGCATTGGGAAGAAACCTGTGGTTGGTACGCCCACATCTTTTTGCAGGCTAGCCAATAGGGTGAGGGAAGTGCGGTTAGAAATATCCCAAGTTAAACTTGGTGCGAAATAATAACTTTCCAACCAAGTACCACGTAATTCTCCTTGTTTTTTGTGGTAATCGGCAACAAGGCGATAACGTACGCTTTCCGCCGCTTTGTCGCTAATATCCGCACTGATGCCGCGTTCGTGTCGATTGCCTAATTTGAGATTCACTTCTCCTTTAGGTTCTGCTGTCGGACGTTTGGTGATTAAATTGATTAAACCGCCGCTTTGTGCAGAGCCGTAAGTCAATGAATCGGCACCTTTTACCACTTCGACCGCTTCTACACCATACATATTCGGCGACCAATGGCTGTAACCGGTGTTATAAACGGCGGAACCGTCAATGGTTAAACGGGAGTCCATTCCGCGTACTTTTACCCAGTCATTGGTATCCAGATCCGCACCGTAAACCTGTGCCAGCGTACCTGTTTCATAACGAAGGCTTGCATCAAGCTGATTTAATTCCCAGTTTTTTAGGGTTTCATCATTTATCACAGCGATAGAACGTGGCGCCATATAATCCACTTTACCGGCTTTGGCAACGGAGCCGACAACGTTGATTTCATCCAGTTCTTCCACATTCTTAGTTTCCGCTTGGGCAGAATTAACGGCAAAAATGACCGCACTTGCCAGCGCACTATATACAAAGTTTTTTTTCATGTTTCATTCCTATATCGAGGTTGAGGTAAATAAATTCGTTGTAGTGAATTAAATTGAGACATGGATATAAAGCTGCAAGCCGAAGGCAGTACAAATAGTACGGCGAGGTGCAGCAATGCAGTAGACGTTTTTCAATTTAATTCACTATACTTTTCGTATCATCAGTAAAAAATAAGTCCCACCGACTAATGTGGAGACTAATCCCGCCGGAATTTCATAGGGAAAGAGTATTTGTCGTCCGATCCAATCGGCAATCAGCATAAGGGTACTGCCCAATAGGGCAGAGAGTAATAATTGAGATCTTGCCTTATGTACGCCCAAGAAGGCGGTTAAATGCGGTACGAGCAAGCCGATAAAACTGAGTGGCCCGATAATTAGGGTCGCAAATGCGGTCAAAATCGCACTAAAAATGATGATAATCCAACGGGTGCTTTTGATATTTAATCCTAATGCTTGTGCCATTGGTGTTTGCAAAGCGAGTAAATCCAGCCATCGACTAAAAATTAAACTGACAGCCAATAAAATGATTGAAAGTATGATAAAAGGGATTGAAAGTGTCGGATCAAGGTTCTGTGTCGAGCCTGATGTCCAACTAATTAATTGGTTTGCACGCGGATCGCCACTGGCGAGAGCAATACGCTGTAGGGTATCAAATAAAGCAGAGAGGCTAATACCCGTTAGTAACACTTTTTCCGGCAACATATGACTACGTTGATTAATGAGCGTAATAACCACTAAAGAAATCAATGCGCCGCTGATACCGGCTATCCAAAACCAAATGGCGTTTTGCGTAGGGAGAATAAAAAGCAATACGAGAATCCCCATACTCGCACCGGAGGATACGCCGAGTAATTCCGGACTTGCCATCGGGTTAAGGGTGAGACGCTGCAACAATATGCCTGCAACGGAAAGCAAAATACCTGCGCAGATAGCGATTAAAATACGTGGATAGCGCAATGCAATAATTGCTAAATCCGGGTCGCTATTTGCTAAAAGCATTTTCCATTCCGAATGAAATGCACCTTTTCCTACGCAAAGTGCAATAAATAAACTTACGATAGAAAGTAGGATAATCCACCACGTAAAGTGCGGTCGATATTGACGGAATTTTGGTGCTAAATGGTTGGTTAAACGCCCGCTTTGCGGTAAGGCGCGGAACATTAGCCAAAGCAATAGAGGTGTGCCGAGTAAAGCAGTGACGGCACCTGTCGGTAAACCGATGTGATAATAGAAATTAACCAGCTGCAATACTAAATCCGTGATCGCAAGCAACAATGCGCCAAGCATAAAAGAGGCCGCTAATTGTCGGGTGAAAGTGCGGATGCCTAATTGACGAACTAAGGTTGCGGCAGCCAGCCCGACAAAACCTATCATTCCTACAGCGCTTACAACAGATGCGATCAGATAAGCGCTCAGCAATAATCCGATAAAACGGAGTTTCCCTACCGGAACACCGAGGCTTTTCGCATTGCTATCATTTAATGCAAGAATCGTTAATGGACGGCGCAGTAAAAAAATAAGGCTAAAACAGACCGCACTTTGTAGCGATAAAAGTTGGCTATCCCGCCAACTTTCTTGCACCAACGAGCCTGCTCCCCATTGAACCAAACCACGTGATTCTTCGGGATAAAATAACATCATTATTCCGATGAGCGCACCAAAATAGAGATTTACTACAAGCCCCGCAAGAATCAATAATAAGGGCGACATTGTTTTTCGTATAGCAAGTGCCGCCACCATTAACAAACTGAGCGCCGCACCCATAAGCGAAATAAAGTTTGATCCGTATTCCAATAAATGAGGGGCGAAAATGGCAACCAAAAAAAGACTAAATTGCGCGCCGCTATTTATGCCAAGGGTATTGTCGGAAGCAAGCGGATTTCCCGTTACTTGCTGTAATAATAAAGAGGCGAATGCAAGGCTGCCGCCGGCAAGTAAGGCCATTGTGATCCGCGGCAGGGTATAGCTTTGCAATAGTAATAAGTCTAAGCTATCGGTTGCCCGGAACAAATACCAAATAGGCGTATTTTCAGGGAGTTGCACATTAAACAACATACTGAATAGGGCAATAAATACACCGATTAAAACGATAAAGAATAAGGCGACTCGATTTACCATGTTTCACCGCCTTGTAATAACCCGTTTGCAAAAATGGACGCAAAACGTTGGGCGGAAGGAATTGCGCCGAATGTCCATACGGCAGGTAAAATTAAAGGTTTTCGGGCAAGAGGCAAATGTTGCCATAAGGTGTTATGAGTAAGTGCCGTAGCGATATTATTCGGATAGGGTTTTATCACCACAAAACGGGTATTTTTCGGGAGTTTTGTCAACTCGGTAATTTCGATATTTTGAAAACCCCAATAATTTACTTCAGGTAAATAAGCATTTTCAAAGCCCAACTGATTAAGTACCGCACCAAGCAAACTGTTTTTGCCATAAATACGCAAATGGCGTGTATCAATAAATTGTACTAAGGCTATAGGGCGATCGATGAAAGGTTTTAACAGCGTGCGGTAATGCCTGATTGTTTGCTCGTATTGTGCAAGCAAATGCCGAACCGCTTCGGGTTTGTGAATAATCTTTCCGATTTCTTGTGTGGCGGAGACGACATTTTCCCAAGCATTCCCCTCGTTATAAAATTCCACGTTATAAACTTTTCCGTAAGAAGATAACTTATTATTCAGTGAAGCGTAAAAGGAGCCGTGTATGAAAGTGAACGATTGCGAGCCGAATGAATGGGACAGACTTGCAATGCGTTCTAAATTCGGTTGCAAACGAACACCGAGATCAACGGTATTGTCGGGAAGTTTAGGTTCTATCACCCAAGTTTGATAGCTTTGTATATCACCTACGGCAAGTGGCGGCTGACCGAGTGCGATTAAGGTTTCGGCAACCGACCAGTCCACCGTGGCATAACCGGCTTGTTTCTCGGCAATACTTTTAAAGGAAATGAAAAGTGCGGTTAAAATGAGGAATGAATTTTTGAGTAATCGCAACATATTAATAAAAACTCACGGGACGATGGGTTTCGGGGTGTTCGATCACATTCAATTCGATACCATAAATTTGTTTCAATGAAAGGGCGTTCACGATCTCGAATGCATCGCCTTGGGCCAATAATTTTCCGCTATGTAACGCCACTAAATGATCACAAAAACGGGAAGCGAGATTGATATCGTGAATCACAATAATGATCCCAAGATTAAGCTCCCGACTAAGTCGGTGAAGAAGTTGCATCACTTCTACTTGATGGGCGATATCCAATGCGGCTAAAGGCTCATCAAGCAAGAGGAATTGACTTTGTTGTGCTAATAGCATTGCAAGCCAAATTCGCGAACGTTCACCGCCGGATAGCGTATCGACCAATTGAGCGGCAAATTTTTCCGTGTGGGTGAGCTGTAATGCATTTTCAATCGCTTGTTTGTCGGTTTTGGTTTCACGTCCAAATAAGCCATTCCAAGCATAACGCCCCATTGCAATGAGCTCTTGGACCGTCATATTTGTGGCTTGAGGCAAATGTTGCGGTAAGTAAGCCACACGTTTAGCAAAATCACGGCTATTCCAGTGTTTGACGGAGAGATTATCCAATAAAATATCGCCACCGGAAATCGGTTGTTGACGCGCCATCAATTTAATTAAAGTGGATTTCCCCGAACCGTTATGACCTATTAAACCGTATAATTTTCCGGTTTCAAAGGAAAGTGATACGGGATGCAGTAAGACCCGTTGCGGTATAGAAAATGAAACTTGCTGAAGTTGAAACACAAATAACCCGAAAAAACATCAAAATTATGGCGCTATTCTATATGAAAACTATTCTTATTTCAAAACCAGTTTGATGATTATAATAATGGGCTAAACAGAAAAAACAACCGCTCAATAATTCGGTAATAAAACGGTCGAACAAACCATTTTTTGCTATCAAGCAATTCAGAATTGTTAATATAGCTTTCGTGCAGAATAGCCAGTTCATTGGCGAAAGCACGATCTTCTACCGCAAGAGCGAGTTCAAAGTTTAAGAAAAAGCTACGTAAATCCATATTGATCGTGCCGACTAAGGCAAGTTTATTATCAATCAGAACGCTTTTTGTATGTAAAAGACCCGCTTTAAATTCATAGATTTTTACGCCTGCGGCAAGTAAATCGTCAAAGAAAGTCCGGCTTGCCCAGCCCACCATAAGCGAATCGTTTTTCTTTGGTAATATCAGTGAAACCTCCACTCCACGTAATGCGGCAATACGCAAGGCTTCCGCAATACTATGGCTTGGTACGAAATAGGGGGAGGTGATGGTAATATTTTCACGGGCGGCGTATATCGCCAAGGCTAAAGTTTGCGGTGCGAGATCATCCGGAAAAGCAGGCCCGGTCGCGATAACTTGAACGGAGTGGGTATCGTTATCTTCGATCGGTACGAGCGGGCAGTTTGGCAAAAAAATCGTGAGCTCATTACCGGTTTCAATTTCCCAATCCCAAGCATGTAAGCTATTTAATACGGCAGATGCCGCACCATTCACCCGCACCATCATATCTACCCAATTTCCCACGTTGCTATTTTGTTTAAAAAAAGCCGGATCGACCATATTCATACTACCGGTGTAGGAAATTTGGTTATCAATAACAATGATTTTTCGGTGTTGGCGTAAGTCGATACGGCTGAAAAACATCCGAAATAAGTTTACGTATAAGGTTTCGACAATTTCAATACCTTGTTCACGTAAAGCACGACAGGCCTTACTTCTCAGAAAAGGGCGACTACCCACGGAATCTAATAAAATACGAACTTCTACGCCGCGTTGTTTAGCTTCTAATAAAGATTGACCGATCTCTTCAATCATGCCTTTATTCGACCAGATGTAAAACACCATATTAATGGAATGTTTCGCTTGGTGAATGTCGGCAATAATACTGCGGATAATACTTTCCGGCGTATCTAAAATATGCAGCTCGTTTCCTTTAATGCAAGGAATACCCAAACGGCGGTGATTCAGATCAAAGAGCGGTCGATATTGGAGATTTTTCGGTACGTTGATTAGCTCCGTTTGTTGCGATAAACGGGCGAGCCATTCGCTGTATTTAGGGTGTAAGGTTTTGAAAGCGTTAGCACGCTTTGTTCCCAGTTTTATTTCACCAAAAATGAAGTAGGCGAGTACACCGATGATCGGCAATAAATAAATCAGCATCAACCAAGAAAGGGTGGCGGAGGAAGATTGTTTTTTGACTAAAAGGCGAAGCGTAACCGAGATAATTATCAGCCACGCCAACACAGGAATAATATAAACCAGTATAATATGTTCAAAACTCATAAAATTTTAACCGCACTTATGACATTCGATATTCTTTACCAACATCGTGATTTTATCATCATTTACAAGCCTTATGGTGTAAGTGTGCATAAAGATAATGCCGAAGTTGGTCTTACCACGTCAGTGGCGGCACAACTTGGTTTGCCACAAGTCTGGCTTGTTCATCGATTAGACAAAATTACTTCAGGGCTATTGATTCTTGCCTTAAATGCGGAAAGTGCGGCTGAATTTTCACGACTTTTTATTGAACATAAGATTCGCAAAACCTATCTTGCTTTGAGCAATCAAAAACCGAAAAAGAAGCAGGGATTGATTATCGGTGATATGCAAAAAGCCCGTAGCGGTGCGTGGAAACTGTGCCAAACGAGAAAAAATCCGGCGATAACCGAATTTAAATCCATAAGCTGTGAGCCCAATTTGCGTTTATTCGTCTTAACCCCTCAAACAGGTAAAACCCACCAATTACGGGTGGCGATGAAAAGCCTGGGCAGCCCGATTTTAGGTGATAAATTATATGCCAAAAACACTGCGGAAATTGACCGCACTTATTTACACGCGGCAAAACTAGCGTTTGAATTTAAAGGGGAAAACGTGGAACTGTTCACTATGCCAAAAGAAGGCATAATTTGGCAGAAAGAATCCGTGCAAGGTGTTTTGCAAGCCGTGTTTGGCGCGGGGGACCAAATTTAATTCAAGGCGATTTTAGGAAATGAGGTGAGATCCTGTATAATGCCCCGCAGTTTTGCGAATAAATTCACAATAGGAACTTAAATGAAATTTATCTCTTTTAATATTAACGGGTTGCGTGCTCGTCCGCATCAGCTTGAAGCGGTGATTGAAAAATATCAACCGGATGTTATCGGTTTACAAGAAATCAAAGTGGCGGATGAAGCATTTCCTTACGAAATCACCGAAAATCTAGGTTATCACGTCTTTCATCACGGGCAGAAAGGGCATTATGGTGTGGCGTTATTCACCAAACAAGAACCTAAAGCGATTCGCCGCGGTTTTCCAACAGACGCGGAGGATGCGCAAAAACGTATTATTATGGCGGATCTGGAGACGGAATTCGGTTTGTTGACGGTGATTAACGGTTACTTTCCGCAGGGGGAAAGTCGAAACCATGAAACGAAATTTCCGGCAAAGGAAAAGTTTTATGCGGATCTGCAACGCTATTTAGAACAAGATCACGATAAAACGAACCCGATTTTAATTATGGGGGACATGAATATTAGCCCGAGTGATTTAGATATCGGTATCGGTGAAGAAGGCCGTAAACGTTGGTTGCGTACCGGTAAGTGTTCTTTTTTGCCTGAAGAGCGGGAGTGGTATCAACGTTTATATGATTACGGTTTGGAGGATAGCTTTCGTAAATTGAACCCGACCGTAAATGATAAATTTTCGTGGTTTGATTACCGTTCAAAAGGCTTTGATGATAACCGCGGTTTACGCATTGATCATATTCTGGTGAACCGTAAATTAGCGGAACATTGTGTAGATGTCGGCATTGCATTAGATATTCGTGCAATGGAAAAGCCTTCGGATCACGCACCGATTTGGGCGGAATTTAGATAGGAATAAAATATGGATATGGCGAATTGGCAGAATTATCGTTCCACAGTGAACAATATGCCTGCTGTATTTACGGCAAACATTGAAAATGTCGATCTCTTTCATGGTAAGCAGTGCAATAAAATCGTGCAGTTTGCGATTAATTATGAAGGAGATGAGACGGGGTTACCCTCTGAAGATGAATACGATAAGTTAATTCATCGCATATTCAAAATTTTGTCGCAATTGACCGCACTTCCGAATGTATTTTTTGCCGGGCATTTTATTTGTAGCGGGCAAGCGAAAATGCATTTTTATTGCGAACATTCCGAGAGCCTATTGGAAACCTTGGCACAAATTGATTTTGCAGAAGAAGTGAGTATTCAAGATGATCCGAGTTGGGATATTTATTTTGATTTTTTGCTTGCTTCTCCCCTTGAAATTAAAATGAATGCGACGGAAGAATTGCTTGGGTTATTACGAAGTAAAGGGCGTGATTTAAGTGATACTTACTTGGTGGAACACCGTTTCCATTTTGATGAAGAACAAAAAATGTTCTCTTTTATGGATGAGTTAAGCCTCGGTAATTATTCGTTTACCACCTTGCAATATTCGGCACAACCGATTCAGTTTAATGAAGAAGATGAACCTTATTATTTGGTTAAACTTGAGCAAGAAATTTCGCTTGATAACGGTGAGATTTTCGATCTGGTTGAGAAGTTTGAGAAAATCACAACCCAATTTATGGGCGAATATATCGGTTGGGAATGCGACAGTTTGATGGGCGACAATAATCAACTGAACTAAACTACCATACCATAGGGTATGAAGTCTGCGCAGGGTGAGTAGCTTGTAGCCTAGCTAAAATATTAAAATTGAAATGGTGGGCAAAAATTTGCCCACCCTACAGATCTATAATTTAGGGGTAGGGTGGGCAACAAGTTGCCCACCGAAAAATATCAGGATTGAAACGGTGGGCAAAAGATTTGCCTACTCTACAGTTTTTGCTATTTATCCACTGTTAAGGTGGATTAAACAAGGTCTAATTTTTATTTAGACACAGTTGCTACTCAACCCAAGTCACAATTTCATCCATTGATTTACGTGATTTTTTCGTAATATCACGTGAGCGATAGCCGAAAGTTGCAGCAACGGATACACCGTATTCATTCGGATCAAATAAACCTTCTTCTGCAAGAGCTTGGTTCATTAATTCATAATTGAACCCTTCAATCGGGCAAGAATCAATACCTAATGCCGCCGCACCGGTAAGCATATTGGCAAGAGCGATGTAAGTTTGTTTGCTGCACCAATCAAATAAAGTGCGGTCGTTTTCCAACAAATTCATTTCGTTTTCTTGCAATGCTTTGTATTTTGCCAATGCTTGTTGCTGCTGTGCTTCGTTCAATCCTTTTCTTGTCATCACATCAACAAAAAACGGACTGTCATAACGGGCATTTTTTTTGGCGAGTAACACAACAAGGTGGCTGCAATCATCAAGTTGATTTGCCATACCCCAACTAAAAGGTTTGATTTTTTCGCGCAAAGCTTTATTTTGAATGACGAGGAGTTTCCAAGGCTCTGAACCGACAGAACTTGGAGAAAGGCGGGCGCATTCTAAAATAGCATTGAAGTCTTCATCACTAATTTTTTTACTTGAATCGTAATAGCGGGTAGAACTACGTTGATTGAGAAGTTCAATAACCTCTTGAGCAGTAAGTTTTATCATGATTTTCCTCTCTAATTAAAAATTCACCTCATTTTATCCTATTTATCCGGTAAGCCTAAGCAAGATTGTTTGTCTCTTTAGTATGTTTATACGGATTTTACTTTTCTCAAGCAAAAAATACTCACTAAAATTAATGCCGTGGCGACATAAAACACCGAATTATAGTGCCAAATTTCGGCAATAATACCGGCAATCGGGCCGCCGATAACCCAGCTTGCTTTTGCTGCGTTGCTAAAAAGTGTAGTGGCGGAACCCATTTGTGTCGGCATAAGATCTTGGAAATAGACCATACCGATTGTGGCGGTAATACCAATAAAAATTGCGTTCAACAATTGTAATGTGACGAACTGCCAGGTTTGTGTCGCAAATAGCATTCCGATATAAAATAAAAGGCCGGCAAATAATGCGAAAGCGATTAATTGTTTCTTCGTGAAATATTTTGTCAGATAACCGGCGATGATCATCACGGGAATTTCTAATCCTGCCGCTGTTCCCATTAATATTCCGGCCAGTTCTTTGTTCAGCTGTAATTCGTGAATAATGAATAACGGCATATTAATCAAGTACATACTGTTACAAGTCCATAAAAGCAGATTGGCGATAAAGAGATAAATCACACTTTTACGTGGTGAGGTTTGTTCCGAAACCGCTAACTTTTTGACCGCACTTTGGCGTGAAATTCGGGGCAGTAATAGACTAACGCCTGCGCAGAGTAAAAATGCCGATCCTGCCACCAAATACATATATTCAAACCCCCAGTTTAGTGCGATAAAAAAGGACAACGGCGGGCCTACGATCCAAGCGAGGGAAATTTGGGTACGCATAATTGTGCTGAACATGACGGCTTCTTTATCCACGCTTTCCGCATATTCGCGCGCCAAGGCGAAGGATTGGGGATTGGCGGCAGAACCTAAACCGAGTAATGTTGTAGCCAACAAAATCAAAATATAATAATTACGGTTATAAGCAAATAATAAACAGCCTGCAATAGCGATTAAACAGCAGTAAATCATAATTTTTCGGCGATCGTCTTGGCTATCGGAATACTTCGCCATGGCTTGGCTGAGAATAATGCCGATAATGGCATTGACGGAGTAGAATAATCCGACAAAAAACGGAGAAACTTGAATTTCTTGTGAGAGAAAGAGGCTTAATGTGGGCGTTTGAAATGCGGATGCAATTCCCGTGAGAAAGGCGATAAGAAGAAAGTTAAAGGCGATGAGGTTTTGGGGAGGTTGTCGGTTTTTTAGCATAGTGATTTTATATTATGAGCGTTGGTAGAAGGGTTTCGCCCGAAGGCGAAACCGCGGTTAAATAAATTGGATTTCTTTTGGGTATCCCACCTCAATCGTCAATTCACGATCGGAAACGACAACATTTTCCCGATTTTCAATAAAGAATCTGGAAGTCATTACTTTTTCTCCATTGTTTAAGAAGATTTCCATAATTGAACGATCGAAGAAAATTTCCACATTGTGCAGTTCGTTTAGCTCGCAATAACGTTGCTCACCAAATTTTTCCATTAATTCCGTTTGTGCCGATTGGCTTCGATCCAAACAAATCAACCCGTTTTGATAAGATAAACGCAATGTTTCGCCTTTTTCATTGGTGAAAAAATTCAAGGTAAAAGGCTGATTTTGTGCATTAAATTTCAGATACGCGCGATCTAAATCTTGAATAGCACCTTTCCCTTGAAGCGTTTGCTTGGAAAGTGCGGTCATATTTTCATAGATTTTTGCGATCGGTCGTTGGTATAAACGATGATTTTCAAGATGAATTTCACGCGGCATTGTGAGGGCGGAATGCCATTTGAATTTATCTGTCGGATAAGTTAAATCCGGTAAGCCGATCCAACCGAACATAATAGTGCTTTGTTTGTTATTTAAACCGCTAAAAGTTTGTGGGGCGTAGAAGTCAAAGCCTTGATCCAACTCGGCAATAGATTCCGCTTTCAACGTATTGTGGTTTAAATGCCCTAGTGCATAAGTGGCGTGATAATTGTTCTGAAATTGGTGGGATTCACGATCTTTGCCTTGTGGCGACCACACGAAAATATCTTTATTGCCGAGCTTAAATAAATCCGGGCATTCCCACATAAAAACGTGTTGATTATTAAAATCAGGAATAGATAATTCCCCTAATAAACGGGGGGTATCCTCCAAATTATCCATTTCAAAAAGAATTGCCGTACCGCTAAGGTTTTCACGTTGTGCGCCGCACACGAAACGAATTTTTCCGTTTTGTGCGAAATAAGGTTTAGGATCGCGCACGTGTTCCGTGTAACCCGGAGGGGCGTTTTCGAGTAACGGGCGTTTGCTGATGAGTTTTCCGGTTAAATCAAAAATGGCCAAATTTTGATAAGGCACACGTTGGTTATCACTAGGACGGCGCGTATTACCGGTGTAAAACATTGCCAATTTATCGCCCATTTTTAATG
The DNA here is from genome assembly GCF_015356115.1 of Rodentibacter haemolyticus. Classification (NCBI taxonomy): domain Bacteria; kingdom Pseudomonadati; phylum Pseudomonadota; class Gammaproteobacteria; order Pasteurellales; family Pasteurellaceae; genus Rodentibacter; species Rodentibacter haemolyticus. Next base: position 2,305,511 of record NZ_CP063056.1, read on the forward strand.
CTCCACCGGAATAACAACCGTGAGATTCGAATAACTCGCAAGGAATTAAATCATCAGCAGATTGATAAGTTTGAAAATCACTTGTAATAAAATGTTTCCAGTGTTTCATTCCGTGTATTGCATCAAAAGGAAACCACTGATAAAACAAATGATATTTTTCACCATCAAAAATCAACCCGTTAGGATCATTTAATAACCCTGTTGGGGGGGCAAGGTGGTAAGTCGGGTAGAAAGTTTTATCGCTTTCTACTATTTTGCGTACGGCGGAAAGTTCACCCGCTTCCGCTGCAAGAAGGCTTTTGTATTTACCATTGTTGAAAATAATCATAGTCGTCCTATTTAGGGTAAGTTTCGTTTAAACAAGCATAGCGGGCATTCATTCTTTCAGCCCATAATTTTAACGGTGCGATAACGGTGTGTTTTGAAGCATAAGTCCAATTATCACGGAAAAGTAAAAAATCAATCGCACAAACTGCATTCAACGTACCGATATTTAAATTCTCACCAAAAGAATCAATCGCTTTTTGGAGTTCAAACAGGCTTCTTCCCGTTCGTTGGAAGATTTGTTCGTGGCGATCTTTCCACCATTCTGATTGAGGGCGGGAACGTTTTTCAGGAATAACCGATATTTCGTTTTCTAAAATACCATCGGCTAAATAATGCAGTCGAAGTATTTGCCAACGTTGTTTACCCTCACCATAAAGTGAAGATTGTGAACCCGTTTGATCAAGGTATTCGGCGATGAGCGAGCTGTTGTATAGCCACTCGCCGTCATTTAGTTGTAAAGCAGGCAAGCGACCAAGCGGATTGTCTTGATTATGGGGGGAATCTTTATCTAGCCCGCTGGTGGCTTGTAGAAATTCAATTTGGTTTTGCAGTTGATGATATTGAATGACTGCAAGTACTTTTCGAGCATAGGGGCTTGTCGTGGAATACCATAGTTTCATAAAAACGCCTCAAAATCTAAAGATTTTTTCATTAATTATGTAGTAGTCGCACAAAGAGAGTTTATATCCGATATTTATTGGGTAGGGTGGGTAACTTGTTGCCCACCTAAAATGTCTGATTGAAATGGTGGGCAAAAATTTGCCCGCCCTACGATAGTTTGTGCAACTGCGACATAATACCGATTTTTTTGACCGCACTTTACAATTAATTGGCTAAGAATTCTGCGAGTTGCGCTTTGTTTGGCAATGCGGACATCGCACCTTTGGCCGTGGTGGCTAATGCCCCGCAAGCATTTGCTTGACGGATAATTTGCACCAATATTTCATTGTTTTTCCAATCTTTGTGTTGGGAAAGTCCGGCTAGTAAACCGCCGACAAAGGCATCTCCCGCACCGGTGGTATCTATCGGTTTTAAGGCTTTCCCTGCAACCACCTCTTTTTTACCGGAAAGATGATATAATGCGCCGTCTTTGCCGAGGGTGACGATAATCAATTTTTCAGGGTAAAGTGCGGTGATTTTCTCGAATGCTTTTTCAAGGCTATCGGTATTGGTTAAAAGTGTGAGTTCTTCTTCAGAGAATTTCAATACATCGGCAAGCGCAACGGCTTCCATCACGACGGTTTTCATTTCATCTAAACTTGTCCAAAGGGATTCACGCAAGTTCGGATCAAAGGAGAAGAAACCGCCCGCAATTTTAATACGGCGAATCGCTTCAAAAGTAGCTTCCCGCGATGGATTATTGATCAGGGCGATAGAACAGCAATGCAGCCATTCATCGGCTTGGAACGGAGGAAGATCACCTGTTTGTAAGAATTGATCCGCACTTGGATTCACCATAAAAGTAAAGCTACGCTCACCGTTATCTAAACCGACAACAACGGTTGAAGTACGATGTTGCGAATCTAAAATCAGATGTGAAGTGTCCACATTTTCGGCATTTAAGGTTTCTTGCATAAATTGACCGAGCGGATCATTTCCCACCCGTCCGATAAATCCGCTTTGGCAGCCTAAACGCGCAACCCCCACAGCAACATTGGCCGGTGCACCACCGGCACAACGTAAATAATGATTTTCACCGTCCGGAATCAGATCGACCACCGCATCACCGGTTACCCAAATTTTTTGATTCATTGTTTTTCCCTTTAAAATTTTGTTGAAAAATGACCGCACTTTTAAAAGGAGAAGTGCGGTCACAAAATCTTTAGATTTTAAACCTTGGTTTAGCCAACGCTGCATAAGGCGTAACAATCACCTTAAGCGACGTGTATTTGTCTGGTGTTTTTATTCCACTGTGACACGGGCGAACTTACGTTTACCCACTTGGTAAACATTTGTTCCTTTTGGTGCATTGGCTTTAACGTTATCTACTTTCTCACCGTTTATTTTCACGCCGCCTTGTTGTGCGGCGCGGATCGCTTCTGAAGTAGAAGGCACTAAACCCGCTTCTTTTAATAAGGTTGCTAAACCGATTTCACCGTTAAAGGTAAATTCCGGCATCTCGTCCGGCATTGCACCTTTTTGGAAACGGTTGATAAATTCTTGTTCCGCCGTATTAGCCGCTTCTTCATCGTGGAAACGGGCGATTAATTCTTTAGCGAGTAAAATTTTTACATCACGTGGATTTCTGCCGTTTTCAACTTCTGTTTTTAATTGTGCGATTTCAGTTAACGGGCGGAATGAAAGGAGATCATACCAATCCCACATTAATTCATCGGAAATCGACATGACTTTACCAAACATTTCGTTTGGCGTTTCCGTCACACCAATGTAGTTACCGAGGGATTTAGACATTTTTTTCTCGCCGTCTAAACCGACTAAAAGCGGAAGTGTGATTGCAACCTGCGGCTTTTTACCGGCAGATTTTTGTAATTCACGACCGACAAGCAAATTGAATTTTTGGTCGGTACCGCCTAATTCCACATCAGCATCTAACGCCACGGAGTCATGGCCTTGCAATAATGGGTAAATAAATTCGTGGATCGCAATAGGTTGATTGTTGGCAAAACGCTTTTTGAAATCATCGCGCTCTAACATACGTGCAACCGTATAATTGCTTGCAAGGCGAATCATTCCCTCCGTACCCAATTTACCTAACCAATCGGAATTGAAGACGATTTTGGTTTTTTGCGGATCAAGGATTTTAAAAATTTGTTCTTTGTAAGTTTCTGCATTGCGCAGTACATCTTCACGACTAAGTGGTGGGCGTGTTGTATTTTTACCTGACGGATCGCCAACCATACCGGTAAAATCACCGATCAAGAAATAAACCTCGTGACCAAGTTGTTGGAATTGGCGTAATTTATTTAACACCACCGTATGCCCCAAGTGAATATCCGGAGCCGTAGGATCTGCACCTAATTTCACTTTTAACGGGCGATTTTCTTTCAGTTTTTCGATTAAATCTGTCTCCGAAAGAATCTCATCAGTACCGCGTTTGAGTTCCGCGAGAACGGCATTAATATCAGTCATCTTTATTTCCTGCTTGTGTTTTTTTAAAGGCTTTATTATAGGGATTCTGATGAATTTGTGAATAAAAAAAACGCCTATTTGTGGGGAAATAGGCGGAAATGTTGGAGTGATTATTTGATGAGTGCTTCAAGTGAAGAAGAAACTCTATATTATTGTTTGAGTGGCTAGATGATAATAGTTCGCAATAATGATGTCAATAGATAAATGAAAATAATTCTCAAAAATATCTATTTGATATAAGGCACTGCTTCGGTTAGAGAAAGTGCGGTCGGAATACCGTCTGAAATATCAAACTTTCCCGCGTAAGCGTAGGCTTCCACGCCTTGTTCTATTGCTTCCTTTAACAGGCGATCATACTCGGGATCAATATATTCAGCGATTTTGAAACGATCAAAGCCATTATGTAAACCGGCAAACAATACGACGGCACGATGTCCTTGCTTTCTCATTGCTAATAATTCGCGCACGTGTTTTTGTCCGCGTGTGGTAACGGCATCGGGAAACATACCCAATTCACCTTTTACCAAAGTGATAGATTTCACTTCCACATAGCAATCAGGTAAATTTTTGCCTTTCAGTAAAAAGTCAATTCGACTATTTTCTTCGCCGTATTTCACCTCCGGATAAATTTCATCATACATTGCCAGTTCTTTGATTCGTTTGTTTTCTAAGGCTTCAAACACAAGTTGGTTAGAACGGTGAGTGTTAATACAGCAGAGCTGTCCGTTTGTTAGTTGGGTGAGCTCCCAAGAATGCGGATATTTACGGGTTTGGCTGTCGGAATGGGAATACCACACCGTATCGCCTTTTTCACCACAGCCTGTCATTGCCCCGGTGTTGGCACAGTGAATTGTCATCACTTCGCCATTGGCAAGTTCAATATCGGCAAGAAAACGTTTGTAACGGCGAATCAATTTCGCAGATTGTAGAGCAGGGAGTTGCATAAAATTCCTTATAAAAAGTGCGGTGGTTTTTTCACCTGTTTTAGTAAGAGGCGTGTTGAATCGACATACTGCCTCGCATTTGTTTGCGATAGTTCATCGGTGATGAACCGGTATATTTTTGGAAATTTTCATAAAACCGGCTGAGGGAATTAAAACCTGCCGTAAGCGAAATATCCAACATTGTTTTATCGGTATCGCTTAACAAGGCTTTAGCGTGATTAACACGCATCATTGTAATGTACTGTTTAATCGTTAATTGCATTGCGCTTTGGAAAAGCCCCATCGCGTAATTTGCATTTAAACCGACCGCACTTGCGACCTCTGAAACCGTAAGGGCTTGATTGAAATGGCTGCCGATGTAGTTAAGCATTTCAATTACGTAATGCTGTGTATGACGAGAGAATTTTCCGCCTAAATTGGGTTCGTAGTGGGTTTTTAATAATACTTCCCAACCATCGAGTTCTAACCGTTTTAGCAGTAATTGCACTTCGTTATAAACCAATTGGTTGCGATTGTTATCGTTTTTTGCCAGTTCATTTTCCCAGCGGGTAATTTCAAAGGTACTGGCAAGTGCGGTATTTTTAGATTGAATCACGATACCATGCGTAATATGGGTAACAAGATTATCCGGTAATTGCCAAGAAAGAAATTGGTGAACGGGAATATCAATCACCGCCATCTCGGTGCAATTTCTACGATTGACCAAGCTATGGGGAATCGAAGCCCAAAAGGCGGCAATATGATTTTCTTTAATGGTAATGAACGAACCATTATAAAAATATTCCACATCACCGTTAAAAGGAATGTTGATCTCAATATGTCCATGCCAGTGGTGAGCCGGCATATTCACGGGCGGTTGCCAAAGTTTTACACGTAATGGTTGCTTTTCTAAAGGCAAAGATAAAGGGCTGGTCGTTTTACTACCGAGAGAATCTTCCGAATCAAAATAACCGAGCGCAAGATCTTCAGGTTTCATAATGCGTACCTATCAAATGTTTCAGGGAGAAAAGTGCGGTCAGATTATACTGAATTTTTTGATTAATTCCTATTTTCCTAGAATTTTTTCCTGAAAACTTATTTTTTACGATCGCTATAACAAAAAATGAGTTTTCAGGAATTCTGCGTGAGAAAACGATATAGGAAAAAGAAAGCGTTTTTGTGATGATAACTCCCAACTTATCGCTTATAACTGAGAGGAGTCGCTTATGAGTTTATCAATGAAAACTAAGATCAGCTTCGGCTTGGGTGCTTATGGTAAAGATTTTGCCATTGGTATTGTATATATGTATCTGATGTACTATTACACAGATGTGTTGAGGATATCCGGCGCGATTGTCGGGACAATTTTTATGGTGGCACGTGTGTGGGATGCATTAAATGATCCCATTATGGGCTGGATTGTAAATAATACGCGATCACGTTGGGGAAAGTTTAAACCTTGGATCTTGATCGGCACGATTCTTAATTCTATTTCACTTTTCTCACTTTTTTGCGCCGATTATTTTTCTGGAACCGCACTGATTGTTTATATTGCCGTCACTTATATTCTTTGGGGGATGACTTATACCCTAATGGATATTCCGTTTTGGTCTCTTACCCCAACTTTGACACTTGATCAACGTGAACGTGAAGAACTCGTGCCTTATCCCCGTTTTTTCGCAAGCCTGGCCGGTTTTGTTACTGCCGGTGTATGTATGCCGTTTGTAGATGCGGTTGGCGGTGATGATAAAGGCTTTGGGTTCAGAATGTTTACTTTGGTGATCATCGCATTCTTCGTTATTTCGACCGTTATTACACTTGCTAATGTGAAAGAAAAATATTCTTCCGATACCATTCAAACGGGTGAACCACAGAAAAAAGTGCCGCTTAAAACCTTGGTATCGCTTATTCCGCGTAATGACCAGCTTTCTAGTTTGCTTATTATGGCGCTTTGCTACAACATTGCCGGTAATATTATTTCGGGCTTCGCCATTTATTATTTCACTTATGTGGTTGGAGACAAAGAAATGTTCCCTTACTACATGTCTTATGCCGGCATCGCAAACCTTGCGATCATCATTTTGTTTGCACGTTTGGCAAAAATGTTCTCACGCCGTGCCTTATGGATCACGATTTCTGTAAGTTCTATTATCAGTTGTGCGATTTTGGCTTATACCGGTCTTGCCGAGCATCATAGTATTTTCCTTATTATCCTTGCGGGTATCTTTATGCAAATCGGTAGCGCGTTGTTTTGGACATTACAGGTGATTATGGTGGCGGATACGGTAGATTATGGCGAATACAAACTTGGTATTCGTTCAGAAAGTATTGCATATGCGGTGCAAACGATGGTGGTGAAAGCCGGCTCTGCAGTGTCCGCTTTCTTAATCGGTGTCTTATTAACTGCTATTGATTATGTGCCTAACGTACCGCAAAGCGAAACAACTTTGTTTTATATGAAAGTGATTATGATCGGTTTGCCGATTTTCTTTTATGTTATCAAATTGTTCGTGTACTTCCGTTATTACAAACTGCATGGTGATTTACTGGCAAAAGTGAATATCACCTTATTAGATAAATATCGCAAAATTGAAAACAAATATTAAGAGGAGGATGCTATGACTTCACAATTAGTTCGCTTACAAAGCAAAAATACGGATTTAATTTTACGTACAGAACCGGCTGAGATCCTCTACTTTGGAAAACGTCTTGAATTAAATGATATTACCGAAATGGACGTATTGACGATTGATCGAGGTGTGGCAAACGGAAGCTTGGATATTGATGTTCCGATTACCTTAGCAGCTGAAAATGGTCGCGGTTATTTTGGTGTCGCCGGTGTGGAAGGGCATCGTAACGGCTATGATTGGGCGCCGGTATTCGTTACCAAAAACATCACCAAAACCGACCGCTCTTTAACATTGGAAATGGAAGATAGCATTGCGAAATTAGGTTTTAAAGCCGAAATTGAAACCGATGAAAACGGAGTGTTTAAATTCCGCAATACTTTAACGAATTTAGGGGAAGGAATATTTACCGTAAACCGTTTAGCTGTAACGCTGCCCGTGCCGGAGTATGCAGATGAAATCTTGAGTTTTTACGGTCGCTGGTGCCGTGAATTACATGAAAATCGTGTATCGCTTAAACACGGTGCGTTTACGCAAGAAAACCGTCATGGACGAACTTCTCACGAATACGCGCCTAATTTGATTATCGGGACGCCGCATTTTAGCCAACAACAAGGGAAAGTATGGGGCTTTCATCTCGCCTGGTCGGGGAATCACCGAATCCGTGCCGATGTGCTGATTGACGGGCGTCGTTTTGCGCAATTAGAAAATCTTTATTTGCCGGGGGAAATTCAACTTAAACAAGGTGAAAGTCATCACACCCCTTGGGTATATGCGGTATATTCGGAAGAAGGGCTGAACGGTATGTCCTGCCAATTTCATGATCACGTGCGTGAACATATTCTTCATTTCGCCCATAAGGAACGTCCGGTGCATTTAAATATTTGGGAAGGGGTAACATTCCATCATCAGCCGTCTCACATTATTGCTATGGCGGAAAAAGCGGCGGAAATGGGAGTGGAGCGTTTCATCATTGATGATGGTTGGTTCATTGGCCGTAATGATGATTTCGGCGGACTGGGCGATTGGTATCTAGATGAAGAAAAATACCCGAATGGCTTGGATGAAGTGATTAGTGCGGTAAAAAAATTCGGTATGCAATTTGGTATTTGGGTGGAATTGGAAATGATCAACAAGCCGACCAAATTATACCAAGCGCATCCGGATTGGTTGTTACAATTAGAGGGCTACAATCAGCCGGAAGAACGTCATCAATATGTGTTGGATCTTACCAAACAGGAAGTATTTGATTATTTGCTTGAACGCATGGATTGGTTGTTAGGCAACCATAATATCGATTACATAAAATGGGATCACAACCGCCGCCTTGTTCAGCCCGGAAGTAACGGACGTGCTGCGGTGGTGGCGCAAACGAAAGCGGCTTATCGTCTGTTTGATACCTTGCAAAAACGTTATCCGAATGTGGAAATCGAAAGTTGTTCATCAGGAGGGGCGCGCGTGGATTATGAAATTCTGAAGCGTTCACAACGCTTTTGGGCATCCGATAATATCGATGCTTTTACGCGTCAACAAATTCACCGAGGAATGAGTTATTTTTATCCGCCGGAAGTTATAGGGGCACATATCGGCGGTTCACCTTGCCAAACTACCTATCGTCGTTTTTCCATTGATTATCGTGGTTTAACTGCTTTGTTCGGTCACATGGGGGTAGAACTTGATCCCGTGAAAGAAAGTGCGGAAGAACGGGCGGGTTTTGCAAAATACATTGCATTGTACAAACAGCTTCGCCCGTTATTACACCATGGCGATGTTTTTCGTTTAGATTATCATGAACCCAATACCATTTTGCATGGTGTCGTAGCAAAAGATAAATCGCAAGCGGTGGTGCTTATCAGCCAATCCGATATGCCGGATTACAAACAAATGGGCAAACTTTGCCTGCCTTATTTGGAAACCGATGCCGTTTATCAAGTGAAGGTGCTTGCCATTCCCGATTATATCCGAGAGGGCAAGGCGGGGCATTTAATGAAAGTTTTTCCGCAATGGCTTCGTGGTTGCTTCGATGAAAAAATAGTAACGATTCGTGGTGAGTGGCTAGCTAATGTCGGTTTAACCATTCCCGTATTGGATCCGCAAAGTGCGATGTTGTTGGCATTTAACAAATTATAGATAGCTAAAAGTGCGGTTAAATTTGACCGCACTTTTTTCTCGTCCTTATTTTGTAAAATTTTCTCCGATTTATGATTTTTTGACGTTTATTAATATAAGCATTGACTGTGTAAATTCATTATAATCAGCTCCCTTTGTGGGATTTTCAATTCGTTTAAAATAGTCGAATTAGGTTTAACTCGAAGGGAATTTCTTGCCCTAATCGTGATAACAGGAAATAAATATGAAAACAACGCTACTCAAAACAATCACACCCGAACTTCATTTAATTCAATATAACGAAATTCCGGTTTTACATCTAAAACACGCTGTGGGTACAGCAAAAATTGCCTTGCAAGGGGCGCAATTATTAAGTTGGCAACCTAAAGGCGCAGAACAAGATGTATTATGGCTCAGTGAAATCGAGCCTTTTCAAAAAGGGACGGCAATTCGCGGCGGAATCCCGATTTGCTATCCTTGGTTTGGCAGCGTCAAACAGCCGGCACACGGCACGGCTCGAATCCGTTTGTGGCAGTTAAGTCACTATGATATTTCAGCAGAAAAAGTGCGGTTAGAATTTGAATTGTTTTCAGATTTAAATATCATTGAGGCAAAACTTGTGATGATATTTACCGAGCAATGCGGTATTACTTTTACCCATTATGGTGAACAACCGGCGCAGGTTGCGTTGCATAGTTACTTTAATGTCGGAGATATTGCACAGGTAGAAATTGCAAATTTACCGAAAACCTGTTTTAACAGTTTGAATCAAAAGCAGGAGAGTGTGCCGTCCCCACGCCGTATTACGGAAAACGTGGATTGTATTTATACGGCAGATAACATGCAGAATCAGATTATTGATGATGCCTTTCATCGTACCATAGAGTTACATCATCACAATGCCACTCAACTTGTGCTTTGGAACCCTTGGCATAAAGCCACAAGTGCGATGAGCGAGAAAGGCTATTTAAATATGATTTGCCTAGAAACGGCAAGGATTCATCATTTGTTGGAATTTGGTGAAAGTTTAAGCGTAGAAATTCGTGTAAATGGTTAAATCTTGTTGCATAAAATCAGAGGATACTATAAAATTCGCGCGTTTTTGCTCAATTTAATGGGCTATAAAATTTGGAATCTTTTGCTTGTTGTAAAAGATTTTTACTGAAATCAATAGAAGGAATACGATTATTAAAACCGTAAAAAAAGCGCCGGCAGTAAATCGCCCGAATCGCATTAATGATGAAATTCGTGTAAAAGAAGTTCGTTTAATTGACCAAGATGGTGAACAAGCAGGGATTGTTTCCATTCAGCAAGCCTTAGATATGGCTGAGCAGGCAGCCCTTGATCTTGTTGAAATTAGTCCGAATGCAGAACCGCCGGTTTGCCGTATTATGAACTACGGTAAATTCCTTTATGAAAAAAGTAAAAATGCTAAAGAGCAGAAGAAAAAGCAAAAAGTCGTACAAGTGAAGGAAATTAAATTCCGACCGGGTACTGATGAGGGTGACTATCAAGTTAAATTACGTAGCCTTGTTCGTTTCTTGGAAGATGGCGACAAGGCGAAAATTACCGTACGTTTCCGTGGGCGTGAAATGGCGCACCAAAACATTGGTTTAGATGTGTTGGAGCGTGTAAAAAACGATTTAGCCGAGATTTCGGTTGTTGAATCCGCACCGGGAAAATTAGAAGGTCGCCAAGCGGTAATGGTGTTAGCACCTAAGAAAAAATAAGAATTTTTATTGAAGTTTCTGCTTCAATAAAATCTTTTCATTCGGCTTGATTCGAATGAAAAGACAACTGCAAGTTGGGCACACTACGCAGCCTAACTGCTTTTGAGGGCAATTCGGTTTGCCTTATGTTGGAAATGATCGGTGCTTTCAAGTAACTTTTTAAGTTCGCCTGATTATGTTGTTTTAATGAAAAATGCGGAGTTATTTTAACAATGCCTAAAATCAAAACAGTACGCGGCGCAGCTAAGCGTTTCAAAAAGACCGCTTCCGGTGGTTTCAAGCGTAAACAATCTCACTTACGTCATATTTTGACTAAAAAAACAACTAAACGTAAACGTCATTTACGTCATAAATCAATGGTTGCGAAAGCAGACCAAGTTTTAGTAGTAGCTTGCTTACCATACGCATAAGCCGTTATTTAAGCAAAACGTACGATTAGTTCATTTTAGTAAAATATTACAATAGGAGATTAAATAATGGCTCGTGTAAAACGTGGTGTTATTGCAAGAGCACGCCATAAGAAAGTTCTTAAGGCGGCTAAAGGTTATTATGGTGCACGTTCACGCGTGTATCGCGTTGCTTTCCAAGCGGTGATTAAAGCCGGTCAATACGCATATCGTGACCGTCGTCAACGTAAACGTCAATTCCGTCAATTATGGATTGCACGTATCAACGCGGCAGCTCGTCAAAACGGTTTATCTTACAGCAAATTCATCAACGGCTTGAAAAAAGCGTCAGTAGAAATTGATCGTAAGATCCTTGCCGATATTGCGGTATTCGACAAAGTCGCTTTCGCTGCATTAGTTGAAAAAGCAAAATCTGCACTTTAATTTTTTTAAAGTTTAGAAAATGAGGACGCTAAAAAGCGTCCTTTTTTCTTATAATGATTTTCTCGTTATTATGTCGCACTTGCACAAATCTTGTATGGTGCGTTAGGTGAAGATGAAATGGTGCGTTACGCAAAGCCAGCACAACCTACCCCGATAAATATTGAATATAAAATTCTCTTTGTGCAACTGATACACATAATACAGGATTTTCTCCCTTCGCTTTCTTTCTTTAACCGTTATAAAATAGTGCGGTTGTTTTCAGTTGAATTTTTACGAGGTTATTGTGGCATTAATTAGCTTAACGAATGGTTATCTTTCTTTTAGTGATGCGCCGTTATTGGATCGCGCCGAATTACATATTGAACCCGGTGAACGGGTGTGTCTTGTGGGACGAAATGGTGCGGGAAAATCAACCTTACTTAAAATTATTGCCGGTGATGTATTGTTGGATGATGGCAAAATTCAGTATGAAAAAGATTTGGTGGTTTCCCGTCTTGAGCAGGATCCTCCACGTAATGCAGAGGGAAATGTTTTTGATTATGTCGCGGAAGGTGTCGGACATTTAACGGATTTATTGAAAGAATATCATCTAATTTCTCTCCGGTTGGAAGATAATTATAGCGATCAAATTTTAAATCAGCTTGAACAAATACAAAATAAATTAGAGTATGCGGATGGTTGGCGATTTGAAAATAAAATTAATGAAGTTTTGCTTAAACTCGGTCTAAATCCGAACACAAAATTGACCGCACTTTCCGGTGGTTGGTTGCGGAAAGCGGCATTAGCACGTGCGTTAGTATGTGAGCCGGACGTGCTGTTACTGGATGAACCGACCAACCATCTGGATGTGGAAGCCATTGAATGGTTAGAAAATTTCTTATCGGAATTTAACGGTAGTATTGTTTTTATTTCTCATGACCGTTCTTTTATTCGCAAAATGGCAACACGTATTGTTGATTTAGATCGCGGTCAATTGGTTTCTTATCCGGGGAATTATGATTTGTACCTCACCACAAAAGAAGAAAATTTACGGGTAGAAGCCCTACAAAATGAATTGTTTGATAAGCGATTGGCACAAGAAGAAATTTGGATTCGTCAAGGTATTAAAGCACGCCGTACCCGAAATGAAGGCCGTGTGCGTGCATTAAAGGCGATGCGTGAAGAACGCCGTCAACGCCGTGAACTGATGGGAACGGCGAAATTGCAGCTGGATACTTCAAGCCGTTCCGGCAAAATTATATTTGAAATGGAAAACGTAAGTTATGAAGTTGCCGGCAAACAGTTATTAAAAGATTTTAGTACCACGATTTTACGTGGCGATAAAATTGCGTTAGTGGGCGCAAATGGTTGTGGTAAAACCACTTTCATTAAATTGTTACTCGGTGAAATTCAACCTACAAAAGGAAAAATTCGTTGCGGTACAAAATTGGAAATCGCTTATTTTGACCAATATCGGGCGGATCTTGATCCTGAAAAAACAGTGATGGATAACGTTGCCGATGGCAAACAAGATATTGAAGTGAATGGTGTGAAGCGTCATGTTTTGGGTTATTTACAAGATTTCTTATTTCCGCCTAAACGTGCGATGACACCGGTTAAGGCGTTATCCGGTGGTGAACGTAACCGTTTGTTACTGGCAAAATTATTATTGAAACCGAATAATCTGCTGATTCTTGATGAACCGACTAACGATTTAGACGTGGAAACACTCGAATTATTAGAGGAGATTCTGACGGATTATCAAGGCACATTGCTCATTGTGAGCCACGATCGTCAATTTATTGATAACACGGCAACCGAATGCTATATGTTTGAGGGAATCGGCGTATTAAATAAATATGTGGGCGGTTTCTTTGATGCAAAACAGCAGCAGATGAATTATCTAGCATTAAAAGCGGAGCAAGTGCAGAGTAAAAAAGTTGAAGCTAAGCAGGAAAGTGCGGTTAAAAATGAGCGGGTTTCTAAGCCGAAATCGCTAAAACTCTCTTATAATGAACAACGTGAGTTGGAGCAACTTCCGCAATTATTAGAAGAATTAGAGGAAAAATTGACCGCACTTCAAACGGAGGTCGGTGAACCTACATTCTTTCAACAACCTCATCACGTAACGGAGGCGAAATTAAAAGAACTCGCCGACACGGAAGCAGAGCTGGAAACTGCATTTTTGCGTTGGGAAGAATTGGAAGAAAAGAAAAATCAGGCGGAGATGAAGTCGCGTTAGAGAAGTAAATTAAAAAGAAAACCGATCATCAGATCGGTTTTTTTCTTGGTTAGAATAAGTTACTGATAAAAATCACCAAAATAATCACGGGTACTACAAATTTTACATAGTTAAACCAAATTTTTGTAAAAGTAGAATTTGGGGTTGGAGAAAGTTCTTTTTTGGCTTCATCTTTTAAGACGAAACCTACGAAGATTGCGCAACCAAGTGCGGTCAGCATAAAGAGAATATTGCCGCTGACAAAATCGAAAGCATCAAAAATACTCTTTCCAAAAAACGTCACGTCTTTCCAAAGGCTATCCCCTAAGATAGAAGGTAAATTACCAAATAAGAAAATCCCCCCTAAAGTTAGAGTAATGGCTTTGCCACGGCGCATTCTGAGTTTTTCCTGTAATGCGGTAATAATCACTTCATAAATAGTAAGTGAAGTAGTTAGGGCGGCGATGAGTAATAAGCCGAAGAAGACAATCGCAAAAAATTTACCTGCCCATAGGTGTGAAAATACTATCGGTAAACTTTGGAAAACAAGTGTCGGACCTGCATTGGGTTCAATACCGAAAGTGAATAGGGAAGGGAAGATCATAAAACCGCACAATACGGCAATAATCGTATTTGTGAAACCCGTGATAACGGCGGTATGAATCAGATTTTCTTCTTTGTTTAAATAGCTGGACAGGGTGATTAGCACACCGAAACCAAGGCTTAATGCGAAGAAGACCTGCCCTAATACAAAAATAAATAATTTAGGGGTGATTTTGCTGAAATCTGGTTTTAAATAGAAGCTGATACCTTCCATTGCACCCGGTAGGGTGATATTGCGGATCACCATACCGATAAGGAAAATAAAAAGTAGAGGCATTAAGTATTTTACCGAACGCTCAATTCCACCAATAATACCTTTGGCTAAAATAATGTAATTGACGACAACAAATAGCAAGGTATAAGCGGCGATTTCCCAAGGGCTGTTGCCGATATGTAGCTCATAGAAATCTTTGGCTACTTCTTTTGTGATAGGGACAGAAATATCTAATGAACCGCTGATAAGGTTAACGATATAGGAAATTACCCATCCGCCAAGCACCATATAATACGCCATAATGCCGAATGCGCCGAGTAAGCCCATATAACCCAGAGTTTTCCAATACTTGGAAATCCCTTTATCCTGTAATCGATCGCCAAAAGCATCAATAGAATTAACACGTAAGCGGCGACCAATGACATTTTCTACTAAGATCATCGGAATACCGATGACAATCATGGCAATACAAAACAGTATCACATAAGCACCGCCGCCGTTTTCCCCCACAAGGTAAGGAAATCGCCAAGTTGCCCCAAAGCCTACCGTTGCGCCGGCAACAGTCATTACATAAGTTAATCGGCTTGACCAAGTTTGACGTTGTTGATTTGTTGTCATTTTTTCCTCGTTAAAATAAAAAAGTGCGGTCACAAAATAAAAAGATTGTGAGCACAAATGAAATGTCCAAAAATTTTAATATTCGGTTTTGTCTTTATATTCGCAGAGATCTTCAATAATACAGGAGCCACAGCGCGGTTTACGTGCCACGCAGGTATAACGACCATGTAAAATGAGCCAATGATGCACATCTATTTTAAATTCATCAGGTACGACTTTAAGCAGTTTTTCTTCTACTTTAACCACATCTTTACCCGGTGCAAAATTTGTGCGATTACATACGCGGAAAATATGGGTATCAACCGCAATAGTGGGATGACCAAAGGCTGTATTTAATACGACATTTGCGGTTTTTCTTCCCACTCCCGCCAGTGCTTCCAAAGCTTCACGACTTTCAGGCACTTCACCGTTGTGTTTCTCAATGAGATCTCGGCAGGTTTTGATGATATTTTCCGCTTTGCTATTAAAAAGCCCGATTGTTCTTATATAGTTTTTTAGCCCATCTAAGCCTAAATCTAAAATAGCTTGTGGTGTGTTGGCGACAGGAAAAAGCTTTTCCGTCGCTTTATTGACCCCTTTATCGGTGGCTTGCGCCGATAAAATCACTGCGATTAATAATTCAAAGGGCGAATTATACTGTAATTCAGTGGTAGGGTGGGGATTTTGATCCCGTAAACGGGTTAATATTTCAATTCTTTTCTTTTGATTCATAATATTTTCCTCTATTTTCTTGCTTTTACGAGAAAATAGTAAAGCACGCTTTTTGGCATGAATTTCCTTCATGGAAAATTTGCTGTATTCGACCGCTGTAAATTTCCTAAAATCTTAAGAAACTTAGTAAGTTAAATGGCACTTTAATGGTGACTTTTTACTTTTTGTTGATGATTGTCGATTCTGTTTTTTAGGCCGAGTAACAATCCCAATCCAATAAATGCGCCCGGCGGCAGAATGAAAAGTAAGAAGCTGCTATCGGTATGGTAAATGTGGAGCGTGAGGAATTTTGCGTGTTCACCAAAAAGGTTTTCAATCCCTTCGAATAATGTGCCTTGCCCAAGGATTTCTCTCAGTGCGCCAAGTACGGTAAGGCTTAATGCCATACCGAATCCCATAGAAAAACCGTCCCAAGCGGAATGTAAGAGGTTATTTTTCGAGGCAAAGGCTTCCGCACGACCGATTACAATACAGTTTGTGACGATGAGAGGTATGAAAATACCGAGAGATTGGTACAGCGTATAAGTATAAGCATTCATTAATAATTGCACCACGGTAACGGTGGTCGCAATAATCATCACATAAATCGGGATACGGATTTCGTGTGGGATCTGTTTACGGAATAGTGAAATTACCGTGTTAGTACAGGTTAAAACCAACATTGTGGCAAGCCCTAATCCCAAGGCGTTAGTTGTCGTAGAGGAAACCGCCAGTAAAGGACAAAGCCCGAGCAGTTGTACGATTGCCGGGTTATTCTTCCAGATTCCTTGAGTGAAAATCTCTTTCAATAAAGATTTTTCTGCCTGATTTTCAAGCGCACTTTGAGGCTGAGTTTCTTCAAATGCGGTGGTTTTTTCCGTTAAATTTGCCATATTATTTTTCCTGAGCGGTGGCGAGTTGTTGTAGCAGCGGTTGATTATTTAGCATAACGAAGGCGGAACGCTTAATCTGATTTACAATTGCACGTGGTGTAATGGTCGCACCGGAGAACTGATCGAATTTACCGCCGTCTTTCTTTACCGCCCAATCAGTTAAATTCGTTTCATTAATGAAGTGATGATTGAAACTTAAAATCCAGTTGGAAATACGTAATTCGATCTTATCTCCTAACCCCGGTGTTTCATGATGTTCAATAACTCGAACACCCAATACTTCACCGTCCGGAGAAAGCCCTATTAACAGCCGAATATCGCCTGAATAGCCGTCGGGCGCGGTGGTTTCATAGGCATAAGCCGAGACTTGATTTTCTTTTTTGGCGAAATAAACTTTTTGAATTCCGTTTAGACTTTCAGCCTTCGGAATGACCGCACTTTCCACGAGATTATTATCAAAATAGTTTTGTGGTATCACTTGTAATAATAATTCTCTCTGCTGTGCTGCCATGGCTTCATCAATTTTTCCTTTGGTAAGAAAGAAAATACCGGAAGAAATTGCGGTACAGAGCAGGGCAACTAAGCCTAAAAGTGCGCCATAGCCGGAGCTGATCTTAAATGTCCCCATTATTTTTTTCCTTTTATGTGATAACCCGCTACCCGTGGGCGTGTGTAATGGTCGATAAGCGGCACGCAAATATTACTTAACAAAATAGCAAATGCAACACCGTCAGGGTAGTTTCCGTGATAACGAATAAGATAGACAAGAAGACCAACGAGCGCACCAAATACGATTTTCCCACGTGGCGTAATTGAAGCAGTAACAGGATCTGTGGCAATGAAAAATGCCCCAAACATCATTGCACCGCTTAATATCTGACTGACGACACTTAAATGCGTGCCGCCGGCAAGGGCGGTAATCGTGGCTAAACAGAAAAAAGTCACTAACATCGCTATCGGAATTTGCCAATGAATGGTTCGTTTTAAAATTAAGAAGATTCCCCCAACTAAAAAGGCAACATTCACTTGCCACCAACCTTGCGCAAAATCAGTACCATTTCCCATAAAAATCGGCATTTTTATGAGCTGGTAGAAATCATCCGATGCTTTGTGGTTTGAATAAAAGATCTTTGCGCTATCTAATGGCGTGGCTTGCGTAATTCCGTCAATGCCGTGAGTGAGTTGCGATAAGGAAAAACCATCGGTGGTTAAGCCTGAAAAAATCAGTGAAACCGAGTCGGAAAATGTCGGCGGTTCTTGCAATAAATGAATCGGCGGTATCCAACTTGTCATTTGCAGAGGAAAAGAGATAAGTAATATCACATAGCCGATCATCGCAGGATTGAACGGGTTTTGCCCTAAACCGCCATAAATATGTTTGCCAAGCAGTACCGCACAAAGCGTACCGATAATAATAATCCAATAAGGAGCGTAAGGCGGGATCGCCATTGCCAAAATTAAGGCGGTGAGTATTACGCTAAAATCGGCAAGGTAGGAAAATGGCTTTTTGCCGCGTAATTTTATTGACGTAAATTCAGCAAGCACTGCGGTAGAAACCGCCAGTGTGATTTGGATTAATACACCTAAACCAAAATAATAAATTTGCGTAAATAAAGCGGGCATCATCGCTAAGATAACCCAAAGCATAATACGTGCCGTTAATTTCCCTGAATGAGTGTGGGGGGAACTGACCATTTTAAACATCTTTTATTCCTGAGCTTTTTCAATTCTTGTTGAGTCTGTGCGACCTTTTTCGCTTTGCTTGCGTAATAGCGGTTGAATTTCCATCTTTATGTATTTGTTGCACAAAAAAGTTTCATATCCAATTTTTATTGGTAGGGCATTGACCCTTGCGTAACGCACTATTTTATTTATTGTTGCGTTACGACTTCGCCTAACGGCACCTTACAATGATTTGGGCAACTGGTACATAACACAGGAATTTTATTCTGTTTTTTCGACCGCACTTTCGGTTTTTATCTCGCTATTGTTGTTTGCTTGAGCAAGTTTTTTTGCCTTAGCCCGAGCAATGGCAGCTGCGACAGCGGCTTTTTTCGGATCAAGTGCGGTTGAATTTTCTTGCGTTTTTTCGACCGCACTTTCGATTTTTGTCTCGCTGTTGTTATTTGCTTGAGTAAGTTTTTTTGCCTTAGCCCGAGCAATGGCAGCAGCGACGGCGGCTTTTTTCGGATCAAGTGCGGTTAAATTTTCTTGTGTTTTTTCGACCGCACTTTCGATTTTTGTCTCACCGTTGTTATTTGGTTGAGCAAGTTTTTTTGCCTTAGCCCGAGCAATGGCGGCAGCGACAGCGGCTTTTTTCGGATCAAGTGCGGTTAAATTTTCTTGTGTTTTTTCGACCGCACTTTCGGTTTTCATCTCGCTGTTGTTATTTGCTTGAGCAAGCTTTTTCGCTTTAGCCCGAGCAATGGCAGCAGCGACAGCGGCTTTTTTCGGATCAAGTGCGGTTGAATTTTCTTGCGTTTTTTCGACCGCACTTTCGATTTTCATTTCGCTGTTGTTATTTGCTTGAGCAAGTTTTTTTGCTTTAGCCCGAGCAATGGCGGCAGCGACAGCGGCTTTTTTCGTGTCGGTATCGTGGTTTTCCTGCGCCGTATTATCGGTTGTTACCGTTTCTGTTTGCTGACGTGCTAGGCGACGGGCCTTACGCAATGCCATTATATCCGTATTATCAGGTTGAATTTCACCTTTTTCCGAAGTAAAGGTTTTAATTTGTGTTGTTTCGGGGGCGTTAGATTTTTTCGCTTTTAAACGTGCTAATGCCGCTTTTACAGGGTCTTCCCCTTTGGTTTTGACAAGTTCTTCTCTGCGCGCTTCAGCAGCACGTTGCGTGCGGGCTTTACGTTCTTGCTCTTCACGCCCCATACGTGCCTGTTTCGCTTCAAAACGAATTTTGGCTTCATCTGCTTTTTTCTGCTTTTCTTTCATTTGCCAAATTTTCGCCTTTTCTTGGCGGAAATATTGGATCAATGGAATGTGGCTCGGACAAACATAGGCGCAAACACCGCATTCAATACAATCTTTCAGCGCATATTCTTCCGATTTTTTGTGATCTTCACTACGGGCGAACCAATAAAGTTGCTGAGGCATAAGATTAACGGGGCAAGCGTCAGAGCAGGCAGAGCAACGAATACAGGCTTGCTCTTGCTTAGGTTCGGCATATTCAAAATGATCGGGAGCGAGTAGGCAGTTTACGATTTTAGTTACCGGTGCATTGAGATTCGGCAATTCCAATCCCATCATCGGCCCCCCGACAAAGACGGGAAAACGCTCATCAAATTGATAGCCTACGTGGGTGAGTGCGTGATAAATCGGGGTACCGAATCGTACCCAATAATTACCTTTTTCTTGAATTTTATCGCCTGTAAGCGTTATTGCACGCTCAATTAAGACTTCATCATCCATAACGGCACGTTTGATCGCAAAGACCGTTCCTACATTCTGCATAAGTACGCCGATGCCGGATGAACGTTCACCACTTGGGACTTCCATACCCGTGAGCAAGTAGATCAATTGTTTTGCCGCACCGGAGGGATATTTTGTCGGAATAATGCGTACATCAATATCATTTGCGCCTTGTAGGGCGTGCTTGATGGCTTTAATTGCTTCCGGTTTATTGTCTTCAATGGCGATAACTACTTTTTCCGGACGCAAGATATAGCGCAAAATACGTACACCTTCGATAATTTCACCACTATGTTCTTGCATAAGACGATCATCACAGGTGATGTAAGGTTCGCATTCTGCGCCGTTAATGATTAATAATTTGATTTTTTTATCTGCCGATTGGATCTTCGCTGCGGTAGGGAAGACCGCGCCTCCCAGCCCTGCCACGCCGGCTTGGTAGATTTTTTCGATGAGCTGTTCTGTCGTCAGGTGTAGAAAATCTTCAATAGGATGTCGTTCAACGCTTTGATCCAACCCATCCGCCAATAAATGAATTGTCGGTTCATCTAATCCTGAAGGGTGGGCTGCCACATAAGGCGCAATAGATTTAATGATTCCGGATGTTGGGGCGTGAATAGGCAGCATACGCAAGCCATCGCCTTGCGTTAAGGGTTGACCTTTTAACACATAATCACCGACTTTCACCAACAGATTACCCGCTTGCCCGGAATGTTGTTTCAGCGGAATGTAGAAATCCGTACTTAAAGGAATTGTTCTTAGCGGTTGGTGGCTTGATTGGGCTTTCATATCCGGTGGGTGAATACCACCTTTGAAATCCCATAATTTGCCGGAATTAAAACGAGATAAAACGTCCGTCACTTATTCCCCCACAACTAATTTTTTATCAGTATTGCTGATGTTTACCACCGGAATGACTAGCTTGGCATCAAATTTCCAATCCCAACTGTCGATATTTTTTTTCACGGGAATCATTGAAATACAATCCGTAGGGCAGGGGGCAATGCAAAGTTCGCAGCCGGTGCAGAGGTCCGGAATGATGGTGTGCATTGCTTTGTTTGTGCCGATAATGGCATCTACCGGACAGGCTTGGATACATTTAGTGCAGCCGATACACATATTTTCATCAATAAAAGCCACCATTTCGATGGGTTCTTCTCCCCCCTCCATCGCAGGGACATCCACGCCCAAAATTTCTGCAATTTTTACAACGGTCGGTTGACCGCCGGGAATACATTTCGTAATTTCATCACCATTGGCAATTGCCTCCGCATAAGGTTTGCAACCGGGATAACCGCATTGCCCGCATTGGCTTTGAGGCAATACGGCATCGATTTTTTCTACGATGGGATCTGCTTCTACTTTTAATTTT
Organism: Rodentibacter haemolyticus; assembly: GCF_015356115.1. Classification (NCBI taxonomy): domain Bacteria; kingdom Pseudomonadati; phylum Pseudomonadota; class Gammaproteobacteria; order Pasteurellales; family Pasteurellaceae; genus Rodentibacter; species Rodentibacter haemolyticus. The sequence continues at coordinate 2,327,160 of NZ_CP063056.1, forward strand.
AGGGATGCAAAACCCAAAATCGCACCAAAGATTAAGGCGAGTAAGGTGATTACGACGAGTAAAACGGTCATTATTTCTTTGTTTTTCCGGAAAATTTTTGATAAAGCCCGATAAATAAAATCAGTACGGTAATTGCCATTAAAAGATAAATCATAACGTCACTAATGTTATTTAACGAGCCCCGTAAAGCCCATAAACGCAAGGGACATTAAACCTGCCGTAATTAAGGCGATAGATGAACCTCGAAAGGTGATAGGTACATCCGCCGCAATGAGGCGTTCACGTAGTGCGGCGAACAGCACCAAAACAAGCGCAAAACCGAGAGAAGCACCAAAGCCGTAAATGACGGATTCTGTGAGATTGTGCGCCAAATTTACATTGAGCAACGCTACGCCTAAAACCGCGCAGTTTGTCGTAATCAAAGGTAGAAAAATACCAAGCAAACGATAAAGTGTCGGACTGGTTTTATTGATCACCATTTCAGTAAATTGTACGACAACTGCAATAACAAGGATAAAAACAAGCGTGCGTAAAAACGTTGCATTTAAAGGCAGTAAAATATAGTGATCCACTAAGTAAGCACAAAGCGATGCAACGGTTAAGACAAACATTGTTGCCAATCCCATACCCATCGCCGTTTCAATTTTCTTCGATACGCCCATAAAAGGACAAAGCCCTAAAAATTTCACTAACACGAAATTGTTAATCAATGCTGTACCGATAACCAATAAAATATAATGTGTCATCACTCACCGCCTTTTTATAAGGGCGTTATTATCCCTATTTATGAAGGGGAGAACAATAGGTAATTTGGGGAAATATATTACCAAAAAGTGTAATTAGTTAAAGTCATGTTTTTTTATAGCTTTCCCCCGACTCCTTTAAACTTCTCCACAAAAGCACTAATCTTTTGGAAAATATTGTTTTTCAAGGTAAGGAATTTGGGATTCAGCGGGCTCATTTTCGGTAACAGTTCGTTTAAATCCGAGCCGTTTTCGCTGGCATATTGCCGTTTAAGAGAAGTTGCCAGATAACGTTGGGCAGCGGGTTCGTTGAGTTGTTCCGAATGGATTAAGGCATCGGCTTCTTTTTTCATTTCACCTTGGGCGAATAGGAAAAAGGCTTCGATAATATCTGCTTTGCTTGGAATGCGATTTAAATCCGTTTGATGAATAAAATCCACAATCAGGCTTTCTTTTGCCCGATTGCCAACACTGGCTCGAATCATTCGGCGAGCTTCTTCAATCAAGGCGGGTTTATTTTGGTGTTTTTGATGATGTTCAAAGACCAGTTCTAAAATATAGTCCAGATTGATTTCTTGGGATTTCAGCAAATCCACTTCAAATACCACATCGCTCCAATCCAGCGTTTGCTTGTCTGTTTTGTCCCCTTGATGTTGTTTGCGTAGCCAATCCCGAATGTCATTATATGTGGAACGATAATCCTGTGTGGCTCTTTCCGATAAATCCTGAAATCCGTAAGGGGCGGCTGGCTCGGCAATCACATTATCATCCGCAGGTGAGCTTAGCGGCTGATGAAATTCATCATAATTTTGCAAAATATTTTCAAGGCGGAGATATTCGCCAAATAATTTGACAAACGCTTTTTTATCCTGCTCTGTTTCAATCTTCTGCGGATCAGGGAAACAGCGTTGCAACTCTTTGACCACTTCAATATAACCCCGTTTACTTTCGCCGGTGGTTTGATCCACATAACCTTGCATATAATCTTGATAACTGCGTTCCAACACAATATTGCGGGTATTGCTCTTGCCGAACAGTTGAAGTGCATCAATGGTGGCTTGTTCTAAATCTCGGAAAGTAACAATATTGCCGAAGGTTTTGGTGGTATCAAAAATACGATTGGTGCGGGAATAGGCTTGAATTAAGCCGTGATAACGTAGGTTTTTATCCACAAATAACGTATTGAGCGTAGGGGCATCAAAACCGGTTAAAAACATTCCTACCACGATTAACAGGTCGATTTCCTGATTTTTAACCCGTTTTGCCAAATCCCGATAATAATTTTGAAATTCCCGACTTTCCACGCCGTAATTGGTTTGAAAATAAGCGTTATAATCATTGATCGCCGACTGCAAAAACGCTTTATCGGAAGGATTTTGCATATTCATCGGGTCAAAACTTTCATCGGCAATATCGCCGATGGCATCTTGTTCCTGATTGGCGGCAAAAGAGAAAATCGTGGCAATTTTTAACGGTTTTTCCACCGCTTGTTGCAGCAGTTTAAAGCAATCGTAATAGAGTTTGGCTGCCGCCACACTGCTTACCGCAAACATCGCATTAAAGCCTTTCCCCGTGCCGTTTAGGCGGTGGGTTTTCTGCTTGAAATGGGTCAGCACATATTGGCTGATTTCTTTAATCCGTTCTGGGTGTAATAGGGCTTCTTTGGTCTCAAGTGCGGTCAGTTTTTCGGGATTTTTTTCCGTTTCAAACGCCTTAAATTTTGGTCGCACATCGTTGTAATCTACCTTGAATTTCAACACTTTTTCATCCCGAATGGCATCGGTGATAATGTAGGAATGCAGTTCTCGCCCAAATACGCCGGCAGTGGTTTCCGCCCCTAAGGCATTTTCAGGGAATATTGGCGTGCCGGTAAACCCGAATTGATAGAATTTTTTAAATTTTTTCTTTAGATTGCGTTGTGCTTCGCCAAATTGAGAGCGATGGCATTCATCAAAGATAAACACCACCTGTTGTTGATAAACCGGCAATTTTTCTTCCGATTTCATTAGATTATTCAGTTTTTGAATGGTGGTAACAATGATTTTATTATCGTCTTTTTCCAAATTGCGTTTTAAGCCTGCCGTGCTTTCCGAGCCGTTTACGCTATCGGGCGAAAAACGCTGGTATTCTTTCATCGTTTGATAGTCTAAATCTTTGCGATCCACTACGAAAAATACTTTGTCGATAAACTCAAGCTCGGTCGCCAACCGTGCCGCCTTAAAACTGGTTAAGGTTTTACCAGAGCCTGTTGTGTGCCAAATATAACCGCCGCTTTCCTTATTGCTCCAATTTCTCGCTAAATAGGAACTGTTGATTTTCCATAAAATCCGCTCTGTAGCGGCAATTTGGTAGGGTCGCATAATCAACAGCGTCTCGCTCACATCAAACACCGAATAATGAAACAGTACATTTAATAATGTGCGTTTTTGCAAAAAAGTGGCAGTAAAATCTTTTAAATCCTTAATCAGCGTATTGTCCGATTTCGCCCAATTCATTGTGAAATCAAAGCTATTTTTATTGCGTTGGGTAGTGTTGGCAAAATAACGGGTGTCCGTGCCGTTGGAAATCACAAAAATCTGCAAAAACTTAAATAAGGAATTTTCCGTATTAAAACTTTCTTTAGTGTAACGATGAATTTGATTAAACGCCTCTCGAATAGCCACGCCCCGTTTTTTCAGCTCAATCTGCACCAACGGCAAGCCATTCACCAAAATGGTTACATCATAGCGGTTGGTGTGTGTGCCACTTTGCTCAAACTGATTGATGACCTGCACGCTATTACGGGCAATCTGTTTTTTATCTACCAAATAAATATTGCGGATTTGCCCGTTATCAAACACAAAATCATAGATATGGTCGTGATGAATTTTGCGGGTCTTATCAATCAAGGTTTCACTTGGCTTATCCAAATATTCCGCCACAAACCGCCCCCACTCACTATCGGAAAATTGCACATTATTCAGCTTCTGCAACTGCTCCCGCACATTCGCCAACAACTTCGCCTGACTATTCAAATCCCTGAGGTATTCATAGCCCTGATTCTGCAAATCAGCGATCAACTCCCGTTCCAAATCATTTTCTGTTTGATAACTACCGTTTTGCTCAATGGGCGTGTATTTATCGAGGATAATAAAGTTGTTGGTTTCGGTGATGGGGGTGGTTTCAGTAATCAACATAGTTATCTCGTTAAATTTTATTTATTAAATTAAGAAAAATCAGATTCAATCCAGTTATTGAATTCTGATATTATTATATTGGCTTTGAATATTTTATTGAATCCATAATAATCTTGTTTAAACCACCTTATAGCCTCTACATTTCTTTTCTTTAATTTATTTAAAAAATTATCATAAGATAAACTAGAATATATCAATCTATGATCACTATCTTTTTCTCCTATACCAGATAAATTTGATGCCATAGTTACTGCTCGTCCGATCCATACTTTATCGTTTATGCCAACTCCCTTGCGTCCTGTTTTTACCACCAGTTCTTTATCTGTCGCCATACCAATTCCTACTTTAATTGTAGGGAATCCTTTTTGGCTTAATAACTTATTAAACATGTTTATAAAAGTGTTTACGTAAAATGTTTTATTTGCACATTCTAGTACATCATCCTCATATGGCGTTGTATATATCGCATATACACAATCTCCCCTAATACCTATGTCTCGAATCATATTATCATCTCTTAAAATCTCAATAACTTCTGAAGTAAATGACCTGATTAATTTTGCGACAATCTCTTTATTGTAATTTGTAAAAAGCGAAGTCGAATCTCTAATATCAACAAATATGGCAGTTACCCAAGATAAATATCCATTTTCAAAAGTGAAATTATCATCACAAGGAAGTTTATCTTTTTCTTCAACTTGCATATAATTATTAAGAATAGTTTCTACTCTGTTCTTACCTTGTTTATAATCGTATTCAGACATAACAACTCCTATTTTTTATTTTTGAAAAATATAAGACCAAGACCAAATTAAAAAAGGTAAGCTATAAATACAAAATTTTGCTCCTTTATTATAATTTTTAAATTTTTCTGTACAAATAACAGCATTTATATAGATTTGAGAAACTAAATCTTCTTTATATTCATCTAATGTAGTACTTTTTAACACATTTAAATAATTCCTATAATCAGAATATTGAACAATATGCCCAAAAAAAATTTTGGAATTTGAATAACCATTACATTCAATCCTTGCGATTAAAACCTGTATTAAAAAATATATTCCTATAACACAAGAAATCAAAGAACATATAAATATAATTAGTACCAATGTAAAACATCCACAAATAGATTGAAGGTCAGAAAAATTCTGTCTAACATAGTCTAAAGTAGGTATTCTTACTGTGAATAATATTGTAAATATAACCCCTAATGTAGATAACCAAAAGGAGACTTTTGTATCACAATTAACTATAAAACTTATATTCCTTTCTAAGATAGATTCTAATTTATCAATCTTGTTAAGTAACATTTCTTCATCGTTTTCTTGATTCGTGTTCATTTTAAACTCTCTTATTTATTAAGGTTATTAAAGTTCAACAACTTCTCCCGATAATATTCATATTGCTTTCTTCTCAATTCAATTTCCTTTGGCAAGCCTTGGGTTAAATCTTGAGTAAGTGTATCAAACTTATCCAAAATATCCACAATGGCTTGTTGGGTTTCTAGTGGGGGAAGTGGAATTTGATATTTTTTCAAATTATCTGTAGAAACTCTGATAACTTTTGTCCCCATTGAATGCTTTTGTTTAAATTTAAGGAAACGCTCTATTTGAAATAAATAGGACATATATTTAGGGTTTTGATTATGTTTTATAATCAATGCATCCCCACTGACTGCAATATCATCTTTTCCTAACCAAGCGACTGTTTTACATACATCAATAATGTTTTCACTAGTTGTTGCCATTACTAAATCACCGTACGATGCTTTCTTAGCTTTTTGAAAAAAGTCCTCAGAAACAAAAGATTTTGTTTTTTCAGCAAACGTACTATAGTGCGTATAAATCTGCCCATAATGAATACAACCAACACCATTTTCTACAAAATCTTTCTTTTGCAAACCACTTCCACGAATAAAAGTACCAACCTCCCCCAACGTTTTCCAAACCACATCTTTTGATAGGAATTGGCTATACCCCCCGAATTGATTGTTAAAATCTAAGAGTTTATTACGATAATACTCATATTGTTTCTTTCTGGCAGTAAGTTCAGCTTCCAGCGTAGCTTCCAGCTCGGTAAAAATGTCAAGTGTTTTTACAACTTTTTTCTGAATTTCTAGCGGGGGAATGGGGATTAATAGTTTTTTTATTATCTGTGCATTAATATTAGTTTGAGAACCACTTCCTAATGATTTTATATATTCATATTTATGTGATAAATAATAAAATAAGTAACGATAATTCAATATATTATCATCTAGTTGTATATTAGCACAGGCTTGATTGGTAGCTAATGGGATTTTATTTATTCCAACTCTTCCAACTGTTGCTCCATACATAGCAACTATTACACAATTAGGGGGAATAACTTTAGCACTAGAATTTTTTAATCCTTCTTCCGTTATTTTTATTTCTGTATCCCAAATATCACAAAAATTAACCTCTTGAGTTCTAAGCCAAGGAATATTTCCTCCATAATATTCATCAACACCTGTTTTAGGTGTACCTCCAGATGAAACTTTTTGAGCAACCTCTCCCAAAGGCTTCCACTCTACTTCACAATCTTTAATTAAATCTAATATATTTTTCATTTTTGTTTCCCGTTAAAACTTATCCAAAACCGGCCGCACTTTTGCCAATTTTTGTCAAAATTCCACCGCTTGTTTAATCATTTTCCGGTTGTTCATAGTAATACGATTGATCAATGCCTTTCATAAAGACCTCCCTATCGTGAATTTTATCGGTTAAGGCATTTTGTAATAAAAAACTAATTTCCAAATCATTGATTGGGCTACGCTCCATTGCCTGTAAATACAATTTTTTATCGACTTTTTGCCAATCTACTACTTTTTGTAGATTTTTCTTTAAAATTAAATCCAGCCAAATTCGGGTTGAACGTCCATTACCTTCTAAAAAAGGATGGGCGACATTCATTTCAACATATTTATCAATGATTTCCTCAAACGTATTTTCAGGCATTTTTTCAATGGCGTTTAACGCTGCCTGCAGATATAGCACATTGGCAAAGCGGAAATTGCTTTTGGAAATATTAAGTTCCCGAATTTGTCCGGCAAATTCATATAACCCTTCAAATAAATGCCGATGAATTTGTTGTAACCCTTGCGTTGTGCCAATTTCAATCTGATCGATTTTTCCGGAATCATATAAATCATAGGCTTTCTGCTTGCTTAAACGGTCGATTTCTTGGGTGCTCATTATGATTTATGTCCTTTTTTAACATTATCTTCAATTTGAACTATCAACTTAAAGTTGATGGTTGAATATTCATCACTTGCCCTCAATTTCCGCCACAATCGCTTCAATTTCGGTTCGTAAGCGGTCGATTTGGGCGACTGTTTGGCGAATTTCGGCATTGAGTTCGGTAATATTGATAATTTCTCGATTGTCTTTGGCTTCCACATAGGAACTGACGGCGAGATTGTAATCATTCTTAGCGATTTCATCATTAGGTACGCAACGGGCAAGGTGCGGCACATCTTGTTTATCTGCAAACAGTTTGATGATTTCGGCAATGTGTTCATCGGTTAATACATTATTGTTGGTTTCTTTCTTAAACAGACCGCTTGCATCAATAAACTGGGTAGTTTGCTCGGTTTTGTGCTTGGCTAACACCAGAATATTCACCGCAATGGTCGTGCCAAAAAAGAGATTAGGGGCAAGAGCAATCACGGTTTCAACAAAGTTGTTATCCACTAAATATTGACGGATTTTTTGTTCTGCTCCACCACGATAGAAAATACCAGGGAAGGTTACAATCGCTGCTCGCCCTTTGGCAGAAAGATAACTTAAGGCGTGCATAATAAAGGCGAAATCGGCTTTGGATTTTGGGGCAAGTATGCCGGCTGGGGCGAAGCGATCATCGTTAATCAAAGTCGGATCATCACTGCCGATCCATTTCACGGAATAAGGCGGGTTGGAGATAATGGCATCAAAAGGCTTATCGTCTAAAAATTGTGGGTTAAGTAAGGTGTTACCGAGAGCAATATCAAATTTGTCGTAGTTAATATTGTGCAAAAACATATTCATTCGGGCAAGGTTATAGGTGGTGTGGTTGATTTCCTGTCCGAAAAAGCCTTCCTCAATAATATGTTCGTCAAACAGTTTTTTCGCTTGTAATAATAACGAGCCTGAACCGCACGCTGGGTCATAAATTTTATTTACGCTTTCCTGTCCGTATAAGGCAAGTTGGGCAATTAACTTCGACACATTCTGCGGAGTGAAAAACTCACCGCCCGACTTGCCGGCGTTGGCGGCGTAATTGGAAATCAGAAATTCATAAGCATCACCAAACAGATCAATTTGGTTGTTCTCAAATTTACCAAAATCTAACTCTGCCACGCCTTTTAATACCGCCGCCAAGCGTTGATTTTTCTCCGCTACGGTATTGCCCAAGCGGTTGGATGTGGTGTCAAAATCCGCAAATAATCCTTTAATATCCTGCTCGGACGGATGCCCGTTAGCGGAACTTTCAATCGCCACAAAAATCGCATTTAAATCCGTATTGAGTTGCGGATTGTGATGAGCTTTTTTCACCACATTGGTAAACAGCTGGCTTGGGTAAATAAAATAGCCTTTGGTTTTAATTGCATCCGTTTTAATTTCGGGCGTGATGATACTATCCGATAGTTCAGCATAACAAATACTGTCATCACCGCCTTCAATATAGTCGGAAAAATGTTCGCTGATAAAACGGTAAAACAACGTGCCTAGCACATATTGTTTAAAATCCCAGCCATCAACCGAACCCCGTACCTCGTTGGCAATCTGCCAAATACGGCGTTGTAGTTCTGCTCGTTGTTGAATTGAGATCATTCTTTATCCTTCTAAAATTAATTGGGGCAAGTATTTTACAATAACTATTACTAATCACAAGAAATCAGGTTGACAAAGTGCGGTCAGTTTTGCCGATGTTTTTGAAAATATTCATATAGTTGCGGCAACAATTGTGCGATCAAGTTTAGTTGTTGAAACGGTATCGTAAAGGCGGATTTTTCTTTAATTTGGGTTTCATCCCATTGAACTTCTTTTAGGCTTAATAAGATATTTTCTTGTAATTTATGAAAAACTTCTTGAGGGAGTTTTTCAATATTTTCTAGGGTATATAAGATTTTTTTTGCTGTGGGGTAGAAGCCGGATAAAAACCGGGTGTCTTGCCGCAGTTTTGTCATACGATAGCGATAAGAACCGAGTGCCGAGATGTAGCTTAATAGAGAATAGTTCATTTTCAGTAAATCAAACCCTTCCTGCAAATAGGCCTGATATTTGTGCGGTTCGTTATTCATATTGGAAAGTGTAGAACTAAGAGCTGCCGAATATTGATGGGCATTGCGGCGTGCAATGCGGTATTTTAAGTCATCGCTTTTACCAAATTGTAATTGGCTGATGATATGTAAAAAATATTGGGCATCACTGTGAATAGCTTGGCGACTCACTTTATTTAATTCTAAATATTTCCAATCCGGCCATAAATAGGACACGGCAAACCAAGAGATCGCCGTGCCGATTAATGTATCCAATAAACGAGGTAACAAGGCGGTTTCTGCGCCGAACCCCATTACATCAAAACTAATTAGTACCTGTAAGGTAATGAAAAAGGTGGAGAAGCTGTAATTGTTACTGCGAAAAAAGAAAAAGAGTGTGCAGGTTAGCACGATTAGGCCTAGTTGCATTTCCAATGTCGGGTTTAAGTAAGGCAGTAGTGAACCGACTACAACACCTAAAATCGTGCCGATAATTCGTTGGCGTAATCTGGTTTTTGTGGCGGAGTAATTGGGTTGACAGACAAAAACCGCAGTAAGTAAAATCCAGTAACCGAGGTTAAATCGGAAAAATTCGACAATGGCACAGCAGACGAATACCACGATTGAAAGTCGAACCGCATGTCGGAAGAGCGGCGATTCAAAGGTAAAATGGCTGAAAATGACGGAAACGATATTTTTTAAGCCGGTAATTTGTTCCGTGTGAATGCGGGCGTTTTGTTTATTTTCTGTAGTTTCTTGTTCTAACTGGCGTAACTGATAGTCAATGTTTTGTAGATTATCCAATAGCGTTTGGATAACTAATAACTGTTCGCTATGTTCCGTATGTTGATGGCTGTAAAGCTCGAAAGATTGCATTGTTCCGATTAATGCTTTTTCTACCCGAGTATTATAACGATAAGATCTGTTCTCACGCAGGCTTGCGGCAATTTCATGGCAAGCCTGGGCTTGTAATTCCAGTAATCGTTGAATACGGAAAATTAAATCCGTATTTTTGAGTTGTTCGGCGATTTGTTTGTAATCAAAATGGGTGGAATTTGTGCGTTCGTGAATTTCTTGTGCGGTGAAATAATAACGAATCATTCGCTTGGTGCGGGTATGGCGATGTTGCCCGCGGATACGATAGAAAAGTGTGGTTCTGGCAAGATTAAAAGCATTGACGACATTGGCGTTTTTCATCGCAAAATTAAGGTGCTTTTTCTCAATTTCATCGACTTCATCAGGATCAAAAAATTCAGATTTTGCATCCAGATATTCTCCTAAAGCGCAAAACGCCTTAGCAACGCTTTCTTGTACGGGACGGTTCGGAAAAAACAAGTACACAACCAGCGTAACGATGCTGTAAAGCGTGGTGCCGATGATAATCAGCAGTGGGTTGATATACCAGTTTTGCACGACATCCGAGGAATAAGTCAGAGTAGTATAGACCGCAATCACCAATGTTCCGAAAGCAATGGTTCGATAGCGTTCGCCGATAGCACCGATCATCGTAAAAACAAAGGTGCCGATTGTCATCAAGATTAGGTAAGGCAGGGCGTTACCCATGTTTAATTGAACGATGATTGCAGAAAACGTGAAGGCGATAAGGGTGTAGAAAATGTTTTTCAGTCTACCGGTAAGGCGGTTATCCAAATCGACTAAACCACCGGCAATAATCCCCAATATCAAGGGCATAGACTGGGTAGAAATATCAAAGAACCAAATGCCAAGTGCGGCAATATTTACGGAAATGAAAATAGGAATCGCCGCAATGACTTTTGCATTGAGCCAATGGTTCATTTGATTATCCTCTTTATTTTCTATTGATTAATATAAAAAGTGAGCCTTATAAGCTCACTTTTCATCTTAAAGTGCGGTCATTATAGCGAATTAAACGGTATTACGTATCAGTTGCACAAAAAGAATTTCATTACGTCGGTAGGAGCGTATTGCATTACATACGCCCTGATAAGCCCTCTTATGAAATTGGGCGTATGTAATATGCCCTTACAATCCATTTTGTGTAACTAGTACATAATACCGGAATTAAATTTAAAAATGTCTACTACATTGCTGCGCCTCGCCGTACTGTCTTCGGCTTGCGGCTTTGTATCCATTTTAATTTAATTCCCTAATTATTTATGGGATTTTGCCCAATTCAAGAAACGGGTTTGAGTCTCTTTGTCCGCTTGTTGGAACCAATACTGTAATTGTTGTTCCGCCACGTTTTGACCTTGAACCACCACTTTTCCTTTGGTTGCTTTGCCGTTTGCCGCCGGTACCGTTGCCATCATTGGGGCGGCAGGCATTGCTGTGGCGGCAAATGAAGATACTGCGGCTTTCGCACCGGAAGCATTGTAACCTGCCAAATCACTGACTACGTTAGCAGATGGGAATAAACCCTCTTGTTTTAAAATATCGATTTTAGCCGGAATTTCTTGTCCGGAGGTCGTTTTTACTGTGATAACAGGGGCTAAATTGAATTTTTCAGCTTCCCTTTTACTGCGAATACTTGGTGCGGAAATGACCAAATCTTCAGCGCTACCTTGGAACGTTACGATAATTGGATTGGATTCGAATAAAGACTGGCTTGAACCACCACCGACAATTTCATTCACGCGAACGACAACTTGGTGGGTATTTGTGTCATTTACATTGAATGAACGGGTTTCTTTTAAAAGGGATTTACTTGCTTTTTGTCCATCAATGGCTAAAAAATCCATATTTGATGAGGTGGAAACCATACCGGCAAGACTTGCCGTACTTGCAAATAATGTTGCGATAGCTAGGACAGGTAATTTCATCATTACTCCTTTTCTGTTTGTAAATGAAATTGTCGCCTATGCTATGCTAATTTCCACAAAATGAAAATAGGCAAGTGCGGTTAAAAATGAAAAAGTTTTTCATCGCATTTTATAGTTAGTAGGGTTTTCTATTCTTCTTACTTGGGTTCTAGATAACTAAAATAGTAAGGTAAGAAAAGCAGGTATAAATAAAGTCATTAATTGTATTTTTGCAGGAACGGCTGAGGGATTAAATCACACAGTAAGCCATTGTTAAAAATTAAGTTTTAAAACAACAAGTTTATGGCGAACTAGGGTAGTTATCCGAGGTAAATTTAATTTTTAAATCATTGTTAATTTTTTGTTTAATTTATTTGACAATGCATAGGCAAAGCGTTAAAACAGTGAGATGCTTTCTTTCATTAAGGGGGGCTTATGCTAACCATATCTTATACCAGCGAATTTTCATTGCTATGTGCTTTATCGCCACCTGCGACGTTGTCAAACCAACAGCGGCTATGGCAATTTGCAAAATGGGTCGAGGATTTGCCGAACGTGCAAGAAACAGTGGTGGGAATGAATAATCTAACACTATTTTTTTCCTCATCACCTGATACGACCATCATCAAAACCTTGCTTGAGCAATGGGAAACCCTACAATATCAATCCTTTCAAGAAATCGGACGACTGATTGAAATCCCCGTGCATTATGGTGGTGAAGTCGGGTTGGATTTAGCCGCTGTGGCTCAATTTCATCGCTGTTCTCCTCAAGAAATTATCCGCCGTCATACCGAACCCACCTACACTGTTTTTATGATCGGCTTTCAACCCGGTTTTCCTTATTTAGGCGGTTTGCCTCAACACTTACATACTCCTCGACACACTAAACCTCGTGCCAAAGTGCCTGCCGGTGCAGTGGGTATCGGGGGAGAACAAACGGGTATTTATCCTTTTAGTTCTCCCGGTGGTTGGCAGCTTATAGGGCAAACCTCAATTCCTCTATTTGATGCGAACAAGGTACCGCCTGTATTGTTACAAGCGGGTGATAAAGTGAAATTTTTTGCAGAGCGTATCGAATTATGATGTACATTCAATCTATTCAAGCCTTTGCCCATATTCAAGATTTAGGGCGTCTAGGTTATCGTGGACAAGGTATCGGACAGGCAGGTGCAATGGATAAATTAGCGCTAAAAGCCGGCAATTTATTGCTACAAAATTCTCCCGAATGCTCTGCAATTGAATTTTCAATGGGCGGTTTCACAATAACTTTTGATTGTGCCACGCCATTTTGTTTAACCGGGGCGTTATGTGAAGCAAGCTTAGACGATCAACCGATTTTCCCTTATTGGCGATACACTGCGAAGGCTCGCCAAACATTACATATTAAGCGAATTACCACAGGTAACTACGCTTATTTATGCGTGGCGGGTGGGGTAAAGGTTTCCCTATTTTTGAACTCTGCCAGTACCGATTTAAACGCGAAGTTCGGTGGGTTTTACGGACGTTTATTGAAAAAAGGCGATCATTTAGCCACAGGAACGCGTGATACTTACCTTTCTCCGTTAGGTATTGAACCTATCAATTTTTGTTCGCAAATTCATGCTTTAGTCTCTAGTGAATATGAAGCCTTTGAAGAATCTAGCCGACAGGCTTTCTGGCAACAGGATTGGACAATTAAAACGCCGAGTGGGCGAATGGGCTATCGCCTGCAAGGAGAAGCCTTGCGGCTACGTTCAACTTTAGAAATGCTTTCGCACGCCGTACCGATGGGAACAGTACAAGTCCCGCCTGATGGGCAACCTATCGTATTAATGGCAGATGCCCAAACCACTGGGGGATACCCGAAAATCGCTTGTGTGATACAAGCGGATTTAGGAAGATTAGCACAACAAGCGATCGGCTCCTACGTGCGTTTTACCCAAGTAGATCGCCAAACTGCACTGAGATTACACCAACAAGATGAGCGGTATTTAGACAACATTAGGAGAAAAGCAAATGCAACAAGTTGATTTAAATGTAGATTTAGCCGAGGGCTGTGCCAATGATGAAGTGTTATTGCAATTAGTTAGCTCCGCAAATGTAGCTTGTGGTTTACACGCCGGCGATTATATGGAAATGTATAAGGCAATTCGTTGGGCGAAAGTCAATCAGGTTGCCGTTGGGGCTCACCCCGGTTTTCCTGACCGAGCCAATTTCGGACGAACAGAAATGCGGCTTGCCTCCGATGATTTGCAAGCTTGTTTGCGTTACCAGCTTGGGGCAATCAAAGCCTTATGTGATGCCGAGGGCGTAAAATTGGCTTATGTAAAACCACACGGTGCACTATATAACCAAGCTGCAAAAGAGGCGGAGCTTGCAACCTTGATCGTTCAAACGATCAAAGCCTTCGATCCTAATTTAAAACTTATGGCGTTATCGGGTAGCTTGCCTATTCGGATCGCACAAGATCTCGGTTTAGGCACCATTTCAGAAGTCTTTGCCGACCGCCGTTATTTAGCAAACGGCGCACTCGTACCCCGTTCACGCCCTGATGCATTAGTCAAAGATGAAGATGAAGATGAAGCGATCCGTCAAGTTTTACAAATGGTCAAGACCGGAACAGTACAATCCGTAGATGGGCAAATAATTTCTGTGAATGCCGAAAGTATCTGTTTACACGGCGATGGCGAACACGCAATTGAGTTTGCACGACGTATTGTGGCATCACTAGGTTCAGAAAATATTCAAATTACGGCTTGTTGCTAAGGGGGAAAGATGTCTGCTAATCGTAATGCCCTACTCGGGGCTGCTTTTTTAATGGCAACCTCTGCCATTGGTCCGGGTTTTTTAACCCAAACGGCAACCTTTACCCAAACTTTGCTGGCAAGTTTCGGTTTTGTGATCTTACTCTCTATTTTGTTGGATATTGGGGCTCAACTGAATATTTGGCGAATTATCTCCGTTTCTGAAAAACGCGCTCAAGATGTCGCAAATGAGGTGTTGCCCGGTGCGGGTTATATACTGGCGGTACTGATTGTAATGGGCGGATTAGCATTTAATATTGGTAACGTGGGCGGCGCCGGTTTAGGGTTGAATATTTTAATTGGGGTTTCGCCTGAGGTGGGCGCTTTGATCAGTGGAGCAATTGCTATCGGCATTTTTATTTTCAAAGAGGCGGGCAAAGCGATGGATCGATTTGCTCAAATAATGGGCTTTATTATGATTGCGTTAACCCTGTATGTTGCTTTTAAAGCCGAACCTCCCCTTGCTGAAGCGGTTTATCGCACTTTTTTACCTGAAAAATTAGATGTGATTGCTATTGTAACCCTCGTGGGTGGTACGGTAGGCGGTTACATTACCTTTGCAGGAGCGCATCGTTTACTCGATGCAGGAATTAAAGGAAAATCCGCCCTCAAAGAAGTTAGTAAAAGTTCTATTTCAGCCATTTTAATAGCCTCTATTATGCGTGTTGTGCTGTTTCTTGCTGTGTTGGGTGTTGTCGCACAAGGGGTAAAACTCGATCCGACCAATCCTGCGGCAACCGCATTCTCCTTTGTCGCCGGTAATATCGGACTAATGATTTTCGGCGTGGTTATTTGGGCTGCCTCTATTACTTCGGTAATTGGCGCAGCCTATACCTCCGTTTCCTTTATCAGCAGTTTCTCGCCAAAAATAGAACAACATAAAAACCGCTGGATTGTGATTTTTATTGCGATTTCCACGGTCGTTCTCGCCACCATCGGTCGCCCGGCACAAGTATTGGTGTTCGTCGGTGCACTCAATGGCTTTATTTTACCGATTTCGCTAGGTTTAATCTTAATTGCAGCTTACAAGAAATCAATTGTTAAAGATTACAAACACCCCGTTTCATTAGCTATTTGTGGCTGGATCGTAGCGATTTTAATGGCGATATTAAGTACGATCACCTTCGTTAAATATCTTGGTTTGTGGTTTTCATAACAAAATAGTTTAAACATCTTCTTTTTCTTTGTTCTCCTTATGATATAAAACGAGGAGAACAAAGAAATACAAGGGGGGAATATGGCAAAACAATTTTTTATTTACGGACGAGTGCAAGGCGTTGGATTTCGTTACTTTACTTGGAAAGAAGCGGAAAAATTAGGAATTAAAGGTTCGGTTAGAAACCGTAATGACGGTTCCGTAGAAGTGATTGCACAGGGCGATGAGGTACAAATAAATGCGTTGGCGCAATGGTTAAAAACAGGGCCCAAAACGGCAAAAGTGGAACGAGTGATTGTAAATGAACACGCCGAAATCACTTCGGAGGATTTTTCCGTTATTCATTGATATTGGGGTATTAGCGTACAAGGCTAAAAATAAAGGCAATGGGATTAACATTGCCTTTAAATCTTTTTGCAACAGCCGACTAAGGGCTTCAGTGCATTATGCTACCGTTTGAGTCGCTTTAAGAATGAAATCTACCATTTCTTCCGGTTTAGAAACCAGTGGTGCCTGATTCGTATCCACTCCAATGATTGGAATACGTTTTGCCATCATTAATTGCGTTGTTGCCGGAATCACTTTATCTTGTTTAGCGATAAGATACCAAGACGGTTTTTCCTTCCACGCCGCAGATTGAAATGTTATACCGACAATTTTGGTATTTACCGGTTTTTGTATAATGCTCATTCGGGAGGTTTCTTCATCGCTTGTATTGGCAAACATAAGAAATTTAAAGGGGGAAAAGTGCGGTCAAAATTCCGGTTGTTTTAAGCGATTATGTCGCTTGTGAGCCGCAAAGCGACTTTGCCGTATAACCCTATACGGTTCATATAGAGTGTAAAACTTACTACATAATATCGTGATTTTATGTAGAATATGCCGATTTTTATTGAGGAGTCATTATGCGCAATCAAACCAAAATTTATCTTGAACAACTTCGGCAAACGATGCAGCGTTTAAATTTATGGCAGGCTGTGCCGCCGGCACAGGAAGCGTTTTTAAGCCAGGAACCTTTTTCGCTTGATACGATGGCGCCGGAAGAATGGTTGCAATGGGTTTTTATTCCTCGTATGCAGGCATTATTAGAAAGCGGCACACCGTTACCGAATCAAATTGCGATTTCCCCCTATATTGAAGAAGCATTGAAGGAATTTGATGAGCTTACCGCATTGCTTGCGCCTTTAGTTGCATTAGAAGAGTTATTACAAAATCAATGACATTAGAGATTTTATATCAAGACGAGTGGTTGGTTGCCGTGAATAAACCTGCAGGAATGTTGGTGCATCGTAGTTGGTTGGATACGCACGAAACGCAATTTGTGATGCAAACCCTGCGTGATCAAATCGGACAACACGTTTTTCCTATTCATCGCTTAGATCGTCCGACTTCCGGCGTATTGTTATTTGCATTAAATCGTGAGACGGCGAATTTAATGTGCCGACAATTTGAGCAAAAGACGGTGAAAAAATCTTATTTGGCGATTGTTCGCGGTTATGTACAAGGAAACGGACGTATTGATTATCCGTTGAAAATTCGGTTAGATAAAATTGCGGATAAGTTTTCCGAAGAAGATAAAGTGCCGCAAGAAGCCGTCACGGATTATGAAAGTATAAAAATCGTTGAAATGCCGTATTCGGCAGGACGCTATACGACTTCGCGTTATTCTTTGCTCCGTTTGATGCCGCATACGGGGCGAAAACATCAGTTGCGCCGTCATTGTAAACATATTTTTCATCCGATTTTGGGGGATACGCAATACGGCGATTTACATCAAAACCGTGCATTAGCGGAAAATACGGGAGGCAAGCGCTTATTCTTACATGCGGAAACCTTGCGTTTTAAACATCCTATTTGGGAACGGAAAGAAATCATCATTCAGGCTCCATTAGATGAGCAATGGCAAAATTTAATGAAAATATTCGGTTGGTAAATTATGTTAGATATTCAATTAACACACGAAGAACAGCAAAGAGCGGTTGAAAAAATCCAAGAATTGATGGCGCAAGGTATTAATAGCGGGGAAGCGATCCAAATTGTGGCGAAAGAATTGCGTGAATTATATGAAAAAGAAGATAAAAATAGCAAAAAATAAAAATTTTTGTGATCTCCATAACACTTTTTGATATTGCTTGTTGCATAAGAAAAGAAAATGTTTAAACATAGCCGACGATTTGGTGATAAGGCAATAGTCTTATTTGATTTATAAATTATAGGCGAAGCCTAAGAGGTCTGTTATGGAAATTGGTGTTGTTAAGTGGTTCAATAATGCAAAAGGATTTGGTTTTATTTCCGCAGAAGGCGTGGATACTGATATTTTTGCACATTACTCCGTGATTGAAATGGACGGTTATCGTTCATTGAAAGCAGGGCAAAAAGTGCAATTTGAAGTTATTCACGGCGACAAAGGATCTCACGCCACAAAGATTATTCCGATTGCGGAATAAAATAAGAACTGGTATTTGGTGTTCTTAAAGTTTCCTCTTCTTAGTTAATTTAAAAGGCAAGGCTCATCACCTTGCTTTTTTATTTCAGTAAATTTCTTAGGCTGCTTTTCATTGCCGACATTTGACTCTCGTATAAGGCTTTGCTTTCGCGTTCATCAATCATATAACTGATGGTTTCGGAAAGGGTCATATTCATTTTGCGTGAATATTTTGAAAGGCGCAGCCAAACCGCATATTCCAAATCAATAGATTTTTTCTTAGTGGATTGCTTTTCCGCATTAAAAAAACGTTTGCGGCGTGCGCGAATTGCTTGATCTAATTTAATGGGTAATGCGGTGGAAAGATGCTGTTTGATCCAATTTTCGATTTTTTCCGGATAATGTTGGCTTTCCAATAATTCGCTAACAATCGTCTCTTGTAGGCTTTTTTCATTGTAACGGGTGATATTTTCACCTTCGCGATGTTTACGAATAAGATAAACCCATTTCCAGTTCGCTTCTTGATTCTCGAGTTTTTGATATTTCATAATGCCGATCTTTAGTGACGTGGTAACCGTTTCAATATACGCATTTTATCGCCATTTTTCCAGTTGATTTTTACAATATCCATAAATGTGAGATAATACCCCCAATTTTACTAATGAGAAACCACCCGTGAGTTCATCTTTCTTCCAAGAACAGTCTCTTGATTGGCAAGTGTTGCAGCCAGAATTAAGCCTTACCGAAAAACCGACACAATCTCTTGATTTTTGGGCATTACAACAGAATGCTAAAAATGCGCTTTCTTTATTTTTACGAAATGCAAGCCGTTCGCTTATGCTACTAAAAGCTGATGATCAAGCGGATTATGCGGATTTATTAACATCACTTATGCGTGAAATGTTGCCCGAAGTGCGGTCGGTTTTCGGGGCGAATTATGTGGTGGAACAAGGCGATTCTTTTTCCTTTCCGCATATCAAGGTAGAACCGGCACAATCTTTAGAAGATAATTTTGCCGCCTCGGGAGAGGTATTAAGTGCGCTTTATTGCGATCAATTTCAGCTTTTCGGGAGTGTGAAAGTACATCCAAGTTCGCGAGATATTCAGCTCACACCGGGGCTGGTACATCGTGCAAACGGTGGCGTGCTGATTTTGGGGGCTTCTACATTGTTGAGCCAATTTGATTTATGGCAGCGTTTAAAACATATTTTACAAACCAAGCGATTTGATTGGTATTCTTCTCATCCTTTTAAAACCTTACCTTGCGATATTCCCGCTTATCCTATTGATATAAAAGTGATTATTTTAGGCAATCGAACAGAACTCGCCACACTTGGCGAACTAGAGGAAAATTTATACGCTTTTGCCGATTATGCGGAAATTGAAAGTTATCTTTCGGTTGCGAATGTGGAAGAGCAGAAAAATTGGGTGTCTTATGTTCGGCAAATAGCGGAAAAACAAGGGATTGAACTTGATTTTTCTGCGTTTAATAAACTTTATCAACTTTTAGTTCGCGAAAGTGAAAACCGTTTTTTGATCAATGTTTCGCCTAATACATTAAACACGATGCTGCGAAATGCTTCGATTTTAGTGCAAAAAACAAAGTTAAGTGCGGTCGATTTTGAACGTGTTTTTCAACAACAAACCGCACAACACGGATTTTTGAGAGAACAAACCTACTCGGATATTTTAAACGAGCAGGTTTATGTTGAAACCAAAGGTGAAATTGTAGGGCAAATCAACGGGCTGTCCGTGATTGAATATCCCGGTACGCCGGTAGCTTTTGGTGAGCCTTCCCGAATTAGTTGCATTGTACAATTCGGTGACGGCGAAGTGGTGGATGTTGAGCGCAAAAATGAGCTTGCCGGTAATTTACACAGTAAAGGAATGATGATTGCGCAAGCCTGTTTATCAAATATTTTAGAATTGCCCTCGCAGTTACCTTTTTCCGCTTCGCTTGTCTTTGAACAATCTTATGGAGAAATTGATGGCGACAGCGCATCTTTGGCGATTTTCTGCGTGCTTACCAGCGCTTTAGCAGACTTGCCATTGCCGCAGCATATTGCCATCACAGGATCAATCGATCAATTCGGTTTGGTGCACGCCGTAGGAGGAGTGAATGATAAGATTGAAGGTTTTTTCTCTATTTGCCAGCGCCGTGGCTTAACCGGCAATCAAGGCGTGATTATTCCAGCAACCACCATTCAGCAATTAAGCCTTTCCAATGAGGTGGTAAGTGCGGTCAAAAACGGCGAGTTTTTTATCTTTCCGGTAGAAGACATTTTCCAAACTTGCGAACTGATTTTTCAACGTGATTTATTGGAAGAAGATAAAATCTATGCCGACAATAAAACACCGATTTCCCGTTTGATCCAACATCGCCTTGATTTTAAGGCCGCACCGATAAAAAAAGGTTTGTTGGATTTTTTCCGGTTCTAAGATTTACAAAGCGCGAATTTGGGTTCGCGTTTTTTTATACGTAAAATCGACTGATTGGACAAGTTCAGCTAACAAGTGTTTTCTATTTACATTGAGTGTTATTCCTTTTAGAATGCGGAGTTATCAGTCATTTGCTGAAATTAGATTTAATTAAGGAATAAAAATGCAAAACACTTGTTCACCAAATAAAAAAGAAAGTTACACCTATGAAGATTTACTCGCCTCCGGCCGTGGTGAATTATTTGGTGCAGAAGGTCCGCAGCTTCCGGCTCCGACCATGTTAATGATGGATCGTATTGTTAAAATGACAGAAAATGGCGGCACGTTTGATAAAGGTTATATTGAAGCGGAATTAGATATTCACCCTGATTTACCTTTTTTTGCTTGTCATTTTATCGGTGATCCGGTAATGCCGGGTTGCTTAGGTTTGGATGCGATGTGGCAATTGGTCGGTTTCTTCCTCGGCTGGGTAGGAGGCAAAGGAAAAGGGCGTGCATTAGGCGTGGGTGAAGTGAAGTTTACCGGTCAAATTTTACCGACTGCAAAAAAAGTCATTTACCGCATTAATATGAAACGGGTAATTAATCGTAAATTAGTGATGGGAATGGCTGACGGAGAAGTGGAAGTTGATGGACGCGTAATCTATACCGCAACAGATTTAAAAGTCGGATTATTCCAAGATACCTCCAGTTTCTAAGATTTATAGTGAATAAAATTAAGCATACGAGCGATATTATGCAGCATTTGCATAAAACTTCTAGGGGCGTTAGGCGAAGCCGTAACGCACCGTAATGAAATTTATTGATAAATTGTTGACAGAAAGGTGCGCTACGCCTATGGCTAACCACCTTACTCCAACAAATATTTGTGATAAAGTTCTCTTTGTGTAACCGGTAATAATGCGGACATTTTATACAATAGTATGCAGAAGAGAGCATTTTTCAGGTGAAATCGAATACCTGTTATTTACTACTCCTCATCCACCACATCCGTAAAGGCGGCATTTAACAATTTCCCTAAATCTTCGGCAGCAAGTTCTACGCTTAGTCCGCGTTTTCCGCCGGAAACGTAAATAGTTTCAAAATCAAGTGCGGTTGAATTTATCACTGTTTTTATCCGTTTCTTTTGTCCGATCGGGCTAATACCTCCCACTAAATAACCCGTGCTTTTTTGAGCCGAATCTTTCTCTGCCATTTCAACTTTTTTGGCTCCGATCGCCTTCGCCGCTTTCTTCATACTGAGCATATTGGCGGTCGGTAGGACAAAACAGGCGAGTTTCTTTTGATCACCGTTTTCTGCAACAAGCAAGGTTTTAAAAGAGCGATGCGGATCAATACCTAATTTTTCGGCGGCTTCATCGCCAAAATGAGTGTTATTCGGATCGTGATCGTAACTATGCAGGATAAAAGGAAGTTTTTGTTTTTTGAGTAAATCAATGGCCGGTGTCATTTTATTTCTTGTCCTTTTTTTGTAGAATGGCGCGTTATTTTACAGCGGAGAAAAAAATGGACGCAAGCCTAAATATCGCCATTGCGGCAGAATTTGAATTATGCGAGAAAATTGCAGAAAGCCTTGAACAAAGTGCTTTAAATATCGGCAAAGTCTCAATTGTTGAGATTTATCCTTTTGGAGAAGAACAGGGCGTACGCTTTAATAATAAAAGTGTGATGCAATATTCACCGCAAGAAATGGATTGGTCGGAGATGAATTATCTCTTTTTCGCCGGTGATCTTGAACAAGCCTCGCATATCGCCGCAGCAGCGGAAAGCGGCTGCGTTGTCATTGATATGAAAGGCATATGTGCGGCATTATCTGATGTGCCGGTTGTCGTACCAAGTGTGAATGAAGCGGATCTTGTTGAATTAAGACAACGCAATATTGTCAGTTTGCCAGATCCGCAAGTTAGCCAACTTGCTTTGGCAATTTATCCTTTATTGCAAACGGCAAATATTTCGCAAATTTTTACCACGTCTTTACTTCCTGCTTCTTATCAAAATACTGATACGGTGAATAAACTTGCAGGGCAAACCGCACGCTTGCTGAACGGTATTCCGTTAGAGGAAAAAGAACCCCGTTTTGCCTTTGATGTACACCCGCAAAATACATTGTCATTATCGCAACAAATTCAAAAGATTTTTCCTCAATTAGATTCCGTGCTATTTCACGCTGTGCAAGTGCCGGTATTTTACGGAATGGCACAAAAAGTGACCGCACTTTCCGATTATAATGTAGATTTCCAGCCGCAAGAAAACGACTTTTTGCAATATCACGATAGCCTTATCACACCGGTTATCAACGGTGAAGCTGAAAGTGGGGAAGAGCAGGTAAGATTACATATCTGCGGGCTAAGTGCGGTTGAAAACGGCATTGAATTTTGGAGCGTTGCCGATGAGCAGCGTTTTAATCTTGCCCATCTTTCACTGAAGTTATTGGAAGCGATTTATCATCAAGGTTATTAATTTTAAGGAACAATTATGTTAGAACGACTTTTTAAATTGCGTGAAAAAGGTTCAACCACGAAAACCGAAATTATTGCGGGGATCACCACTTTTTTCACCATGGTTTACATTGTGTTTGTAAACCCTTCCGTTCTTGGCGATGCCGGAATGGATAAACAAGTGGTATTTGTAACGACTTGTCTGATTGCCGGGCTCGGAACGATTGCGATGGGATTATTTAGTAATCTTCCTATCGCACTAGCACCGGCAATGGGGCTGAATGCTTTTTTCGCTTATGTAGTTGTGGGAAAACTTGGTTATTCGTGGGAAATCGGGATGGGAACGATTTTCTGGGGATCGGTCGGTTTATTGCTTCTAACCCTTTTTCAAATTCGTTACTGGTTAATGGCATCGATTCCTTTAGCGTTGCGGGTAGGGATTGGCGCAGGGATCGGTTTTTTCATCGCGCTCATCGGATTTAAAAATATGGGGATTGTTGTCGCTAATCCGGCGACGTTAGTGGCTCTTGGCGATTTACATGATCCGAAAGTATTGCTCGGTATATTAGGATTTTTCATTATTATGGTATTGGCGGCACGTAATATTTTTTCCGGTGTGCTGATTTCCATTGCAGTGGTAACAGGTTTAGCATTATGGCTTGATGAATCCGTGGTGTTTCACGGTGTGATGTCTATGCCGCCGGCATTAGATGCGGTTGTCGGGAAGGTTGATCTTGCCGGCGCGTTGGATACGGCTTTACTTGGCATTATTTTTTCATTTTTATTGGTAAATCTGTTCGATTCCTCCGGTACGTTATTGGGGGTGACAGACAAAGCAGGTATCAGCGATGAAAAAGGACGTTTTCCAAAAATGAAACAGGCTTTACTGGTAGATAGTGTGAGTGCGGTAGGCGGTTCTTATATCGGTACATCTGCGATCAGTACCTATATCGAAAGCGGTGCGGGAGTTTCCGTTGGCGGACGGACGGGGTTAACGGCAGTAACCGTAGGTGTATTGTTCTTATTGACGATTTTCTTCTCGCCACTTGCCGGTGTGGTGCCGGCTTATGCCACGGCAGGTGCATTGGTTTATGTGGGGATTTTAATGGCATCCAGCCTTATTCGTGTGCAATGGGATGATTTAACGGAGGCCGCACCGGCTTTTATCACCGCTGCGATGATGCCCTTTACTTATTCCATCACAGAGGGGATTGCTTTTGGCTTTATTAGTTACTGTATTATGAAAGCTTGCACCGGTCGCATTAAAGAGGTAAATGCACCGGTTTGGGTCGTATCCATTTTATTTATTGCGAAATTTGTGTGGGTCGGTTAATTTGATGGGCGAGCGAAAAGTTCGCCCTTTTTATAACTGAATAAGTCAAGGATTTAATATGCAAAATATGCTTTTTATTATTCATTCTTCACCTTATGGCGATGAACATTTCTTCAGTGCACTACGCCTTGCGTTACAGATACAAGAGCAGCATAAAAGTGCGGTCAATTTAAAACTATTTTTAATGTCTGATGCGGTAACGGGCGGTTTGGCAAAACAGAATCCGAGTGAAGGTTATCATCTACAGCAAATGTTGGAAATTCTAACGGCGCAAGGCGCAGTTGTAAAACTTTGCAAAACTTGTACGAATGCGCGCGGCATTACCGAAGCGGCTTTAGCCGAAGGGGTAGAAATCGGCACGCTAATCGAACTTGCCGATTGGACGGTGGAAGCGGATAAGGTACTGAATTTTTAATTGAATGACTCAGTATTATATATCAGTTGCACATAGGAGAATTTTATATCCAATATTTATCGGGGAAGGGTGCGGCTTCGCCTAAGAGACCTACAATGTTTTATGCAGGTGCTACATAATACCGGAATAGCTTATGGGAACATAAGCCGTTATTTTTTCTTATTTTCCCCGCTCACAGCTTTTGCTTTTTCGTCCATCGTAACATTTATATTATGATCGACCACCACATTCATATTGATGGTGATGCCTTCCTTGGGCGTATCAAGTTGAATAGTCGGAGTACACGCCGTGAGAAGGTTGAGAGCAAATAATCCTGCAAGAAAGTGCGGTTGATTTTTAAGGTGTTTTTTCATTGTCTAATTGCTTATAAAGTTGATATTGTAAATTTTGTTCAAATTGAGCACCGTAGTCAATCATATCCCATAATTCAAAGATATTTTCTTGATGTGTGTAATTTAAGGTAATCGGGTGATGTGTCGGGTTATTGACATTGAGCCCTTTAATGCTGGTTCGTAAATTCATTTGTCCGTTTGGTGTGAGATCGATATTTGCATAAGAATCTTTAAGTTCCATTTCTTTTAGTAAATCAACCAGAATATTTTCAGTCCACCCGCCTTTTTTCAGCCCTTTAACCACTTCATCATTCAGCTTAATGCGCATTTTTCCGACTTGCGTTAAGCTGCCGTTACAAATTAAGCAGGTATTATGCTTTAACCAAAAAGGCAGTGTGGCATTTACACGCCCTTCCAAATGAATTTGATTATATTGCGCCATTGTCATTATTCGCTCAAGATTAATATGATGAAAATTGAGCGTGGCGATTTCGGTTTGTGGGAAACTTAATTTATTAATCCTTAATTCACCGTCAAATAGACCGATCTTAGCGTTATTTAAGATCAGCGGTTTTTTCTTTGAATTAGGATAACTACCGTATAACTCAAACTCACCGCTATTTAAGAATAATGCCCCTTTTCGCATATTGCCGACAGAAACTTTAATCGGCATAGTCGGTTTATTGTGCAATAGATTATTTTGATAGTGAAGAGGAAAACGGATCGTTAAATTTTCAATTTCACCGTCCGGAAACGAAATATCGGCATTGTGTAAAGCTAAATTTCCCTTCATAGCGATACCTTTATCATTAATTGTGAAATCGCTTTCCCCTTTTATATCGCCTTGGTGAATCAACCAATCCCATTGTTGCGGGAAAAGTGATTGGAACACTTTTGCCGATTGTGTTTTCCAGCTTATTTTTCCTTTTAATGTTTGATTTTCATAACGGGCAAGTAAATCAATAGGACCTAGCTGACCTGCTTTTAGATCGCCTGCAATATTAAAATGCCCGATACTTTTACCGTCTAAGCCGATACCTAAAACAGGGTTAATAAAATATCCGCCGTAATCAAATGCGATCCGCTCCGTTTTAGCTTGAATTAAACCGCGAATGTGTTGTTTTTCATAATCCCAGCGTAGACGATCTTTTAATTCAATATAAAGCGGTGCCATAGTAACGCCGTTCGTTTTTATTTTATCGGAGGAGGCATTAAGCTGATTTAATTCGATATGATCCGCTTGCCAAAAGCCGCTTCCTTTTAAGCGGATTGGGGTTTTCAGGGCATTCCAGCGGGCATTTCCTTCAATACTCCAATCCCAACGATTATCTGCGTTGAGCTCGGCATGGTGTAATTTTTGTTGCGGATCACGCAGTTCAAAGAGTGTTTTAATACCGGCAATAAATTCATCGGCTTGTCCGTCAAGTTTTATGTCGATATTGGAAAATTGTGGGGTAAAACCTTGCAATGAAGCCTGTAGCCTGCCATTCAGACCATATTTGCCGATTTGTACGTTATCAAGCGGAAGACGAACCCGAATATTGGTGTCCGCTTGTTGGTTATCCATTTTAAAAATAGAATTGGGTTGAAAGTGTAATATGGGATCGGAAAATGTACCGCCGAGCCGATAACTTAAATTGGTTTGTGCAACGGTGTTGTTGTAGCGCAAATCGCCACGGGTTTTCAGATCAAAATCGATTTGATCCCGTTTCTCACCGCCTCCTATTTTGCCTTCTTTACCTGAAATCACGATTTCCCCTTTACCTTTTTCACCAAAAGTTTGCACAATCACATTTAAATCAATATTAAAGGGCAACCAACCTTTTTGAGGCGTGCGAACCGATAAACCGAGAAAGCCTTTAATCGGTTGGTATCCGTCAAATATCCAGTAAAAATTTCCCCAAGAAATTTCTAATCCTTTCGGAGTGAAAATAAAAGGTACATCTAATAAAGGAGAATGACGGCTGAGATCCTGGGCTTTAATTAATCCGTTTTCCCCCTTCCAAGAAAGAATCGCCTCGCCTTGACTGACGGAAAAATCGGGGTGTTGCCAAGTTAATAGGACTTTACCTTCAGGTTGGGTTTGTAAGATTTCATCATTGAGTAATAGAGAAAAATCAAGGTGATAATGCTGTTTTTCTTCCGGTTGATAATTTGTCTCGCCAAGCCACTGAAAATGTCCGTTTTGCAGCTGTAATGTGGAATGATGATCCATAATGACACCATCATTCTTCTTCGCGGAAAAACTTAAATGAAATTGATTATTTTGATAATGAGCGATAGCGGAAAGCTCCGCATTGAATAAATTTTGAAAAAGCGACGGGGTGATAGCTTCGGCATTGCGTAATTTTATATGATGAATGTCAAGCTCGGATTGCGGAAGAGAGGCGAAAAGTGCGGTCAATTTCAGTGAGTTTTTTTCGCTGTTATCCGGCAGGGTTTGAATACAAGCATAGTCCGCCAAGCCTTCTTCAATCGTTAAACGAGGCGTAAACCAGCCTTGTAAGCGGAGATCTTTAAATTCAACTAAGGTGCATTGAGCGGTTTTGAGTTGAGCATAAGGAAGCGATAATCCTTCGGCATTTAATGTCCAATTCTCCGATAATTGCAGTGAATATTCCGGCATAAGAAAATAATTTGCCAAACGTTCCGCCTGTTTAGGGGAAAGCCACCAAGGCAGGCTTATAATTCCTGCCAAAAGTAAAGCACCAACCAAGGCAAAACCTCTACCTTTTCGCATATTTCCTCAATGATTTTACTGATTTTTCGGCGGCATATTGTAACGAAATCTTTACTCGGAAAAAATCAATTTTATTTACTATATACATAGCCAAAGCCGCTATTAGTCCCTAAAATATCCACATTCGATTTTTTCGGTATTATGTATCCCCTGTAGGGTGGGCAACTTGTTGCCCACCATTGAAATGTTTTCATTGAATCGGTGGGCAAAAAATTTGCCCACTCTACATAATAATGAATTTTTTATTTATAACACTATGAAAAAAACAACGCCGTTAAACCCTGTCACATTGCCTTTAAATCAAGTCAATCTTATTGAGGCTTCAGCCGGTACGGGAAAAACTTATACTATCGGCTCGTTATATCTCCGACTTTTGTTACAAGCCGGCGAACAAAATTTTTCTCGTCCATTGAATGTGGAAGAAATCTTAGTGGTAACGTTTACTGAAATGGCTACGGAAGAATTAAAGCAAAAAATTCGTGAACGTATTACGGATGCCATACAAAAATTATCGGAATATGCGGAAACGAAAGAAATCACCGCCTTTAAAAATGATGAATTTCTGATCGCACTTTGCGAAAACATTGATAATTTACCGCTTGCCATTCAACGTTTAAAACTTGCCGAACAAAATATGGATCTTGCCGCTATTTTCACTATTCACGGGTTTTGTCGGCGAATGTTAATGCAATATGCGTTTAATTCCGGTGTTCACTTCAACTTAGAATTGTTAAAGGATCAATCGGATTTGCTAAAACAATTTGCTAATGAATTTTGGCGTGAACATTTTTATCCGTTGCCTTTTGATGAAGCGAATTTTATTGCAAATGAATTGGGCTCGCCTGATGAGGTGTTGGAAATTTTAAAATCCGATTTGGGCAAAGATGTGCAGGTGGAAATAGACAATCCCCACTCTTTATCTTTACCGATTGGTGAGTTTTTACAGAGAAACCTTAGCGGATATTTGCAGGCGGTTGATGAATTGAAAGCGTTTTGGTTACAACAAGTAGATAAAATCGGCGAGCTTATCACCGAAGAAATTTCCAAAACCTACCCGAAAGGTTCGCCTAAAAAGTTAAATCGAAGAGTATATCAAGCCGGCAGATTAAAAAATTGGTTTGCACAGATTAATAAATGGGCAAACCATACTCGGGATTATCATATTCATCAACTTTTAAAGGATTATTTTCTGCAATCCGTTTTAGCGCAAAAAGGCGAGGAGGGAGCAGCTCCTTTTCAACATCCCGTTTTTGTGGAATTGGAAGATCGGGTGCAGGAACTCGTTGATCCGGCATTACTCAAAAAAATCACCCTTTATCATTATCGCCAAGGCATTTGGCAAAAACTCCTTGAATATAAACAAAATCATCAGGAAAAATCTTTTGATGATTTATTGCGTTTACTTTGTGAAGCCTTGCACAACGAGCAAGGCGATAATCTGGCGGAAATGATCCGCTTTCAATATCCTTTCGCAATGATTGATGAGTTTCAAGATACGGATGCGCAACAATATCGCATTTTCTCAAAAATATATCGGGATCATCGGGTGAAAAATACCGGTTTTATTATGATAGGTGATCCTAAGCAGGCGATTTATCGTTTTCGCGGTGCGGATATTTTCACTTATTTAAAAGCAGCACAGCAGGCGGATGAACGCTTTAACTTAACCAAAAACTACCGCTCGCAAAAGCAGGTTGTAGAAGGGGTAAACGCGCTATTTGATTTCAATGATTTACCGTTTATTTACGATAATATTAAATTTTCTCCTGTTGGCGCACGTGAGGATCATTACCGATTTTATTTGAATGGCGAATGCGAGCCGGCTTACCGTTTTTATTTGACGGAAAATGACGGTAAAAATTTAGATAAAACCGCTTTGGCGCGCACTTGCGCCATTTCAATTCAACATTGGTTAAAAAGTGCGGTTGAAAATCAGGCGGTTTTTAAAGCTGAAAAGGACAGCAAAACGCTGCAAGCTGCGGATATTGCCGTATTGGTGCGTGATAAGAATGAAGCCGAATTAGTCAAAAGTGAATTACAGCAGTTGGGCATCGCTTCCGTTTATCTTTCCGATCAAAACTCGGTATTTGATAGCCGCGTGGCAAAAGAACTGGTGCTTGTGTTAAAAGCCTGTCTGAATGTGGCTGAACGCCCGATTTTAAATGCGATTGCGACCGCACTTTTCGGCTTGAATGCGGCGGAAATTCACCAGATTCATCATAATGAAACGGATTGGCAACGCAGGGCGGATAGTTTTGCTCAATATCAACAAATGTGGAAACGACAAGGCGTGTTGCCGATGTTGCATCAACTTTTGTTGGAACAAGGCATTGCGGAGCGATTATTAAGCTTACCTAAGGGAGAGCGGGATTTAACGGATTTCTTGCATTTGGCTGAAATTCTTCAACAAGCGGCAACCCTCAATGAAAGCGAAGCGGCATTGCTAAGTTGGTTTGAAAAACAAATTCAAGGCGAGGGCAGACAAGAGGCGCAAATTCGTTTGGAAAGCGAGCGTCAGCTGGTAAAAATCGTGACTATCCATAAATCCAAAGGGTTGGAATATGATTTGGTTTGGTTGCCGTTTTTAGCCGTGCCGAGCCGTGATCCAAGTAAATCGGGTAATGCGGCAAAAGAAATGAATCTTTATTATTCCAAAGAACGGGATACGATGATATGGGATATGCAAAATCGCCATTTAGATGCCCTGAACCAAGAAACTTTTGCGGAAGAATTACGCTTGCTTTATGTGGCGCTGACAAGGGCAAAATACCAAATGGCATTTGCCTTGCCTACGCAATTTGATAAAAAATGGAATCCGTTCCTTTATGTGCTGACGCAAGGCGAAATCGGTGAAAAATTGGAATTAGCGGAGAACTACCAAACGGCACCGTTGCTCGATCAATTTAAGGCAAAAATGAAGGCAGTGATGATTGAATCGGCAGAGACATTAATTAAATTGCCGCCTTTGTTTTTTGGCAGAACGGAAGAGGGGCTTGCTGCGGCTGAATTTAGCGGAGAGATCGAGCAAGATTGGCGTATTACCAGTTTCACCGGGATTGAACAAGCGCACCGTCGGGCGCATTATTTGAGCGAAAGTGCGGTAAAAAAATCCTTGGTTTTTGATGAAGCGAAAGATTACGACATTTCTTCCGGAATATTGACCGCACTTTCGGAACAAAAAAACGCGGATATTTTAGGGCTTCCCCGTGGTACACAAGTCGGGACGGCGCTACATCGTTATTTAGAAAAAAACGATTTTAGTCTGTTAAGCAATGACGCGGCTATCACAAAGCTGTGTCAAGAATTACAACTTGATGAGGCTTTTATCAAACCGTTACAACAATGGTTTGAGCGAATTTTGCAAACGCCTTTCTCCGAAGCCGTGCCGCTGAAACTTGCCGGAGTGGCGAAAACGGATTGTATTAAAGAAATGTCATTTTATTTATCAATCCGCGATCATTTTGATGTGGAAATCTTCAATCGGGCTTTGAAGAACTATCATCGACTACCGAGTGAAAAATTGCAATTTGAAGATATTCAAGGAATGGTACGGGGAACTATTGACTTAGTATTCCGCCATCAAGGTAAATATTATTTGTTGGATTATAAATCGAATTTCCTTGGCGAAACGCAAACGGATTATTCACCCGAAGCGCTTGAAAAGGCGATGTTACATCATCACTATGATTGGCAATATTTGCTTTATACCTTGGCATTACATCGTTATTTAAAAACCGTGGATCGTGATTATGATTACGAACGTCATTTTGGCGGCGTGTTTTATCTTTTCTTGCGAGGTATGAACGGCAAAGCGCAATCCGGCGTATTTTTTGATCGCCCAACGAAGCAACTCATTGATGAATTAGAGGAGGCGTTTTAATGCTAAACCTGTTACAAGAACTTAATGAGCAAGGCATAATCAGTTATAGCGATTATTATTTTGCGAAATTGATTGCAGATAAACAACCGACCGATTTACCTGAGAATGTTAAAAATCTAGCGATATTACTTGCTGCACTTTGTAGCTGGCACTACGCACAAGGGAATACGTGCGTTGCGTTGGATAAACAATTGGAACGAAATTTGTTCGGCTTAGGCTATCGTTCGGCAGAAAAAAATTATCCGGCAGCGATTCAACAAAAAATAGATTTTCTGCCTGTGGTGCAATGGCAATCCGCTTTGTGTGATCATATCGCTTTTACACAAGATCCGATTTCACAAATCGCACCGCTCGTATTTCAATTCGGCGCATTGTATTTTTATCGAATCTGGCACGATGAATATCGCGTGGCGAATTACATAAAAAATACCTTAAAAAATAACCGCACTTTAGCGTTTTCTGATGAAAAAATTCGGGAAAAGTTAGCGATCTATTTTCCTCAAAAAACAGATGATACCGATTGGCAAAAAGTGGCGGTTGCGATAGCGATAAAAAGCCCTTTTACCGTGATTACGGGCGGTCCCGGCACAGGGAAAACCACAACCGTGACCCGTTTATTGTTAGTGTTGCAAGAATTGTACGCACACCGATTGCATATCAAACTGGTTGCACCGACAGGGAAAGCCGCTTCACGTTTGGAAGAATCCATTCAAGAGGCTTTGGGATTTCTACAACAGTCAATGGAACTGCCCGTTGCCTTGATTCAATCTGTTCCGCAAAAAGCCGCAACCCTACATAGTTTGCTTGGCGTGAATGCTTTCAACGATAACGCCCGTCATAACGTACATAATCCTTTGGCGTTGGATGTGCTTGTGGTGGACGAAACATCAATGATCGATTTACCGTTAATGGCGAAGTTAATTAACGCCTTAAAACCTGAAACCCGCTTGATTTTATTAGGTGATCAGGCTCAACTTGCTTCTGTGGAAGCCGGGGCTGTGCTTGGCGAGTTGGCGCAATGGCGGGATTTGCCTTATAGTGATGAAACGGCGGATTATTTACGTAGAACCACAGGTTATGAGGTAGCAAGCACGCCAACCTCTAACCCAATGCGTGATTTCCTATGCCATCTCACTTTTAGTCGCCGTTTTGATAAAAATTCCGCTATCGGTCGGCTTGCGGAACAAATTCAGAGAGGCAGTGCGGAAAAAAGCCTTGCATTGTTTGTCGAATGCCCGCAAGAATTACAATTTAATGCTTTTGATTCTGCTCAGAATGAAGCCGCTTTCGTACGGCAAGTGGTGGAAAGTGCGGTCGAAAATTATCGCCTTTATTTAACGGAACTTCGAATGTTACAAAGACGGGGTGTCGATTTTGCTGCACTGAATGAACAAGGTAAAAGCTATGCGGAAAGTATTCAAACGTGCTTTAATTCAAGCGGATTTTTAACCGCACTTCGCACTTCCGCATTAGGTGTCGAAAACCTGAATAAAGAAATTGCCTTGGCGTTACGCCGAGAAAATTTGCTTTGGTTTCGCCACGAGCAGGATTGGTATATCGGTAAACCGATTATGATTACGGAAAATGATCACAATGTACGCCTTTATAACGGCGACATCGGTTTGTGTCTGGAAAAGGGTAAGGTATGGTTTGGTAATCGGGAAGTGCTTACCAGCCGCATTCCGGCACATGAACCGGCATTTATGATGACGATTCATAAATCACAAGGATCGGAGTTTGATCACACCTTTATGGTGCTTCCGACGGAACTTAATCCCGTACTTTCGCGTGAATTGGTATTTACCGGGGTAACTCGTGCCAAAGAAACATTAACGGTATTTGCTGAGGAAAAAATCTGGAAAACGGCGGTTCGTCAAGGAATGAAGCGGCAGAGTAGGCTAGGGAAATTATTAGAGAATGTAATACAAACAGGAGACTAGTATGAAATTATATGTTTATGATCACTGCCCGTTTTGTGTACGGGCAAGAATGGTTTTCGGCTTAAAAAACCTGCCTTTTGAATTGGTTGCGTTGGCAAATGATGATGAAGCGACACCAATCGGTTTAGTCGGTAAAAAAGTTGTACCGATATTGATCAAAGAAGACGGCACGGCTATGCCGGAAAGTTTAGATATTGTTCGTTATGTGGACGCGCATTTTGGCGAAAAATTACTCTCCGAACAGGTTCGTCCTGACGTTGAGGATTGGGTTAAATCGGTAGGAAGTTACTACAATCATTTATTAATCCCACGCTTTGTGAAAATGGGGTTGGCTGAATTTGAAACACAAAGTGCGGTTGATTATTTCGTTAAAAAGAAAACGGAATCTATCGGTGATTTTCAACAAAATTTAGATGACACGGCAACTTATCTTGTTCGTTTGCAGCAAGATCTTGAAGCGCTTGTTCCGCTGATTAAGTCGGCTTCAGCTTTGAATAACGGACTTTCTTTAGAGGATATTATCGTTTTCCCAATGCTACGTAATTTAACCTGTGTGCGTGATCTGAAATTTCCGCCGAAGATATTGGCTTATCTTGAAAAAATGTCTGCACAAAGTGGCGTGGCATTGTATTTTAATAAAGCTATTTAAAACAAAAAACCTGCCGATTGACAGGTTTTTTGGGGGGATTCCAAATTAAGCGTGGCAAGTTTGGCAAGCCGCTTGGAACATCCATACAAGTTTTTCTTGTTCTTTGATGTAGTCGCTCATTTGAGAAGCAGTGCCTTCATCATTCGCTTCACCGGCAATTTCAAGAATTTCACGTTGTTGCTCAAGTAATACTTTTAAGCCTGATAATGTGCCTGATAAGCAGTCTTGTGCGTTGCTTACCGCAATGTCTTCTTTAATACGGGATACTTTTAAGTATTGGCTATAGCCATTGTTTGGAGTGTAACCTAAAGTGAGGATACGTTCTGCAACTTCATCCACTTTGGTGACTAAATCATTGTAGATTTCTTCAAATTTTGCGTGTAATTCAAAGAAATTTACCCCTTTAATATTCCAGTGATAACCACGTACATTGGTGTAGAAAACTTGATAGGTTGCAAGTAGGTCGTTTAATTTGCTTGCTAATTCTGCAGATTGTTCTTTATCTAGTCCGATAGATGTTTTTGACATAGTATTTTCCTCTTGTATTGTAAATTCATTTTTCTCTAAGCAGCTCTGCATTAGATGGGCTTATTATACACAGAAAATATAGGGAATAAAGTGACTTTACCAGATAAGATTAATAGATAATATGTATTGAATTTATTTTTATGAGAGTATTTGACAATTAATTTCCCTTTACACCCTGATCTTTTCATTGATTTTGTAAATCATCATCTTGTCGGTGCTGTTTTGGGCTACAATAAGTGCGGTTAAATTTTAAAGTGTTTTTTCAAGGAGGTGCTATGCTAGAGTTAATTAAACAGGCATTACCACAGGATGTTGCATTAAACCAAGCTATCACAGAAAAACTTA
This sequence comes from Rodentibacter haemolyticus, assembly GCF_015356115.1. Lineage (NCBI taxonomy): Bacteria > Pseudomonadati > Pseudomonadota > Gammaproteobacteria > Pasteurellales > Pasteurellaceae > Rodentibacter > Rodentibacter haemolyticus. The sequence goes on from NZ_CP063056.1 coordinate 2,362,524, forward strand.
AACAGGGACAATATGCCGGTTTCTTGAATCACCGACAGGTGGCGGAACTTTGCCAAGATTTTGAAATCACACCATTAAAATTAGCACTGCATTTGTTACCGATTGCCGCTTGTTACAGCCATACGGCGGTGTCTCATTTTAATGTAGGCGCAATTGCTATTGGGGAGTCGGGGGATTTTTATTTCGGTGCAAATCAAGAGTTTGCCGATACGGCTATTCAACAAACCATTCATGCTGAGCAAAGTGCGATTAGCCATGCTTGGCTACGGGGCGAAAAGTGCGTAACGGATGTGGTGGTAAATTACACGCCTTGTGGGCATTGCCGCCAATTTATGAATGAACTGCATAGGGCAGAATATTTAAAAATTCATCTTCCGCATAGTATGAATAACCCTTTACACAATTATTTACCGGATTCTTTTGGGCCGAAGGATTTAGGCATTGCCGTGCATTTGTTGGCGAAAGAATCTCACTCTTTGAATACCACTGATACGGACGAATTGATAACTCAAGCCATTTTAGCGGCAAATCAGGCGCATTGCCCTTATTCTGAAAGCCCGCACGGTGTGGCGATTCAATTTCTCGATGGTGAAATTATAACCGGGCGATATGCCGAAAATGCGGCGTTTAACCCAAGTTTGCCAGCCTTGCAAACGGCGTTGAATTTTGTTTATTTGAACAACAAAAAAACGGTGGATATTCAGCGTATAGTGATGGCGGAACGACCAACGAAATTAAGTCATAAAGCAATGGCGAAACAGCTTTTATGTGCGTTGAACTTGCCGGCATTAGAATATGTAAAAGTGTAAATAATGAGGGAAGAGTAATCTTCCCGTCTTTATTCGCTTGTTGCTTGAAAGTGTTCTGCAAGGGTTTGAAAGAGTGCTTGGATCTGTTCGGCACGATAACCCAGCACACGCACCATTATCCCCGATTCATTTAAGAGTGACGCACCAACCAACATATTTTTTTCTTCGGAAATCAGGGCGTGAATATCTTGTAAAATTCCCTTCAATTCGACTGCACTTTTACTCAAGTTTAGATAAGTTAATGCGCCTTGATGTGAATAGTCTTCCATTTGGCTTAGGGCGGTCAGATTCATTTGAGCGGGTAGCCATTGGATACAATCGGACACCAGCGGGCGTTTTCCCCCCTCCTTTTGTAAGGCATAAATTTTTAAATGTGAAGAGAATTGACGGAATGCAAAACGTTCTTCGTTTAACACCCGCCCGATAGCAATAATTTCACCGTAAATCAGCTCGCTATTCTCTCGCATTTCTATTGTGGTTTTTTGTTTGAATGCCGAATCTTTATGTAGAACTAAAGGGTGAGGCAAATAAAACAAACGGCTTTGTTCGGCAAGCTGAATGCGGGTGATTTGCTCGGCACTATCACCTTCATTCATTGCTTGTACACGGGTAAAGGCTTGCGTATTAAGCGAAAGTGTGGTCGATTTTGCCAAAGAAATTTGAATATCCAACAGATCGCCCGCTAACACACCGGGAGAGGAGGACATCTGCATCGCATTTAATCCGTTCAACCAAGGGGAGGAATAATTCGGCAAAGTCATCACTTTAAAGGGTGGCGTTGCAAAGTATTCCGCAAGTTGGGTTGTGCCATTGGAAGAAAGTTTTGTGGAAAGTTTGAGTTTGCTGTTCATTAGCGCACCAAACTTGTTGGATCATCAATATTTTTCAACAAAGCGTATTTTTCAATCCAGCCGATAACACCGTCTAAATTTTCGTTTTTCATCAAATTGGTAAAAATAAACGGCTGACCGTTACGCATACGGCGTGCGTCTCGCTCCATTACGCTTAAATCCGCGCCAACAAATGGTGCAAGATCGGTCTTGTTGATCACAAGCAAATCTGAACGGGTAATGCCCGGCCCGCCTTTACGTGGAATTTTCTCACCTTGTGCTACATCAATCACGAAAATAGTGACATCCGCCAAATCAGGGCTGAACGTTGCTGATAAGTTATCCCCACCGGATTCGATAAACACGATTTCCACATCAGGGAAACGTGCAACCATTTCATCCACCGCTTCTAAATTCATCGAAGCATCTTCCCGAATTGCCGTGTGCGGACAACCGCCCGTTTCAACGCCCATAATTCGTTCAGGGGGAAGTAAACTGTTCTGGGTTAAAAATTCCGCATCTTCTTGGGTGTAAATGTCATTGGTGATAACCGCCACACTATAACGGCTCGCTATTTCTCGGGTTAAACGCTCGATTAAAGCGGTTTTCCCTGCTCCCACAGGGCCAGCCACCCCGATTTTGATGTAGTTACGCATTGTTTATTCCTTGATTATAAAAAGTTTATCGAATTCCCAATTATAGGGACTATTTATGATATAACTTGCTATTTCATCATAAGATTTATCATTACGAATGATATGTTCATAATAATTTTTTTGCCAAATGTGTTCGCCTAAATAGGGTTTTAATTGTTTAGTAACCACCGCTTTATATCCCCGAATAATTGAATCTACTATATTCGATGGAGAATTCCGCTGTAGGGGCGTATTACATACGCCCTAATAATATAACTAAGACATATACAACCGACTATAAAGGGTTTCGTGTTGCATTGAACGAACATCGTTTGCCAATGTTGCCGCACCTAACCATTCCGGATCAGGATTAAGGCTATTTTCGACCGCACTTGCAATCGACTCTCGTAAGGCAAAAAGAATATCCTGTCCGTCCATTTGGCTTAACGGCACGAGTTTCACACCGTTGGTGACTACGCCAACCGCCGCATTATAGTAAAACGCATAAAGGGTTTCCGATTTGTCGAGTTTCATTGCCTGTGCCACCATGGCAAAGACGATGGGAAAGAAACCTTTTGCTTGATTTTGGTGGATAGCCAGCTGAAATTCCGCCAGTAGCGGATTGTTTTCATAACGAATAAAAATCTTGAGCAAACGTACACCCAATTTATAACTGCCTTCACGGCTTTCGCGAGCGATTTTCGTTGCGGCAAGTTCTTGATCTAATTCCAACAGACGGGCTAAATCTTGGTTTGCCATTGCATCAAAGGCAAGCGATAAATAAGCCCCGTCATTATAAATCCAGTTCTGCAACAGTTGCGTTTGGACATACTCCTCAAGGCTGACTTTACGGCTTACCACACCTTGTTGAACGAAAGTCTCCAACCCGTTGGAATGGTTAAACCCCCCTATCGGCAAGGTTGGATCGACTAAATGAAGCAAAGCCCCAAGTCTGGTTAATGCTTGTGCCACACGCCATCTCCGTGATGATGATAACCGTGATCGTGGGAATGATGCCCGTGTCCCTGTGCCGAATTGGCTCGTAATGCTTGACTTAAACGGCGTTCGGCTTTTTTCGGCTCAAATCCTGCCGCTTGTAGCCATTCAAACATCGGCTTATCAAAAGGGAGGGTAACCTCATCACCGTCTAAAAACAGCGGCGAATGTTTATTGCCGATTTCATAGCACGCCCGTGCCATTTCCGGCAAGGTTTTAGGTGATAGAACAATGACTTCACTCGGTAAAATCTCGATCACAATCGCAAGTTCATCACTGATAAACACCACATCATCGTGCTTTAAACGTTGCCCCTCTTTAAGCAGACGGAAGGCGATTTCACGCCCTGTATCTGTGCTTTTGCGTAGAATGTTACGTTCGCTTTCATACCACTGTAATGCCACTCGTTCAATTTTTTGATGAGTAATTTTCCCTGCTGTGCGAAGGTCGGTTAAATTGCCTAAAATGGTATCCATTATAGGAAGGATTGGATTGATGATTTTCATATTTTTTCGTTATTCTAAGACCTGAAATTGATTTAAAACTTGCCGAAAATTGACCGCGCTTTAGTGCTCTTTGCAAGACCATTCGGTTACAATCAATTTGATTACTACAATTTTTTGCAATTCATGCTTTTCAAATTGCCAGTCGTTTTTTTGAGTGTAATTTTCCATTAAGCATTGTAGAGCCGTGATTTTTTCTGCTTCATTGTCAATTATGGAAATTTCACCTTTTCCCATAATACTTTGATATAAAAAGGAATAATGGCAAGCAATATTTGCTGTTACTATATTGTGTTTTCGATCCATTTCAAAGACAGCACTAGGATTTTGTTGAATTAAATCTATCTTTTTACCTTTTACAAAACCGTGAAAATAAAGTGTTAGTTGGTTGTCGTTTGCCTGAAAACCAAAGTTTAGCGGCACAATATAAACACTCTCACCATCACGCAAACCTAAACGGCAGACATCACATTGCGCCATAATTTCCAACATTTGATTGTAATCGGTTATGGCACGATCTCGGCGGCGGATCTTAGGATTATTCATCTTTATCTCCTCATTACCACTGGGCGGCTAAATTTTGGTGATTTTAAATTTAGCCGCTTGCAGTGATTTGTATTTATTAGATTCGTAGGTCTAAATAACCAAACTAGAACATAAAATACCGCTGCGCCAATGGGACTTTTTCTGCCGGCTCGCAAGTGATTAATTCACCGTTTACACGCACTTCGTAACGTTCCGGATCGACGGTGATGTCAGGTGCTGTATTGTTATGCACCAAATCCTTTTTCCCGATGTTACGGCAGCCTTTGACGGCAATCAGTTCTTTGTTTAAACCATATTCTGCTTGAATATCGGCTTGTTTCGCCGCTTCAGAAACGAAGAATACGGCGGTTTGGGCTGTTGCCGAACCTTGATGACCGAACATTGGACGATAGAAAACGGGTTGTGGTGTTGGAATTGAGGCGTTCGGGTCGCCCATTTTGGCGTAACTGATAAACCCTTTTTTGATAACGGTTTCAGGTTTTACACCAAAGAACATTGGTTTCCATAGTACGATATCGGCAATTTTGCCTACCTCAAGTGAACCGATGTGATCGGAAATACCATGGGCGATAGCCGGGTTAATGGTGTATTTGGCGATGTAGCGTTTAATGCGGAAATTATCGTTTCCTGCCGTACCTAATTCGCCACGTTGCGCTTTCATTTTATCCGCAGTTTGCCATGTTCGGGTAACCACTTCGCCGATACGTCCCATCGCTTGCGAGTCGGAACTCATAATTGAGAACACCCCCATATCATGCAAAATATCTTCCGCCGCAATGGTTTCCGGGCGGATACGGCTATCGGCAAATGCCACATCTTCCGGCACGCGTTTATCCAAGTGGTGGCAAACCATCAGCATATCCAAATGTTCGTCAATAGTATTTACGGTGAACGGGCGGGTCGGGTTGGTGGAAGCCGGCAACACGTTCGGATACATTGCCGCTTTAATAATATCCGGTGCGTGCCCACCGCCTGCGCCTTCTGTGTGGAAGGTGTGGATAACGCGCCCGTCAATCGCTTTCATGGTGTCTTCCAAGAAGCCGCTTTCGTTGAGGGTGTCGGTGTGGATTGCCACTTGCACGTCCATTTCGTCCGCCACTTTTAAGGCGGCATCAATCACCGCAGGCGTTGCGCCCCAGTCTTCGTGGATCTTTAAGCCTAATGCACCGGCACGAATTTGTTCTCTTAAGGGTTCGAGGGTAGAGCAGTTACCTTTGCCGAAAAAGCCGACATTCACAGGTAATGCTTCCGCCGCCTGGAACATTCGCTGTAAATTCCAAGCTCCGGGGGTACAGGTGGTGGCGTGCGTGCCGTCAGCAGGACCTGTACCGCCTCCGATAAGCGTTGTTGTGCCGTTTTCAATCGCATGCTGAGCCTGTTGCGGACAGATAAAGTGAATATGAGTATCGATTGCGCCTGCGGTTGCGATTAAATTCGTGCCGTTATGCACTTCGGTGCTTGCACCGATAATCATATTTGCTGTTACGCCGTCCATCGTGTCAGGATTACCCGCTTGACCGATGCCGACAATGCGGCCGTCACGAATGCCGATATCCGCTTTAATAATGCCTAATTTTGCATCAATGATCATTACGTTGGTGATCGCAAAGTCCAATACATTCGGATTATCACGGGTTGCCGTGCCGGATTGTGCCATTCCGTCACGCACGCTTTTACCGCCACCGAATTTGCATTCATCGCCTTTTGTTAGTAAATCTTGTTCAATCGTTGCCCATAAATCGGTATCACCCAAACGTACGCTATCGCCGACAGTTGGTCCGTAAGTCGCTACATATTGGGATCTTGGAATGATCAGTGCCATTTTTTCCCCCTATAATTTGCCATCAATTTTGTTATGGAAACCATAAATTATTTGATTTCCGCCAAATGCCACCAGCTCCACCGTTTTGGCTTCGCCCGGTTCAAAACGTACTGCGTTACCGGAAGGTACGTTTAAACGCATACCGCGCGCTAAAGTGCGGTCAAATTCAAGGGAGTTATTGGTTTCAAAGAAGTGATAGTGTGAGCCCACTTGAATCGGGCGATCACCCTTGTTTACTACATCAATTTTCACGGTTTTTCTACCCGTATTGGCGTGAATATCGCCGTTTGCTAATTTGTATTCTCCAGGGATCATTATTTTAATCCTTATCGTTAAGTTTTCTTTTCTTCCTTTCCCCATTCGGTTTGAGAAAAGGGTGGAGGGAGTGTTTATCTAATCGGATGATGTACGGTAACCAATTTCGTACCATCGGGAAAAGTCGCTTCAATTTGCACTTCATCTACCATTTCCGGTATGCCTTCCATCACATCATCAACGGTTAAAAGCGTTGCGCCGTATTGCATTACTTCCGCTACGGTCATTCCGTCTCGTGCCGCTTCTTGCAAATGGCTGGCGATATAGGCGATAGTTTCCGGATAATTAAGTTTTACACCACGAGCTTTACGCTTTGCCGCTAATTCACCGGCGAGGAAAAGCATCAATTTTTCTTGTTCTCTTGAGGTTAAGTGCATAGTTACCTTCTTTCATTAGTATTATTTGGGATTAAATAGGTGAGTGATTTTTTTAGAATTTAATTTGCTGTGGTCGACTTTATTTTTAAACCATAAAACAAACCAAGACGATACGATGAAACCGATAGTATAAGGTGCTAAGCCTGTTTGTGCTATAACAAATTGAATAAAAATAGCGAGGATAATTCCTATAATGACATACACAAAGTCTCGTAATCGGTTACCGGCAAAAGCACAGGCTACCAGTATAGCGGAGAAGCTATAAATACCGTTTGCAAGTTGATTCGGTTCGATTTTAAATAAACAATCCGCAATAAAAGGACTAATAATGGTTGCGGTCATTCCCCAAATTGCCGCAATGGGGGAGTTAATCGCAATAGCGATAAATAAAAATAATCCGGTTACTAAACTTGAGCCAAAGTTTACTTCAGCCCAAGCATAAAAGGGTTGGTTGATAGAATCTAACGTTGCGGTGTGATCGATTAAATTCGGCGTAGTCTGCGATAGTCCAAATAAACCAATTTGTGCAGCTCCCCAACAAAAAATCCAACAAGTAAGGACGAAAGGAAAGGTGTAAGCAACCCGATTTCTTTTAGTAAATTCGCGCATAATAATCGTTGCGACAGCCGAACTTACAATGCCTAGGAAGAAAATCAGAGGAGAAATGCCGTTTAATCCAAATGTAAACATGGTGCACATAAAGGCAAGACTAGCATTGAAACCATATAAACCTTGTTTGATTTCGTTTTCCGGATAGTGAAATTTGATGGCGATGATTGTACCGATGATTGAACCCAGTAAACAGCCGATAGCGAGCGTCCAATGGCTGAAAAACATTGCAATAAAGATAATAAGCCCGGATAAACCGTTTTCTTGTAAAAAAATTTGCCCGATTCCAACGAGGACGATTTTCATAAACTGCATAGAAATACCCCCTAAAAGATAATGTTTTTGTAGTTTAAGAGTATTTAAAGGCAATGCCAAATATAGAAAAGTAAATTCTAAAATTTAATATTTGCAATGAGATCATATCTTAAATATTCAGTTATTTATTAGAGTATATATAATCTTTTTACATTTTGATGAGATAAAAGCGCATACTAAATGCGCTTTTAATGATGAAAATAAATTAAGGCTTAAAGCACTTTCACAATACTTTCACAGAGATGGCGAATGTTATCTTCCGTAATACCCGCCACATTAATACGACCTGAACGCACCGCATAAATCGCAAATTCTTCTTTTAAGCGATCAATCTGTTCACCGGTTAAACCGCTAAAGGAGAACATGCCGTTTTGTTCAATGATGAAGCTGAAATCCTGCTTCGCACCGTATTCTTTAAGAAGCTGCACAAATAAATGACGCATTTTTTTGATGCGTTCACGCATTTCGGTGAGTTCATCTTCCCAAGATTGGCGAAGTGTCGGATCGTTTAATACCTGAACGACTGTCGCCGCGCCGTGTGATGCCGGGTTGGAGTAGAGCGTACGGATAATGGATTTCACTTGAGTCAAGGCGGTTGCTGCAATATCGGAATCGGCGGCAACTAAAGTAAATGCGCCCGCACGTTCATTATATAAGCCGAAGTTTTTTGAGAATGAACTTGCGACTAACAATTCTTTATGATTTGCTGCAAAAGTACGTAAACCGATAGCATCTTCATTTAAACCGTTTGCTAAACCTTGATAAGCAAAATCGAATAACGGTAACCAACCGTTTTTGGCAGAAAGTTCGGCAAGTTGTTTCCATTGTTCCGGTGTCGGGTCAATCCCTGTCGGGTTATGGCAACAACCGTGAAGTAACACTACATCGCCTTCACCGGCATTGCTTAAATCGGCGATAAGGTTATCCCAGTCGAGCGCTTTGTTTTTCGCATCATAGTAACGGTATTCACGAATAGTCATTCCCACCGCATTGAAGATTGCATTGTGGTTCGGCCAAGTCGGCGTACTGATCCACACATTTTGTGCCTTAGTTTGGCGTTTTATAAATTCCGCTGCAATACGTAATGCACCGGTTCCGCCAAGGCTTTGCACGGTTCTTGCACGTTGATTTTTCACGATTTCACTGCCTGAACCGAATAACAATTCTTGAGTTAAACGGTTATATTCCGCAATGCCGTCAATCGTGAGGTAATTTTTGGTATTTTCTTTATCGAGCAAGCGTTTTTCCGCTTCTTTTACAGCCCGCATAATCGGCGTTGCACCTTGGGCATCTTTATAGACTCCAATACCGAGATTGATTTTATTCACACGGGTTTCAGATTTGAATGCTTCGCCTAAGCCAAGAATCGGATCGGCAGGGGCGGCTTTAATATTTTCAAACATAGCGTTTTCCTTTTTTGATGTGTGTAAGTCGGCTAATTTATACTGCAAGCATTTATGTTTAGCAAGTAAAAACACCATAAAAATAAACCGCACTTCAATCTTTTATACATTACGTTAAAAAGTGCGGTTAAAAATGAATTTATTTTAATTTATCTATCGTCCAACTTAATCCAGATTGATAATCAGCCGGCAATTCCTCTCTCAGCTTTTCTAATTGTTGAATTAACACGGCTTTATCAGGGGGAGAAAGATTAATATGTCCGACTTTACGTCCTTCCCTTACTTCTTTGCCATACCAATGAAGTTGTGCAAAAGGGGTATTGAGCCATTTTTCATTGTGTTCCGTACCGATTAAATTCACCATCACGCTTGGCGCAACGGTTTTTAGCTCCGGTGTCGGCAGGTTTAGTAAGGCACGCAAATGGAGCTCAAATTGGCTTATTGCGCAGCCGAGTTGAGTCCAATGTCCGCTATTATGTACGCGTGGCGCGAGTTCATTAATCAGCAGTTGATCGCCGACGACAAAACATTCCATTGCCATCACACCTACATAACCGAGTTTATCCATAATTTTACTCAACATTGTCTCCGCTTGTTTTTGTAGTACGGATTGTTGTGGAAAATCGGTATCTACCACGCTATAACGCAAAATACCGTTTTGTTGGAGATTATGCGTAACGGGGTAAAAACGTTTTTCACCGTTTCTAAAACGTGCGCCGACGATTGATACTTCATAATCAAAGGGAATAAATTTTTCTGCGATCACTTCACCAAATAAATCATCGGTAATATCCTCTTTATTTTCGTTGTCGATGATCCATTGACCACGCCCGTCATAACCACCGGTACGGCGTTTTACGACCACTTTTTCACCCACATTTTGAAATACCTGTTGCCATTGCTTTTTATCTTCCAATAAACACCAAGGCGATGTGGAAAGTGTCAGTTCATCTAACAAAGATTTTTGCGTTAAGCGATCGGCCAACAAACCAAAAATATCCTGATTGACGAAATTTTTGTGATGACCGAGTAATTCCGTTAAAGGCGTTTTTTCCCAACGTTCGATTTCGGCGGTAATCACCGCATTTTCCGGTAAATCGAATATAGGTGCATTGAAGGCTAAAGGTTCAACATAAATATCTAAAGGCGCACCGGCATAACGAAGCATTCTGCCTAATTGACCATTGCCGAGAACATAAACGGTAGGGTAGAGAGAAGATTTTTGCATGGGATTTCTCATAAAATAATCGAAAAAACAACGGTATTATGTATCAGTTTTACGAAGATAATTTTATATCCAATATTTATCGGGGGTAGGGTGCGTTAAGCTTCGCGTAACGCACCGTTTCATCATTAAACCCTCAATTGGTGCGTTATGGCTTCGCCTAACGGCACCCTACAAGGATTTGTTCAACTGTTACGTAATACTGAAAAACAACCGCACTTTTTTAAGTGCGGTCAGATTTGAAAAGGTTTTATACACGCGGATCGGGATTATCCAAAACCATATAGGTTTGTTTTTCACGGAAAGTTTGCAAACGTGAAAGCAATTCGTAATCCCAAGCCGCCAGAATTTGCGCCGCAAGTAATCCGGCATTGGCAGCACCGGCAGGGCCGATGGCTAATGTGCCGACCGGAATACCTTTCGGCATTTGCACGATAGAATAGAGGCTATCCACACCGCTTAACATAGAACTTTTCACTGGCACACCAAGCACCGGTACAAGGGTTTTTGCTGCAATCATACCCGGTAAATGTGCTGCTCCGCCTGCACCGGCAATAATCACTTTGTAACCGTTTTGCTGCGCATTTTCAGCAAAAGTAAAGAGTTTATCCGGTGTACGATGGGCAGAAACGACTTCAACGTGATAAGGCACGTTGAGTTCATCTAAAATTTGGGTTGCTTCTTGCATGGTTGCCCAATCGCTTTTTGAACCCATAACAATGGCAATTTTGGCTTGTGTTGCAGACATTTTTTGCTCTCACATAAAACTAAAAACGCTGCGTAGAATAGCATAATTCGGCAAAGTTAAGCAAACGTTTGCTCGATTGTTTTAATGGAAAATATCATTGCAAGTTTCACCGTAAAATCATATCCTAAGCGCAGTTTTTTCCTGAAACAAAGGGCGAGTTATGTTAGCCAAGGCAAAGTATAGAAAAGATTACAAACAACCTGATTTTACCGTAACGGATATTTATCTGGACGTTCGCTTAGATCCTCAACATACCGTGGTGACGACAACCACACAATTTAAGCGTTTAAATGACGAAGCGACACATTTACGTTTAGACGGTCACAGTTTTCAATTTTCTTCCATTAAATTTAACGGTGAACCTTTCACCGCCTACCAACAAGATAGTGAAGGCTTAACGTTGGATTTAAGTGTTAAAAGTGCGGTTGAATTTGAGCTTGAAATTGTGACGATTTTAATTCCCGCAGAAAACACCTCACTGCAAGGTTTATATCAGTCCGGCGAAGGCATTTGCACGCAATGCGAAGCTGAAGGATTTCGCCAAATTACTTATATGCTGGATCGCCCTGATGTTTTGGCACGTTACACCACCAAAATCACGGCGGATAAAACCAAATACCCGTATTTACTTTCCAATGGCAACCGTATTGCCGAAGGGGATTTGGAAGAGGGGCGCCATTGGGTTGAATGGCATGATCCTTTCCCGAAACCAAGCTACTTATTTGCATTGGTTGCAGGGGATTTTGATCTTTTACAAGATAAATTCATCACCAAGAGCGGGAGAGAAGTTGCCCTAGAACTTTATGTGGATCATGGTAATTTGGATCGTGCCGGTTGGGCGATGGAAAGTTTGAAAAAAGCGATGAAATGGGATGAAGATCGTTTTAATCTCGAATACGATTTGGATATTTATATGATCGTTGCCGTCGATTTCTTCAATATGGGGGCGATGGAAAATAAAGGATTGAATATTTTTAATTCTAAATTTGTATTGGCTAACCCACAAACGGCAACCGATGATGATTATCTTGCTATTGAAAGTGTGATTGCGCACGAATATTTTCACAACTGGACGGGCAATCGCGTAACCTGTCGGGATTGGTTTCAATTAAGTTTAAAAGAAGGCTTAACCGTATTTCGTGATCAAGAATTTTCATCAGATACCGGGTCGCGTGCAGTGAATCGTATCAATAATGTGAAGTTTTTACGTACGACTCAATTTGCTGAAGATGCAGGCCCGATGGCGCACCCGATCCGTCCGGAAAAAGTGATTGAAATGAATAATTTTTATACCGTTACCGTGTATGAAAAAGGGGCGGAAGTGATCCGTATGCTACACACTTTATTGGGTGAGCAAGGTTTCCAAAAAGGAATGGCGTTGTATATTGCGGAAAATGATGGAAAAGCGGCAACTTGTGAGGATTTTGTTTCTGCGATGGAGAGAGCAAATGAGGCTGATTTAACGCAATTCCGCCGTTGGTATAGCCAATCCGGTACGCCGGAACTGCTGATTAGTGACGCTTATGACGAGCAAACCCACACTTATCGCCTCACCGTATCACAATCTACGCCGCCGACAGCGGATCAAATGGAAAAAGTGAATTTACATATTCCTCTCAAAATGGCGTTGTATGCACAAGACGGCACAAAGCAAATGTTACAGCATAATGGCGAACCGTTAAGCGGTGTGTTGAACATCACGGAAAAAGATCAAGTATTTGAATTTCACGGTATTTACGGTCGTCCTGTTCCTGCATTATTGGCGGATTTTTCTGCACCGGTAAAATTAGATTACGATTACACCGCCGAACAACTTCTTACCTTATTAAAATTTGCCGAAAATGCCTTTGTACGTTGGGATAGCGCACAAACATTATTTACTAATGAACTACGGCACAACGTTAGTCATTTTCAGCAAGGTGAAGAATTTGAAATTTCGCCGCAAATTTTGACCGCACTTTCACAAGTTTTGGAAAACTATGAAAGCGATATTGAACTTGCAACGCTAATTCTCACTTTACCTCGTGATATTGAATTTGCCGAAAATTTCAAAATTATCGATCCGGACGGCATTGTGGCAGCCCGTGAATTTATGTTGCGTACGATTGCGGGTGCGTTGCAAGATCAATTGCTTAAAACCTATAACCACATCCGCTTGGAGGATTATCGCGTCACACGGCAAGATATCGCCTTGCGTGCAATGCGTAACCTTTGTTTGAGCTATTTGGCTTACACACCGCTTGGCAATAATATGGTGCATAAACATTACAACGCAGCGAACAATATGACGGATACGCTTGCCGCTCTGACTGCCGCAACAAAAGCCGCATTGCCGTGCCGTGATATTTTACTCGCCGATTTTGAGCAAAAATGGCAACAAGACGGCTTGGTGATGGACAAATGGTTTGCTTTACAGGCGACACGCCCTGATGAAAACGTATTAGAAATTGTAAATCTGCTTATGGATCACCCAAGTTTTAATTTCAACAATCCGAACCGTTTACGCTCGTTGGTAGGAAGTTTTGCAAATCAAAATCTCAAAGCTTTTCATGAAATCAGTGGCTCGGGATATCGTTTTTTAACGGATGTATTGATTCGCCTAAACGACAGTAATCCGCAAGTCGCCGCACGCTTGATCGAACCTTTGATTCGTTTTGCCCGCTATGATGCTCAACGCCAAACCTTAATGAAACGCGCATTAGAACGTTTGAGCTTGGTTGAAAATCTTTCCAAGGATTTATTTGAGAAAATTGATAAGGCGCTGAGATAGGAAAATCATTAAAGATCACACAAAAGTGCGGTCAATTTTACAAAGATTTTGGGGCATTACGCCCCATTTTTTATTTCGCCTAGAGTCATTGGCAGAATGTCTCCCATTGTTTTAATAAATACTATTACTTATTCGATATTTTGAATTCATTAGTTTCCCACCTTATAACTTATATGCATATAAAAGTGATTTTTTGTATTTTGAGATAGGGGAAAAGGATGGCTATGATGAAGAAAACAAACTGAGAAAATAAATTTAAACACACAGGAGAAATACTATGCCTTTACTCTCAACTCAGCTTATTCAATGGTTGGACGAGCATGCCGACAGTCTTGATCAATCGGATCTATATGCCGATGTGTTATTACATCAATTAGCCCAAGATAATATTTTTAAAAGCGGCGTGCCAACCGAATTTGGTGGTGATGGCGGTACGATTGAACAGACCATCAGACTTATTCAAGCCGTAGCGGAGCATTCATTGACGGCTGCTTTTGTTGCTTGGGGACATCGTACGCTCATTGAAAATCTTTTAGCAAGTGAAAATCAAGCCGCCAAAGAAAAATGGTTAGCCGCTTTAATTTCAGGTGAAATTGCAGGCAGTACCGGTTTATCTAATGCGACTAAATTTCTTTCGGGAGTGGAAGAATTACAGGTTTCTATTACCGAACAAGAAGGAAAACGCTATTTAAACGGCTATTTACCTTGGTTAACCAATTTACGTGCCGAACGCTTTGTGGTTGTTTTTGCCGCCGAATATGTCGATGTCGATAAAAAACCAATTGTGATTGCCGTTCCTTCCGAAGCCTTGGGTTTAACCAGATCGGAAAATCTATCATTAGTTGCATTACAGGGCAGTAATACGGCAGCATTGCGTTTTGAAAACGTGGAATTAGCTCCCGATTGGATACTTTCTGATAATGCGGAAACTTACCTTGCTAAAATTCGTCCTGAGTTTTTAGGGCTGCAATGCGGAATGGCATTCGGCTTGGCACAACGTAGCTTAAGCGAAGTGGAAAAAACACTTGGTTCAAACCGTGCGGTGTTGAAAACGGAATGGGAAACACAAAAAGTCGCACTTGCCGATTTACAACAACGTCTATTCAATGGTTTAGCGACAGGGGCGTTTCGTCAAAATCCTAAAGCGATATTTCAAATTCGCATTGATGTCGTGGAACTCGTTGCGCAAAGTTTATTATTGGAATTGCAGGCCGGAGGTGGTAGAGCTTATCTTGAGAATACGGGATTCAGCTTTATCCGCCGTTGGCGGGAAGGGGCATTTCTACCGATTGTCACACCAAGTGCGGTGCAATTACGCCTTGTTTTATCGCAAAGCTAAAATAAGGGATAGAAAAGTGCGGTTATTCAATAGAAAATTTTTTCTTTGGTAAATTTACTTTTATCTCGCATTGAAGAACAAGTTTTGAAGTGAGATAAAGGTTTCCTCTTTAATTGCACATCAGCGCCTTTCCCCGTAGAATAGCCATATCTTATCTTCAAAGTGCGGTTTATTTTGACCGCGCTTTTTTACAGTCAACTATCCTGAGAGATAAACGAGTATGTATAAATTATTCCGTCAATGTATTTTCCAAATGGATGCGGAAAATGCGCATAATTTCACCATTCAATGTTTAAAATTTGCCGGTCATCCTTTGTTTCAGCCGCTTTTGAGATCGCTACTTTCTCCCCCTAAAGGTGTGGAAAAAACTGTGATGGGCGTGCGTTTTCCGAATCCGATCGGTTTGGCGGCGGGTGCAGATAAAAACGGTGATGCCATTGATGGTTTTGGTGCACTTGGTTTTGGTTTTGTGGAAGTGGGAACGGTAACGCCTTTGGCGCAGGACGGCAATGCGAAACCTCGTCAATTCCGTTTAATTGAGGCGGAAGGAATTATTAATCGAAACGGTTTTAATAATAACGGCATTGATTATTTGGTCGAAAATGTAAAGAAAGCGCGTTATCGCGGTGTGATCGGCATTAATATCGGTAAAAACAAGCAAACGCCGTTAGAACAGGGCAAAGACGATTATATTTTCTGTTTGAATAAAGCGTATAACTATGCCGGTTATATTACGGTGAATATTTCATCACCGAATACGCCGGATTTACGCCGTTTGCAATATGGCGATTATTTTGATGATCTATTGCAAAGCATTAAGGCTCGTCAGGCGATTTTGGCAGATCAATATAATAAATATGTGCCGATTGCGGTGAAAATTGCGCCGGACTTATCGGAGGCGGAATTAGTGCAAATTGCCGATAGTTTAGTTCGTCATAAAATGGACGGAGTGATTGCGACTAACACCACTATTTCTCGTGATACGGTTGTCGGTTTAAAAAATGCGGAGCAGCAGGGCGGATTGAGCGGTAAGCCGTTGCAGCACAAAAGTACGGCAATCATCAAACGTTTATATGAAGAATTGAATGGGCAAATTCCGATTATTGGCAGCGGCGGTATTGACGGTGTGCAAAATGCACAAGAAAAAATAGCGGCAGGCGCGGAATTATTGCAGGTTTATTCGGGCTTGATTTATCACGGACCAAAATTAGTCAAAGAATTAGTACAACAGATCAAATAATGACAAAAATATACGATTTACATTGCCACAGCACTGCTTCAGACGGCATTCTCAGCCCAAGAGAAGTGGTGCAACGTGCAGCGAAGCAGGGTGTGAATGTGTTGGCATTATGCGATCACGATACGGTTGTCGGCATTGATGAAGCAAAAATCACCGCAGATGAGTTAGGGATTGAATTGATTGCCGGCGTGGAAATCTCGACCGATTGGGAAGGGCGTGGCATTCATATTGTGGGATTGAATTTCGATAAAACCCACCCGGAAATGACCGCACTTTTAGTCAAACAAAAAGCCTTGCGTGAGAAAAGAGCGGTCGAAATCGGCAAAAAATTAGAGAAAGCCGGTGTACCGAATGCTTATGCAGGGGCAAAGGCATTGGCGAACGGTGAAGTAACCCGTGCCCATTATGCACGCTATTTGGTGCAAACCGGTAAAGTTTCCAACGACGGGCAAGCATTTAAACGCTATTTAGGGCAAGGGAAATCAGCATTTGTAAAAGCCGAATGGACGGATATTCCCACCGCTATTAATACCATTCATAGTGCCGGAGGTATTGCCGTGATTGCCCACCCGTTACGTTACAATATGACAGGAAAATGGGTACGTAAATTGATGACGGATTTTAAAAATTGGGGTGGTGACGGAATGGAAGTCGCCGATTGCGGACAAACGAAAGATCAGCGTCAATTGCTTGCCCGTTGGGCGAGAGAATTTGAATTTGTCGGCTCTGTCGGATCAGATTTTCATTTTCCCTGCGGTTGGGTTGAATTAGGAAAAAACTTGACGTTACCGGACGATGTAAAAGCGGTTTGGGCGTTGTTTTAGGAGGATCTTATTTTCGGTAAAACGAAAAGATGCGCCTGTTTTGAATGGAAAAAAGGGGAATTTTATTTCCCCTTTTAAATTGACTAAGATTTATTGAAATTCCGTACGTAGTTTTTTCGTTACTTCAATCATTACTTTTAATTGCTCGATAGTTTCTGACCAACCACGGGTTTTTAAACCGCAATCAGGGTTTACCCATAAGCGTTCTTTCGGTACAACTTTTAGTGCTTTGTGAAGTAAATGTTCGATTTCTTCTGCTTTTGGCACACGTGGGCTATGAATGTCATACACACCAGGGCCAATGTCGTTCGGGTAATTGAAATCGGCAAAGGCAGTGAGTAATTCCATATCCGAACGAGAGGTTTCAATGGTAATCACATCGGCATCTAAGGCTGCAATCGCCGGTAGAATGTCGTTAAATTCCGAATAACACATATGTGTGTGAATTTGCGTATCGTCTTGTACACCCATATAGCTTAAACGGAATGCCTCGCCTGCCCATTGTAAGTAATTATCCCAATCCTCACGTTTTAAAGGTAAGCCCTCACGGATAGCCGGTTCATCAATTTGAATGATTTTAATACCTGCCGCTTCAAGATCTAATACTTCGTCAGAAAGTGCAACTCCGATTTGTTTACACACGGTTGAGCGTGGAATATCATTCCGCACGAATGACCATTGAAGAATGGTAACAGGGCCTGTAAGCATTCCTTTCATCGGTTTTGGGGTGAGGCTTTGGGCATATTGCGACCAACGAACCGTCATTGGGTCGGGTCGTACTACATCACCATAAATGATAGGTGGTTTCACGCAGCGTGAACCGTAACTTTGTACCCAACCGAATTTTGTGAATGCAAATCCTTCTAATAGCTCACCGAAATATTCCACCATATCGTTACGCTCGGCTTCGCCGTGTACCAATACGTCAAGATCAAGTTTTTCTTGTTCGCGAACCACAAATTCGATCTCTTTTTTCATTGCATTTTCGTAGTCTTCGATACTTAAATCGCCTTTCTTAAATGCAGCGCGTGCCAAGCGAATTTCTTTGGTTTGCGGGAATGAACCGATATTGGTTGTTGGGAAAAGTGGTAGATTTAACCACGCATTTTGTTTTGCAATACGTTCTGCAAACGGCGATTTACGTTGATCGGCATTTGCGGGTAAATTCGCTAATCGTGTTGCAACTTCAGGGCGATGAATATCCGTGCTATTTGCGCGACTTTCTACCGCTTTCAGATTGGCAGCCAATTCTGCTTGGATGGCAGGGCGACCTTGTTCAAGTGCGGTCTTAATCAGGCGCAATTCTTCCACTTTTTGTAAGGTGAATGCTAACCAGTTATAAAGTTCGGGTTTATTGGTTTGAAGTTGTGTTTCTATTGATAAATCATAAGGGGTATGGAGCAATGAGCAGCTCGGTGCAATCCATAAACGCTCGTCCAATGCTGCTTTTAACGGTTCAAGTACATCAAGCACTTGGTTTAAATTCGCACGCCAAATATTGCGACCGTCAATAACGCCGACAGAAAGCACTTTGGTATAATCTTGGAATTCGGTAATTTGCTCAGGAGCACGTACAAGATCCAAATGTAAACCGTCAACAGGTAAGGTTTTTAATAAGTCTGTGTGTTCTGCCACAGAACCGAAATAGGTCGCAAGCAAAATTTTCGCATTGACTTTGCTTAATTCGGTATAGACGCAGTGGTAAGCCTCAATCCATTCTGTTGGTAAATCTAGTGCAAGGGCAGGTTCATCAATTTGGATCCATTCAACGCCTTCCGCAGCAATTGCCTTTAGAATATCGACATAAACAGGAATTAATTTCGTCAATAAATCAAAGCGATTAAAGGCTTGCCCTTTTTCTTTTCCCAACCAAAGGAAAGTTAATGGACCGACAATCGTCGGTTTCACGTTTAAGCCTAATGCTTTCGCTTCACGAATTTGTTGCACATAATGAGTTGGGTTTGCTTTAAATTCAGTGTTGATTTGGAATTCCGGCACTAAGTAGTGATAGTTGGTATCAAACCATTTGGTCATTTCAATCGCAAATTGGGATTGGTTGCCGCGTGCCAGTTGGAAATATTGATCTAATGTTAAATTTTGGCTATCAAATCCAAAACGACTTGGAATTGCCCCTGTCGCTACTTGTAAATCCAAGATGTGATCGTAGAAAGTAAAATCACCCACAGCCACATAATCCGCATTGGCTTCCGCTTGATGTTTCCAGTTTTTTTCACGCAATGCTTTTGCTAAATCCAGCAAATCTTGTTCTGCCAACTCGCCACGCCAATAACGTTCTTGAGCAAATTTTAGCTCGCGCTTTGCACCGATACGTGGAAAACCTAAAAGGTGGAATGTTGCCATGTTTCATCTCCTCTGTATTTTGAATAGGATTATTTAGACGTTTAGCCGTCTAAATTCATCGAGTATATCATCTATAAATTTTGATAATTATTCAAATTCATAATTTTAATATTTAAAATGAATTTGTTTCAGTTTTAGGAGGGGGAAGAAATGGAATTAATAAAAAAGCGTTGGTCTTAAAAAGATCAACGCTTTTATTATGGCTGTATTTTAGCCTGTATTACGCATTCCCGCGGCAATGCCGGTGATACTTATCATCAAGGCTTGCTCTATATCCGGATTCGGGTGATCCGGGTTTTCACGGAAGCGGTGGAGTAGCTCCACTTGCAGTAGATTGAGCGGATCGGTGTAGATATTGCGTAGTGCAATGGATTCGGCGATCCAAGGTAAATCGGACATTAACTCATTACGATGAGAAAGTGAAAGCACGGTTTGAATATCCGCTTGCAGTTGGCTGCGTAGGTTTTCACCTAAATACCAAAGCTCTTTTTTCACTAAACGCTGATCGTATTGTTGAGAAAGCCATACGTCTGATTTACTGAATACCATCTCCAACATACCGATTCGGGTGGAAAAGAACGGCCAAGTTTGACACATTTCTTGGATAATATCGCCTTTGCCGTTTTCAATCACTTGACGAACGGATGCGCCGGCACCTAGCCAGGCTGGAAGCATTAAGCGGTTTTGCATCCAAGCAAAGATCCAAGGAATTGCTCGAAGGCTTTCTACGCCACCATTCGGGTTACGTTTTGCAGGGCGTGAGCCGAGCGGTAATTTTGAAAGTTCCTGTTCCGGGGTTGCGCTGCGGAAATAAGGCACGAAATCCTTGTCTCCGCGCACTACGCCGCGATAAATTTCGCAGGAAACGGCGGAAAGTTCATCCATCACGGCACGCCATTCGGGTTTGGGTTCCGGTGGCGGTAAGAGATTGGCTTCCAAGATTGCGCTGGCATAGAGATCAAAGGTTTCCACCGCAACGGCAGGTAAGCCGAGTTTAAAGCGGATCATTTCGCCTTGCTCCGTTACACGTAAGCCGTTTTTCAATGAACGTGGCGGTTGAGAAAGTAGTGCTGCGTGAGCCGGTGCACCACCTCTACCGATTGTGCCGCCACGACCGTGGAACAAGGTTAATTCAATGCCAAGTTTTTCCGTTAAATTGACCAACGCTTCTTGCGCACGATATTGCGCCCATGATGCCGCCATCATACCGGCATCTTTAGCAGAATCCGAATAGCCGATCATCACCATTTGGCGATTATTAATCACACCACGATACCAACCCACATTGAATAATTGGGTCATGACTTCTTCTGCTGCATCTAAGTCATCTAAGGTTTCAAAAAGAGGTACAACAGGAATATGGTAAGGTACACCGGCTTCTTTTAATAATAAATGCACGGCGAGTACATCAGAGGCGGTACGTGCCATCGAAATGATATAGCAGGCAATCACGCCTTGTTTTTGCTGGGCAATTACTTTGCAGGTATCAAGAATTTCTTGCGTTTCAGCGGAAGGTGTCCAATTTTGCGGAATAAGCGGGCGACGTGAGCTTAATTCACGAATTAAGAAAGCCTGTTTGTCATCTTCCGTCCATTGGGAATAATCGCCTAATCCGATATAGCGTGTGATTTCAGCAATGGCATCGGTGTGACGGGTACTTTCTTGGCGAATATCCATTTGTGACAAGGTGACACCAAAACAGCGAATACGATGCAAAATATCTAAGAGTGAACCGTTCGCAATAATGCGCATTCCACACGCCATTAGGGATTGATAGCAATCGTAAAGCGGCTCCCAAAGTTGCTCGTCTTTTAAAATAATGTCATTTTCTGAAACACGGGGTACGCGGTTTGCCAGTAAATCATCAAAGTAGGCGAGGGTGGCATTAAGTTTTGTGCGTAACCCCTTCACCACGACACGATAAGGCTCTAAATGATTACCGTATTTAGCACGAAATTCTTCCGTACATTTCACCATAGAGAGTTCATCAACAAGTTCACCGATGTCTTTTAAAAATAAATCCGCCGCTTTCCAACGTGCGAAGTTGAGTATTTTACGTGTGATTTGTGCAGTCACGAATGGGTTACCGTCCCGATCTCCGCCCATCCAAGAAGAAATGCGCACCGGTTTTAAACCAACCGGTAAATCATAGCCTAAAAATTCACGGGCATTTTCGTTCAGTTGGCGCAAAAATTCCGGAACCGCTTGCCAGAGACTGTTTTCCAACATCGCAAATCCCCATTTCGCTTCGTCAAAAGGTGTTGGGCGAACAGTGCGGATTTCGTTAGTGTGCCAAGCCTCGGCAATTAAACGGAGCAGTAAACGTTCGATAACACCGCGTTCTTTCGGGGTGAGATCATTGTGTTCTAATTTGCTTAAGCATTTATTGATCTCAACGTGTTTATGAATGAGGGAACGGCGGGTGGTTTCCGTTGGGTGTGCCGTTAGAACAAGTTCAATCAACAATTTTTTAATGGTGGCATAAACGGTTTCTTTTGAGGCATTTTCTGCTTTCAAACGGGTAAATAATGTATGTAAAGAACGTTCGGAAGGCGCTTTTGTAGAATGTTCTCGAGAAATCGTTTGATATTGTTCGGCAATATTGGTGAGATTCAAAAATTGGCTGAATGCCCGTGCTACCGGAATAATGTTGTCGGTTGAAATATTGGCAAGGGTGGTGAGCAATTCTTGGCGGGCTTTATCGTCACCTGCGCGTGAATCACGTGATAACTTGCGAATATTTTCGATTAATTCGAGAATATCCGAACCTTGAGCATCGCTAATGGTTTCTCCGAGAAAACGCCCTAACATATTGATATTATTACGTAGAGTCGCGTATTCTTGTGTCATACAAACTCCTAAAAAGTAAGACTAAATAAAACTGATCGTAGATATAACTAAAAATAGGTGGACGGTCAAACCCTATGATAGAAAAGGTTGATAAAAAACAAGAAAGATGAATTTTCTTTAAAAATTAACCGCACTTTCTATATTCCGTTTAAAAGTGCGGTTAATTTTTGGGAGGTTTTATAAAATGGTTTTAACGGATTTTCTTAATACTAATTCAGGATAAATATCAATACGGCTATGGGTTTTGTGAGGATCTTCATCTTCCTTGTCTTTTTGCGCAATACGTTCAAAGAGCAAGTTTACCGCTTGGGCACCTAATCTGGATTTCGATTGGTGAATGGTTGTGAGTGGCGGAGCATAAAAACGTGAGGAATGGATGTTGTCATAACCAATCACGGAAATATCGTCCGGCACGCGCAAACCTTTTTCAGTAATGGCAGAAATTGCACCGAGCGCCATTACATCGTTACAACAGAATACGGCTGTTGGCAACTCGGTTTGGATAAGGATTTTATTCATACATTCATAGCCGTCTTCCGGTTCAAAGTAGCCTTCCATCACCCAGTTCTTATTAATTGTGAGATTGGCATCCGACATTGCTTTCTCAAAGCCCTCATAGCGATTTTTTGCCGTTGTTTTACTGAGTTCACCCGCAATAATACCTATTTTTTTATGACCGCAATCAATCAAATGTTTTGTCGCAAGATAGCCGCCGGCGAAACTGTTATCTTCAATAATATCCGTATTGCTATTCGGGCCCCAATCCATCACAACCATTGGAACGGTGGAGAAATTAGAAAGTAAATCAAGGGAGGTTTGAGTATATTCGGAACACATTACCAACAAGCCGTCCACCCGTTTTTGGGCTAACATATCTAAGTGATTTTTGATTTTTTCGGGATTATTTTGCGTGTTGCATAAAAAGAGGGAATAGCCTTGGCGATAGCAATGTTCTTCAACCGCATGAATGATCTCTGCAAAATAAGGCGCTTCACTGGTGGTAACGATCATGCCGATAGACTTTGTGGTATTTACTTTTAAACTTCTGGCGACCGCACTTGGAGAATATTTTAAGGTTTTTATGGCATATTGAACGGCTTCTTCCGTTTCTTTTGCCACAAATCGGGTTTTATTAATTACATGGGAAACGGTGGTAGTGGATACCCCCGCCATTTTTGCCACATCTTTAATTGTTGCCATAATTCGGTTTTCTCTGGATAAATTTTTCCTATTATAAAGATTGCATCTAAATAGTTAAATATTGAATAAATATTTTTTAAAAAAAGGTCGTTTTTTTTATTTTTCTTGCTAGAATGATGATGTTTTTAACGTCAATTATAAGGAGTAAAGATGAGCGATTTTGGTTATGCAATGATTGCTGTGGTATTGAGTATGGCTTTTATTGTGGGTTTAACACTTTCTATCTTTTAGTCAGTAAGGTAGCTTTCTCAATCACCGCATTTTGTTTACGCCGTTTTAAAACAAAGTGCGGTGATTTTTTTAGGCGTTTTTTGCCTGAGCACTAAAAATATGGTAAAACTAACGCCGTTTTATTCACTTAACTAACATAGGAAGTACCATGTCAAACTTGCAAGCAATTATTGAAGCTGCCTTTGAAAAACGCGCAGATATTACGCCAAAAACCGTCGATGCGGAAACCCGAGCTGCGATTGAAGAAGTTATCGAGGGTTTGGATAGCGGCAAATATCGTGTAGCAGAAAAAATTGATGATGAATGGGTAACACATCAGTGGCTAAAAAAAGCGGTGTTGCTTTCATTCCGTATCAATGACAATGAAATCATTGACGGTGCAGAAACAAAATATTACGACAAAGTGGCACTAAAATTTGCGGATTACACGGAAGCACGTTTCCAGCAAGAAGGTTTCCGAGTTGTTCCGTCAGCGACCGTTCGTAAAGGCGCATACATTTCCAAAAACTGCGTGTTAATGCCGTCTTATGTGAACATCGGCGCGTATGTGGGCGAGGGTACGATGGTAGATACTTGGGCAACAGTGGGATCCTGTGCGCAAATTGGTAAAAATGTTCACTTGTCAGGCGGTGTCGGCATTGGCGGCGTATTAGAACCGTTACAAGCCAATCCGACCATCATTGGTGATAATTGCTTTATCGGTGCGCGTTCCGAAGTGGTTGAAGGTGTGATCGTTGAGGACGGTTGTGTGATCTCTATGGGGGTATTTATCGGCCAGTCCACTAAAATTTATGATCGCGAAACCGGTGAGATTCATTATGGCCGTGTACCGGCAGGTTCTGTTGTCGTTTCCGGTAGCCTTCCGTCAAAATGCGGTAAATATAGCCTTTACTGTGCAGTTATCGTGAAAAAAGTTGATGCGAAAACTTTAGGCAAAGTAGGGATCAACGAATTGTTGCGTTCGATTGAAGAATAATTAAAACAGCCACATCATATCGAAATAAAATAACCGCACTTTAAATCACAAAGTGCGGTTATTTCTTTTATAAATCAGTGGATTATTTCTTTTTTGCTAACATTGTCACAAATTTCATTTTAATGCGGTTACCGTTTTCATCGGTTTTGTGTAATTCCCCCATTTCTTCGTTGTATTTTATAAACTCCCAGTCTTGATAATAGGCTTTTAATTCGTTTTCTTTAAAAGTGAAGGAAAACGGAAGAGGGCAGGGAACATCATCTGTGGACATTGCCGCTACGATTAAGTTATAGCCGCCGGTATTGGTATGTTCTTGCATATTTTTGATAATGGCTGACACACGTTCAGGATCTAAGAACATAAACACCACAGTGGAGAGAATAAAGTCGTAGTTTTCTTGAATGTTGGCTGTGTTGATGTCGTAAAGTGCGGTCAAAATTGAGAGATTTTCTTTCGTCTTGGTTTCATTCAAGAAAGTAAGGCTGTTTTCGTTATGATCCCAAGAGGTTACATCAAAGCCCAATAAACTTAAAAAGAGTGAATTTCGCCCTTGCCCACAGCCGAGATCAAGCGTTTTGCAAGGTTTAATGGATTCAACCGCCGCTTTTACTTCTGAATGTGTTGCGGTCATATTGTATTTTTTACTGAAGTAATCTTCTTTTTTGCAATAAAAGCCAAGCGTGCATTCTAAATCGTCCGTTAAGGCTTCTACGCGGTGCCAGGCCTGTGGTTCGACAAAAGGAATTTCGCTTTCCGGTGTGAATATATGCTCGGCAACTACATCCCCTTCTTCCGTTAATTCGTAAAATTTAAGTTTGCCTTTGAGAATGCTCAGCTTGCCCCAAGTGCCGACTTTTGTATTGTGTTTCTCTTGAAACATTTGAGGTAGTTTGTCTTTTGTCCAAATCGGCATTTGTTTGTAGCAGATCAATTCATTTTTCATAGTGTTCTCCAAATTGATAAATAGTTGAGTGATATAGTAGGTTATAAATTACATTCTTTCAACTAAAAAATAAAAAAGCGACCGAAGCCGCTTTTTGTAAATATCAATCCGCTTGATCATTTCACCTGCATACCGGCTGTAACACCGCTATCGGCTGAAAGCAAGAATAAATCGTTTCCGCCCGTACCGGCTGAAAGGATCATTCCTTCAGATACACCAAATTTCATTTTACGTGGCGCAAGGTTTGCTACCATAATCACAAAACGCCCCTCTAATTCTTCAGGCTTATCGTAAGCCGCTTTAATGCCGGAGAAAACTTGGCGGTGGTGATCACCGAGATCCAATTCAAAACGAAGAAGTTTATTTGATTCAGGAACCGCTTCGCATTTTAATACTTTTGCTACGCGCATATCGAGTTTTGCAAAATCATCAATGGTGATGGTATCTGCGATAGGTTCGATGTGAGAAAGTGCGGTCGATTTTGTCGCTGTTTTTTCTGCCGTTTCACTCGTTTTGGCGAATAAGGCTTTGGTTTCTTCCACCACCGCATCAATCTGTTTTTTCTCTAAACGGGAAAACAGAGCCTTAAATGGTGAGAGGGTGTGACCTAATAAAGGTTGATCGATATTATTCCAACGCAATTCGGTTTGTAAGAAGGCTTCAGCCCGTTCAGCCAGTTTAGGGAGAACTGGTTTGAGGTATGTCATTAACACTCGGAATAATTCGATTCCCATTGAACAGACCGCTTGTAATTGTTCCTCTTTTCCTTCTTCTTTTGCGATCACCCAAGGTGCTTTATCATCAATATATTTATTGGCTTTATCGGTTAATGCCATAATTTCGCGGATTGCTTTATTAAATTCGCGAGTTTCATAATAATTCGCAATTTGTGTCGCTTGAGAGGTAAATTCAGCAAATAAAGCTTCATCTTCCAATTTATCCGCTAATTTGCCGTCAAAGCGTTTTGCGATAAAGCCTGCATTGCGGGAAGCCAAATTTACGAGTTTGTTCACAATATCCGTGTTCACCCGTTGGATAAAATCGTCTAAGTTGAAATCAAGATCTTCAATACGATTGTTGATTTTTGCCGCATAGTAATAACGCAAACATTCAGGATCAATGTGGTTTAAATAGGTATCGGCTTGAATGAATGTTCCGCGTGATTTTGACATTTTCGCACCGTCCACCGTTACATAACCGTGAGCAAATACATTGGTCGGTTTGCGATAGCCGCTGCCTTCCAACATCGCAGGCCAGAACAGGCTGTGGAAATACACAATATCTTTACCGATAAAGTGGTAAAGTTCCGTCTCGCTGCCTTCAGCCCAAAACTCATTAAAATCGATGCCTTCACGATCGCAGAGATTTTTGAATGATGCCATATAACCAATCGGTGCATCCAACCATACATAGAAAAATTTGTCTTTTGCATCCGGAATTTCAAAACCGAAATATGGCGCATCACGAGAAATATCCCACTGTTGTAAACCACTTTCAAACCACTCTTGCATTTTGTTCGCGATTTCCGGTTGTAGCGAACCGGAACGCGTCCATTCTTGCAACATATTTTCGAACGCAGGCAAATCAAAGAAAAAGTGCTCGGACTCTTTAATGATCGGTGTAGCGCCGGAAACGGCAGAACGCGGATTGATCAAGTCCATCGGGCTATAAGTGGAAGCACATACTTCGCAGTTATCGCCATATTGATCTTCGGCTTTACATTTCGGACAAGTCCCTTTTACGAAGCGATCCGGTAAAAACATATTTTTTTCCGGATCATAGAGTTGAGAAATCACTTTGCTTTTAATGAAACCGTTCGTTTTTAATTTATTATAAATTTCAGCGGTGATTCGTTTGTTTTCCTCGCTGTGAGTGGAATGATAGTTATCAAAGCTGATATTGAATCCGGCGAAATCGCGTACGTGATCGGCTTTTGCCCGGGCAATGAGTTCTTCCGGTGTAATGCCTAATTTATCGGCGTTTAACATAATCGGTGTACCGTGCGCATCATCGGCACAGACAAAATAAACTTTATTACCGCGCATACGTTGAAAACGCACCCAAATATCCGCTTGAATGTGTTCTAACATATGACCTAAATGGATTGCGCCATTGGCATAAGGGAGAGCGCAAGTTACTAAAATTTTACGGGCTTGGTTCGACATCGTTATTCTCTTTTTATCACACAAAAAATTGCCCGTATCTTACCTGATAAAGGGGATTTTTTCCAGTTTGAAAAACTTTAACTTAACAGACCGCACTTTCCGTGTTTAAATATGCCCGACAAATTTACTCTACTTAATATTTTAAATTGGAAGGTCTTATGGCAACCTATTTTTCCGACAACCTTAGCTCTGAACAACAAAATCAAATTCAACAAGTCATTCAACAATTTCAACATCCGAGCCTGCAAAAAGATTTGATTGCGCTCAACACCTTAAAAAAAGTGGAAAAAGGTGGTGAAACCTTGCGTATTGAATTGCAGTTACCTTTCGCTTGGAATAGCGGTGTTGAACTACTTAAACAAATGATATCCGATAACTTATTGAAAGCGGCGGATTGTAAATCAATCAAATGGGCGGTGAATTATCAAATCGCCACATTAAAACGGGCGAATAATCAACCGGCAGTAAAAGGGGTGAAAAATATTATCGCCGTTACTTCCGGTAAAGGCGGCGTGGGCAAATCCAGTGTCTCGGTGAACCTTGCTCTGGCACTTCAAGCACAGGGGGCACGGGTAGGGATTTTGGATGCCGATATTTACGGCCCTTCTATTCCGCATATGTTGGGTGCGCCACATCAGCGCCCGACATCACCGGATAATCAACATATTACCCCAATCAAAGCGCACGGATTATCAGCCAATTCCATCGGTTTTTTAATGGATGAAGAAAATGCGACTATCTGGCGGGGCCCAATGGCGAGCAGTGCGTTAAGTCAATTGCTTAATGAAACATTGTGGGATAGTTTGGATTATTTGGTCATTGATATGCCTCCGGGAACCGGTGACATTCAACTTACCTTGTCCCAACAAATTCCGGTAACAGGCGCTATTGTGGTAACAACGCCGCAAGATATTGCCTTGCTTGATGCGGTAAAAGGCATCTCTATGTTTGAACGAGTTTCCGTACCGGTGCTTGGTATTGTAGAAAATATGTCAATGCACATTTGTAGCAACTGTGGTCATCACGAAGCGATTTTCGGAACCGGCGGCGCAGAAAAAATGGCGGAAAAATATAATGTAAAAGTGCTGGCACATTTGCCATTACACATTCGCATTCGAGAAGATCTGGATAGCGGTAATCCAACCATTATTGCCGCACCGGAAAGTGAAATCGCCCAAGCCTTCTTGCAACTCGCAGAAAAAGTTTCCACCGAGCTTTACTGGCAAGGTTCTGTGATTCCAAGCGAGATTTTGTTTAGAGAAGTGAAATGATAAGTTAAAAGAAGAAAGGCTGTGTTTACAGCCTTTTTTAATAGAAAAAACGTTGGGAAATTTAACCGCACTTTCACTGCAACTTGAGATGCTGTGTTTTATTTTCTTTGTTTTTTAAAAGTAGTGAGCCTTCAAAACCTTATAAAACTAATAATCTAATTGATAAATTAAATAATCGCCGGAGCGGTAAAATCCTACTTGATCCGTTTGTTTGCATATATTTCCTCTTACGGGAATCAGTTGAACTTCAGTCCGTTTGTAGATGCTTAAAATGAGACTGATTGGTTGTAATGCCTTGTAACGCTGTCCTTCAATACGTTGAAATTGTCCGCATAAAAGAATTTGACGGCGGTGGTGTAGCTGAGTCATTCCTGATAAATAATACTCAAAATTTGCATATTTTTGGAAAGAAATGTAGTGAGTGCTCCAAAAATAGGCACCTGATAAAACAAGATAACCTAAGTAGGCAATGCCTATCCATAATTTCCATTTACTTTGTTGTAATAGGGGTAGCGCTATGAGAATAAAGCTAATCCAAGTCCACATTTGCGAACGTTCCGGAATATCTACGCCGGTATAGAGGATAAGTGAGCTTTCCTGAATAAATAAAAATAATGCGATTAATCCTATTTTTAGAATATGTTTTGAGTTTAACCAAAAACTCAAAAAGAATGCGAAAACGAGTGGGACGAGGTTTCGCCAAAAACTTTCTGTATAAAATTTCCATAATCGAGAGAGATTTTCTTCTAAGGCAACACCTGAATTTAATGGATTAGGAGAACGACTTTCTGCAATTTTAATGCCAAAATAGTTGTGGTAGTAACCGTTTAGTGTATACATAAGTAACACGCCAAGTAGGTAACTTATACAAAAAATAGCGACAAATTTGACCGCACTTTTAGGGCTTTGATACTGATAAGCGAGTATGGGTAATAAAAATGCTAAAAGTGGAGGATAGCTTAACATCAATGTGATAAAGGGAATGATGAAGTAATACTCTTTGATTTTATAATGCGCCATAAGGACAATAATAATCCCAATGATAAGCATCGGAGTAAGTGTTGCTGGCCATAAAGATAATTGCCCGAATTGGGGCATAAAAAATAGTGCAAAGGCGATAAGCAGTTGGTAGCGTGAAGAAGTTAAAAGGCAGGCGATTCCCCAACAAAATAAATTATATAATCCTAAAAAGAGAAAATAATTTTGTTCAATAGAAAGTTTTTGAGCGACAAATGACCAAAGATAATTTATCCAACGTCCTTCCATCAACATACGATTAAACGGGGTGTCTGTGGTATCAAGATAACTCAGCCAAGTAGTCATATAGTGCCAATCGTCATGTTCTACATAAATATGAGAGAGTTGCCCTGTACTGAGTAACACTAATAAAGTGATGAGAGTATAAATCCCCCATAAATTTAAGTTATTTTTTAGGATGTTATGCATTTTTATCTCCATATTTTTCTTCTAAGTTTGAATGTTCAATAAAATATTTCGGCCGTTTTTTGCTTTCCAGATAAATCTTGCCGATATATTCACCAATCACGCCAAGACTAAGTAATTGAACGCCGCCAAAAAAGAAAATAGCAAGGATAACGGATGTCCAACCGCTGATAACATTACCGCTAAATTTTGCCCATAATACGTAACAGGTGACAAATATGGTTACAAGGCAGATAAGAAGCCCTAATATTGAAATCAGGCGTAAGGGGGTTATGGTGAAAGATGTGATGCCTTCTAATGCAAGGGATAGCATTTTCTTCAGCGGATATTTGGATTCGCCTTGCTGACGTGAAATGCGTTTGTAATACACTTGGGTGCTGGGAAAACCGAGTTTTGGGATAATGCCGCGCAAATAAAGATTATGTTCGGAATATTGTAGAAGCGCGGCTCTGGCTTGTTTGCCGAGCAGACGAAAATCAGCGTGATTTTCTATTTGTTCTACGCCCATTAAGGTCATTAATTTGTAAAATATTTTGGCTGAAAACCTTTTGAATAATGTATCGGTATGACGTTCGGCTCGGACACCGTATACAATTTCTGCACCTTGCTGATAAGCCTGCACCATTTGTGGAATAGCTTGGATATCATCTTGTAAATCGGCGTCAATGCTAATGGATATATCGGTATCTACTTGCTGAATGCCGGCAAGCAATGCGGATTGATGCCCGCAATTACGGGAAAGCTTTAATCCATAAACGAAATCGGGGAAATTTTTGACCGCACTTTGAATACATTCCCAAGTGTTATCGGTACTGCCGTCATCAACAAAGAGTAAATAACTATTGGGCGCAATTTGTTTCGTGTCGATGAGTTCAATTAAAATCTTACGGAGTTGTTCTAAGCTGGTAGGAAAAACTTCAGATTCATTGTAACAAGGAATAATTATCGCTAAACTTTGTTTGTTTGTTTGTTTGTTTGTTTGTTTGTTTGTTTGTTTGTTTGTTTGTTTGTTTGTTTGTTTGTTTGTTTGTTTGTTTGTCCATTTTTATTCTCAGCAATTTTTATGAGTGGTTTATTTCTTTAATGCCCAATGTTTATTTAAGTAAAACCCGGTAATAGTATAAATGATCATTCCCAGTAATTGGGATAAATAGAGCCTTGAGGGGAAAATCATTAATACAATGTAGATCATCTTCATATTGAGAATATAGCAAATCAATGATACGGCTAAAAATCGGGAAAAATTTGCTGCATTTGCCGGGCGGGAGAATGTAAATATTGAGTTAAGTAGAAAACTACATAAAATCCCTGCCGCATAACCAATCGCATTCGCAATATACACATTAAACTGACTTGCCGTTAGTCCAAATATGATAATTGTTGTGAGCAGCGTATTACAGATTCCAACGAGAACATATCGTGAAAACATATTTTAGCGTTATTGCCCCATATTCTTCACTGATTTTAAAAATCCCTGTGCGCTGTTAAATACGGCGGATTTTTCTTGTGCGGTTAGAATCATATCGGACATTTCACGGAATGCACCTCTTCCACCGCCTAAAGAAAGCACATAGTCTGCCGCATTTTTTACATAAAGGGGCGCATCTGCTACGGCGAAAGAAAGTCCGCATACGGCAAATGCGGGGAGATCTACACTGTCATCGCCGATATAAGCGGTTTGGTCTGCGGTAACGCCGGCCTGTTTTATTAAGTCAAAACAGGCGGTTTCTTTTTCGAGTTTCCCGAGAAAAAACAATTTAATGCCAAGATCCGCAATTCGGCGGCGTAAGATATCGGAATCTCTGCCGGAGAGAACGGCGACTTGAATACCGGCGTCCATTAGCATTTTTATACCTAACCCATCGCGAACATGAAAACTTTTGATCGCTTCACCATTGGCATTATAGTGGAGCAAGCCGTCTGTCAGTACACCGTCCACATCGGTGATGACGAATTTAATATTTTTGAGTTTTTGTTGCATTATTGCTCCTTAGCTTGAAAATTCCACTAAACCCACAATGTGATTTTCATCATTCACGACCACAAGGGAATGGATTTTTTGGGATTTCATAAAGTCTTCCGCTTTCGCCAAAAATTCATTTTGGTGAATGGTTTTTGGTGATTTGGTCATAAAATCTTGTGCCGTTTTATTTAATGTTTCTGCGCCATTGGCGGCTAAGGCACGGCGAATATCACCATCGGTGATAATGCCTTTGAGTTGTTGGTTTTCCATCACTAATGCAACGCCCATTCTTCCTTCATTCATTACACTTAAACAATCCGTAAAGCCTGTTGTCGGTTGAATGATTGGTAAGCGGGTTTGCATTTGATCTTTTACTCTGCACAATAAACGGCGACCAAGGCTGCCACCCGGGTGGAATTTAGCGAAGTCTGCCGGTTGGAAGTTTCGTGCGGTGATTAACGCAACCGCTAGGGCATCGCCAAGTGCGAGCGTAACAAGGGCTGATGTGGTTGGGGCAAGATTGTTTGGACAAACTTCACGTTCAACGGTAATATCCAGCACGTAATCTGCGTGGCGGGCGAGGGTTGAGTTTTTATTGCTGGTAACGGCAATGATTTTGTTGCCGAAATTTTTAAGACTTGGGATAAGTTTGTTGACATCATCAGTTTCACCACTGTAGGAAATCAACATCACAATATCTATCGGCTTTAGCATACCCAGATCACCGTGAAAGGCCTCTGTGGGATGTAAAAAGAAACTTGGCGTACCGGTGGAAGCCAAGGTGGCGACTATTTTCTTTCCGATTAAGCCTGATTTGCCGATGCCGCCGATAACAACACGGCCTTGGCAAGCTAGAATGAGTTCTACTACTTTGTTGAAGTCTTCATCTAAACGCTGGCTTAATTGTGTTAAGGCGCGGCTTTCAACAGAAAGGGTATCGCGGGCGATTTGTAAATAATTCATCATTTATACCTAAAGTGCGGTTGAAATTTCGGTATTATGTCGCTGTTGCACAAAGCGAATTTTATACCCAATATTTATTGGGGAGGGGGCGTTGAGCTTTGCGTAAGGCACCATTTCATTTGTTGGTGCGTTATGGCTTCGCCTAACGACACCCTACGATGATTTGTGTAAGAGCTACAATACCGTGAAATTGCGTTTATTTTAACGAAAGAAAAGAAAAATACGAATGAAAATTTGACCGCACTTTCATTAATCCCTATACTACGCGCCGAGTCGGTTAGACAATCGCTGGTTTATTGAAGCCCTTAACCGTAGTAATACGACCTAGTGGGACAAGTAAACGAGAGGAAAGTCCGAGCTACACAGGGCAGAGTGCCGGATAACGTCCGGGAGGCGTGAGCCTACGACCAGTGCAACAGAGAGCAGACCGCCGTGTAAACGGTAAGGGTGAAAGGGTGCGGTAAGAGCGCACCGTGCCGTCGGTAACGATTGGCAGCAGGGTAAACTCCACTCGTAGCAAGACCAAATAGGAACTCAATGAATGGCCCGTTCAGAGTTCGGGTAGGTTGCTTGAGCGGCGGAGTAATCCGTCGCCTAGAGGAATGATTGTCCACGACAGAACTCGGCTTATCGACCGACTCACAACACTTTTTTGGAAATGACCGCACTTTATCGTTTTGAGAATGAATTAAAGTGCGGTCGTTTTTATTGTGATTTTTCCTCATTAATCTTTGTAGATTTCATTATACAAACCGCTTTCAAACTGCACTAACGGTGCACGTTTGGTTTTACTTTCGAGATCACCGGTAGAGTAGCCGTTAATAAATTGAACAAAAGCGACTTTTTCACCTCGTGCATTGGTCATAAAGCCGGCTAAGTTATAAACGCCTTTTAGTGAGCCTGTTTTGGCGATGACATTTTTTACCAAGGGGGGATTGATTAAACCGCCGCGTCCGCTAATCGTGCCGTCTACACCGGCGATAGGGAAGGTTTCCATTAAGCGTAATTTGTCTTCGTTTTTTGCAATATATTCTAAGACGGAAAGCATTGTTTTCGGTGCGACTAAGTTATGGCGTGAAAGCCCGGAGCCATCTGCTAAAATGCTGTTACCGAATTTAATGCCTTGTTTTTGCAATACGGATTTTACCGCCAAAGTGCCAAGTTGGAAGGATGCCGGGCGTTTATAATAATGGTAGGCGATAGCGCGGAATAAAGCATCGGCAATTTGGTTATCGGATTTTTTCATCATTTTTTTCAATAAATCAGGTAAAGGTTTAGAAAAATGTTGTGCGATTAGTTGCCCTTGCTGTGGTTTTTGTGGTTGCAAAACTTTTCCGTCAAATTCAATGCCTAGGCGTTTTAATTGACGTTGTACGATAGCAGCGGCATAGGCATCAGGATCTTGCACCGCAAAACTTAAACCGAAAGGTTTGGATTGGCGTGCAAGGCAGCCTTTTACTTGGTAGCGATTGTTATCGTGCACTACGACATCCAACTGGCAATATGGCGCTTCTTTTGCGTCTGCAACATAAACTTGCCCGAACACTTGAATAGGGAATTGTGCCGGTACATTAATTTTTACCATTTCTCCCGGTGTTTGATTTGCATCCAGTTCCGCATAAAAACAGTTGTTGTCGATATTGGCGGCTGAGGGAGGGGAATTGAAGCACATTGTTAAATCATTCCAAATCCAACCCAAACCGCGATCATGGCTGGAGAAAACGGAAGTATCTAATACCAAATTGCCGTTAATTTTGTTAATGCCTTGCTTTTTTAGTTCAGCTAATAAACCATAAAGTTGACCGCTGGTGAGATTCGGATCACCGGTGAAGCGTATAATCAAATTACCGTCTAATACATTATTTTGAATTTTGCCGTTCGTTAAAAGGGCGGTTTCAAATTTAAATTCATCTCCCAAAACTAATTTTGCCGCAACGGCAGTGAATACTTTTTGCGTACTTGCCGGAAGCATAAATATATCGCCACGATAATCGGCAATGATGTTATTTTGATTTAAGTTTTTGGCAATAACACCCGCGCTTGCACCTTCCGGTAGTAAGCGGGTCAAAGGAACGATATCTACTTCTGCAACAGCAGGAATTGAAAGACTAAGTGAAAGAAAAAGGGTACGAAGTGCGGTTGAAATTGAAGATAATTTTGTCATATTTTCAGGTTATCGGTTGCTATTTTTTTTCAGACGAACAATAATAGCCATCGACTAAGTGAGAGTAAATCATTTTTCTCATTTCAATCTATTTTATTTGACTGCGGCAAAATCTTGGATTTTGCCGTGGTTTTCTTTTGACTAAATTTTGAGGAAAACATTCTATGAAACAAATCCCAATGACGGTTCGCGGTGCAGAACAGTTAAGAGAAGAATTAGATTTTTTAAAAAATGTACGCCGTCCGGAAATTATTAAGGCGATTGCCGAAGCACGCGAGCATGGCGATCTAAAAGAAAATGCGGAATATCATGCGGCTCGCGAGCAGCAAGGCTTCTGTGAAGGGCGTATTCAGGAAATTGAAGGAAAATTAGCAAATAGCCAGATTATTGATGTCACTAAAATGCCGAATAATGGAAAAGTTATTTTTGGTGCGACGGTGGTTTTAGTAAATGTCGATACGGAAGAAGAAGTGACCTATCAGATCGTGGGAGATGATGAAGCGGATATTAAATCCGGTTTGATTTCCGTTAATTCACCGATTGCACGCGGTTTGATTGGGAAAGAATTAGACGATACGGTAAATATTACAACTCCGGGCGGTGCAGTTGAGTTTGAAATTATTGAAGTCAATTATGTTTAATTATTAAAAAAATTCCGCTATTATGTAGCACTCGTACAGAGACAGCTTAACTAAATTTTACGAATATCCTTGTGCATTTGATTATCACAAGGATTTTGTCTATTTATAAGTAGTGCGGATTTTAGTAAAATTTGTTTGACATTTATTTTCAAAGGAACATCATAATGCACAGCACAGCACAGCACAGCACAGCACAGCACAGCACAGCACAGCACAGCACTTGCACAACTTATCACTAAACTCAAGGAAATTTTTCAAATAAACCAACCGGATCTCGATTTTGGGATCTACCGCATACTCAATTCCCGTTCCGCTGAAATTCAGCAATTTTTAGAAAAAACACTTCCGAATAAAATCCGAACTGCGATTGCCGATTTCAACCAAGAAACTGCCGTCTATAACCATTTATACACCTTCTTTTCCCGCTACTACGACAACGGCGATTTTATTAGCCAACGCCGTTATAAGGGCGATACCTACGCTATCCCCTATGCGGGTGAAGAAGTGATGTTGCACTGGGCGAATAAAGACCAGTATTACACCAAATCGGGCGAAAATTTTAGCAATTACGCTTTTTATTTGCCGAGCGGAAAAAAGGTGCAATTCCGCTTAATTGAAGCCGATGTCGCCAAAGATAACCGCAAAGACGGTGATCAAACCCGTTTATTTGCCCTTGCCGAACCGCAAATTAAAATTGAATTAGATGAAAACGGAGATGAAATTCAAGCGGATATTTTACCGATTGAAGAATTGGATGATGAATTGATTATCCGCTTTGAATATAAAGCGGTAAATAAAAAAGAGAAACAGGCGGATTATATCGATCAAGCGGTCGGTTTTTTACAAAAATTTGCCTTTCAACATCAAGATTTCTCGCAACTTTTTGATTTAATTCCAACGGAAAAAGATCCACAACGTACATTCGTTAAAAAATATCTGCAAGATTACACCACCAAAAATAGCACCGATTATTTTATTCATAAAAACTTAGGCAAATTTTTAAATCAAGAGCTGGATTTCTATATTAAAAACGAAGTAATGAATTTAGATGATATTCAGCAAGAAACGACATTTTCAACCATTGAACAAAACTTAAATTTAATCAAAACCTTAAAAACCATTGGGCAAGAAATTATTGCTTTTTTAGCCCAATTAGAGGATTTTCAAAAAAAATTATGGCTGAAAAAGAAATTTGTCGCAGGCTGCCATTATTTAATTACGCTAGATCATTTATCGGAAGACTTAATCGAACAAGCCCTACAAAATCCAAAACAGCTGGAAAAATGGAAAATCTTATTTAATTTCGATGCAAGCGGTTTAAATCAAAAAGAACTTTGCGAAAACCAACCGCACTTGGTGGTGGATACCTCGCTTTTTGATGCCGCATTTCAAGCCAAAGTATTAAAAGAAATTGAAAACTTAGATGAACAAACCGATGGTTTGCTGATTCATTCCGATAATTTCCAAGCCTTAAATTTATTGCAGGAACGATATAAAGAACAGGTAAAATGTATTTATATTGATCCGCCTTATAATACTTCAGCTTCTGAAATTATTTATAAAAATGGATATAAACATTCAAGTTGGTTAAGTTTAATTGAAAATAGAGTTTCTATTTCTAAAAGGTTTTTGAAAAATGATGGATTACATTGTTTTACAATTGATGATTTTGAATATCATAGATCTAAACAATTACTTGATGGGATATTTAATAATAATTTTTTAGGTAGTATTTCAATTAAAAATAATCCTTCAGGAAGATCTACAACTACAGGACTTTCAATTAGCCATGAATATGCATTATATCATTCATTAAATTCTAGTGTTCAAATTGGAAGATTAAGTAGAACAGAGGAACAAACTGCTCGTTATAAAGAATACGATAGTTTAGGATATTTTGAATGGGTTAATTTTAGAAAACACGGAGGTGTAAGGGAAGATGCTCCATCAATGTATTATCCAATTTTCATAAATATGTCTGATTTATCATTTAGAATTCCTAAAATGGAATTTAATAAAGAAAATGGAAATTATAGTATTTTGGAAAATACTAAAGATAATGAAGTTATAGTATATCCAATTGATGATAGAAATGTAAAAAGAAGATGGAAATGGGGTATTGAACGATTTTTAAAAATGCAGAGTGATGCTTGTGTTAGAAAAGATGTAAAAGGAAATTACACAATATATATCAAATCAAGAATGAATGAACAAGGTGTACTGCCTTTAACTATATGGGATAAAAAAGAATATTCATCAACAGCACAAGGAACAAATTTATTAAAAGATATTATGGGTAATGTGAATTCTTTTTCATATCCAAAATCTATTTATGCAGTAAAAGATAGTTTGAAAGTTCTAAACTCAGTTAAGAATAGTGTAATTCTCGATTACTTCGCAGGCTCTGGCACAACCGCCCACGCTGTCATCAATCTCAACCGAGAAGACAAAGGCAAACGCAAATATATCCTTGTGGAACAAGGCGAATATTTTGACACGGTATTAAAACCTCGTGTGCAAAAAGTGATTTTCGCCAAAAATTGGAAAGACGGCAAACCACAAGCGGATAATTCAGGCAGCTTTGGCGGCGTTTCTCAAATTGTCAAAGTGTTGAAATTAGAAAGCTATGAAGACACGCTAAATAACCTTGAGCTGAAAAAGGTTGGGCAAAGTTCATTTGATTATTTCCCTAATAACGTACAAGACGATTATTTATTGCATTATATGCTCGATGTAGAAAGCCGTGGCAGTCTGTTAAATACCCAAGATTTCCAAAAGCCGTTTGATTACAAACTCAATATTGCTAGCCATTCCGCAGGTAGCTATCAAGCACAGCGTATTGATTTAGTGGAAACCTTTAACTATTTAATCGGTTTACGGGTAGAACAAATTGATGACAACCGAGAGAAAGGCATTGTAAGTGTTGTCGGTAAAATGTCGAATGGCGAAAAAATCTTAATTTTATGGCGGGATTGCGAAAAAATCGGTTATGACGAATTAAACCGTTATTTAGAAAGCCGTGCAATTAAAGCCGGCGATAGTGAATTTGATTTAATTTATATCAATGGCGATCACAATATCCCAACGGTATTTGCCGATAATGACGATATGGTAAAAACCTTAAAAGTGCGGTCGATTGAAAGCGAGTTTTTGGAAAGGATGTTTGAGTAAAATAATTAAATCAATGTATTTAATAAAGGTAGGGACGCACTGCGTGCGTCCGAAAAAACATAAAATAACCAAAAACAGAAAATATTACGGACGCACGCAGTGCGTCCCTACAATATTCATAATACAAATAATATTAAATAACGGAAAATATGATGAAACGCACTTTCCACCAAGATTTAATTTTAAACCAATGGGTATTATCCCTCTTTAACCAACAAGATCTTGCTCAATTTAAACAACGGCTAGGCGATAATGAAGGTATTGGCAAAGATGGGCAAACCAATTTTTTCCACGCTTTGCAATGGCAGTTGTTTCATACTGATAAAATCCCTGCGGATGATTTACGCCGTTATGATTTAAATATCGTGCAACATTGGCAAAAAATTACTGCACAACGCAATAAAACCGAAGGGCATATTTTAAATTTAAAATATTTCCAATATCTTTCACTATTATTTAGTGAAATTTATCTGGATTATTATTTTAACCATCAAGAGCAATTATTAAACGAACTCAACGAACAATTAAGCCTACATTTAAGTCTAGATAAAGACGCCCCTGAATTTCAGCCCTATCAAAAAGAGGATTTAAATAAAATCGCTTTTTGGAATGCGGCAGGCAGCGGTAAAACCTTGTTAATGCACGTTAATATTCTGCAATATTATCATTATGCGAAAAATAAAAAAGATTTAACCGTTTTTGTAATTACACCTAATGAAGGGCTATCCCGTCAGCATTTAGACGAATTTTATCAGTTCAATTTTTCGGCGGTAATGTTTGATAAAAATAAAGGCATTCAGACAAGCGATTTATTTAGCGATATTCAAGTGATTGAAATCAGCAAACTTGCCGATAAAGACGGAGAAAGCACTGTTGCGGTGGAAAGTTTTTCCTCAATGAATAAATTGGTGCTGGTGGACGAAGGGCATCGGGGATCATCGGGCAATGAATGGTTGGTACGCCGCCAAAAATTGGTGGGAGTGGAGGGCTTTGCGTTTGAGTATTCCGCCACCTTTGGACAGGCGGCAAAAGATCGCAAAACCGTTGCCGATATGCAATATGAACTGCAAAAGAAAAAGAATAAATTATTGCCCGAAAAATTGCCGACAAAACAGGTTAAATCTATTCCGTTAAGTTTTGAGGAATTAAAACAGGCACGGCAAATGTCGGTCTTTGAAAGTTATGCCAAATGTGTGTTATTTGATTATTCCTATAAATTTTTCTATCAAGATGGCTACGGTAAAGAGAGCTTAATTCTCAATATGAAAGCGGAAGATTATGACAATACGGAAAATTTACGCAAATATTTTACCGCTTGTTTATTGTCGTTTTATCAACAACAATATCTTTTTGCAAAAAATCAACTAAAACTGACCGCTTACAATTTAGAAAAACCATTATGGATTTTTGTCGGCAATACGGTAAATACCGATGATAGTGATATTTTGCAAGTGATTAAGCTCTTTTCCTTTTTCTTAAATCCGAAAAATCGCACACAAATTGGCATTTGGCTTGAGGAATTTGTCGAGGATAAAACCACGTTATTAGATAACAAAGGCAATGCAATTTTTAAGCATCGTTTCCATTATTTAAACGAATGGAAAGGCAATATTGACGGGCTTTATTTGGATATTTTGCAAAAAATCTTTAATGCGGAAAGTAATCAAACCTTGCAATTAAGCAATATTAAAAAAGAGGCGGGCGAAGTGGCGTTGAGTGTCGGAAATTCGCCAGTATTTGGCGTGATTAATATTGGCGATAGTTCAGCCTTGATGAAAGAACTGGAAAAATATCCCAATTTGCATTTTAGCCAAGATGAATTTTCAAACAGCTTATTCCGCACTATCAATCAAAAAGAAAGCTCGATTAACTTGTTGATTGGCTCACGCAAATTTACCGAAGGATGGTCGAGCTGGCGGGTTTCGACAATGGGCTTGCTCAATATGGGCAAGGGCGAAGGTTCGCAAATTATTCAGCTATTCGGGCGTGGCGTGCGGCTAAAAGGGGAGGATTTTTCCTTAAAACGCACGGTTAAACC
The DNA here is from genome assembly GCF_015356115.1 of Rodentibacter haemolyticus. Lineage (NCBI taxonomy): Bacteria > Pseudomonadati > Pseudomonadota > Gammaproteobacteria > Pasteurellales > Pasteurellaceae > Rodentibacter > Rodentibacter haemolyticus. The sequence goes on from NZ_CP063056.1 coordinate 2,404,210, forward strand.
ACCAAAAGGCTTAGGGCTGGATAAGCTGGAAACCTTAAATGTATTCGGTATTAAAGCCGATTATATGCAGAAATTCCGTGAATATTTGCAAGAAGAGGGCGTGAATACGGAAGAAACCTTGCAAGTGGAATTTGCGGTGGCAAAAACCTTACCGAAAAACGTGCAGCTTAAAACGTTACGTTTAAAAGAAGGTTACAAAGATAATCAAAAAATGGGCTTTAAACGCCAAGAGCGGGCGGAGCTTTATCGGATTCCGAGCAAATATCAGGGCAAAATTAAGCCGATTTTAGCCGTGATGGATCTTTACCCGAAGTTGGAGGCGTTAAGCACAACGGGTATTCGCAAATCCCCGAATGATGAACGCCTTGAAGTAAAACTGAATCCGCAAGCGGTTGCTTTTTTTGATTGGGATAGCATTTACTTGCCATTCAAGAATACAAAATGAGTCGCACTTGGTCGAATTTGCAGGTCAGCCTTGAGGGATTGAAAGATTTTGTAACGGCAAATAAAGATTGGTATTGCCTGTATGCGCCACAATCTTTTGTTGCGGTTCAATCTTTTGCCGATATTGCAAAGCAGCAAGAAATTTTAATTGAGTTGCTAAAAATCTATACGGAGCAGTTTTACAACCGCTTAAAAGCCGCTTACGAAAATCAATTTTTTGAAACCGCTTATGTTACGGAAGAAAATGGATCAATGTTGGATAAGTATCAATTTGAATTGCAAGAAGATCCAGCAGTATATAACCGTGAAAGTGCGGTGAAAAAATTGGAAGTTTTATCCGATTTAATTCGACAGCACAAAATTGATGAAGCCTTTGAGCAACACAAGCAATTACCATTCAATGGCTTAACAATGATCTGCTTTAAACCGCATTTATTTACGCCTCTGTTGCATTTAGAAAAAAGCACACAAGATTTCCCGATTAAACTTTCGCCTTTACCAATCAATGCTCCAAGCGAGCGGCAGTTTGTGCTGGATTTACAAAATGCAGAAAATACTGGAAAACTGACCGCTTACTTAAGAGGGCGTTCTCTTTATTTAATGCGAAATTCCGATCGTAAAGAGAAAGGTTTGGGCTTTGCCTTGGCGGGTAATTTTTATCCTGATTTTTTGCTGTGGGTGGTGGATCATCAAAGCGGTAAACAATGGCTGAATTTTATCGACCCTAAAGGGGTTAAAATAATGGATCTAACTGATCCAAAATTCGGTTTATCTCAAGAAGTCAAAATTTTGCAAGAAAAAATCAACGACCCGAATTTGATTTTAAATAGTTTTATTTTACCAACCACAAAATATAAAGAGTGGACCAATATGAATAAAACGATGGAAGAATTAGCCGAAAGGAATATTCTTTTTATGGAAAATGAAGATTATTTGGAACAATTGTTTGAACGGATGAAATAAAAAATGAACATCACCCCCTATCACGCACGTTATTTTGCCAATGAATTGATTTGCCGCCGCACAGATGATAACCGCCTTTCTCAATCGTTGTTTGATGCCAAGGTGGATCTCAATCCACACCAAATTGATGCGGCGTTGTTTGCTTTGAAAAATCCACTGCAAGAAGGTGTTTTGCTTGCCGATGAAGTGGGTTTGGGGAAAACCATTGAAGCAGGGCTTGTGTTGTGCCAAATGTGGGCGGAGCGGAAGCGGGATTTACTGATTGTTTGCCCTGCGATTTTGCGTAAACAATGGGCGAATGAGCTGTATGAAAAGTTTGATTTACCGACTTTAGTGGTGGATAAAACCGTGGTAAACCAAGCTATGAAAGGGACAAGCGGTGCGAAATTACTGAATTTTTGCAAAGAGCAGAGCGGGCGAAAGGTGTTGATTGTATCTCACCAATACGCCGCCAAAGAGTGGGCGATTTTCAAGCAGTTTGATTGGCATTTTGTCGTGATTGATGAGGCTCACAAAATGCGTAATGCCTATAAAACCGACAATAAAATGGGGCAGGCAATACGTAAAGCCTTTAGTGGCAAGCGGAAATTATTGCTAACCGCCACGCCACTGCAAAATTCGTTAATGGAGCTTTATGGTTTATCCACGCTGCTTGATGAACATATTTTCGGTGATCGTAAATTTTTCCAACGGGAATTTGTCCGCCGTGGTAATTTGCCTGAATTGAAAAGCCGAATGGCAACCTTTATTAAGCGTACGCTGCGGAAAAATGTGTTGGAATATGTGCGTTATACTAAACGCAAAACCATCACGCAAGAATTTATGCCCACCACAGCAGAGTTTGCCCTTTATGAGCAAATCTCTGAATTTTTACGCAAAGAAAGTAGTTATGCCTTGCCAAAACGGCATAAACATTTAACTGCCTTGATTTTGCGAAAACTCTTGGCTTCTAGCCCGCAAGCAGTTCTTGGTACGTTAAAAGCGATTTTGACAAGGCTTCAACATTTACAGCAGCTAGAGCAAAATCAAGACGAGCTATTGAGCGAAATTGAAGCATTATTGGAGGGTGAAGAATTAACCGCAGACGATGTGGAAGCCGATGAATTGGAAGCGGAAGAAACAGAAATTTCTGTTGGTGATGAATTAAATCAAGCTGCTTTGTCGGCTGAAATTGCCGAAATTAGGGGCTTTATCCGTTTGGCGGAAGGTTTGCAGCAAGACAGCAAAATTCTCGCTTTATTGACCGCACTTCAAACCGGTTTTGCCGAAATGGAAAAATTTGGGGCAAGCCCAAAAGCGATTATTTTCACTGAATCGGTGCGTACGCAGAAATATCTGTTTGATTTTTTAACGCAAAACGGCTATGCCGATAATGTGGTTTTGTTTAGCGGCACCAACAACGATCCGAATTCTGTGACGATTTATCAAGATTGGCTCGCACGCTATCAAGATACGGCAAAAATCACTGGCTCGGCAGACGTGGATAAACGTTCGGCATTGATTGAGCATTTCAAAGAAAAGGCACAAATTATGATTGCCACCGAAGCCGCCAGCGAAGGGGTAAACCTGCAATTTTGTTCACTATTGATTAACTATGATTTACCGTGGAATCCGCAGCGAGTAGAGCAGCGGATCGGACGTTGCCATCGTTATGGACAAAAATTTGATGTCGTGGTGATTAATTTCTTAAACAAACGCAATCTTGCCGATCAACGTGTTTTGGAACTACTCACGGAGAAATTTAAGTTGTTTCAAGGTGTGTTAGGTGCTTCTGATGAAGTTTTGGGGCGGATTGAATCTGGCGTGGATATTGAAAATCAAATTGCGAATATTTATGCGACTTGCCGCACGGAAAACGAAATTCAGGCCGCATTTGATCAGTTGCAAGCACAATTTGCCGATGAAATTGAAGGGAGAGTGCAAGAAACTAAAGATGTATTGGTAACAAGTTTTGACCAGTCAGTGCTAGAACGGCTCAAAGTGATGACTGAAGACCGTTTAAACGCAATGGAGCAGTGGGTTTGGGGCGTAACACAATTTGCACTAAATGGCAAAGCTCAATTTAATCAAAAAGATTGGTATTTTTTACTCGAAAACGCACCGCTTGGTGGAGTATCAATTGGGCGGTATTTATTGCCACGCAAAGCACATACCACAACGTTACAAGGTTATGAATATCGCTTAAATCAACCGCTTGGGCAATGGTGTATCAATGAAGCATTAAATACTTATACGCCAAATGCCACTTTGGTTTTTGATTACACCAATTTCCCTGAAAAAATCAGTTTGTTAGAACAGTATCAAGGTAAATCTGGCTGGCTGCGTTTGGATAAAATCAATGTGGAGTCAAATGCAGAAAGTCAAGAGTCGTTAGTTTTTACCGTATGTGATGAGCAAGGTAATTTGTTAGATAAAGAATTTGCACAAAAGCTCTTTTCACTTTCAGCCGATTTGCAAAATTCTATTAGAAAACCACCGCTTGTTTTTGCGGATTTAGTGAAAGAGCAGGTTGATAAGGAAAGAGCCCGCATTAAGGCGGAAAATGATGCATTGTTAAAATCTGAAAGTGTGCGGATTAATACTTGGGCAAAAGATCAAATGCAAGCTGCTGAAGATTTAATTAGCAAACTTAAAGAGGCAATGCGTAGCAAAGAAAAGGAATTGGTGTTAACAGATGATATTGAATTACAAATTCAGTTACAAGAAGATGTAGCAAAACTCCGCAAACAGCTTCGCAAAGCCCGTAACGAATTAGACGATGTACAAGATGAAATTGCCGAACAGGAATTACAACTGTTGAAAGAGTTGAAGGGAAAAATTCATCAAACAATGCAGGAAAGTTTGGTGTTTGAGATTTTCTGGCAGATTCGATAAATGGGCATAAATTTCACAAAACTACTTTAAGTAACTAGAAGAATAAATGAATTACTACCAGCAACATAGACTGCGATAGAGTTTAGAAGGTTAAAATGGATAGCCTACCCCAAAATAATGGTTGAGCAAATTTATTATGTCGAAAAAAGTAAATATAGTGTGAAAATAGCAGTGTCCTCGGTAAAATTTAAAGGAAAAGAAATACCTTCCGCGAGGAAAGGCATAAAATTTGAATATGGCTTTTAGCCGATTTCAACACCGTTGTGCAACGGCCACATAATAGCGTAAAATCTCTTTGAATTTTAACCGCACTTTTCAGATTACTTACGGGGAAGTTGAATTTTTGCTTCTTCTGTTGGGCGATAAAGCACCAAAACATGACCGATGGTTTGAACTTGAGCCGCATTGGTTTCGCGTACAATGGCATCAATAATTAATTGTTTTGTTTCACGATCGGCACCTGCGATTTTTACTTTGATCAGTTCGTGATGATCAAGGGCGTTTTCAATTTCGGCTAGAACCCCTTCGGTTAAGCCGTTACCGCCAAGCATAACCACTGGGTTTAGATGATGTGCAAGACCTTTTAAAAATTGTTTTTGTTTGGTTGATAAGGTTGTCATAAGGAATCCTATAAAAATAAATACGAATAATAAAAAAGAGCGGTCAGAAAAAACAAAGTTTTTAGTGTTTTAGACTCTACAAGTCTTGAATTCGGCAGATTGTACCCAAATATAGGCGAAACGCCTACAAAAATAATACAAAAGATAGAAATTATGGGAAAGAAAAAACGTTCGGCGAGTTCTTCTCGTTGGTTAAACGAACATTTTAAAGATCCGTTCGTGCAAAAAGCACATAAGCAAAAATTGCGTTCTCGTGCTTATTTTAAACTGGATGAAATTCAACAAACGGATAGATTATTCAAACCCGGTATGACAATCGTTGATCTTGGTGCAGCACCGGGGGGGTGGTCGCAGTATGTGGTAAGCCAAATTGGTGGTAGGGGGCGTGTCATTGCTTGCGATATTTTAGAAATGGATCCGATTGTCGGTGTTGATTTTTTACAAGGTGATTTTCGTGATGAAAATGTGCTAAATGCACTTTTAGCACGTGTAGGCGAAGATAAAGTAGATGTGGTGATGTCCGATATGGCGCCGAATTTCAGCGGTATGCCTTCGGTGGATATTCCACGTGCAATGTATTTGGTGGAGCTCGCCTTAGATATGTGCAAACAAGTGTTGGCAACGAAAGGCGGTTTTGTGGTGAAGGTATTCCAAGGTGAAGGCTTTGATGAATATTTAAAAGAGATCCGTTCTCTTTTTAATGTCGTAAAAGTGCGTAAACCGGAGGCTTCACGTGGGCGTTCACGTGAGGTTTATATTGTTGCGACAGGCTATAAAGGCTAATTGCTTTGATAGCTTTTCATCATTGACAATATATAGTATCTTGTGACAATTTTATTAACTTAGAAAAGGCAGGTTAGACTTTGAACGATATGGTCAAAAATTTGGTACTCTGGATTGTGGTAGCGGTTGTTATGATGACGGCTTATCAGAGTTTCAATTCTTCTTCGGTGGAAAACTCAACCGATTACACGACCTTTGTTTATGATGTAAGCAATGGTCAAGTGAAGGAGGCGCGTTTTGATACCAATGAAATTACGGTAACAAAAAATGACGGCTCAAAATATATGACCGTGATGCCGCCATTGGAAGACAAGAAATTACTTGATGATTTATTGAGTAAAAAAGTGAAAGTAGAAGGTACACCGTTTGAAAAACGTAGCTTTATTTCACAAATTTTAATTTCTTGGTTCCCAATGTTATTCCTTGTGGGCGTGTGGATCTTCTTTATGCGTCAAATGCAAGGCGGTGGCGGTAAAGCCATGAGCTTCGGGAAAAGCCGAGCCAAAATGTTAAGTCAAGATCAAATCAAAGTAACTTTTGCCGATGTCGCAGGTTGTGATGAAGCGAAAGAAGAAGTGGGTGAAATCGTTGATTTCTTGCGTGATCCAAGCAAATTCCAAAACTTAGGCGGTAAAATTCCTAAAGGTATTTTGATGGTAGGGCCTCCGGGTACCGGTAAAACCTTGTTAGCAAAAGCGATAGCGGGCGAGGCGAAAGTACCATTTTTCACCATTTCGGGTTCTGACTTTGTGGAAATGTTTGTCGGGGTTGGGGCTTCTCGTGTTCGTGATATGTTTGAACAAGCGAAGAAAAATGCACCTTGTTTGATTTTTATTGATGAAATTGATGCGGTAGGTCGCCAACGTGGAGCCGGTTTAGGTGGTGGTCATGACGAACGTGAACAAACGCTTAACCAAATGCTTGTTGAAATGGATGGCTTCGGCGGGAATGACGGCGTGATTGTCATTGCTGCGACTAACCGTCCGGACGTATTAGACCCGGCTTTAACGCGTCCGGGGCGTTTTGACCGCCAAGTTGTGGTCGGACTTCCTGATGTGAAGGGGCGTGAGCAAATTTTACGGGTACATATGCGTAAAGTGCCATTGGCTGATGATGTCGATGCCATGACCTTGGCGCGCGGAACACCGGGTTATTCCGGAGCGGATTTAGCAAACTTAGTTAATGAAGCGGCATTATTTGCTGCCCGCAATAATAAACGTACCGTTTCGATGCTTGAGTTTGAAAAAGCGAAAGACAAAATCAATATGGGGCCTGAACGTCGCACAATGATTATGACGGAGAAACAAAAAGAATCTACCGCTTATCATGAGGCAGGTCATGCAATTGTAGGGTATTTAGTTCCTGAACATGATCCTGTACATAAAGTGACGATTATTCCTCGTGGTCGTGCATTGGGTGTCACTTTCTTCCTGCCGGAAGGTGATCAAGTTAGTATCAGTCAAAAACAATTGGAAAGTAAACTTTCAACCCTTTATGCGGGGCGTTTGGCCGAAGATTTGATTTACGGTGAAGAAAATATTTCTACCGGCGCATCAAATGATATTAAAGTGGCAACCAATATTGCGCGCAATATGGTGACTCAATGGGGATTCTCCGACAAACTCGGTCCAATTCTCTATTCTGAAGATGAAGGGGAAGTGTTCTTAGGTCGTTCCATGGCGAAAGCAAAACATATGTCGGATGAAACCGCACATGTCATAGATGAAGAGATTCGTGCGATCGTTACACGAAACTATGAGCGTGCAAGACAGATACTTGTCGACAATATGGATATTTTACACGCAATGAAAGATGCGTTAGTGAAATATGAAACAATCGAAGAAGTACAAATTAAACAATTAATGAACCGAGAACCGGTTACCCCGCCTTCAGGTTGGGAGGAACCGAGAATGTCGCAAGCCGCTTATTCAAATAATACGGAGAATAAGCCGGAAAGCGCGGTTGAAAAATCGTAAGATTTTGAGCCATAGAATAAAAGCCTTCCTCGTCGGGAAGGTTTTTTTATGTTTTAAGGTGAATTTAATCAAATATTTTTGTCATCAAACCGATAACAAATAATGTATTGGTTTTTCATCTTTTTTCAGGGGGGGATAAAACAATCGTCAGTTTACAAGAAGCCATTGCTACTTTATGACTATTTGAACTATGATTTTATAGCATATTTCGCGCCCTCGAATTTTCTTAATAACATATCTAAAATATGATCTTCTATTTGGCTATAATTACTTTTTTTCAGACGACAAAGCGTTACTTTCCATTTTATTGGCTCCTCAATACGGCGGCAAATAAACTCTGTTGAAGGGAATTGTTCGGCAATAGGTAGGGGCAAAATCGTAAGTAATTCGGAATTTGATTTTACAGCACTTAATAAATAATCCCACGAGCTGGACTGCGTAATAATTTGAGGATAAATGTTATAACGTTCAAAGGCTTCTTTTAATAAATGATGAATCATAAAAGATTGATCAAATAACACCATCTTTTCATGATTAAGATCTTGCCAAGTTAATATTTCTTTTTGTGCTAAACGGTGTCGTGGTGAAAAAAAGACTGATAGTTCCGAAGCATGGATTTCAAAAGAATCAATCAATGTTCTAGGAATTTTCTCAGGATAAAGCAGGACTGCAAAATCAATTTTATCCAGCAATAATTCACTTTTTAAAACAAAAGCCCCTGTTTCTTGAACACTAAACCGAATATTAGGATTATCTAAGATTAAACTTGGTATTACCTCAGAAAATAGCATAGATAAGATTAATGGCGGAATACCTATACGAATATGCCCATTAATTTCTTTACTAATATGATGTAGATTCGTATGCATATCATGATATCTTTTCAAAATATCTTTGGCATCACGATAATAGTTTTCACCTATGTAAGTCAGCCCTGCAATTTTTCCTTGTGAACGCTTAAATAAGGCAATCCCTTCCCGTTGTTCAAATTCATTTATCATAATACTTAGGGCAGGCTGTGAAATGTAGAGATGTTGTGAGGCACGGCTTAGATTGAAGCCGTTGTCAACAATTGAAATGAAATAACGCAGATGTTTGATATCCATAAAACTCTCCTATTTTTGACCGCACTTTTACGTAATCTTTATTTTAGCAGACTATAAATTATATTTATACCATACTAAAAATTTGATATTTCCTTTCTTTTCGGTTTATTGCTAGATTTACCTCGTTACCTATCTCAAAATGAGTAGGTTTCTATAAATTCTTTTTATCAATATTTGGAGATGTCATTATGTCTAAACATATTACGCTTTCTGAAATTAAACATCATCTATTTGATGGTATGACTATTATGTCCGGTGGCTTTATGGGGGTTGGCACACCGGCACTATTAGTTCAGGCGATTTTAGATTCTCACATTAAGGATATTACTCTTATTTGCAGTGATACTGCCACAATCGACACAGGAGTTGGACCTTTAATTACCAATAATCGTGTAAAAAAGGTAATTGCATCACATATTGGTACAAATCCTGAAACAGGAAAAAAAATGATTTCAGGAGAAATTGAAGTTGAGTTGGTTCCACAAGGGACTTTTGCTGAACGTATCCGAACTTTTGGTGCCGGGTTAGGCGGTGTGCTTACTCCAACAGGTGTTGGTACTGCCGTTGAGGAAGGAAAACAAAAAGTCCAAATTAATGGCGTGGACTACTTATTAGAAATGCCGTTGCAGGCAGATTTAGCAATTTTGAAAGCCTATCTTGCCGATGAAAGCGGTAATTTAATTTATCAAGGTGCAGAGAGGAATTTTAATCCTTTGATGGCACTTGCGGCAAAAACGGTTATTGCTGAAGTCGAACAAATTTTGCCGGTAGGAACACTCGATCCGAATCAAATTATGACACCTGCTACTTTAGTCGATTATCTGGTTACAGCCAAAGGAGAATAAAAATGAACGCAAAAGAACTTATCGCTCGTCGCATTGCAATGGAATTTAATGATGGAAATGTGGTTAATCTCGGGATTGGTTTACCAACCTTGGTAGCAAATTATGTACCTGATAATGTACATATCACTTTGCAATCAGAAAATGGCTTTTTAGGACTCACCGCTATAAATCCTGAGAATCCCCAAAAAAATGTTGTGAATGCTGGCGGACAACCCTGTGGTATTCAGCCCGATGGCGCATTCTTTGATAGTGCTTTTTCCTTTGCGTTGATTCGTGGCGGACATGTAGATGTTTGCGTACTTGGGGGGCTTGAAGTGGATCAAGATGCAAATCTGGCTAACTGGATGGTACCGGGAAAAATGGTACCGGGTATGGGAGGCGCAATGGATTTAGTGACGGGTGCGAAAAAAGTTATTATCGGTATGGAACATTGCGCCAAGTCAGGAAATTCTAAGATTCTAAAAAAATGTACATTACCTTTAACGGCAAGAAAAAAGGTAAAAATGATCGTTACTGAACTGGCTGTATTCAGTTTTGTTGATAACAAACTTGTTTTGCAAGAACATGCGCCGGGTGTTTCCCTTGAAACGATTAAAGCGCGTACTGAAGCTGAATTTATTATTGCGCCTGATTTTAAAGAAATGGCAATTAGTACAAAAGGGATAACAGAAAATGATTAGTCGAGTTTCCCGTTTGATGACGGCAGTTGTCAGTAAATATCTTCCTGATCCTTTAATTTTTGCTGTATTACTCACATTTGTTACCTTTATTTGTGCTTTGGGATTAACAGATAGCCAACCGATGCAATTAGTCAATATGTGGGGAGATGGCTTTTGGAATCTCCTTGGTTTTGGTATGCAAATGGCATTAATTGTAGTTACGGGAAATGCCCTCGCAACTTCTCCGCAAATTAAAACATTCCTTGGTAAAACGGCATCTATAGCCAATACTCCGGCTCAAGGCGTTATGTTGGTCACATTTATGGGGGGATTAGCCTGTATCATAAATTGGGGATTTGGTTTAGTTGTTGGAGCTATGTTTGCAAAGGAAGTTGCAAGACGCATCAAAGGCACAGATTACGCTTTATTAATTGCTTGTGCCTATATCGGTTTTATGACTTGGGGAGGTGGTTTTTCCGGGTCTATGCCATTGTTAGCCGCAACGCCGGGCAATCCTGTTGCTCATTTAATGGTTTCAGAAAATAATCCTCAGGGCATTATTCCTGCCTCTACAACCCTATTCTCCGTCTATAACTTATTCATTACAGTGACATTAGTTCTCTTATTGCCATTCATTACGTTAATGATGATGCCAAAAGATGGGAAAATTAAAACGGTCGATCCGAGTCTGCTTGCAGCTGACCCAAGTTTTAGTAAAAAACTAGACGAAAATGCAACAATCGCCGAAAAAATGGAAGAAAGCCGTTTGATTGCTTATAGCATAGGTATATTGGGTTTTTCTTACCTCGGAATGCATTTCTGCGAAAAAGGGTTTAATCTCACGATCAACAATGTCAATTTCATTTTCTTATTAACCGGCATCGTACTGCATGGCTCACCAATGGCATATATGCGGGCAATCCTTAATGCAACACGTAGTACAGCAGGAATTCTCATTCAATTTCCATTTTATGCGGGTGTTCAACTTATGATGGAACATTCCGGTTTGGGAGGGTTAATTACAGAATTTTTCATCAATATTGCAAATAAAGAGAGTTTTCCTCTTTGGACATTCTTTAGCTCCGCCTTTATTAATTTTGCAGTTCCTTCCGGTGGAGGTCACTGGGTTATTCAAGGGCCTTATGTTATCCCTGCGGCTCAAGCCTTAGGTGCGGATTTAGGCAAATCTACGATGGCAATTGCTTATGGAGAGCAATGGATGAATATGGCGCAACCTTTTTGGGCATTACCGGCTTTGGGGATCGCCGGGTTAGGTGTAAGAGATATTATGGGATATTGTATGACCGCACTTATCTTCACCGCCCCTATTTTTATCATCGGTCTATATTTTTTCTAATCATATAAAGGAGCAAATTATGGAAAATGTTGTTATCGTTAGTGCTGCCCGAACACCAATTGGTAGCTTTCAAGGTGCATTATCTAGTATAAGTGCGGTCGATTTAGGCGCAATAGTTTTATCTGATGTGATGAAACGTGCTGATGTTGATAATGCTTTAGTAAATGAAATTATGATGGGGAATGTACTGCAAGCAGGGACTGGACAAAATCCGGCTCGACAAGCTGCACTTAAAGCAAACATTCCACAAGAAATCCCCGCTTTTACGCTTAATAAAGTATGTGGTTCCGGTTTAAAAGCGGTAATGCTCGGTGCGCAATCGATTCGTGCGGGTGAGTCCGATATTGTTTTGGCAGGTGGAATGGAAAATATGAGCCAAGCCCCTTATATCCTTGATCCCCGTATTCGCTCCGGAATAAAAATGGGTAATTTTAATGTGCGGGATACCATGATAGAAGACGGTTTAACCTGTGCAACGAACGGCTATCATATGGGAATTACAGCTGAGAATATCGCAGAAAAATATGGTATTAGTCGCCAAGCACAAGATGAATTTGCACTCCGCTCACAAATGTTAGCCACAAAGGCGCAAAGTGAGGGACGTTTTGAAGCGGAAATTACACCGGTAACCGTATCTTCACGTAAAGGTGATACGATAATCACGCTGGATGAATATCCTAAATCAAATACTTCCTTAGAAGGGTTGGCTAAATTGCGCCCCGCATTTAAAAAAGAAGGAACGGTAACCGCAGGGAACGCTTCCGGTATCAATGATGGTGCAGCAGCTCTATTATTGATGAGTGAAGGCAAAGCAAAAGATCTCGGCATTACGCCTCTTGCCCGTATTCGCAGTTATGCCAGTGCGGGAGTTGAGCCGGCTTTAATGGGATTAGGTCCAATTCCTGCTACACAAAAAGCACTTACTAAAGCGGGCCTAAATCTTACGGATATTGGCTTAATCGAAGCTAATGAGGCTTTTGCTGCACAATGTCTTGCGGTTGCTCGAGAGCTCAAATTAGATATGGATAAAACAAATTTAAATGGTGGCGCAATTGCACTGGGACATCCTATCGGAGCAAGTGGTGCTCGAATTTTAGTCTCACTTCTATACAATATGATTGCCCGCCAACGGCAATTTGGGCTTGCAACACTTTGTATTGGTGGTGGGCAAGGTGTTGCGATCGTTATTGAGCAGATATAACCGATATATTTTTATTATTTAACATAGGTGATCAAATTCGAAATTTGATCACCTTTACAGAGGCTTTCTTAGTAAGAAAAACGAGACTTTTTGTGATCAGTAAAGACGTTAAATTTTTCACGTTAATCGGAAAAAATTCAAATTTATGTCAAATCTTTCCCTCGGTTAATCCCGTTTATTTCACTCTAATTCCTGATTTCTCATTTTAAGTAGATGGTAATCATCAGCGACTTACCGATTTACTGACTTATTTATTCTTTTCTTTATCGGATTCCGTTATAATTTGCCGGTTTAAATTCACCTTAAAAATTAACCGCACTTTATGAAACTTTACGCAAATAACAAATGTCTTGATTTAGCAATGCCCCAAATTATGGGAATTTTAAATTTTACACCGGATTCTTTTTCTGATAGCGGACAATTTTTTAATCTTGATAAGGCATTGTTTCAAGTAGAAAAAATGCTAAATGAAGGTGCGACAATTATTGATATCGGCGGTGAATCCACACGCCCGATGGCAGATGATGTATCGGAACAGGAAGAACTTCAGCGTGTTGTTCCCTTAGTGGAGGCAGTGCGTCAACGTTTTGATTGTTGGATTTCCGTTGATTCTTCAAAAGCTGTGGTTATGCGGGAAGCGGCGAAGGTTGGAATGAATTTAATCAATGATATTCGTGCCTTACAAGAACCGAGTGCGTTACAAGTTGCGGTGGAATTAGCGTTACCGGTTTGTATTATGCATATGCAAGGGCAGCCACGTACAATGCAAACAAATCCACATTACGAAAATGTAGTCCAAGAGGTGTTTGATTTTTTACATAAACGAACGAAAGAATGTATTACGGCTGGTGTGAAAAAAGAAAACTTAATTTGGGATATGGGGTTTGGTTTTGGTAAAACAGTTCAACACAACTACAAGTTATTACAGCAATTAAACGTTTTTTGTGGAGAAGGCTATCCGGTACTTGTCGGAATGTCGCGTAAATCAATGATTGGGGCGGTGTTGGATAAACCTGTTGAAGAAAGAGCTGTAGGTAGTGCAGCCGGGGCATTAATTGCCGCTCAAAACGGGGCAAAAATTCTGCGTGTACATGATGTGGCGGCAACATCTGATGTTCTTAAAATTTGGCAGGCAATGCAAAACGCTTAATTAATCGAAAATTAAAGGAATTTTATTATGGCAAATCGTAAATATTTTGGCACGGACGGTGTACGTGGAAAAGTGGGAACTTATCCGATCACTCCTGATTTTGCACTAAAGTTAGGTTGGGCGGCAGGTAAAGTATTAGCTTCTCAAGGTTCAAAAACCGTGCTAATCGGTAAAGATACCCGCATTTCCGGTTATATGTTAGAATCCGCATTAGAGGCTGGTTTAGCCGCAGCCGGATTATCTGCTGCATTTACCGGCCCGATGCCGACCCCGGCAATTGCTTATTTAACCCGTACCTTTCGGGCTGAAGCGGGAATTGTGATTTCCGCATCTCATAATCCTTATTACGATAACGGGATTAAATTTTTCTCTGCACAGGGGACAAAATTGCCCGATAAGATTGAGGAAGCCATTGAGTCAATGCTTGAACAACCGATGGATTGTGTTGAATCCGCAGAGTTGGGTAAGGCTAGTCGTATTAATGATGCTGCCGGTCGTTATATTGAATTTTGTAAAAGCACATTTCCGGCACACCTTGGTTTAGAAGGCTATAAAATTGTTGTCGATTGTGCAAATGGTGCGACCTACCACATCGCCCCGAATGTCTTGCGTGAATTGGGTGCTGAAGTGATTGAGATCGGCACGAACCCGAACGGGCTGAATATCAATGACAAATGTGGTGCAACGGATGTGCGTGCATTACAGGAAAAGGTGTTAGAGGTAAACGCCGATGTCGGTTTAGCCTATGATGGTGATGGCGACAGAATTATGATGGTGGATCATCTTGGCAATAAAGTTGATGGTGACCAAATCCTGTTTATTATTGCCCGTGAAGCATTACGCTCGGGACAATTAAAAGGTGGTGTGGTCGGCACATTAATGAGCAATATGAGCCTTGAAGTTTCGCTAAAAATGCTAGGCGTTCCTTTTGTGCGGGCAAATGTGGGTGATCGTTACGTATTGGAAAAAATGGTTGAGCACGGTTGGACACTTGGTGGTGAAAATTCCGGCCACATTATTATTTCTGATAAGAATACCACAGGTGATGGCATTATTGCTTCATTGGCGGTGTTAGCGGCAATGGTTCAGCATAAACTTTCTTTAAATGAACTTGCCGGAGCGGTAAAATTATTCCCTCAAGTTTTAATTAATGTACGTTTTGCCGGTGGTGCAAATCCATTAGAAAGTGAGGCGGTAAAAACTATTGCGGCAGAAGTCGAAAAACGTTTAGTCGGCAAAGGGCGTATTTTATTACGCAAATCGGGCACCGAGCCATTAATTCGGGTTATGGTGGAATGTCAAGATGCTGAACTTGCACAACAATGTGCCGAAGAAATCGCAGAAGCTGTAAAAGCAAATTAACTGATTTTTGACCGCTCTTTTTTTAGAGTGGTCGTTTTTTATTGTAACTAAGGAAAGCAATATGAGAATTTTTGTTATGCGCCATGGTGAATCCGAAGTGATAGCAAAAACAGATAAAGCCCGTCATCTCACCTCTTATGGTAAGAAGCAGGCTTTTGCACAAGGCGAGCGGCTAAAATTGTTCACAAATTCATTTCAACGTGTTTTGGTTAGCCCTTATGTCCGTGCGTTAGAGACTTTTGAGCAGGTAAATCAGGCTTTTGATGAGATTTTAAAGGCAAATCTTGAAATTTGGGAGGGGATTACACCTTATGGTTCAGCTGTGTTGGCTACGGATTATCTTTCCGTATTGAAAAGTGAAGGAATCAACTCTGTACTGATTATTTCACATTTGCCCTTAGTGGGTGAAATTGTCGCTGAACTTTATGGTAAACGAAACCCGATTAATTTTTATCCTGCAACGATTGCTCAACTTGAATGGAAAGATGGAAAAGGGGAAATTATTAGTTATCATTATCCCCCGGAAATACTTTAATCTTGGTTAAAATATAATCTTTAGTTTAATTTTCCATCTTTACAAAAAAATAAATTTAAAATAGGGAATTTTTTATAAGTTCTGATATTTCAATAGGTTGACAATAAATTGACTTTCTTATCATGAATTTTATTTTTTTATAAAATGTAAATTTTGTTGTAAGGTATTTTCTTTTAGATTTTTTTTCGTAAACTATTGTGTGCAAAGCAGGTAAGCTTTGGAAATCTACTTAACCCTTTATAGGAGATAAAAAATGAAAAAATCAGTATTAGCAGCATTAGTACTAGGTGCAAGTTTAGCGGTAACAGGCTGTTTTGACAAACAGGAGACCTCTCAAAAAGTTGAGGCTGCAAAAGATGCGGTAACTAACGCGGCTGCTGATGTAAAAGATGCGGCAGTAAATGCGGCGACAGATGTGAAAGATTCCGCAAAACAAGCGGCATCAGATGTAAAAGAAGCGGCTGTGAATGCAATGGACTCGGCAAAATCTACTGCTGAAGAGGCTAAAGATAAAGCAATGGAAAAAGCGGCTGAAATGAAAGATGCCGCTGTAGAAAAAGTTGAGGAAGTGAAAGAAGCTGCGAAAGCAAAAGTTGAAGAAGCAAAAGACGCTGCGGTTTCTAAAGTCGAAGAAATGAAAAGCAGCATGGCAGAAATGAAAGATGCAGCAACAAATAAAGCTACCGAAATGAAAGAGACGGCGGCAGAAAAAATGGATGAAGCAAAAGAAGCAATGTCTTCAATGAAAGAACAAGCGACTGAGAAAGCCTCAGAAGCGATGGATGCAGTAAAAGAAGCAACCAAATGATCAGATTAAAATCTGATAATCCCTACCGGTATTTCCTGTAGGGATTTTCTTTTTTAAGGATAAAAATAATGTTATGTACGATTTATAGAAGTAAGAAAAAGCCGGGGAGTTATCTTTATATTCAAAAACGTGATGATTTTTCAAGCGTGCCGGATGCATTATTAACGCATTTTGGTAAACCTGAGCTTGTGATGATGTTTAATCTGGCTGGTAATAAGTTGTTACATAATGCCGATAAGAATGAGGTTCGAGAGAAAATTGAATCGCAAGGTTTTTATCTACAAATGTCGAAGCAAGATGATGGCTTATTTAATAGTTTGAGTGAGATCAAATAATTGTTTTATTTTTCTCCTAAAAATAATAAATCTTGCGTTAGCGCAAATTTTTTATTTAAAAACTCCTTTAAAATCTACCGCACTTTTAGTGCTGTCGTTTTTATGCCTATTAAATTGAATTTTAAGGAGATAGAATGAGTAGCTTTTTTATTGCAGGGACTGATACAAATGTTGGTAAAACAACAGCATGCCGTGCAATTATTCAAGCACTACAAGATAAAGGTATCAAGATTGTAGGTTTTAAACCTATTGCCTGTAATGCTGAACCAAGTGCTTATCCCGTGGGACAAGAGTTTTTGTCTGATTATGATAATAAAGAAAACAGTGATGTTGTCACATTAGTGAATTCAACCGCACAAGATGTACTTTACGAAGAGATCAATAGCTATACTTTTAATCATACGTTACCAATGCTGGTTGAGGCAAAGAAAAGGATCAAACTGGATAAAATCAACAAAACGCTTGAAAAACTCAATCAAAAATATCAATCCGTTGCTGTAGAAGGGGCATTCGGCTTATTAACCCCAATGGCGGAAGGAAAGAGTTTCGGTGATTGGGTGAAAGATAGAAATATGCCGGTTGTACTTGTCGTAGGAATAAAAGACGGCTGCATTAATCACGCCTTGTTAACGGTTCAGGCTATTCGTAGTTTAGGCGTGCCTCTACTTGGTTGGGTGGCGAATCGGGTTAATCCGCTTTTAAGTCATTATGCTGAAATTGTTGATTTTTTAGAAAACAATATTGATGCGCCGTTATTAGGAAAAATTCCTTATGTCCACAAACCGGAAAGCCAAGAATTAGGCCATTACCTCACCAATATTGATCGTTTGATGTATGTTCAAACGGAACAGGTAAAATAAAACCTATTCCAGAGGATATATCTTCGGTTCATGTTATTTTAAAAGACTGATTTTAGCGATAAGCTCTGCCAAGCTTTCCGCTTGCATATTTTCCATAATATGTGAGCGGTGAATCTCCACGGTACGTATGGTGATGTTCAGCTGTTTTGCAATTTGCCGATTGATTTCTCCCTGTATAATCAAAGCTAATATTTGTGTTCTTTCGGGGTTAGCTGTTGGTAGCATTGGCTAATTCGGTATTTTTTATAATTAATTTGTATTTTTTCGTTGCCGGTTGCACTGTAGTTTGTAAAGCGGCGAGTTCAACAGGCTTTTGTAGAAAATCAACCTAAGCCGAGCTTTTCCGGTATTATGTAACACTTGCACAAATCATCGTCGGGGCGCACCAAGTAATAATATTTAATAATGAAGCAGTGCGTTGCGGCTTCGCCTAACGATACCCTACCCTAAGAAATTTCGGAGATAAAATTTTCTTTGTGCAACTGATATAATACCGCTATTCATTAGTTTGTTCTTTCTTTAGAATGTTTTCTTCATCCAGTGTTGATAAGCGTGCGATGGCATTACGGTAAGATATTTCCAAGGTTTCTCGACTTGTTGCTGCCACACCTTGATCCACAAGAAAGCCATCATTGACATCGTAAACCCAGCCGTGGAGAGAGAGTTTTTGTCCTCGTTCCCAAGCACTTTTCACAATGGAAGAACGCCCAAGGTTATAAACCTGTTCGAGCACATTGATTTTTGTGAGCATATCGGCACGTTTTTCCGGTGTGAGTTTGCCAAGTAAATGACTGTGTTTAAACCAAATGTCACGAATGTGGAGAAGCCAGTTATTGATTAGTCCCAATTGGTTATCTGCCATTGCCGCTTTTATGCCGCCGCAGTTGGTATGTCCGCAGATAATAATATGTTCAATATTGAGAACATCAACGGCGTATTGTACAACCGAAAGGCAGTTGAGATCCGTATGAATCACTTGGTTGGCAACATTACGGTGAACGAATAATTCACCGGGTTCTAAATTGGTCAGCTTTTCTGCCGGTACACGGCTATCAGAACAGCCAATCCAAAGGTAATGCGGGGTTTGATGATCGGCAAGCTCTTTAAAATAGGTTGAATTTTCCTCTTTCATTCGCTGTGCCCAGCTTAAATTATTTGCAAAAAGTTGCTCAATTTTTTTCATATTACTTTCCTTAAAATATATAAAATTTCACCATTATGTAGCTGTTGCACAAAGAGAATTTTATCTCCGAGATTTCTTAGGGTAGG
This sequence comes from Rodentibacter haemolyticus, assembly GCF_015356115.1. Lineage (NCBI taxonomy): Bacteria > Pseudomonadati > Pseudomonadota > Gammaproteobacteria > Pasteurellales > Pasteurellaceae > Rodentibacter > Rodentibacter haemolyticus. Next base: position 2,423,357 of record NZ_CP063056.1, read on the forward strand.
GTATCGTTAGGCGAAGCCGTAACGCACCGTTCATTATTAAATCTTGTTACTTGGTGCGTTACGGCTTCGACTAATGCTCCTTCCAATGTTTTGTGCAAGTGCTAAATAATAATGAAAAATTTGACCGCACTTTTATGTGCGGCCATAAAAACGACATTTTGAATGTTGCTTTTTTCGATGTTAGTGAGCTTATAAATCATCCTTTAAATGATCATCACTTCACGTTGATTAGAAATTCGCATTTCTTGGTGCACGAGGGAATGGAATGACATCACGGATGTTTTGTACTCCGGTTACATATACAATCAAACGTTCAAAACCAAGTCCAAAACCGGAGTGCGGTACCGTACCATATTTGCGAAGATCGCGATACCACCAGTAATCTTCCGGATTCAAGCCCATTTCTTCCATACGTTTATCTAATACTTCTAAGCGTTCTTCACGCTGTGAGCCACCGATGATTTCACCGATTCCCGGGGCTAAGACATCCATTGCCGCAACTGTTTTACCGTCATCATTTAAACGCATATAGAATGCTTTGATGTCTTTCGGGTAGTTTTTCACGACAACCGGTGATTTAAAGTATTCTTCTGCCAGATAACGTTCGTGTTCGGAAGAGAGATCAATTCCCCAAGATACCGGAAATTCAAATTTCTTGCCTGATTTTAGCAACACATCAATGGCATCCGTGTAATCAATTTGAGCAAAGTCAGAATTTACAAAGTTTTCTAAACGTGTAATAACTTCTTTGTCTACATGTTTTTCAAAGAATTTTAAGTCGTCTTTACGTTCAGCCAATACCGCACGGAATACATATTTCAACATATCTTCCGCTAATTTGGCATTGTCAGCTAAGGTTGCAAACGCAACTTCAGGTTCTACCATCCAAAATTCAGCCAAGTGGCGGGTAGTATTAGAATTTTCAGCACGGAAGGTTGGACCGAAAGTATAAATTTTACTTAGCGCGCAGGCATAGGTTTCACCGTTTAACTGGCCTGATACGGTTAAGAATGATTCTTTGCCGAAGAAATCTTGAGTGAAATCGACCGCACCTTTTTCATCTCGTGGAAGATTTTCAAGATCTAAAGTGGATACTCTGAACATTTCACCGGCACCTTCCGTATCGGATGCCGTGATAAGCGGTGTTGCAACCCAGTAGAAACCTTGTTCGTGAAAGAAACGATGAATAGCTTGTGCTAAACAGTGGCGAACACGTGCTACCGCACCGATAATATTTGTGCGCGGACGTAGGTGTGCCACCTCGCGTAAGTATTCGATAGAATGGCGTTTAGCCGCCATTGGGTAGGTATCCGGATCTTCTACAAACCCTGTCACTTCCACTTTTTCAGCTTGTAATTCAACAGCTTGACCTTCCGCAGGTGATTCAACGATTTTCCCGGTTACAATAACAGAGCAACCTGTTGTTAGACGTAATACTTCGCTTTCGTAATTTTCTATATCGTTATTGATAATTGCTTGAATCGGATCAAAGCAAGAGCCGTCATACACGGCTAAAAATGATAAACCCGCTTTAGAATCTCGGCGGGTACGTACCCAACCGCGAACAGTAACGGTTTCGCCAATGGCGATTTTTTCTTGTAGTACATCAGCAATAGATGCAATTTTAAACATATAAACCTCTAAGCATAAAAATAGGTAGAAAAAAGCGCACTTAGTTTACCTTAAATCACAAAATTTTCCATAAGAAAGTTAGGACTTATAGTCAGAGTCGGGTAGAATGTACGGCTTATAACATGAGGAGAGCATTTTATGTGGTCAGATATTTTAACCGGATACGGTATTTTTATTTTAGAGGTTTTAACCCTATTACTTATCATTGCTGCCGTTGCCGCTTTTATTATTTCTGCACGCCAGCATAAAGCGGGTGTGCAGGGGGAACTTGTTGTTACGGATTTATCCGAGCATTTTGAAGAAACGGTGAAACATTTGCGTGATTTCCATTTATCTGAAGAAGAATTAAAACAACAAGCAAAAGTTGAGAAAAAAGCGGAAAAGCAAAAAGCGAAAACCTTGAAAGCAAAGCTAAAAAAAGGTGAAAAGATTGATGAGTCTAAGCCTTGCGTTTATGTTTTAGATTTTAAAGGCGATATTTCCGCTTCGCAAACGACCGCACTTCGTGAAGAAATTTCAGCGATTATTAATGTTGCAAAATCGGATGATGAAGTTTTGCTACGTTTAGAAAGCCCGGGCGGGGTAGTTCATGGTTATGGCTTGGCGGCTTCACAATTGGCACGTATTAGGAAAAAAGGAATTAAACTTACGGTTGCGGTTGATAAAGTCGCGGCGAGCGGGGGATATATGATGGCTTGTGTTGCGGATAAAATTATTTCCGCCCCTTTTGCGATTATCGGCTCTATCGGTGTTGTTGCTCAAATCCCAAATATTCATCGCTTACTGAAAAAACATGACGTTGATGTGGATGTCATGACTGCCGGAGAATTTAAACGTACGGTGACGGTATTAGGTGAAAATACGGAGAAGGGAAAACAAAAATTTCAGCAAGAACTTGAGGAAACTCATCTACTATTTAAACAATTTGTGGGTCAGAATCGACCGCACTTGGATATCGATAAGATCGCAACCGGTGAACATTGGTTTGGTTCACAGGCTCTTGATTTAGGGCTTGTTGATGGTATTTCGACCAGTGATGATCTTTTACTTGAAGCAATGAAAGAGAAGAAATCTGTCATTAGTGTCAGTTATAAAGTAAAGAAACCGTTACTACAAAAATTAGGTCATCAAGCGGAAGAAAGCGTAGCGGCGCTTTTACAAAGATATATGAATAAAAACTCACAGGATTTTATTCGCTAAACTTGCATTGAATCTATGAAAGAGTAATTGTGAATTAAAAATCCAATATAGTTTAATATTTACAAAATCAGGTTTTACGATTAGTATAAGCGTCCGAAACTTTTATAGTTTTCTTGCTTGGAATTTATAAAGTTTAGTTGTCCGTTTCCTTGTTTTTTAGGAATACACAGTTTAGTAATCAAAAGGTAAAAAGAAACATGAAATTATCTCGTATTTTATTTTCCGCTGTTGCTGTTGCGACAGTGGCAGCTTGCGGTAATTTAAGCAAAATTACCGCAGAAGGTATGCCTGAATATAAAGATGTCGATGGTGTCCAAGTTCCGCAACTGGTGTGGCCGAAAATCGACAGTTCGGGTTTCAATCACGATGGTAGCCAATTCGGTTCTTGGCCGAACTGGGATAACGTGCGTATGATTGAACGCGGTATGAATAAGGATCAATTATATAACTTAATCGGTCGCCCGCATTTTTCTGAAGGTTTATATGGCGTAGAAGAATGGGATTACGCGTTCAATTATCGCGAAAACGGTGTACATAAAATCTGCCAATACAAAATTTTATTTGATAAAAATCACAATGCGCAAAGTTTCTTCTGGTATCCGAACGGATGTAACGGCAATGCTTCATTCACATTAAGCGGTGATTTCTTATTTGATTTCGATAAAGATGTTTTAACGCCACGTGGTAAAGAAGTTGTTGATAACGTTGCGGCGCAATTAAAAACAACCGGAGCTAAAGATGTTAAAGTTGCAGGTTATACCGACCGTTTAGGTTCTGATGCTTATAATTTGAATCTTTCTCAACGCCGTGCAAATCGTGTTAAAGCACGTTTAATTGAAGAGGGTGTAACGGCTCAAATTACAGCTATCGGTTACGGTAAATATCCTCAGGTTAAAGCATGTGAGGGTTTCCGCCACGCAAGCCAAGAAGAAAAAGATTGTTTACGTCCTAATCGTCGTGTAGAAGTTACTTCTTCAGGTTCTGTACTCAAATTGCAGGAAGGTGGAGAGATTAACGGCGGAACTCAAGGCCCAACACCTCTTTATCAAAAATAGTTTTTAACTGAAGATAACGAAAATAGCATAACAAACCCGTTATGCTATTTTTGTTTTTGTACATTAATTTGCTAAAATTTTATTCAAGGTTTCTTGAGTAAGATGAATGTAATTTCCTAAAAAACGATGACTAAAATTCAATAAGTAGTAAAGTTGATAAAGATTTTTTCTTTGTTGATAACCATCCCAATCAATAGGAAAAGTGCGGTCATAATTTGCATAGAATTTTTTAGGGAACGGCTCGAAAAGTTCTGTAAAAGCAAGATCACACTCTCTATCCCCCCAATAACAAGAAAGATCATAAGTAAAAGTTTGATTGCTTACAATGCAAACGTTTTCAATCCATAAATTACCGTGTAATAGCGAGGGCTTAGGGTTATGCTTTGCCAGTTTTTGAGCAACGGATTGAACGATCTCATCAATGTTACCAAAATCAAGGCCTTTATCTTTACATAATTGTAATTGCCAACCGATGCGTTGCTCACTAAAAAATTTTGCCCAATTGCTATGCCATTTATTCGGTTGATAGACAGAACCCAACCAAGTATCAAAATCTAGTCCGTAAAATTTTGTGCCGGAAATTTGGTGTAACTGAGCAAGTTGGTAACCAAATTCTTCCGTAAGGGAAGATTGTTGCTGAATATCAAGGGCTTATAAAAGAAGAAAACTATGATTTTGAGAGCAACCCACACCATAAACCATAGGGACATTAAGTGCGGTCGTTTTTCGTAATATTTCTAGTTGATCGGCTTCTGCACGAAACATCGAGCGATAGGATTTTTCATTCGCTTTAACAAAAACCGGTTGAATACCATCACTAATTATCCAAGCTTTATGCATTTCTCCTCGATGAATACATTCTTTTTTCTTAATTGAATAATAAGCACCGAATTGCTCAGCCAATACTTGAGAAATAGATTTCCACATAGCCACCTCCTAGAGAAAACATTTAAATTTATTTTAAAAGAATTTTTAATAATTTCTGTGACGAGAGTCAAAATTTTAAATATTTACCTAGATTGAAAAGGGCATAATAAAATGCAGAGAATCCAAATAAGTACGTGATTTTTTAGCGTATTGGTATTATCATTAAGACCGTTTTTAGACTAGAGAAGAGAAAATAATCAGAGGAAATTATGCAACATCTGAAAGAGCTTGTTGAGAAAGCAAAATCGGCGATTGATTCGATCGAAGATAAGAGTTTAGCTGCACTGGACGAAATTCGTGTCGAATATTTTGGGAAAAAGGGTCATTTTACTCAATTAATGCAAGAACTTCGTAATGTTGCGGCGGAAGAACGTCCGGCAATAGGAGCTAAAATTAATGAAGCGAAACAGGCTGCTATTGAATTTTTAAACGCCAAAAAAGCAGAGTGGGAAAATGCCGAGCTTAATGCGAAATTAGAAAAAGAGCGTGTGGATGTGACGTTACCGGGAAGAAGAACGGAAAAAGGTGGGCTACATCCGGTAACGATAACGATAAATCGGGTAACACAATTTTTTTCAGAACTTGGTTTTTCAGTAGAAAATGGGCCGGAAATAGAAAGCGATTACTACAATTTTGATGCGTTAAACATTCCAAAACATCACCCGGCACGTGCTGATCACGATACTTTTTGGTTTAACCCGGAATTATTGCTTCGTACACAAACTTCAGGCGTGCAAATTCGTACCATGGAAAAAATGCAACCACCAATTCGCATTATGGCACCGGGGCGTGTTTACCGTAATGACTACGATCAAACCCACACGCCGATGTTTCACCAAATTGAATTACTCTATGTAGATAAAAAAGCAAACTTTACAGAGTTAAAAGGATTGTTGCATGACTTCTTGCGCGCTTTCTTTGAAGAAGACTTGCAAGTACGTTTCCGCCCCTCCTATTTTCCATTTACAGAGCCTTCGGCCGAGGTGGATGTAATGGGGAAAAACGGCAAATGGCTTGAAGTGTTAGGTTGCGGAATGGTTCACCCAAATGTATTACGTAATGTAGGTATTGATCCGAATGAATATTCAGGCTTTGCTGTGGGAATGGGCGTTGAGCGTTTAACAATGTTGCGCTACAACGTCACAGATTTACGTTCATTCTTTGAAAATGATTTACGTTTTTTAAAGCAATTTAAATAATTATTTTTCGGATATTTTCACAAATAAGAGAACGCAATAAATTTAAAGGATAAAGAATAATGAAATTTAGTGAACAATGGGCAAGAGAATGGGTTAATCCGGCGATTTCTACGGAGCAATTATGTGAACAAATTACCATGCTTGGTTTAGAAGTTGATGGCGTAGAAAATGTAGCAGGAGAGTTTACCGGTGTCGTGGTTGGGGAAGTTATTGAATGTGCACGACATCCGGATGCAGATAAATTACGTGTTACTAAAGTGAATGTCGGTGGTGATAAATTACTGGATATCGTGTGTGGCGCGTCGAATTGTCGCCAAGGTCTAAAAGTCGCTTGCGCTATTGAAGGCGCAGTGTTACCAGGAAATTTCAAAATTAAGAAAACGAAATTACGCGGTCAACCTTCGGAAGGAATGCTTTGTTCTTTCTCCGAATTAGGCATTAATGTAGAGACAGACGGTATTATCGAATTACCGCTTGATGCGCCGATTGGTGTAAATTTACGTGATTATTTAAATTTAAATGATCAGGCTATCGAAGTCAGTTTAACTCCAAACCGTGCGGATTGTTTAAGTATTGCCGGTATTGCCCGTGAAATTGGTGTCGTAAATAAACTATCGGTAAATCGACCGCACTTTGAAGCGGTTCCTGCAACCATTTCGGATAAAGTTGAAATCGAGCTTAAAGCTCCTGAAGCTTGCCCGCGCTATTTATTACGCGTTATCAAAAATGTGAACGTAAAAGCGCAATCACCGATTTGGATGCAAGAAAAATTACGTCGCTGCGGTATTCGTTCTATTGATCCGATTGTCGATATAACAAACTATATTTTGCTTGAACTCGGGCAGCCTATGCATGCTTTTGATGCGGCAAAAGTCGCACAGCCGGTGCAAGTTCGTTTAGCGAAAGAAGGTGAGTCCCTTATTTTATTAGACGGTTCAACGGCAAAGTTACAAACAAATACATTAGTTATCGCAGATCAAAACGGACCGCTCGCAATGGCAGGGATCTTTGGAGGGCAAGCGAGCGGTGTTACCGCTGAAACGAAAGATGTTATTTTAGAATCGGCTTTCTTTGCACCGTTGGCGATTTCCGGTCGTGCAAGACAGTATGGTTTGCACACTGATGCTTCGCACCGTTTTGAACGAGGTGTTGATTTTGAATTAGCACGTAATGCAATGGAACGAGCAACAGCGTTATTGCTTGAAATTTGTGGTGGTGAAGCCGGTGAAATTAGTGAAGCGGTAAATGAAGAATTTTTACCGAAAGTAAAAAACGTTCAGCTTCGTCGTGAAAAATTAGATGCGTTACTCGGTCATCATATTGAAACCGAAACGGTAACCGACATTTTTAACCGTCTTGGTTTTAATACACAGTATGAAAATGGTGTTTGGACGGTAACTTCTGCAAGCTGGCGTTTTGATATTGAAATCGAAGAAGATCTCATTGAGGAAGTCGCTCGTATTTACGGCTACAACAGTATTCCAAACAATGCACCGCTGGCGCATTTGCGTATGCGTGAACATAAAGAAGCGGATTTAGATTTAGCCCGCATTAAAGCCGCACTTGTTGACTCGGATTATCAAGAGGCCATTACTTATAGCTTTGTTGATCCAAAAGTTCAATCTTTATTACATCCTCATCAAGAAGCACTCGTGTTGCCAAATCCGATTTCTATTGAAATGTCGGCAATGAGAGTGTCATTACTAAGCGGGCTACTTGGGGCAGTATTGTATAACCAAAACCGTCAACAAAACCGTGTGCGCTTATTTGAAACCGGTTTGCGTTTTATTCCGGATGCGAATGCAGAATTTGGTGTTCGCCAAGAATTTGTTCTCAGTGCGGTGATTAGTGGTTCAGTTAAAAATGAAAGCTGGAATGGTAAAGCGGAACCTGTAGATTTCTTTGATTTAAAAGGTGATCTAGAAAGTTTGCTTTCCTTAACCGGTGTTGGCGGCAACGTACGTTTTGTGGCAAAAACATTTGATGCCTTGCACCCGGGACAATCTGCCGGTATTGAATTAGATGGCAAAGAAATAGGCTTTATCGGTACGATTCACCCTTTAATCTCTCAAAAATTGGGATTAAATGGAAAAGTGGTGGTATTTGAAATTTTATGGAAACCTATTGCAAATCGTACTGTCGTACAAGCCAGGGAGATTTCAAAATTCCCTGCTAACCGTCGCGATTTAGCCTTGGTTGTTGCCGACGAAATTTCAGCAGGTGATGTCCTTGACGCTTGTAAGAAAGCCGGAGGAGAGAAACTCACCCAGGTGAATTTATTTGATGTATATAAAGGCATTGGCGTGCCAAGTGGTGCAAAAAGCCTTGCTATCAGTTTAACCATTCAAGACAATGAAAAAACCTTAGAAGATGATGAAATCAATAGGGTTATTTCAGCTGTTTTAAATGAAGTTAAACAACGTTTCAATGCTGAATTAAGAGACTAAACTTATGACACTGACCAAGATGGATATAACCGAATTTTTAATTGAAGAATATCGGTTACAGAAATTAGAAGCGAAGAGACTGGTGGATGATTTTTTTGAAGAAATTCGATTATCCCTGGAATCTGGCGACGATGTGAAATTATCAGGGTTTGGTAATTTTGAATTACGTGATAAATCTTCTCGTCCGGGTCGTAACCCTAAAACAGGGGAAAGCATACCGGTTTCGGCGCGCCGGGTTGTTGCATTTAAACCGGGTCAGAAGTTGCGGGCGCGTGTTGAAAAGGCGAAAGTGAGTCAATAATTTAGGAGATGAAAAAGTGCGGTTGTTTTTGACCGCACTTTTTATCCTTGTTAATAAGATGAAACGAATAAAAATATTATTTTTTGTATCAAGTCTAGTAACATTATTTGCGTGTTCCTCTGGAAATTTCAAACAAGAGAATTATGCAATTAATTATAAAGGTCAGATTGATGATCCTATCATGGCAATTACTTTGCTGAGTGAACAACAATATGAATGGGCGGGAACACCTTATGTTTTAGGAGGGAAGTCCCGTAAAGGTGTAGATTGTTCGGGATTTGTTCAAAAAACCTTCTTTGATCGATTTAATATTACCTTGCCTAGAACCACAAAAGATCAGGCTAAATATGGAAAGTTAGTTCGTAAAGAAGATATTCAAACCGGTGATTTAATCTTCTTTAAAACAGGTCGCGGGCCAAATGGGTACCATGTGGGGATTTATGTGAAAGATGATAAATTTCTTCATGCTTCCACAAAAGGCGGGGTAATTTATTCCTCAATGAGTTCACCGTTTTGGAATAAAACTTTTTGGCAAGTAAGACGAATTTAGGAATGAAGAGTGCGGTTGAAATTAACCGCACTTTTGTATTTTAAGATTTTGGACGAACACCCAGCATATGGCAAATGGCGTAGGTTAATTCACTTCGATTTAGTGTATAGAAATGGAAATCCGTTACCCCTTCGCTGGATAAAATTTTTACCATATCCATTGCTACACTTGCCGCAACAAGATTACGTGTGGCGGGATCATCCTCTAATCCTTCGTAGGCTTTTGTTAACCAAGTCGGAATTTTTACATTTGTGAAAGAAGCCATTTTTTGAAGTTGTTTGAAGTTTGTAACGGGTAAGATACCCGGCACAATTTCAGCTTCAATACCAATAGAAGCACAACGATCACGGAAACGTAGATAACTATCAATATCAAAGAAAAATTGAGTAATAACATGATTTGCACCGGCATCAATTTTTCGTTTCAAGTTGATTAAATCTGCCTGTGCGGATTTTGCTTCAGGGTGAACTTCAGGATAAGCTGCAACGGAAATATCAAAATCAGCCACAGAGCGGAGTAGCTCTACTAAATCTGAAGCATAAAAAGGTTTTTTTTCATAACCTTTCGGCTCATCACCGCGTAAGGCAACAATATGACGGATACCACTGTTCCAATAATCCTTAGCAATTTGTTTTAATTCTTCCGGCGTTGCATCAATACCGGTCAGGTGAGGGGCTGCGACCAACCCTGTTTCCTGTTTAATGGCTTTTACAATGCTGTGTGTACGATCCCGTTCGCCGGAATTTGCGCCATAGGTGACAGAAACAAATTTAGGTTCCAGTACTTTTAAACGTAGAATTGATTCCCACAGCATATTTTCCATTTTTTCATTTTTGGGTGGAAAAAATTCAAAAGAAATGTTGATCTTTTTATTAAAGTCAGCAATGTTTTGATTCAAATTATTGATTTCTTTTGCATAGCTCATTTTTTTCTTCCTATTAGAAATTGAATGATGTTGTAGCTCCAAAATAAAATAACTTTATGTATTAGTCAATTTGAATAAATTCATTAAATACATTAATTACACTCATAGATATATTATGAGTTTTTTGCATAAAAAATTAGCATTTGCTAGGAAAATATGTATAATACACCGACCCTGTAAATGCACGAATTCCCATCGTGCATTATTTTATCGAAAATCACACTCGAAGGGGTGAGGATTAAGATTAACGGTTGTGTTCAGAAGAACACTGGGTATCAAACTAATTTTTGGTAATTAATTAATGAAAACTTTTGTAGCAAAACCGGAAACGGTTAAACGCGACTGGTACGTAGTAGATGCGACAGGTAAAACTTTAGGTCGTTTAGCGACTGAATTAGCAAGTCGTCTTCGTGGTAAACACAAGGCTGAGTACACTCCACACGTAGATACCGGTGATTACATCATCGTTATCAATGCCGATAAAGTGGCAGTAACCGGTCGTAAAGAAACAGATAAACTTTACTACTGGCATACCGGCTATGTAGGTGGTATCAAACAAGCGACTTTTAAAGAAATGATCGCACGCCGTCCTGAAGCAGTGATTGAAATTGCGGTTAAAGGTATGTTGCCGAAAGGTCCATTAGGTCGCGCAATGTTCCGTAAATTAAAAGTATATGCAGGTGCTGAACATCAACACGCTGCACAACAACCACAAGTTTTAGATATTTAATCACGAGGTTCAGAATATGGCAGAGAATCAAAACTACGGCACAGGTCGCCGCAAAAGCTCTTCAGCTCGTGTATTTATCAAACCGGGCAGTGGTAAAATCACTATCAACCAACGTGAATTAGACGTTTACTTCGGTCGCGAAACTGCGCGCATGGTGGTGCGTCAACCGTTAGAATTGGTTGAATTAACTGATAAATTAGACTTGTACATCACAGTTAAAGGTGGTGGTGTTTCCGGTCAAGCGGGTGCAATCCGTCATGGTATCACTCGTGCGTTAATTGAGTATGATGAAACGTTACGCCCGGCACTTCGTGCTGCAGGCTTCGTTACTCGTGATGCTCGTCGTGTTGAACGTAAAAAAGTGGGTTTACACAAGGCACGTCGTCGTCCGCAATACTCAAAACGTTAATTTTTATTTTTATTTCAAAAAGCAGAGATCTTTCTCTGCTTTTTTTATGGTTCAAAAATAAACATATTCATAACATACTGAATATAAAGAGAAAAAAAGATTTTCTTGGCTTTTTTAACGCTATTTATGGTAAAATGCCAGCCCTTTAGCAATATCTATTATTTTTAAGTTTGGATCTTCGGAGGAATCAATGTCCAATGCATCAAGTAAACGTTCTATCATGACACTTTTTTCAAATAAAGATGATATTTACTGTCATCAAGTGAAAATTGTATTAGCGGAGAAGGGCGTAGCTTATGAAAATGAAGAAGTTGATCCGCATTCTTTATCAGAGGATTTAATGGAATTAAATCCTTATGGTACTTTGCCTACATTAGTTGATCGTGATTTAGTGTTGTTTAATTCACGTATTATTATGGAATATCTGGACGAACGTTTTCCTCACCCTCCGCTTATGCCTGTTTATCCTATTGCCCGTGGTAAAACCCGTCTTTTAATGCTGCGTATTGAGCAAGATTGGTATCCGGCATTATTAAAAGCTGAAAAGGGTAGTGAAATAGAACGTGCAGAAATTTTAAAACATTTAAAAGAAGAATTGTTAGCTGTTTCGCCTATTTTCCAACAAATGCCTTATTTTATGAGTGAAGAGTTTAGCTTAGTCGATTGTTATGTCGCGCCATTATTATGGAAACTAAAACAATTCGGTATTGAATTTACCGGTGCGGGCAGTAAAGCATTAAAAGGTTATATGGATCGCGTATTTAGTCGTGATTCGTTTTTACAATCAGTCGGTGAGGCCGCACCTAAAAATTTAATGGATGATAAGTAATGGATTATAAATTCTCTCCAAAGCGACCTTATTTATTAAGGGCATATTATGATTGGCTCGTTGATAATGATTTTACACCTTATCTCGTCGTAGATGCGACCTACTGGGGGGTGAATGTGCCGAGTGAATATGTGAAAGACGGACAGATTGTATTAAATCTTTCCACCAATGCTACCGGAAATTTACAATTAACAAACGACTTCATTCAATTTAACGCCCGCTTTAAAGGTGTATCTCGCGAGCTCTATATTCCAATGGGGGCCGTGCTTGCTATTTACGCTCGTGAAAACGGCGATGGTGTGATGTTTGAACCGGAAGCCATTTATGATGAATTAAATGGTGAGCCGGATACGGATCAACCGAATGATTTTACAGAAGTTGTAGATAAACCAAAAGCGGTGAAAAAGAAATCGATTACTAAATCGGCATCACATTTAAGAATTGTTGATTAGCGCTTATTTGAGAAACATATGGGAGATTACCAATACTTGCATTAGGGAAGTGCGGTTGATTTTAACTATGTTTTTTCAATAAGAATCCGCACGTAGAACGTACGTTTTTCGCTTATCCTATAAGGACTTAGACTTAATTTTCTTAAAGAGGAACGTGAAAAATTGACAAGCACTTTGTGGATTATTCCTTACATATTCTTATAGCTATAAACTTTGTATAGCTAAATATCGTAATAGGCGTAGTCGCTACGCCTATTAATTTAGGTCTTTATCCTGTAAAGACAGGTAAATAATTAAACATTGCTAAAAAATGGAAAAGTGCGGTCAATATCCCAAACAAAATAATAAGTAGTAGTAAAGGAGTTCCCCCGCATACAATAAAGGGATTATTTGTTTCTTTTTGTCTTACTTTATAGACTAAGACGGAAGGAATGATGCAAGCCCAAATAGTAGCAATAGCACCGGCATAGCCAATAGCTTTTAAGAAACCTAGCGGAAATATGACGGATAATATTAACGGAGGTAGGAATGTTGCTAACCACGATTTTGTTCTACCGTAACGACTATTATCAAATTTAAATAAATCAGCCAGAAAATCAAATACACCTAATCCAACCCCAATAAAAGAAGATAAAATAGCCGAAACAGAGAAGGCATTGAGAGCTTGCTTTATTGAACCTGATTCTATTGTAGAGCCGAGAGCATTTAAGAGAATTTCCAGATTACCGTCATTCGCTATAATTTCTACGAATCGATCACGGGGTAAATTACCAAAAATGCTAAAAAGCCAAAGTAAATAGAAAGCTAAAGCGATTAAAGTTCCACCTAGAATCGTATACTTTGCTTTTTGTTCTTCACCGTAATAGGCACGCATTGTCGAAACCGAATGATGATAGCCAAAAGAGGTTAATACAACAGGTAACATTGCTATAGCATAAGGCGCATATTGACTATTTTCAGTCTGTAGATCGAATAGCGTAGATAAATCAATATTTAACGTTAGTCCATAGCAGCTGATAATGAAAGTAATGCCCATAAAAATGATTAAAATAACGGAAACACGGTCAACTAGACGTGTAGAATGCCATACGAAGAATGAGAAAATAAGGACAAAAATAACTGACCAAATTCTGCTGCTGAATTGCCCTAGAGAAATATATTGAGCGGTGAGTTCATCAATAATTCTACCGGAGGCAGTAATATAAGCATACAACAGAATCCCTCCAACAAAATAGACTGCCAAATTATTTAAGATATTAATTTTTCGTCCTAAAATTTGCTGTGTAACGGAACTAAAGGAAACACGAAGATCAAAATCTTTATAGGCTTCCAGTAAAAGCCATCCTGATAATGTCATTATGCTCATTGTAAAAATGATGGTCAGACTTGACCAAATTGTCCAAGAGCCAGCCCCGGAGGTTGGTAGTCCTAACATTCCTGCTCCGACACATACACTGGCAATAATACAGGCTCCACCCAAAATAGAAGGTTTTTTCGACATAGAAACTCCCTATCTATGCTAAAGCATAGATATTAGATATTTGCGGAATAATAAAAAACCGCACTTCATAAAGTGCGGTTGATATTTATTAAATTTCTTTTAAACGAGCAGTGAAATGGCGCAATACTTTAGGTTCATAAGTAAAGGTTAAGCCTTTAATACTTTTTGCATTTTCTTTCACTTTCGCAAAAGCCTCAATAATAAAATCCATATGGGTTTGCGTATAGGTTGCTCGAGGAACGGTTAAGCGTAATAATTCTGCCGGACAGGGTAATTGTAATCCTGTTTTTGGATCGCGCCCTAATAAAAATGAACCAATCTCAACCGCCCTTATTCCTGCCACTTTGTAGAGTTCACAAGAAAGAGCTTGTGCGGGAAATTGATCAGCAGGAATATGCGGTAGTAATTTACCGGCATCAACAAAGGCTGCGTGCCCTCCAGGTTGCTGGCAAGCTACGCCAATTTTTTCTAACCCATTTACCAAATATTCAATTTGACTAATACGATAAGCCAACCAGTCTTGACGCATACCATCACGTAAACCAACAGCCAAGCGTTCCATGGCACCACCTTCCAAGCCTCCGTAAGTCGGAAACCCTTCTTGTACAACACATAATGTTCTACATTCGTTATAAACATCTTCCATAGTACTGTCTTTAAAGCATAATAAACCTCCCATTTGTACCATCGCATCTTTTTTAGCTGACATCGCTAATACATCAGCATAACGATATGATTCATAGGTAATCTGTTCTATACTCCAGTTTTGATATCCTTTTTCTCGTTGTTGAATAAAATAGGCATTCTCGGCAAAACGGGCTGAATCCATAATAACCGGAATATCGTATTTTTTAGCAATTTCATACATACCTTTCATATTTTCAATGGAAACCGGTTGACCTCCAGCTGAGTTACAGGTAATTGTACAAACAATATAAGGAACGTTTTCAGCACCTACTGATAAAATACCTTGTTCTAGTTTTTCTAAATCAAAGTTACCCTTAAAATCGTAATTAATGCTTGTATCAAAGGCTTCTTTAGTATAGGTATTGCAAACAGCTGCACCATTAATCTGGCTATGTCCTTGCGTTGTGTCAAAAAAATAGTTAGAAAATACCGTCATTTTTTTTCTATCCAAACCTTTTTCCTGTTCCCGTTTTTTGATTAATACAGGAATATAGATTTGTTCGGCACCACGTCCTTGGTGAGTTGGTATTGTATATTCGTAACCAAAAATTTCTTTGACAGTATTAGCTAAGGCGTAATAACTGCGACTACCGCTATAAGCTTCATCACCTCTAAGCATTGCAGCCTGCATATCTTGCGTTATTGCACCGGTACCGCTATCAGTTAATAAGTCAATGAATACATCTTCGCTATCTAATAAAAATGGATTCATTCCGGCATTTAATATTGCTTGGGCACGATATTCTATTGTTGTTCTTTTAACCGGTTCAATGACACGAATACGGAAAGGTTCTGGTAAATGTTTAAAATTTTGCATAATAAAATCCTTAATTTAATTAAAAAAGAGACGTAGCACTTTTGTCAAACAATAAAAGTGATCATTAAATAAATACAGGGGTATTTCATCGCAAGAAAAAAACTACTAAATTGTTCGTATTAATTTAGCTTATAAAGATACTTGCTATGAAGGCAAATAGGGGAGATAAGAAAATTTTATGGAAAATAGAAACGGAGTTTAGGATCGATAACGAACCAAGAGCGAGTAAGTAGGATTAAAGTAAACATAAATTTACCTATATTGTGTAATAGTTGATAGAAATACAACCACCGATTGATATAAAAATATATCCTCAACACCATATCAATATAATTAATTATTGTCATTTTATTTTTATTAAATTTGTGATGGGTGTCACATTTAATTTTTATGGTAACTAATTTTAATTGATCTATTTTTCCTATAATTAAAAGCAAAAAATAAATCACTCCAAAATAGTAAAGAAATTTAAGGTAGAGTTACAGAAATGCTTTTACCCGCAGAATTATAATGTCGGCATACTGAAATCGACCTTCTACAAGGTGAAGAGCAATCCGTTACAACGATTTTTATCTTTGTATAAAATATCTGCGGTACGTCCCATATCCATTCTATGTCCAGTGTGTGAAATGTTTCCGGTCAGTCAAAACAACAAAATGCCATTGAAGCAAGAATTGACACAAGGTAATCTTCTCGTTATCACTAGACTTTTGTTTGATTATAATAAAATATCCCGTAAAAAAGATTTCTACGGGATATTTTTAGTTTTAAAACTTATACTATTTCATTTAATTTTACCGGACGCCCTTCATCTAAGGAACGTTTTGCCGCAATGGCGATTAAGACGGGTTGTAAGCCGTCATTGCCGTTTACCGGCGTAGGGGTATCATTAATGATTGCATCAATAAAACATTGCATTTCGTCGGCGAAAGATTGCATATAGCGTTCTAAGAAAAAATACTTCGGTTTTTCCGCGATGACTCCTTGTGCACAAGAATAAATCGCCGTTGAATCCGTATCATTACGGGTTTGCACTGTACCCTTAGAACCGAAGACTTCCGCACGTTGATCGTAGCCATATACTGCTTTACGACTGTTATCAATAACGCCAATAGCACCATTTGCTAATTTTAGGGTAATGACTGCGGTATCAATATCACCTGCTTTACCAATTTCAGGATTCACCAATACTCCGCCACAGGCATAAACTTCGGTCACTTCGCTGCCGGATAAATAACGAATCATATCAAAATCGTGAATGGTCATATCAAAGAACATTCCGCCGGATACTTTAACATACTCAATCGGTGGGGCATCAGGATCTCTTGAGGTTACCCGAATAATATGCGGTTCACCAATATCGCCTGCCAAAACACGCTCTTTAATCGCTTTAAAGTTATGATCGAAACGGCGGTTAAAGCCGACTTGGAATTTCACATTGGCTTTTTCTACTTCGGATAATACTTCCTTAATTTTCTCAATATCCGAATCAATCGGTTTTTCACAGAAGATATGTTTACCGGCTTGAGCCGCTTCAATGGAAATTAGTGCGTGGGTATTAGTTGAAGAACAAACCAGTACGGCATCAATGTCAGGATCTTGCAAAATAGCTTGGTAATCAGTATAAATCTGAGGGATACCTTTTGATTTTGCCCAAATTATTAATTCGTCAGTGACATTAACATCAGAAATGGCTTTGATTTCAGCTCCTTTGACATATTTCGTTAAACTTTCGGCGTGTACTCGTCCGATTCGGCCGGCTCCGATAATTCCAATTTTAATCATGGTTAAATCCCCGCTGTTTGTTTTATGTATTGGCGACCTTTTAAGGCATATTCAAATGGATTAGCAATGGCGGGATCTTGTTCCGCTTCCACCACCATCCAGCCTTTATAATCGTATTTTTCAAGCACATCAAAAATCGGTTTAAAATTAATTACACCATCACCCGGTACGGTAAATGTGCCTTTTTTCACGCCTTGTAAGAAACTGAGATTATTTGCTTTCACCTCTGCAACGATTTCATCTCTAACGTCTTTAAGGTGAACGTGAATAATGCGATGAATATATTTTTCCAGCACCGCCAGCATTGCTTTTTGTGAACCTTCGGAATAATAAAGATGACCGGAGTCAAATAATAAATATACATCATCATTGACGACTTCCATATAACGATCAATTTCTTCCGGAGTCTGAATCCCTGTTCCCATATGGTGATGAAGGCAAACTTTCATTCCTTTTTCAGCGGCAAGTTTGGCTAACTCGTTATAGCCTTCGGCAAGTAACTTCCAGTCTTCATCAGTAAAAACCGGCTTTTCTTTAAATACCGATTTAGTTGTTCCTTGAATACTCCGGCTTTGCTCGGAACAACCGATCACTTTTGCACCCATTTCAGCGAGAAAATCACGATGTTTAATAAATTCATCGATAGTTTGCTGTTTCTTACCCTCTACAAAAAAAGTACTGAACCACGCATTACAAATTTGAATATTGCGAAGGGCAAGCTTTTTCTTAAGTAACGAAATATCACGAGGATATTTATTTCCCACTTCGCACCCGACATACCCGGCAAGAGCCATTTCACTAATACATTGTTCAAATGTGTTTTCGCTGCCTAATTCCGGCAAATCATCATTTGTCCAACCAATAGGGGCGATCCCTAATTTGATATTTTCCGCTTTCATCATTTTCTCCTCATTATGTCGTGGAATTTTGCATTAATAACGTCTGGCTTTGTTACGTTGTTGCAGGTTATTTTTATAAGCCTGCTGAATTTCCTGCCGATCGGAAACTTCGGCAACACCAACATGCCACCAGCTGCCATAGCCGTGTGCCATTGTTTTAGGCAGTACTTTTATATCAATAAGCGTAGAAACCCGTTGCTGTTTAGCATCAAGTAGGGC
This sequence comes from Rodentibacter haemolyticus, assembly GCF_015356115.1. NCBI lineage: Bacteria > Pseudomonadati > Pseudomonadota > Gammaproteobacteria > Pasteurellales > Pasteurellaceae > Rodentibacter > Rodentibacter haemolyticus. Next base: position 2,441,921 of record NZ_CP063056.1, read on the forward strand.
TATACGCAGTTCATCTTCGGTTGTTACTTTATAGGTTTTACAGCCATAGGCAGCCGCATTCATTGCAAAATCTATCGGAATAAGATTGCCATCAAGTTGTTGGCTGTGGGGATTACGGAAGCGAAACTCCGTACCGAAACTCTCCATACCCTGTCCGATCTGTAAGTTATTGATACAGCCGTTTGCCATATTATCGAATAGAATGACATTGATTTTTTTATTTTCTTGGATGGAAGTTACCAATTCGGCGTGAGACATCAAATAAGAGCCATCTCCTAATAAAGCAAACACTTCCCGTTGCGGTTCGGCGATTTTGACGCCTAATGCGGCATTAACTTCATAGCCCATACAAGAGTAACCATATTCCAAATGATAGGTATTTTCCCCTTTAGTTTGCCAAGTACGTTGTAAATCCCCCGGCAAACTGCCTGCTGCACCGACAATGATGTCTTGTTCGCCTAAATGCTCGTTGAGAATACCGAGAACTCGGCTTTGAGTTAAACAAGAGCCGGTTAATTCAATAAATTCGGCGAAAACTTTTTCTCGATTGAGTTTATCGTTAATTTCAGGAATAAAATTTTTGCCTTGATAGGTAATCCGATTAAGTCGATTTAGTTCCTGCGCAAATTGTTGTTTAGCAGCAGCAATTTGTTCTCCCCATTGTCCTTGATAATTTTTTTGCTGTAAAAGTGCGGTCAATTTTTCTAAAGTTTTTTTGGCATCGGCGACAACCTGTACACCGTCCAGTTTATAAGCGTCAAAACGGGCGATATTGATATTCAGGAAAGATACATTCGGATGCTGGAAAATCCATTTTGATGAGGTAGTAAAGTCTGTGTATCGAGTGCCTATCCCAATAATCAAATCCGCTTCTTTGGCTAATAAATTTGCTGATAAGCAACCTGTTTCTCCAATACCGCCCACGTTAAAAGGATGTGCGGAAACAACCGCACTTTTACCCGCTTGCGTTTCACCAAAAGGAATGTGGAAAGTTTCGGCAAAGATTTTTAGTTGTTCCGCAGCTTCCGAATAACGAACGCCACCGCCGCAAATAATCAGTGGTTTTTTCTTTGAGCAAATCAGTTGCAATGCGGCTTGTAACATTGATTCGGTTGGGGGTATTCTCTCAATACGATGAATCCGTTTTTGTAAAAAATAATCAGGGAAATCATAGGCTTCAGCCTGCACATCTTGAGGTAAACAAAGGGTTACCGCCCCGGTTTCTGCCGGATCGGTTAACACTCGCATTGCATTGATACAAGCGGTCATTAGTTGCTCAGGACGTTGAACCCGATCCCAATATTTGCTCACTGCTCGAAAGGCATCATTGGTACTTATTGTCAGATCGTGAGATTGTTCTATCTGTTGTAAAACAGGATCGGGCTGGCGGGAGGCAAAAACATCGCCGGGTAAGAGTAGAAGTGGTATTCGATTAGCGGTGGCGGTTGCCGCTGCTGTTATCATATTTGCCGCACCGGGTCCTACCGAGGAAGTACAAGCATAAATCTGTTTACGCTGTTTTTGTTTGGCAAAACCGATAGCAGCGTGCGCCATACTTTGTTCATTACGCCCTTGTCGTAAAACAAGCTCGCCTTGATATTGTGACAAGGCTTGCCCTAGTCCTAGCACATTACCGTGTCCAAAGATGGCAAATACCCCCTCTACAAATTTTGTGGTTTTACCATCGAGCTCAATATATTGGTTATCGAGAAATTTGATCAGCGCTTGGGCAACTGTTAAGCGTGTGGTTTTCATAATGTTTCCTCTATTAACTCTTCTATCTATTGATTTTAGTATAGTTGTTTTTTTCCAAAATTAAATATTTTTAAAATAAAAATTTCATTTTTGAGTCATAGATCACATTTTTGACTTATAGATCACATTTTTGACTTATAGATCACATTTTTGACTTATAGATCGCATTTTTGATTAGAGACTATGGCCTATATTCCTCAATATCATTTATTTTTTGTCAAAAGTAAAAAAAATGTGATCATTGTCTCAAAATTAAAATTTCATATTTGATTTATTTGAAATATTTATTTTAAATTAACTACAAAATTACAGCTCGCTTTTCAACAATACAAATATAGGAGCCTATAATGAAAGATAAAGCAAGAAAACATAACTTAAGTTATATCATCCGGATTTGTGCTGTTGCTTCACTGGGTGGATTACTATTTGGTTATGATACTTCGGTTATTTCTGGTGCGATTGACGCATTGAAAACCTATTTTCAACTTTCTCCTGCAGAAACCGGTTGGGCAGTTTCTAATGTTGTAATTGGTTGCGTGATCGGCTCTATTTTTTCTGGGGAAATTGCCCGTCGAATTGGGCGGAAAAAAACATTGGTTATTGCGGCCATATTATTTACTATCAGTGCAATTGGCTCGGCATTAGCCGATTTGTTCTTCTGGTTCATTATCTATCGTATGATTGGAGGGGTGGCTGTCGGGATCGCAGCGGCAGTTTCACCGATGTATATTGCTGAAGTCGCCCCGAAAGATTATCGGGGTACTGCCTCAGCAATGAATAATTTTGCTCTGGTATTTGGTCAAATTGTGATTTTTTATGTGAACTATAAAATTGCGCAAGGTATGACGGAGGATTGGCTTGCCGATATAGGTTGGCGTTATATGTTGGGTTCAGAAGTTATTCCTTGCGTGCTATTTTGCTTAGTTGTAGGATTTATTCCCGAATCACCACGTTGGGACGCAATGCGTAATCGTGATGATCTCGCTCTCGTTACTCTTTCTAAAATTTCCAATCCGCAACACGCCAAAAATTTATTGGCGGAGATCAAAGAGTCAATGATGATTAACGGTCAATTGCAAAAGCAAAAAATTGACTTTAAAAGACCAGGGGCGTTATTTATCATTTTTATTGCTTGCGCATTAGCAACATTTCAACAATTAAGCGGGGTAAATGTGATGATGTATTATGCCCCAACCGTGTTAAAAACCATTACCGGCGATATGGAATCAGCGATGTTCCAAACTATTTGGATTGGTATTGCACAATTACTAGGAATTGGTATTGGTGCCATTTTATTTGATAAACTAGGTCGTTTACCTTTAATGAAAACTGGAGCCGTTGGTGCGGCGCTTGGCTTGTTGGTTACGGCTTATGCAATATATACTCAAAATCCGGGTTATTTGGCGTTATTCGGTATGATCTTTTTTATGATTTTCTATGCTTTCTCTTGGGGCGTTGGTATGTGGGTACTTATTGGTGAAATTTTTCCTAACCACATGCGGGCACAAGGACTATCCATTGCCGTTTCATTTAACTGGATTTTTAACTTTGTTGTTTCACAAAGCTTCCCAATGATGAATGAGCACCCATATCTTCTTGAGAAATTCCATGGTGCATTTCCAATGTGGTTATTTGCTGGTTGTTGTATCGTTGGTTTTTTCTTCCTTATTCGTTACGTTCCGGAAACAAAAGGCGTTTCGTTAGAAAAAATGGAAAGCTTATTGTTAGCGAAGCGTGATAACGTGATCCAGAAATAAATGAAATTTTTAAATTAGGGGAATAAAAATGAAAAAAACACTTGATCTGATTTGCTTAGGAAGGGTTGCTGTCGATTTATATGCACAGCAAATCGGTGCCCGATTGGAAGATGTCGCTTCTTTTGCCAAATATCTTGGTGGGTCTTCGGGTAATGTTGCTTATGGTACAGCTGTGCAAGGGATAAAGTCCTCAATGTTGGCTCGGGTTGGTGATGAACACATGGGACGTTTTTTAAGAGAAGAATTACAACGGGTTGGTGTAGATACTAGTTATTTAATCACCGATAAAGCACGTTTAACGGCATTGGTCATATTAGGGATTAAAGACCAAGATACCTTTCCATTAATTTTTTACCGTGATAACTGTGCCGATATGGCAATTACTAAAGATGATTTTACTGAAGATTATATTGCCTCGGCAAAGGCACTTGCGATTACAGGAACGCATTTATCACATCCTAATACACGTGAAGCGGTGCTTACGGCATTAGAATATGCAGGGCGTAATCAGACTAAACGCTTGTTGGATATTGATTATCGTCCCGTACTATGGGGGTTAACATCATTAGGTGACGGTGAAACCCGTTATATTGATTCCAACGCTGTCACAAAATCATTACAGGAAGTGTTACATCATTTTGATGTGATTGTTGGTACGGAAGAAGAATTTCATATCGCCGGAGGCTCAACCGATACATTAACGGCATTGAAAAACGTTCGTCAAGTAAGTAAAGCAGTTTTAGTATGTAAACGTGGGGCACAGGGATGCTCTGTTTTTGAATCTGAAATCCCCGATGATTTAGATGGCGGTTTAAATGTTTACGGTGTCCGAGTTGAGGTGCTTAATGTGCTTGGTGCCGGAGATGCCTTTATGTCAGGCTTATTACGCGGTTACATCAACGGTGAGAGTTGGGAACAATGCTGTCGTTATGCCAATGCTTGCGGTGCATTGGTTGTTTCCCGTCATGGCTGCGCACCGGCCATGCCGACCAAAATTGAATTGGATGATTATTTATCCCGTGCAGAATCTGTATTACGCCCGGATTTAGACGAAAAACTTAATCATCTGCACCGTGTAACGACCCGTAAAACTCAATGGGATGAGCTCTGCATTTTCGCTTTTGATCATCGCAAACAATTAATTGAAATGGCAGAAAAGTGCGGTGCAAATTTGAAACAAATTCCAAAACTTAAAAATTTGCTCTTAAAAGCGGCAGAACAAACCGCACGGCAGGAGGGGCTTGCGCCGAATCAATCCGGAATTTTAGCCGATACTACTTTCGGACAAGCTGCATTAAACGAAATTACCGGTAAAAAATGGTGGATTGGTCGTCCTATTGAACAGCCTTCTTCTCTCCCTTTGACACTCGAGCATGGTGATTTGGGTAGCCAATTAATTTCATGGCCATTAGAACATATCGTGAAATGCCTTGTATTTTATCATCCGGCGGATAATACCGATTTAAAATCCACGCAAGATGATAAACTCGAAGAAATTTACCAAGCCTGCTGTCGTACCGGACATGAACTTTTATTGGAAATCATTTTGCCCGCAGATATGGAACAAAATGAGCAATATTATGCTGATATGATAGAACATTTTTATCAAATAGGCATTAAGCCCGACTGGTGGAAATTACCGGGCGTTTCAGCTGAAATATGGCAATCTATCAGCCATATTATTGAAAAATATGATCCTTATTGCCGTGGTATTTTGATTCTTGGATTAGATGCTCCGGAGGCGCATTTTGAAAAAGTATTTAAACATTCCGCAAATGCACCGTTAGTGAAAGGTTTTGCTGTAGGAAGAACGATTTTCGGACAACCTTCGGCAGATTGGTTGGCAGGAAAAATTGATGATCAGCAACTCATCAATGCCGTTTCAGAACGCTACCGCCGGTTAATTCATTTATGGCGAAATCGTAAAAATTGATACCTCAAAAAAACAAAACATCTTCTCAAAAGAGAGGATGTTTTTTTATCTAAACAACCCAAGCTAAATGAGTTTAAACAGCCTACAACGATATATAATGCAGAAATTTGTGGTTCTCATTTGGTATTCGGATTCTCTTTATTTATCCATTATTATGTAGCGGTTGCACAAAGAGTATTTTATATCCAATATTTAATAATTTGAGTAGGGTTGCGTTAGCTTTGCGTAACGTATCATTTCATCATTAAACTTTGTTAATGGTGCATTACGGCTTCGCCTAAAACACCACCTAATAATTTGGCAAGTGCTACATAACACGGCTGTTTTTTTACAGCACTTTTAATTTTTAAAGTATCTTCCTAATTTCCTCATATAAAGAAGTCTTAAGTCAGTTTAAATTACAGAGAAAAAACATTTTAAGTTTACCTAACAAAAAATATCCCGGTAATAAATGACCGGGATATTTGCTTTAATATAGGTAAGAAGATTGGTTTGAATAGAGTAGTGGCTAATTTTTTTTACGGCGTTTTAAGGTATCCAATAATACTGCCACAACAATAATTCCACCTTTTACAATTTGCTGCCAATAGGGATCTACGCCGAGCATATTAAGCCCTTTATTCGTTGTTCCGATAATTAATGCGCCTATCACACACATCGGAATAGTACCAAAACCACCACTGAGAGATACACCGCCTATTACAGCGGCGGCAATGGCATCCAGTTCCCAAGAAAGCCCGTATGAAGGGTTACCGGCGTAGGTTCTTGCTGCTAATAATGCACCGGCCAATCCTGATAATGCCCCACCAAGTACGTAAACTCCAATTAGCGTTTTAGTCGTATTAATACCACAGATTTTCGCCGCATTTAAATTGCCACCTACGGCATAGACGTGACGTCCAAAGGTCGAGCGGCTAAGTAAAATATGTGATCCTATAACAATAATGATATAGAGCAATACCAAGCCCGGTAAGCTAAAAATATTTACATCTGAAATCCAAGTAAATGCCACAGATGAAGCATCAATCGGGCGACCATCAGAATAAAGCTGAGCAGCACCGCGAGCGATAATCATCATTCCCAATGTGGCAATGAATGGTGGAATACCGCCGATTGCCGTTAAACCTCCGTTAACTGCGCCAAGTGCCGCACCAAGTAAGATTGATGCACCAAAGGCGATCAATGCTGCAGAAACCGAATCACCGCCTGTCACAATAGAAGCGGATAATACCGCAGCGAGTGCTACAACGGAGCCTGATGAAAGATCAATCCCTGTGGTGATAATAATAAAAGTTACGCCAATAGCAATAATTCCAAACATAGAAACTTGCTCAATAATACTCCATATCGTACGCGCAGAGAAAAAGCCATCTATTGAAATTGATAGACTCAAAAATAATAGAATTAGAATTAGCACCATTCCGTAGGTATTTAACAGTTTCTTTAAGGTAGAATTTGACATAATTACGTCCTTATTTTGAAATGTTTAGCAATGAAATTAAATTTTTAATGACGAAATAATTAACCTGAAGCTAGTGCTAAAACTCGCTCTTGAGTTAATTCTGTTCGAGGAATAATGCCTACTTGTTTTCCTTCATGCATGACTATTACACGATCACTCATCGACAATAATTCAAGCATATCCGAAGTAATCATAATGATACTTTTTCCTTGCTTGGCTAATTCCACCATTAATTTATAAAGCTCGGCTTTTGCTCCCACATCAATCCCTTTTGTCGGTTCATCTAGAATGAGAATGTCCGGTTCTAATAATAACCACCGTGCCAATAAGACTTTTTGCTGATTCCCTCCGGATAAGTTATTGGTAATCACATCAACATTAGGGGCTTTAATTTTTAATTTTGCTTTTTGTTCATAAGCGGTTTTTTGGGCTTTTTGAACGGAGAGTAGGAAGTTTTCTAAATACGGCGACATTTGCGGCATAATCATATTGTCGGTAATGCTTAAATTTAGGAAAAGTCCGGTTAACTTACGATCTTCCGTTACAAAACCGATTTTGTGTTTCATTGCATCAAGCGGAGTTTTAATATCGGCTTTCTTTCCATGAATATAAATTTCACCGCTATCTGCCGGTTTATAACCGAATAATCCCTCGACAATTTCAGAACGTCCCGCTCCAACAAGACCGGCAATACCAAAGATTTCCCCTTTACGTACAGCAAAATTCACATTCTGATAATGCCCCTCTCGGCAAAAATCTCTAATTTCAATCACCACTTCATCTGACGGTTGTAAGTCTTCACGTTGGAACATTTCTGACATATCTCGTCCTACCATCATCGAAATGAGTTGTTCTTTTGTGACATCGGCAATCGGTTTCGTATCAATATATTGCCCGTCACGAATCACAGTGATTTCGTCTGACACTCGAAAAACTTCATCTAATTTATGAGAGATAAAAATAATGGCAATACCACGACTTTTTACCGTATTAATGATTTTATAGAGCTGTTCTACTTCACTTTCCGTTAATGCCGTCGTAGGCTCATCCATAATAATGACTTTAGCATCGTTAGATACGGCGGTAGCTATCGCCACTAATTGAGCCTTTGCAACAGAAACATCTGACATTTTTGCGGTAACATCCATAGGCACGCCTAATTCAGACAAAATTTCTGTTGCTTTTTTATCCATTTCTTTTTGATTTAAAAAGAATTTTTTCGTTGTGATTTCACGCCCTAGATAAAAATTATCTGCAATAGTTAAATTGGCTGCCGGTGAAATTTCTTGCGGAACCATGGTTAATCCGCTGCGAATGGCATCAATAGGTCTGTGCGGATTGAAGGGTTTTCCATCTAAAATTAATTCGCTACCGACATCTGGGATATAGATACCATAAAGAATTTTCATTAATGTGGATTTTCCTGCGCCATTCTCACCCATTAGTGCATGTACAGTACCACGCTTGACTTTGAGATTAATATTATCCAGTGCTTTAACACCGGGGAAAGTTTTAGACACACGGCGCATTTCTAAGATATAAGGGGAACGGTTTGAATCCATTTGTTACTCCTTCACTTGTAATCAACATTTCTGTCATAAAGTGCGGTAATTTTTTGAGTAGTTTTTTTTAATTAAGGTGGCGCGCACCACCTTAATATTCCGTGTTATTTCTTATATTTTGCTTGATATTCCGCTTTCTTATCCGGGGTAACTAATTCAAAAGGCACCCATTTTACATGCGGCACTTGTTCGCCTTTAGCCGCAGCATAAGCGATTTCTGCCCCTGTTGTACCCTGGCCAATAGCAGACTGATAAACTGTTGCGTCTAATCCTTTACCGAGATATTCAAGTGCATCCGGTGTTGCATCAAGCCCGACAATGAGTACATCTTCGTCTTTTAATCCGAGTTTACGGCTGGCTAGAATCGCACCGATTGCCATTTCGTCATTGTTGCTTACAATCACGTTTAAATTCTTATTCGCAGCAATTAAATTTTCGGCGATTTGTAATCCGCGATCACGTTCCCATTTGCCTTCTTGTTCTGCAATCACTTTAATATTGTTATGTTTTTCAAATACTTCTTTGTTACCTTGAGTACGTTTTGTCGTTGCATCCAAGCCTAAAATGCCGAGCAAAATAATGCTTTCAGCAGGTTTTCCATTCAGTTGATTAACAATAAAATCCGCTTGGATACGTCCTCCTTCCAATTCATCAGAACCTACAAAACTTGTGATTAAATGCATATCTTCATCATTAGGTTTACGATTAACGATGATAAGCGGAATATTGGCTTTTTTGGCTTTACGGGCAATGACTTTGACAATGTTAGGGTCTGTCGGTACAACTAAAAGTGCATCGACTTTTTGATCGATAAAAGTTTCGACATCATTTAATAAACGGGCAGGATCACTATTTGCATCAGAAAGTTTGATTTCAACATCATCATGCTGCGCATCAAAATCACGAATAGCATCTTGTAAATAGGTTTGCCATTTATCCGCAAAAGATTGCATAGGAGCTCCAATCACAAGATTTTTGGCGATTGCATTCTGTGATGAGAATAATATACCTGCGCATAATAGAGTTAATAATGTCTTTTTCATAAATTACTCCTTGATGTGAAAGATAAAATAATATGATTGAAATACCGCTATATTACCGACCACTCTTCATGAATATAAATTCCAAAATGTGAAATAATGAATTTTTTATTTCATTTTTGAATGTAGCATAGCAAATAAAACCACACAACAATGATGTTACTATTATGTGAAATAGATCTCATTTTTTCTGAATTAGCCTCCGTTTTTTCTTGTTACCAAATAGAAGAATGGCAATTTTTTGAATTGCCATTTTAGAATAAATAATCCAAAAATAGTGTAACCTTAACCCAACTCATCAACTGTAACCCAACGTTTTTGCCGGCAGGAAAGCGCTATCGCATCTAATACACGGGAAACTTTAAATCCCTCATAAAAATCCGGATACATCGTTTTATTGCGGGCAATACCGAGAATAAGATCTCGAATTTCAACGGTTTTTTGATCATTAAAACCGATTCCATGCCCCGCACTGATACAAAAGTTTTTATAATCGGGATGTAAGGGGCCGGTCAAAATAGTTTTAAAGCCTTGGCGCGCCAGGTTTTCTTCATGTAAATAAAGTTTTAATTCCGCCATTCGTTCTTGTGTGTAGCTAATTGTGCCTTTGGTTCCGGTAATCACATAGCTAAGCCCCATTTTCCTACCGCAGGCAATGCGTGATGTTTCAATTGTTCCCATACAACCATTTGTAAAACGGAGCATCGCCGTTGCCTGATCTTCATTCTCTACAGGTAAATATTCCGCAAGATTTTTCGGGTTAGGGCGCTGTGGAATAACGGTTTGCTTATCGCCGATTACCTCTTTAATGTCGCTACCTAGTAGATATTGCGACATTTGCACAATATGTGCGCCTAAATCACCTAATGCGCCTAATCCTGCTTTTTCATTAAGGCAATGCCAATCTAAAGGTGTGTTTGGATTAGCGAGATAGTCCTCGTTATGCGTGCCGTAGAAATGCACGATTTCTCCGATTTCTCCATTCGCTATAATTTCTCGCGCCAATTGCGTAGTCGGATTTTTAATATAGTTAAATCCAACTAAAGTTTTCACGCCTGCTTTTTCAGCCGCTTCGTACATTTGTTTCGCATCAGCTGAGGTTAATGCGAGGGGCTTTTCACAGTAAATATGTTTGCCATGTGCAATTGCGGCTAGCGCAATTTCTTTATGCAGAAAATTAGGTGTACAAATATCAATAACATCAATATTCGGATCTTGCACAATATCAAACCAATTTCCCGTTGAGCGATTAAAACCAAATTCCTTTGCTTTTTGTGCTGCTAATTCAGGCGTAATCTCTGCCAAATATTCTCGCTCTAATTTTGCTTCTAAATCGAATACTGTTGGGGCTTGAGCATAAGCAATGGCATGACAGTGCCCTATATACCCGGTGCCGATTAAACCAATACGGATTATTTCCATCATTAACTCCTTATTAAAGTTATCATCAATATAAATTGATCATATTTAATAAACTAACGTGATAAATTTTATGAAAATACAAGGAATAACAAAAAAGGAAGATTTAAAAATCTTCCTTTATTTTGACCGCACTTATAGTGTAGGCATACTGAAAGCGGCATTCTCTAAAGTGAATTTATTTGGCCAACGTGTTGTAACGGTTTTCATTTTCGTATAAAAACGTACGCCGTCCGTTCCATATACATTCAATGCACCGTATGCAGAATGTTTCCAACCACCAAAGCAGTGAAATGCCATTGGAACGGGAATCGGTACGTTAACACCAACCATACCGGCTTGCACATGATAAGCAAATTCACGGGCAGTTCCGCCATCGGCAGTAAAGATTGCCGTGCCGTTGCCAAACGGATGTTCATTAATTAATTTCATTGCGTGTTCAAAGCTATTTGCCCGAACAATTCCTAAAACCGGACCAAAGATTTCTTCTTTATAAATCGTCATATCCGGCGTTACATTGTCAAATAGCGTACCGCCGATAAAATATCCTTTTTCGTACCCCTCCGGTTTTTTGCCTCGCCCGTCAACAAGCAGAGTAGCGCCTTCTTCAATCCCTATCTCAATGTAACGGGTAACATTGTTTAAATGTTGTTGGGTTATTAACGGTCCGAAATCCATTTCTTTTTCACCTTCCGGTGTTATTCCCGGACCAAAGCGTAAATTTTCGACTTTCGGCTTAAGAGCGGCAACTAATTTATCTGCCGTATCATCATCAATTGTCACAATTAAAGGTAGTGCCATACAGCGTTCGCCGGCAGCACCAAACGCAGCACCTAAAATTGCATTTACCGTTGTATCAATATCGGCATCAGGCATAACTAATCCGTGATTTTTCGCCGCTCCCAGCGCTTGAACCCGCTTTCCGTGTTCCGAACCGATTTTATGTACATGGGCCGCTGCGGTGGTTGAGCCGACAAAGCTGACGGCTTGTACTCTCGGATCACGTAATAAAATTTCATTATCTTTACGATCACCATGGACGACATTAAATACACCGTCAGGTAAACCGGCTTCTTTTAGTAATTCAGCTAAACGAATGGATAAAGAAGGATCGGCTTTTGCCGGTTTTAAAATAAAGGTGTTTCCGCAAGCTAAAGCAATAGGAAACATCCACATTGGTACCATAGCAGGAAAGTTAAAAGGCGTAATACCGATCGTTACCCCTAGAGGTTGCATACTTGAATGAATATCGATCCCTTTGCCCGCTTGTTCTGAAAATTCACCTTTTAATAAATGAGGAATACCGCAGGCAAACTCTACCACCTCTAATCCACGCGTTAGTTCTCCGCAGGAATCCGAATAAACTTTCCCGTGTTCTTCTGTGATTAAGCGTGCCAGCGTATCCCAGTCTCGTTGTAACAATTCTTTAAATTTAAATAAAATTCTAGCCCGTCTGAGTGGGGAAGTCGCTGCCCAAGCAGGAAAAGCGTTATAGGCAGCTTCTGTAGCTGCATTAACTTCTTCTGCCGTACTCATTCGGACTTGACGAATTTGTTCACCAGTTGCAGGGTTAAAAATAGGCCAAATGCTTTCGCCTCGGCTTTCTACTTGTTTACCATTAATGAAATTATGCACGGTTTCCATCATTTGCTCCTTACTTAATTAGTGAAATATCTATATTGACCTCACACAAAGTAAAATATTTATTCCAAAAAATCAATATGGATATCCATTATTTGAAATAAAAATTTCATTTTGTGAGCTAGATCTAATTTTTGGAAAAATGTTCTAGACCAAATTGTTTAAAAGCGTATGATTTTGAATGTTCAGTAAGTAAGGAGAAAATATGAGTTATTTATTGTCAAAATCCAGAAAAAATACACCGTTAGAAAATGGTGAAGTACAAAAAATTACACCGAAAAGTGCTAAATGGGAGTATGTCGGTTTTGAAATGTATCATCTAAAAAACCAACAAAGTTTAGTTTTAGATACTGAAAAAACCGAAGTTTGTTTAGTTATGGTTGCAGGGAAAGCCAGTGTAGCCGTTGCAGAACAAACGTTCCATAAAATCGGTAATCGGATAACGCCTTTCGAAAAAGTCCCGCCTTATGCGGTTTATGTACCACATAACCAAATTATTCATATTACTGCAGATACTGAGGCAGAAATTGCCGTGTGTCGGGCGCCAAGTCAAGGGAATTTGCCCGTACGTTTAATTACACCGGAACAGATAAGTGTTGAAAAAAGAGGGTATGGCAATAATAAACGTTTGGTTCATAACATTTTGCCCGAAACAGAGGCGGCTGATGCATTATTAGTGGTTGAGGTCTTTACGGATGAAGGTTGCACGAGTTCTTTTCCAAGCCATAAACACGATCAGAAAAATTCAGATCAGGAAACTTATTTGGAAGAAACTTATTATCATCGTTTTGATCCGCCACAAGGTTTTGCATTACAACGTGTTTATACTGATGATCGTTCTTTAGATGAATGTATGGCGGTTTATGATGGTGATGTAGTGCAAGTTCCAAAAGGCTATCACCCTGTTGCAACGATTGCTGGATACAATAATTATTATCTAAATGTGATGGCAGGTCCCGTAAGACAATGGCGTTTTAGTTGGGAGAAAGAGCATAGTTGGGTAAATACCCCTGAATATGCCAAAAAATTTGAAAAATAATAAGAGAACACCAATGTAGCCGGGATAGATTAGGATTAATGTCGGCTCATTGGTGTTATTCACAATCCTCTTAATGAGATAGAGGGGGAATAGTGCTTGTTACTGTTTTTATTCAAACAACCACTACATAACATCGAAATTGAATATGACATATTATCGCTTTCTTGTGTGCTCAATAAAAAGTGTATTAAACCAGTGATTTGATTTTATTAAAAAAATATATTGATATAAAATAGTTGCTCATTGTTTGGGCATTATTAAGACACATCGGCATAGCTGTAAATAAAAAAGTAGAAAATCACCACTCTTTTTATTATTGACGATAGTCCTTTCCGTTCAATCGGTTAAAAAGGTAAATATGGAAGAAAATACGCAATTAAAAGATCTGCAAAATAAAATACGATTACGTTATGATAGTTTAAGTAAACGCTTAAAGCAGGTTGCTCAATATGTTTTAGATAACAGCGATAGTATTGTTTTTGATACGGTAGCCGTTATTTCAGAAAAGGCTAATGTCCCTCCTTCAACCCTCATTCGCTTTGCTGCAGAGTTCGGTTTTTCCGGTTTTAATGAAATGAAACAGATCTTTCGGGAAAATCTTATGGAAAAAACCACGAATTATACGGAGCGGTTACAACTTTCCCACAAACTTAATAAGCAGCACAATAACTCGGTTGAAAATATTTTATCGATTTTTTCCCAAGCCAACGGGCACGCTCTTCAACAGCTAGCAGCAAATACCGATACCCAACAGCTTCGTGCAGCAGCAAAAATTTTAAATCAAGCCAATAATATTTTTGTTATAGGCTTGAAACGTTCTTTTAGTGTTGCCTGCTATTTCAATTATACTTTACTACATTTAGATTGTCGCTCTTTTGTGATTGACGGATTAGGGGGAATGTTTGATGAGCAGCTTAGTCAAATTAAAGAAGGAGATGTTATCGTTGTTATCAGTTTTTCACCTTATGCGGATGAAACCTTAAATATTGCCAGCATTGCCGCTAAGAAAGGGGTAAGGCAAATTGCGATTACGGATAGCCAAATTAGCCCTTTGCTTACCTTTAGTGATATTTCTTTTATTATTAAAGAAGCGCAGGTGCTGGGATTTCGTTCTCAATGCTCAACAATGACATTAGTGCAAACACTGGCGATTACGTTGGGCTTAGAGAAAGAATCAACAAAATTAGAGTAAAAGTGCGGTCAAATTATTATCTGAATTTAGCTTGAATAAGCTATGATTGGAGCTATAAAAAATGCCAAGGTTTTCATACCTTGGCATTTACTTTTATTTTATTATTTAGCTAATTTGCTACGAATTGCATCCGCTAATTCTGTGCTTACTTTTTCAAAATGAGCTAATTGTCTTTCTACAATTTCCGGTACGGTTACACCTGAAAGGCCTGCTGCAAAGTTACTTGCTAATCGGTCTTTTTCTTCACAAGTGAAGATATTGTATAACGCCGCAGGTTGTGAATAGTAATCTTCATCGTATTCACGGAAATTAAAGTGCGCCGCTTCACGTTCAATTTGCAGTGGCACTTGATCGTGGGTTGGAACATAAGTTTCAAAACGGTTAGGAGCATAGTTCGGGTTAGTACCGCCGTTGTGATCCACACGCATTGCACCATCACGGTGAGTCGTGTGATATGGGCATTTTGGTGCGTTCACCGGAATTTGATGGTGGTTCACACCTAAACGGTAACGTTGTGCATCTTGGTAAGAGAATAAACGCCCTTGTAACATACGGTCAGGAGAGAAACCAATTCCCGGTACAATATTGCTTGGTGCAAATGCCGCTTGCTCTACTTCGGCAAAGTAGTTTTGCGGATTGCGGTTTAACTCTAATACACCCACTTCGATAACCGGATAGTCAGCGTGCGGCCATACTTTCGTTAAGTCGAAGGCATAGTTATGTTTATGAGCATCTGCTTCAGGCATAATTTGTACTTGAACCGTCCAACGTGGGAACTCGCCACGCTCAATCGCTTCGTATAAATCCTGTTGGCTGGATTCACGGTTCTCACCCACTACTTTTGCTGCTTCTTCATTCGTGTAGAATTTATGACCTTGTTGAGTTTTGAAGTGGAATTTCACCCAGAAACGCTCATTGGCTTCATTCACAAAGCTATAAGTGTGGCTGCCGTAACCGTTCATATGACGCAAGGTTTGTGGAATACCACGGTCAGAGAACAAGGTCATAATTTGGTGCATTGACTCAGGGTGGCGAGACCAGAAATCCCACGCTGCATTGGCATCACGCAAGTTGGTTTGCGGGTTACGTTTTTGAGTGTGAATAAAATCCGGGAACTTTAATGGATCACGGATAAAGAAAACAGGGGTGTTGTTACCCACTAAATCCCAGTTACCTTGTGAGGTATAGAATTTTAATGAGAAACCACGCACATCACGTTCGGCATCAGCCGCACCACGTTCACCGGCAACGGTTGAAAAACGTAATAAAACTTCGGTTTGTGTTCCCGGCTTGAATACGGCTGCCTTAGTATATTTGGTGATGTCTTGAGTTACGGTGAAAGTACCGTAAGCGGCAGAACCTTTAGCGTGAACGACACGCTCAGGAATACGCTCACGAGCAAAGTGAGCTAATTTTTCTTGAAACCAAACATCTTGTAATAATAAAGGGCCACGTGGACCGGCTGACATAGTGTTGTCATTATCTACAACAGGAGAGCCTGCTGCGGTCGTTAAGGCGTTATGATCAAATGGACATTTTCCAGACATAAGATTGCTCCAAATTAGTTAGTAAGTAAATTTCGTTCGTGATTATAATTTGGCTTAAAAATTTAGCAATCTATCAAATGAATAACATATAACTATCAATAATTAGGTTTTGATAGGTTCGGTGCATTTAAAGATGTCTGTTTTTTATGATTTTTCTAGAGTTTTAGGAAGAAATAAGCATATTTTAGTATAGAATCTAAATGTAACAATTTTGTTACTTAAAGTTTATAGTATTAGCACTTGCACAAATCATCGTAGGGTACCGTTAGGCAAAGCAGTAACGCACCAATTGAGGGTTTTATGATGAAATGCTATGTTACGTAAAGCTTAACGCACTCTACCCTCGATAAATATTTGGATATAAAATTCTCTTTGTGCGACTGATACATAATGCCGAAAAAATATTATGCAAACAAACAACCTTTTATATCAACAATCTATTGGCTTTGCCAAAAGACAAGATTTTGTCGATTTATATCGGGAGATATAAAATCATTAAAAGATACCGGATATGTAGTATCTACAATAAACATTGACAGAACATTATCTGATCCCCCAAGAGCACCGCATTAACCGTATTGAAGTGATGCCGACTGTCCAAACCTTTCGCCGTTAGCTGTGGTGTACAGGGTATAACCCATAACGAAAGTGCGGTCAATTTTTAGGGTATTTTAATCACAAGTGGATTAAGTTTTCTTTGCTTATGCTTTGAGAGAAACTGTTTTTTTACTTAAAGTAAAATAACAATCCGCACGCGTTATGTGCGGATTGTTATTTATCGCTTTTATTTGGTTCGCATTGCTGGGAAAAGAATGACATCTCGAATGGACGGTGCATTGGCGAATAACATTGCCAAACGGTCGATACCCAAGCCTTCGCCGGCAGTTGGCGGTAAACCGTGCTCAAGTGCCACAACAAAATCGTCATCTTTAAACATCGCTTCATCGTCTCCAGCTTCTTTGGCGGCAACTTGATCATCAAAGCGTTGATTTTGATCTTCCGCATCATTTAGTTCGGAGAATCCGTTACCGATTTCACGTCCGCCGATAAATAATTCAAATCGATCGGTGACTTCCGGGTTTTCATCGTTACGGCGTGCCAATGGGGAAATTTCCGCTGGATGTGCCATTAAGAAAGTCGGCTGAATTAAATGATGCTCTGCCACTTCTTCAAAAATCACATTGACTAAGCTGCCTAAACCCCAAGATTTTTGTATATCAATACCCAATTTTTCAGCAATGACTTTTGCTCGCCCGAAATCGTATAAATCGTCTTTGACAATGCCTTTATCAGCACCATATTTAAGAATGGCATCGTGCATTGTAATACGTTCAAACGGTTTGCCGAAGTCAAATTCATATTTACCGTAAGGGAGAATGGTTGTGCCTAAAATATCTAATGCCAATTTACGTAATAATTCTTCGGTATTATCCATTAAGTCGTGGTAATCCGCATAGGCTTGGTAGTATTCCAACATCGTAAATTCTGGATTGTGGCGAATAGAAACACCTTCATTGCGGAAATTGCGGTTAAGTTCAAATACTCGCTCAAATCCGCCAACTACAAGGCGTTTGAGATAAAGTTCCGGGGAAATGCGCAAATACATATCCGCATCAAGGGCATTGTGATGGGTGACAAACGGGCGTGCGGAGGCACCGCCGGGGATCGCTTGCAACATTGGGGTTTCCACTTCTAAGAACCCTTTACCGATAAAATATTCACGAATACTGGCAACGACTTTAGAACGAATAATAAAAGTACGACGGGACTGTTCATTGGAAATTAAATCAAGATAACGTTGGCGATAACGAGTTTCCTGATCCGATAAGCCGTGGAATTTTTCCGGCAATGGACGAAGTGCTTTGGTCAGCAGCTCAACTTGGTTGCAACGCACGGTCAATTCGTTGGTTTTGGTTTTAAATAATGTGCCGCTTACGCCGACAATATCACCCAAATCCCAGTTGCCTACGTTGTCGGCATATTCGCCTTCGTTGAGGTTATCACGGGCGATATAAAGTTGAATACGGTCACTGACATCTTGTAACGTCACGAAAGTGGCTTTTCCCATAATGCGGCGAGTCATAATTCGCCCGGCGATTTTGACATTGATTTCCGTGGATTTTAGGAATTCGCCATCAGCGTTATCATAAAGTTGATGTAAATCCAGTGCTAACGCATCGCGGCGAAAAGTATTGGGAAATGGGTTGCCTTTTGCTCGTAACGCAGCGAGTTTTTCACGGCGTACCGCCATTTCTCCTTGAAAATCTAATTCGGGTGTTTGTTGTTCTGCCATTGATGTTGCTCCTTAAATATCGTTAGTGGTTACCATTATAAGCATGGGTTAAATTCGGGCCAAAGTAGTACGAAGCCTTGTGGTTATAAATCAATTTCCTGCGTTTTGTAGGGAAAATCCGTTTAATCGTTGTTTATTTATCTCCTTTTCCATGATGTTTATACTCCTTGATTATAAGAATAATTAATTATTTTTCATCAAAAATAAATAAAATTTATGATATAGATCAATATAAGTTTATCTTATTAGATCAATAATCTTATTAGATAATTTGAATTTGTGATTATCTAAATGGTTAATTTTTTCTTAAAAGAGGTGATCTTATGAGTCCATCCAAAAAGATAGGTCTTTTTACCTGTATAGCGGTTGTTGCGGGTAACATGATGGGAAGCGGGATTGCATTGCTGCCTGCAAGTTTAGCGAAAGTAGGTTCTATATCTATTTTCGGTTGGATTATCGCAACATTGGGGGCATTAGCTTTAGCTTATGTTTTTGCACGACTGAGTACAAAAAATCCTCAAGAAGGCGGACCTATTGCTTATGCTGGCGAAGTTTCGCCAATGTTGGGATACCAAACTTCAATTCTGTATTATCACGCGAATTGGATTGGTAATTTAGCGATTGCGATAACGGCAGTTGCTTATTCATCCGTTTTCTTTCCTATATTAAATGAACCAATCCCCGCAGCGATAGCGGCGATTGTTGCAGTCTGGTTGTTCACATTTGTGAATTTGCTGGGAGGGGCTTGGGTTAGTCGATTAACTTCAATTGGTCTGATTTTAGTTTTGATTCCTGTTATTGGTACAGCGATTTTTGGTTGGGCGTGGTTTGATCGTGATATTTATCAAGCCAACTGGATTGCTGAAGGATCAATGGGTTCTTCCAAAGCTGTGATTAATTCCGTTTTACTATGCCTATGGGCATTTGTCGGTGTTGAATCCGCTTCAGTCAGTAGTGGCTTGGTAAAAGATCCGCAAAGAACAGTTCCGCTTGCTACGTTATTGGGAACCGGGTTGGCTGGTATCGTGTATGTTATGGCTTCTCAAGTTATTTCCGGTATGTTTCCAAATGCGGAAGTGGCTTCATCAGGGGCGCCTTTTGCTTTAAGTGCTTCAAAAATTATAGGTGAGTGGGCATCACCTTTTGTTTCTGCCTTTACTGCGATTGCCTGTTTAACTTCTTTGGGCTCGTGGATGATGCTGGTTGGTCAAGCCGGCTTAAGAGCAGCAAGTGATGGCAATTTCCCTAAAGTCTTTGGTGAAACCGATCGTAACGGTGTGCCTAGAAAAGGGCTGATTGCCGCTTCAACAATGATGACGATTCTTATGTTATTACTCACGGTAATGAGTGCAAGTGGCTCGAATGCCGCAGACTTATTTACTCAACTGACAAGTATTGCCGTTATGCTGACAATGTTCCCTTATTTCTATTCCGCAATAAATTTAATTCGTTTTGAAGGCGTAACTACAAAAAGCACATTAAGTTTATTGGCTTCCATTCTAGCGATTTTATTTTGTTTTATCGCTTTAGCTGGTGCCGAACATTATCAAATTACTGCAACGATTCTGGTTTCATTAGCCATTTTTGCGTTTTATGCAAAAAAACTGGGGCACCAACAATCTAATTCACAATCAATCTAAGGAGCATATTATGAAAACAATTTTAATCGGGCACAATAAAGAAACAAAATATCTTAATGAACTTAGCCACCATATTGAACACAGCCATTATGCCGTTATTCAAACAACCGGACAGGGAGAATTACTTTCCTTATTGAAAAATAATGCACGAATTTCAGCGGTTCTGTTTACGGTGGATTTTTTCTACGATGATTTTGTCAATCAAGAGTTGGTGAAAAAAATTATTGAAATTAATGAAAATTTACCGATTTTTGTACTCAAGGAAAACGAAAGTGGTATAGAAATTGATTTTGATGTCATTGATGATTGTGTGCAATATATCGACAGTAGTTTGTATAGTCATACGGAAGTCATCAAACAAATCGACAAATCTATCTCGCATTATATTGATCAAATCACACCTCCCTTCACCAAAGCCTTGTTTCATTACGTTAATGAAAGTAAATATACATTCTGTACACCGGGTCATATGGGCGGCACAGCGTTTCAGCGCTCGCCGATAGGCAGTATTTTTTATGATTTCTTTGGTGAAAACAGTTTTAAATCCGATATTTCCGTATCGATGAATGAACTGGGTTCTTTATTGGATCATTCTGGTCCCCATGCGGAAGCGGAAAAATATATTGCTGACATTTTTAATGCGGATCGCAGTTATATTGTGACGAATGGTACATCGACAGCCAATAAAATTGTCGGTATGTATTCCGTTCCTTCAGGGGAAACGGTTCTTATTGATCGTAATTGTCACAAATCCTTGACTCACTTACTGATGATGAGTGACGTGATCCCGATTTATCTTAAACCAACCCGTAATGCTTACGGATTACTTGGTGGTATTCCGGAATCTGAGTTTGAACCTCAATCAATTGAGCGAAAAATTGCCGAAATAAAAGGGGCGAAATGGCCTATACATGCTGTGATTACGAATTCGACTTATGACGGTTTGTTCTATAACACTGATAAAATCAAGCAAAATTTAGCAGTGAGATCGATTCACTTTGATTCTGCTTGGGTTCCTTATACGAATTTTAGCCCGATTTACAATGGAAAAACCGGTATGGGGGGAATAAGTGTGCCGGATAAAGTGATTTATGAAACGCAATCAACTCATAAATTATTGGCAGCATTTTCACAAGCGTCAATGATTCATATTAAAGGTGAGATTAATGAAGAAACCTTCAATGAGGCCTATATGATGCATACATCTACCTCTCCGAATTACGGCATTGTTGCTTCAACCGAAGTTGCTGCGGCAATGATGAAAGGGAATAACGGTAAGCATTTAATGCGAGATGCAATAGAAAGAGCGGTCAAATTTAGAAAAGTAATTAAAAATCATAAACAGGCGATTGATTCGTGGTACTTCGATGTTTGGCAACCTCAAAACATTGATTGTATTGAATGTTGGGAGCTAGAGCCTGAAAGTATGTGGCATGGCTTTAGCAATATTGATCCGCAACATATGTATCTTGATCCGATAAAAGTAACACTTTTAACGCCGGGGTTGAATCAAAATGGCGAATTGGAAGAAACGGGAATTCCGGCAACACTGGTGTCAAAATTCCTTGATTCAAGGGGGATTATTGTTGAAAAAACTGGTCCTTATAATTTATTAGTATTGTTCAGTTTCGGTATTGACGATACGAAAGCAATGGGGTTATTACAAAGCTTAAATGAGTTCAAAGAAATGTATGATGCTAATTTATCTGTCAAAAAGGTTTTACCAGAAATTTATGCCCAAGATCCACATTTTTATGTGAATATGACAATTCAAGAATTAGCACAGGGTATTCATCAATTAATCTGTAAACATCAGTTACCAAATTTGATGTTTAATGCGTTTGAAGTGTTACCAAAAATGGTAATGACGCCAAATAATGCTTTCCAACTTGAATTAAATGGCAAAATAGAAGACTGCTATTTGGAGAATATGATTGGTAAAGTCAATGCAAATATGATTCTTCCGTATCCCCCGGGTGTTCCTTTAGTTATGCCGGGAGAGATGATTACCGAAGAAAGCCGATCTATTTTAGATTTCTTAATGATGTTGTGTGAAATCGGATCTCATTATCCGGGCTTTGAAACGGATATTCACGGCGCTTATCGGCAAGATGACGGACGTTATAAAGTCAAAGTCTTATCGATGTAGCTTAATATAGTAAAATCGCCCGATTGGTGTTTGGTTCAATCGGGTGATTATTTATTGTAATAACAATGTTCCTTTTTCTTTAATACAAACACTGAGCTTTTTGATGGGTTCTGATTCTAAATTATACCGGTGCCAATAGAGTTTTTTATGTTGGACTAGTTCAGGTAATAAATTGATAATTTTTCCTTTCTCTAATTCATTACGAATTTGTTGTTTGGAAATCATACAACAAACAGAATTTTGTAAAATAAGTTGAACATAAGCTTCCGATGAGGGGACAACATGGCTGACCAAATTGCCCGGGCTAATGCCAAAATATTCCTGCAAAAAAATATGATGTTGATCAACAGATTGAGAGAAAGTTGCAATAGGAGCTTTAAGTAAAGCCTCTTTATTAACCCCCTGAGGAAAATATTTTTCTGCAAAATTTGGCGAAGAAACCAAAATATAATCTAATGAACCGATGTAATCACATTTTCCATTGATAATAGGCTTAGAGTAAGTACTGACGGCTGCAACAACATCTCCGGAGATTAAACTATCCAAGGTTTTGGTTTCGTCTTCAATTTTAATATTCAGACGTAAAGTTGGATCGGTCAAGATGTCTTGGATTGCCGGTAGAAACCAAGTGGCAAGTGAGTCGGCATTAATTGACAGCGGAATACTCTCAATATTTAACCCGCCGTTATCAAAAATATCGTGCTCCAATAAATTAACATGGTAAAGCAGTTTTAATAACTTTTTTCCTAATTCGGTCGGTTTTGGCGGAACTGTACGCGTGACTAACAGCTCGCCAAAATCATTTTCAAGTTGTTTAATCCGTTGAGATACGGCTGATTGAGTAATATTTAATTTATTTGATGCTTTTTCGAAGCCTTGCTCTTTAATAATCAAATCAAGTAATCGAAGAGATTTATAATCTATTTGTTGCATAACGTTTGTTAGGTTTTTATGTGTCATTAGAATAATTAAGCACCTTATAGTCCTACTTTTAAACTTGTTTCAATAAAACGATCAAGATCGCCATCCGGTAAGGTTTGTGTATTGCGCTTTTCAACGCCTGTGGGGAAACCTTTGTACGGCTGTAGTCCAAAACGCATAAGAGGACTTGCGGCCCCTGCCGATGTCTGATTTGCTTTCTTCCATCGCTTGCTTGTCGGTATTTTTCTTCATCATTTCAATTTCATACAGCCTTGTTTTAAGCTGTTTCATACATTTATCTTTATTTTTGTGTTGCGAAAGGTCATTTTGGCATTGCATGACAACACCGCTCCAATTTCAAGATAAACGAAAGCGACACTGAAAGAGGTATGGCAACAGTTGTTGGAATCAAACAGGCTTTTCCGTACTAAGCGGTGTACGCTTGCTTCGGTTCCTTAAGCAGCCGAAAGCATATTCGTCGGGCATGAATTGTGGCGGAAATATCGGCAGCGTCGCTTCGGCTTTCATTAATTCGGTTTTAAAGCCTTTACTTTCCGCCCTGAAATACAATCTTAGCAGCATTTTCGTCCAACTATGCCTACTGAACCCGATTACAGATCCACATAGAAATTGGCACTGTCGTCCATTCTACTTTTTATCAGATTGATTTCAAACATAACCGTTGCCTAAATTTACCATGAGCAGCAGATTATATGCTATTTTCGGGGAATTGGGTAGGTTTTCAAGGCATTGAAATTAGTAATAAAAGCTGTCGGTTATTAGCTTTTATCCGCCTTTATGGTGAAATTCTGCAATTTTTATTCAACGTTAAATGTTATTAGAAACTGAAAAATGAAGAAAATTTTGACCGCACTTTCGTTATCTTTGTTATCCGCAACGGTGTTTAATGATGTGGCGATTATCTGCTGTCCGATGATCCGTTTACGCAAACATACGACGATAAATTTGAAAAACAACACGGTTGTACGGTTGGGGTTTATTTCTTTCTACGTAAAAATGCTGGCCAAAACCTTAAAACGTTATTTGGAAGTCAATGCATCGATTGACGGCGAAGACATTATTTATCACAACCATTTTTAGTGGCAATTAAAGATCTCTTAGAAGAGCCGACTAGTAAAGTCAGTTTAAATACGATGAGTTTTATAGATTAAACGAAAAACCGCACATTTTATATGCGGTTTTTTATATGGATAGTTAGATTGTCGCCTCTTTCATCCGTTTTACAAACTCAGCTAATTCATTTAAACATTGTGGGTGATTATCCAAATTTCGCTCAATAATTTTTACAGTTGCAGAACCTGAAATTGCACCGGCTGCTCCAAGTTTTAAGGCTTCTTTTACTTGTGCCGGTTGTGCGATGCCGAATCCTTGTAAGATTGGTGGGGCATTATGGGATTTCAGTTGTTCAATAAGCGCATCTAAATTTGTTGAATAGGCTTGATTTTCGGCGCTTGTTACGCCTGCACGAGAAACCAAGTAAGTGTAACCTTCCGTATTTTTTGCCACACCTTGCACTGTTTTTTCATCCGCATTCGGAGGACAAATAAACACCGGTTGAATGCCATATTTTTTGGCGGTTTGAACGTAATCCTCTTTTGCTAACAGGGGAATATCCGCCACAAGTACGGCATCCACTCCGACCTCAGCACAACGTTGATAAAACTTATCAAGACCTTTTGCGAAAATAAGATTGGCGCAGAGAAGAAGGCTAATCGGAATCTCCGGATATTTTGACCGCACTTTTTCGAGTAATTTAAAGCTATCTTCCGTGCTGTGACCTGCATTCAATGCGCGATTGTTTGCCGCCTGAATAACCGGGCCGTCTAAAAGCGGATCAGAAAATGGAAAGCCAAGTTCTAAGGCATCCGCACCATTTTCAACTAAAGTACAAATAATATCAAAAGAGCGGTCGAATGTTGGATCACATAATGTGACAAAAGGAACGAATGCTCCTTCATTTTTTGCTTGGAGAGCAGTAAATTGGGTTTCAAAACGGCTCATTATTTCATTCCTTTTTCAGTTAAAATCTTATCTACGGTAAAAATATCTTTATCCCCACGACCGGATAAATTCACAACAAGAATTTGCTCTTTATTGGGGTCTTGGTGAATCATTTTTAATGCATGGGCAAGCGCATGAGCGCTTTCAAGAGCCGGAATGATTCCTTCGTGTTTCGCGAGTTCTTGGAACGCATTTAGGGCTTCATCGTCAGTGATAGATGGATATTCGGCACGACCAATGCTTTGTAAATAAGCATGCTGAGGGCCAACGGAAGGGAAGTCTAAGCCCGCAGAAACGGAATAAGATTCTTCCACCTGACCATCTGATGTTTGCATTAGCGGCGATTTCATTCCGAAATAAATACCGATTTTGGCGTGTCCTAGCGGTGCGCCGTGTTCCCCAGTTTCAATGCCTTTACCTGCCGGCTCTACACCGATTAAACGTACGTTCGATTCATCAATAAAATCGGTGAATATACCAATTGCATTTGAACCGCCGCCAACAGCGGCAATCACTGCATCAGGCAATCGGCCTTCACATTCCAAAATCTGACGTTTGGTTTCTTCACCGATCATTTTTTGAAATTCTCGCACAATGGTTGGGAAAGGGTGAGGGCCTGCCGCCGTACCGAGTAAATAATGAGTGGTTTCATAGTTCGCAGACCAATCACGCATTGCTTCACAGCAGGCATCTTTTAAGGAGCTGGAACCTTTTTGCACAGGAATGACTTCCGCTCCCATTAAACGCATACGAAATACATTTGGCGATTGACGTTCCACATCTTTTGCCCCCATATAAACACGACAAGGCATATCCAGCATCGCACAGGCGAGGGCAGTGGCCACACCGTGTTGACCCGCACCGGTTTCTGCGATGATACGGGTTTTCCCCATACGTTTGGCGAGTAAGATTTGCCCAAGCACTTGATTGGTTTTATGGGCACCACCGTGCAATAAATCTTCACGTTTAAGATAAATTTTTGCTTTTGTGCCTTTAGCAAGATTACGACAAAGGGTGAGGGCGGTTGGTCTGCCCGCATAATTTTTTAATAAATCCTGAAATTCACGTTGAAACTCCGGACTATCTTTCGCTTCTATAAAGGCTTTTTCGAGTTGTTTAAGCACCGGCACAAGAATTTCCGGTACATACATACCGCCGAATTCACCGAAATACGGATTTAAAATTGTCTCTGACATTGTGTTTCCTTGCTGTTTTTAATCTGAATTTTTCGTTACTTTTAATGGATTGAAGGTTTGTGCTGTCGGCATTACTTCAATACGATTGATATTCACGTGTTCCGGTTGTTGGTTGAGCCATAACACAATATCGGCAATGTTTTGTGGCGTTACATATGAGACATCTTCATAAAGTTTTTCGGCACGTTCATCATCACCTTTAAAACGGACATTTGAAAATTCTGTTCCGCCACAAAGTCCCGGTTCAATATTGGATACACGAATATTTTTACCGGCGAGATCCGCCCGTAAATTTAAGCTGAATTGTTTTACAAAGGCTTTTGTTCCGCCATATACATTACCGCCCGGATAAGGATAATTACCGGCAATCGAACCTAAATTAATGATATGCCCCGTATTGCGTTCCACCATCTGCGGCAATACAAAGCGGGTTATATTGATTAAACCTTTAATATTCGTATCAACCATTTTTTCCCAATCATCAAGATTTGCTTGATCTGCGGTTTCCAAGCCTAACGCAAGCCCGGCATTATTCACCAATAAATCAATTTGTTGCCATTCCTTTGATAGCGATTGGATCGCTTGTTGTGTTGCGATACGATCAGAAATATCAAAGGCGAGAGGAAGAAATTGCTCCCCCAGTTCGGTGTGAAGAAGGGTTAAACGTTCTGTTCGGCGCCCCGTACCAATAACACGGTATCCTGCTCCAATTAATGTGCGGCAAATTGCCGCTCCAAAGCCGGCCGTGGCACCGGTTACTAATGCTATTCTAGACATATTATCTCCTTAAGTTTGCAGCTTTATATCCATTTTAATTCACTGTAAATGACCAAGTGCGGTCAAATGTCACTCAATTTTTTTGTATTTGACTTGACCTTGTGTTCATTGTGCAGTTGTCCATTGATTTATAAAATCTTCTCAAAAACCAACCGCACTTTTGTTTCATCTTTGATACCCGGTGAGGTTTCTACTCCGGAATTAAGATCCACAGCCAAACAATTTTGTTTAATCGCTTGTTCGATATTTTCCAGTGAAATACCACCGGCTAATATAATTTTGTGTTTCAAATTTTCAGGGATTACAGACCAATCAAAGGTTTTGCCAGTGCCGCCTTGTTTATTTGCTGTTTTACTATCGAAAATATAACGGGCAATATTTAGATCATCAATAAAATTGACCGCACTTTTTTCTTCCGTATTCACCGAAATGGCTTTCCAAATTTGGGTAAATTCAGGAAGTTGAGTGCGTAGAGTAGTGATAAATTCCGAATTTTCGGCACCATGCAGCTGTACCGCATAAAGTTGTAATTGTCGGGCTATTTTTACAATAAAATCAATTTCTTGATTTTGGAAAACCCCCACAAAACGAAGTGGGGCCGCAGTGACTAATTCCTGCGCTTGACGTAAACTCACACAGCGTTTTGAATGTTCTGCAAAAATCAAGCCTCCGTAAAGCGCACCATTTTCGTAGGCACTTTTAACATCCTGAGTTCGGGTTAAACCGCATACTTTATTTTCTCCAAAAATAACGGCACGAACCGCATTATTGAGATTTTTGTTTCCCATTAGGCTACTACCGATTAAAAAGCCGTGCGCCACATTTTGTAATTGACGAATCTGTTTATGATTATAGATACCCGATTCGCTGATAATACGTACATCGGCGGGAATACGATCTGCATATTTTTCAGTGAGTGTTACTACGCAGCTTAAATCTACGCTGAGATCGTGCAAATTGCGGTTATTAACCCCGATAATTTTTGCTCCAAGCGCAAGCGCGCGTTCAAATTCTTTTTCATTCGAGGTTTCCGTCAGCACGCCCATACCTAAGGAATGGGCAAGATCCGCCAACACGCGATAAGTGTCATCGTTTACGACAGAAAGCATTAAGAGAATAGCATCTGCCTGATAATAACGGGCTAGATAAACCTGGTATTCGCTGATCATAAAATCTTTGCACAATACGGGTTGGTTCACGATATGGCGTACTTGTGGCAAAAATTCAAAATTACCTTGAAAATATTTTTCATCAGTCAGCACGGAAACTGCAGAAGCGTAATGCTTATATACGTTGGCGATTTCAGTTAAATTAAATTCAGCACGAATCAAGCCCTTTGAGGGTGACGCTTTTTTACATTCTAAAATATAAGCGGGTTTTTTATGGGAACCTTTGGCAAGGGCATCATAAAAAGAGCGGTCGGATCTTGAGATATTTTGCTGAAATTCACATAATGGAAATTCCGCTTCTTTCGCTTTTACCCACGCGGCTTTGTCGAGTACGATGTTTTGTAGCACCGTGGCGGAATCTATAGGTTTTGAGAAATCTTGAATAATCATTATGTTGCCTTTTAATAGTGGGGAATACGGTAATTTATAATTCAGGTTAATATTGGATTAATTTTTGCAATGTCTCAAATGCTTTACCGCTCGCCAAAGTTTCCAATACATTTTGGGTATTTTGTTTGAGATCTTCTTGCCCGAATAGCTTTAGCAATAATGCGGTATTGGCTGCAACGGCATTGGCATGTTCCGTTTTGCCTTTGCCTTGTAAAAGTGCGGTCAGTATTTTGGCATTTTCCTGTGGCTCACCACCTCGTAGGCTTTCTAATGATTGTGTTTTTAAACCGAAATCTTCCGGTGTTAAGGTGAAGTAATCAATTTTTCCATTTTTTACTTCCGCTACTTGAGTTTCGCCGTGTAACGCAACCTCGTCTAATCCTGAGCCATACACAACAAAAGTATGTTCGTGACCAAGGGCTAGGGCGGTATCGGCATAGTTTTTCACTAATTCCGGAGCGTAAACACCTAACAAGCTATAATTTGGACGTGCCGGATTAATTAATGGACCGAGAATATTAAAAATTGTACGTGTTTTTAATGCGGCTCGTACTGGTGCTACGTGACGAAAACCGGAATGATATTGCTGGGCAAATAAAAAACATATACCGATTTCATCTAAAGCTTGGCGTGCACTTTCCGCCGAAGTATTCACATTGACCCCTAAAGCGGTTAATACATCGCTTGCCCCTGATCGGCTGGAAACGCTACGATTGCCATGTTTGGCAACTTTCACGCCCATTGCAGCTGCTGTAATGCAACTTGCAGTAGAAATATTGATGGTATTTTGTCCGTCTCCGCCAGTGCCGACAATATCCGCAAAAGGGTAGCTTGGACGGGGAAATGTTTTGGCATTTTGTAATGAAGCCGCTACGGCTCCGCTGATTTCATCAATCGTAGCACCACGTACTTTTAAGGCAATAAGCATTGCTGAAATTTGTTCATTCGAGAGCTTTCCCTGAATGACGGCATTAAAAAGTTCGGTGCTTTCTTCGGTTGAAATTTGATTTCCGTCATAAAGTTGCTCTAATAATTGCTCGTGTTGCATGGTTCGTTCCTTGTTTTATTATTTTTGGACGCAGCTCTTTTACCTGCTAAACATAAATATCGTAGTCCAAATCCCTCGCTTCATCACCGGTCATTCCTCGGAATCCCCAGCAGTGCGCAGGTTGCTCTTTGATAGTAATTTCAACATTATGGGCACGAATACCGAGCTTGTATTCCAATTCACTGAATAGCATTTTTATTAGACGTTTTTTGGTGCCTTCCATACGACCAGCCATTAAGTTAATTTCGATAACGGTATAATCATCACTACGGTCGAAAGGGTAGTAAAAATCTTCTTTTTCTAAACCTAGAAAGCGAATGGCGTGTTTGCCTTTTGGGATATCTAAACCTAAGTAAAGGCTGTTATAAATAACTTCAGCCAATATTTCTCGGCGTGGTATGAGTTTGGATTTAAGTCCGAATACAGTAATCATTTTGTTTTTTCCTTGATATATGAGGGCGAACTTCAGCCCGCCATTGATATTAAAATCTCAATTCTTATCTGTTCAACAACCATTCAATAGACTGCTGCAACAGTTGTGAACCTTGCACAGTT
Source organism: Rodentibacter haemolyticus (assembly GCF_015356115.1). Lineage (NCBI taxonomy): Bacteria > Pseudomonadati > Pseudomonadota > Gammaproteobacteria > Pasteurellales > Pasteurellaceae > Rodentibacter > Rodentibacter haemolyticus. The sequence continues at coordinate 2,472,428 of NZ_CP063056.1, forward strand.
AAAATACTTTCAGGATGAAATTGGTACGCACAAATTGGTAAATTGCGATGGTGAATAGCCATAATGATGCCGTTGTATTCCGCATTAATAACAAACTCTTTCGGTAAATCTTGTCCCATTAGAGAATGATAACGAGCCACCGGCATTGGGTTTGCCAGATTTTTAAACATCGCTTTACCATCGTGAGTGATTTTGGATACTTTTCCGTGTAACACTTCGCCGGCATGAACCACTTTTCCGCCAAAGGCTTGAATTAAGGCTTGGTGGCCTAAGCAAATACCGATAATTGGCACGTGATCTTTCAAACATTCAATTAATGGCAATAAAATCCCTGCTTCAGCAGGCGTGCCGGGACCTGGAGAAAGGGCTAGAATCGTTTCCGGTGTATTCAATGCGGCTTCCACAATCAGTTCTAAATCACAATCATTGCGGTAAATTTTGACTTGATGTCCCAACACGCGAAATTGATCCACTAAATTGTAAGTGAAGGAATCAAAATTATCTAAAAAAAGAATATTTGCCATAATGTGTTCCTTATTTGGCCTGTGTATTAATTTGGCGAATCGCTTTAAGCACGGCTGCGGCTTTATGACGGGTTTCGTCCGCTTCCATTTGCGGATCAGAATCTAATACTTCACCACAACCGGCTTGCACATAAGCCATGCCATTTTGAACAAAAGCGGAGCGAATAACGATACAGGTATCAAAACGTCCGTCAGAAGTGAGATAACCCACCGCGCCACCGTAGCTATGGCGTTTTTGTTTCTCAAATTGATAAATCAGTTGCATTGCTTTGATTTTAGGCGCACCGGTAAGTGTTCCCATATTCATACAGGCTTGATAGGCGTGTAGCGCATCTAATTCCGGTCTAAGTTTACCCGTTACACGTGAAACCAAATGCATAATATGCGAATAACGATCGACTTGCATTAATTCTGCAACTTTACGTGTGCCGCTTTGGCAAACACGAGCGATATCATTCCGAGCCAAATCAACCAACATTAAATGTTCCGCTTGTTCTTTATGATCAAGACGAAGTTCAAGTTCTAACCGGGCATCCAATTCCGGATCGATATTACCGTGGGCATTAAATCCACGTGGACGTGAACCGGCGATCGGATAAATTTCTAACTGACGATTTTCAGGCGTATATTTGAGCGCACTTTCAGGTGATGCGCCGAACAAAATAAAGTCGTCATCATTCATATAGAACATATAAGGACTAGGGTTATTTTGTTTAAGTTGGGCATAACCGGCAAGGGCGTTCGGACAAGCAAGCGAAAAGCGGCGGGATGGTACGATTTGGAAAACATCGCCGATATTAATATGATGCTTTAATGCTTTCACAATGTTGATGAATTCGGGATCTTCAAAGTTGGTTTTAATTTCATCATCGGCTGCTTTAATCGAAAGCACATTATCTATATTTTTTAATTTTTGTGCGATAGAAAGTGCGGTTTTTGCTGTATTTACTTGTTCTTCTTGTGAGAAACAGAAACTTTTCAATGTGGCTTGCTGGTTTTGATGATCAATCGTAATAAGGTGTTCTGCAAGATAGAAACTGTAATCGGGGCAGTTGATTTGATCATCTTTGAGTACAATGCCATCCATCGGAATGAAATTAGCGACCAAATCATAAGCAAATAAGCCACCTAAAAAAACAGGTGTATTACTGTGCCGATAAAGATTGGAAATCACACGCAGACCATCGAAAACGGTAGGAGATTGCAATTTTCTATCTTCATCAAGTTGATTATCCTGTGGGGCGAAATTCACTGAAAATTCATCGTTAAAACTGACCGCACTTACTTTGCCAAGTGCGGTTAAAATCGGATAAATTTCTTCTAGTACCTGTTTACCATTTGCATTTAATGCTTTAAACGTGACGTTGTGACTTAAACAAGTAATTTTCACTGCGGCATTAATCAATATAAGGCTTTGTAAGCTGTTTTTGCTACCGATTTCAGCGGAGTCGAGCAGAAGAGTATTCGAATGGCGGCATAGCGTGTTAAAAATAGCCGTGGTATCTGAGTGGTAAGACACGGGTTGCGTGGTGACGGCAATAAAAGCGTTGTGTTGCATAATGAAATCCTTTATAAGAACTTTTGCACTATTAAACTAGTACAATGCAAATAAGTCAAGAAAAGATTTTAAAAATATTTTTATAGAATTTTTTGAGCTTGTTTTTTTAACCCGACTAAAATCGGTTCACTAACTTCATTTGGTAGGTGAGAAATTGCAATGAGATCAATTTTCGGCAAACAAGTCAAAATTTCTTGAAGAATATCTTCAACGACAGTTTTAGACAAACCGACTAATTTAGCGGTAGCAAAAATATGACGAAGTTGAATTTTATCCCACAAATAGTGTTTATTTTCGCCATACCAAGCCATTGCCATTTTGACTTTTTGCTTGGCTAATCCCTGAGCTTTAATCAAAGGGTAAGCGGATATGACATCATAAAATGGTGTCAAACGATAATGCCCTTTGGGCTCTAAAAAAATACTAAAATTTTTAGCATGTCCATCAATAGCACAAAGTAACCAAAAGACAATTTGTGCTTTAAAGAATTGTTTTCTATCTTCATTCGGATTTGCTGAACCATTTAATAATTGCATAATTTGTAAAATGCCGGGACCGCCATCACTTTCATATTTTCTGGCTGGGGCTGTATTTAATGCTTGGCACATATCTTCTTGTGGCAATCGAATGAGCCATTTTCTATCTTCAGACCATCGGCGATCAAAACGTTCGACAATTAACGTTTTAATTTCCCCAAAATGTTCAATAGCGGAAAAAGGGACTTTTAATCCGAGAACTTGCATAATTCTTAAACAAAGCCATTCATTTTCACAACTGTTGGAAAGATCGAGTTGATTTTGAGCGACCATTCCTATCGGTAATTTAAAAATATGGCTGGTTGGGGTGGTATATAAAGGGCGCATCCATTGCCCGTTATAGTTCAGTAAAGCGGTTTTTTCCTGTGCACCGGCAATGGATATACGAAAGTTTTCTTCCTGCTCCATTCCAAGTGGAAAAGTGCGGTAGTTTTTTAGTGTGTTTTCAATTTCAAATTCAGACAATGGTTCAGCATACACTGTTTTTACAAAATCTGTGTTGTGCTGATAAAGCTGTATTGCGCCGACACAGTCTTGCCCAATTGCGGACAGCAAATCAAAAGGTGTTTTCGTATTGGTTTGAAAACGCTGTTGAATACGAGAACGAATGTGTTCGTTATCAGGTAATAAATTATCAAAAAAATTATATACTTCATCACCACGATAAATTTTTGATGAAAGCGGCAATGAAAGCGAAATGGGGCGGGATCGGACAGACGAAAGCCATTTTTCGGCATATTGAAATTCTGTAGCCCCATTTTTTAAACGTCGCCACCAACCAACTAAAATACCATTCATTGCAACATTAAGTATTGAATTATCCATCACCAAATTTCTCCGTCATCATCACTGTTATAAGTTGCACTTGGTTCTTCAATAAGATTGTGGCTACTTGGGGAAGAATGTTTTGTTAATGTAGGACGAGGTTGAACAACTAATTCTAATTCTAATGCAGCAAGAATTTTGAACAACGTTTCAATTTTTGTACTTTCCGGTGTATTTTCAAAATTTGAGACTGTCGCTTGCTTGATTCCGACCTGCTTAGCGATGTCTGTTTGTGATATGTTATCTTTATAGCGAAATTCACGAATAACGTGAGAAAGCATTTTGGGGCTTGTAACGATCATATTTTATCCTCCCTGAGGTATATTCGATATATTATACCTCTTGAAGGATAAATCAAGAAATATCCTTTTAATGGGATAATATAATATTTATACCTCTAACGGGATAAAAAAGCCACCTCAAAGATGGCTTTTAAGAAGAAAATATTAAAGTGCGGTCAAAATATCGTTAATTTTTACTTTTGCGGAATGTAATGCTTTTTCTACAGATTCTGCGCCGAGTCCAACGCCTTGTGCATACACAAATTTTACATCGGTAATACCCACAAAGCCTAAAATCGCCTTCATATATTGCGTGACAAGATTCTCCTCATCATATAATCCGCCAAATGCACATAATACAATGGCTTTTTTCTCTTTCAGTAAACCTTCGGGACCATTTGCAGTATATTGGAAAGTGACTCGAGGACGGGCAATAAAATCAAAATAGCTTTTTAATTGGGTTGGAATACTTAGGTTATACATTGGTGCGCCAATGACAATCGTGTCAGCATTTTTTAGTTCCGCTACCAATTCATCGGAAAGTGTGAGAAGTTGTCTTTCTTCTTCTGTTTGCGGCTCGCCACGAACGGCAACTGCAGCTGTTATATCAAAGTGAGGAAGTGGATTTTGGGCTAAGTCACGAACAATGATTTTGTCGCTTTGCAATTTTTCAACGACATAATCAACCAATTTATTGCTTTGTGAATTTTCTGCCAAAATGCTTGATTTTAAAATTAATACATTACTCATAATTTTCCTTTCTTAAAACAATGTAAAAGTGCGGGTATTCTACGGTTTATTTTGGCAGGATAAAGTAGAAAAAGAGAAAAACATTATTTCCTTTTAAGAAAAGATTGGCTTTGTTTTCTATTTAACAAGTACCTAAGAAAATGATAAAATCCGCGACCGCGCTTTTGCTCATTCAATGGTAGGAATGAAGCCAAGTGCGGTTATTTTTTACAGAATTTTGAAACGAACATGTCACCTTTCGTATGGGTGACCACTGTATTAAGGAAACATTATGCCAATTATTACTTTACCTGACGGTTCTCAACGTCAGTTTGATCGCCCTGTTTCGGTGCTTGAAGTTGCACAAGATATTGGTGCGGGACTTGCTAAAGCCACTATTGCCGGTCGTGTAAACGGCGAACGTCGTGATGCTTGCGATATCATTGATCAAGATGCAACCCTTGAAATTATTACCGCAAAAGACGAGGACGGTTTAGAAATCATTCGCCATTCCTGTGCTCATTTACTCGGTCACGCGATAAAACAATTATTCCCGACCGTGAAAATGGCAATCGGTCCAACGATTGAAAACGGCTTTTATTATGACGTGGATTTAGATCGCTCCTTAACTCAAGAAGATTTAGATGCGATAGAAAAACGTATGTTGGAATTGGCAAAAACCAACTATGATGTTGTGAAAAAACGTGTCAGCTGGCAAGAAGCACGTGACACTTTTGAAAAGCGTGGCGAGCCGTATAAAATGGCGATTTTAGATGAAAATATTGAGCGAACCGCCACGCCTGCGTTATATCATCACGAAGAATATATTGATATGTGTCGTGGCCCTCACGTACCGAATATGCGTTTCTGTCATCATTTTAAATTACAAAAAGTGGCAGGCGCATACTGGCGTGGCGACAGCAAAAATAAAATGTTACAACGTATCTACGGTACGGCTTGGGCGGATAAAAAACAATTAGCGGAATACTTAACCCGTTTAGAAGAAGCGGCAAAACGTGACCACCGCCGTATCGGTAAAGCATTAGATTTATACCATATGCAAGAAGAAGCGCCGGGTATGGTGTTCTGGCACAATGATGGCTGGACGATTTTCCGTGAACTTGAAACTTTCGTGCGTACCAAATTAAAAGAGTACGATTATCAAGAAGTGAAAGGTCCGTTTATGATGGACAGAGTGCTTTGGGAGCGTACCGGTCACTGGCAAAACTATGCGGATTTAATGTTCACGACTCAATCTGAAAACCGTGAATATGCAATCAAACCGATGAACTGCCCGGGTCACGTACAAATCTTTAACCAAGGTTTAAAATCATACCGTGATTTACCAATCCGTATGGCGGAATTCGGTTCGTGCCACCGTAACGAACCGTCTGGTTCATTGCACGGCTTAATGCGTGTACGTGGTTTTACGCAAGATGATGCGCATATTTTCTGTACGGAAGATCAAATTGAAAGCGAAGTAACCAGCTGTATAAAAATGGTTTATGACATTTACAGCACTTTCGGTTTCACCGATATTTATGTGAAACTTTCAACCCGCCCTGAAAATCGTATTGGTGAAGATGCGATGTGGGATCGTGCAGAAGCCGGCTTAGCCGCCGCATTAGCTCATAACGGGCTTGAATATGAAATTCAAGAAGGCGAAGGCGCTTTCTATGGGCCAAAAATTGAGTTTGCATTACGTGATAGCTTAGGTCGTGAATGGCAATGCGGTACAGTTCAATTAGACTTTGCATTACCTGGACGGCTGGATGCAACTTATGTGGCGGAAGATAATGCGCGTAAAACCCCTGTGATGATTCACCGTGCGATTTTAGGATCAATTGAGCGTTTCATTGGTATTATTACCGAAGAATATGCCGGTTTCTTCCCTGCATGGTTGGCACCGACCCAAGCGGTTGTGATGAACATCACCGATAGCCAAGCCGATTATGTGCAACAAGTCGTGAAAACCTTATCTAACGCGGGCTTACGGGTGAAAGCGGATCTTCGTAATGAAAAGGTCGGCTTTAAAATCCGTGAACATACGTTACGTCGTGTTCCATATATGCTTGTTTGTGGCGATAAAGAAATTGCTGAGGGCAAAGTGGCAATACGTACCCGTAAAGGTGCTGATTTAGGTACATTCACTGTAGAAGAATTTGCGGAAGTACTGAAAAAACAAGTGAGAAACCGTGAATTAAAATTGTTGAACGAAGAATAAAAAATGCGTTCAAAACGACCGCACTTTATGCGGTATGAAATAAAAGGCCGGGTAAAATCTTGGCCTTTTTTATAAATTTTAAGAAAATTTAGTTTTGCTTAACTTTTCCTTAAGATTTATGTTGTTTAATATATTTCAACAAAGCAGCCATGCTTTGAAATATTTAACTTAACTATCATTGAAGAGGAAAACTTTATGAAAAAATTAACATTAGCAGCACTTTTAGCTATCGCAACTTCAACCGCATTTGCCGGGTTCAATAGCAATACCAATAACGCACAAGGTGGGTTCCAACAAGTTACGGCACGGCCTATAAGTGTAAAACAAGCGCTTTCTGCAAAAGATAATAGCATTGTGACATTAGTGGGTAATATTACTCAACAAATAGATGATGACGAATATCTTTTTAATGATGGAACTGCAAACATTAAAATTGAAGTTAAAAACCGTGTATGGAACGGATTAAATGTGGGACCGCAAGATAAAATTCGTATCACCGGCAAACTTGATAATGAAGCTTTTGAAAAAGCAGAAGTTGAAGTGTTCAGCGTAGAGAAAGCAAATTAATAATTCAAAAATGGTGAGCATTTCGCTCGCCATTTTGTTTTAAAAGTGCGGTTAAATTTATGCGAATTTTATTAATTGAAGACGATATATTAATCGGTAACGGTTTACAAATAGGGTTATCTAAATTCGGGTTTGCCGTGGATTGGTTTAAAGATGGAAAAACCGGATTGAATGCGCTTGATTCCGTATCTTACGATGCAGTAGTGCTTGATCTTACTTTACCTCAAATGGATGGTTTGGCCGTATTACAACAATGGCGTGCAAATAATCAAACTACACCGGTGCTCATTTTGACAGCAAGAGGGAGTTTAGATGAGCGGGTAGAAGGGTTGCAAAGCGGAGCGGATGATTATTTGTGTAAGCCTTTTGCTTTGGCAGAAGTCGTGGCGCGTTTACAAGCATTGATTAGACGTAGTCACGGTCATTCATCTGCCGTTATTGAGCATTTAGGTGTGCAATTAGATCCTAATCAACGTATCGTCAAACAGCATTCTGAAGTTATTTCGTTAACAAGCCGAGAGTATAAACTTTTAGAGCTTTTTATGTTGAACAAAACTCGCGTTCTTTCCCGTTTAACCATTGAAGAAAAGTTATCCACCTGGGAGGAGGAAATCAGCACAACGGCACTGGATGTTCATATTTATAATTTACGTAAAAAATTGGGAAAACATTTTATCCGTACTGTTCATGGTGTGGGTTATGCTTTAGGGCAAGATTGTGATAAATAAAAGTCTTAAATTTCGTTTAATAAGTGGGCTGTTTTTAACCGCATTTATCGTTTGGCTAATTGCAACCATTGTCGCTTGGCTAGAGGTTCGCAAAGAAGCGAATGATGTTTTCGATGCCCAACAAATATTGTTTGCCGAACGCCTTGCAACCTCGGATTTACGAAATATTTTATTAGATAATACCGAATTTTATCGTGGCGGTTTTAAACCGTTAAAACGCCATTATGACGATGATGCCCTTGCTTTTGCGATATTCTCAAATACGGGAAAACGCCTCTTAACGGACGGTGGTAACGGCGATAATTTTATTTTTGATGATAAAGTCGGGTTTAGTTCTGGTTATATGGAAAATGATAATGATGAATGGCGAATTTATTGGCTTCCCGTTGCAAATGGTGAACTGCGTATTGCCGTTGGACAAGAGGTTGAATTTCGCGAAGAGCTTGTTAATGAAATGGTATTTGGGCAAACGGTTATTTGGTTTGCCAGTCTGCCAGTTTTATTTGCTGTTGTTTTTTTCTTAATTCATAAAACTTTAAAACCGGTTAATCACTTAAGCCGTGAAGTATCGCTGCGTGAATCGGATGATTTTTCGTTACTGGATACCTCAAATGTGCCAACGGAAATTTTACCTTTGGTGAAAAATTTGAATCAATTTTTTGACCGCACTTCAACGATGTTACAAAGAGAGCGTCGCTTTACCTCTGATGCGGCGCACGAATTACGTAGTCCCTTGGCGGCGTTACGTATTCAAAGCGAAATCGCACAACTTGCCGGTGATGATAAAACAATGCGAGATCGGGCACTTTCTCATCTTACCCAAGGGATTGATCGTGCAAGCCTGCTTATTGAGCAACTTTTGACCTTATCTCGATTAGATAATTTAAAAGCACTTAGCGATTTACAGCCTATTAAATGGGAAGAAATTATTTCCTCTTTAATTAGCGAGCTTTATTTTAACGCACAAAAACGCAATATTGAGTTATCCTTTGAAAAACAAAGTATTCCTCAAAGCCGAAACGGACAACCTATTCTTATTGCTCAAATGTTGCGAAATTTAATCGATAACGGCATAAAATATTGTCGTAAAGGGGCAGCAATAAAAATTATTTTATCTAAATATTCCGTTATTGTTGAAGACAACGGCGGTGGTGTTGCCACCGGATTACTGGCACAATTGGGGCAACGCTTTTATCGCCCCGCCGGGCAAAATGAAAAGGGGAGCGGTTTGGGGCTATCTATCGTATTTAGAATTGCAGAATTACATCACTATAAAGTGCGGTTAGAAAATGTGGTAGATTCCGGGAATATTATCGGATTTAGGGCAACCGTCTTGTTATAACAAGAGGTGAAATAATCTGTTCCCAAAAAGTTAGACGGATTTAATTCAAGGACTAAGTTCTGTACAGGGCTTAGTCCTTTTTGAAATCACAGTATATTGGCTTCAAGCTCCAGTACTCCCGGTTCTATTTTAATGCCTTTGGCAAATTTCTTGATTAAAACATCTCTCACATTGGAATCATCAAGCGTGTAAACAGGCACGGTAGAAAGCAATGCTGCGATACTTTGGCTTAAAAACGGCATCGCAATCTGTAATTGTTCCATATATTCGTTTGGCTCGCCGGACCAGCGTAAAATACGTAAGTCGCGCAAATAAACCGCCCCTTTTTCCGGATCGTAATAAGGGATTGTGTCAAAAGTAAGATTTAATTTAGTTGAAAATTGTTTGCTTCCAAGTTTAAATAAGCCTTCAGCAATACCGTTTATTTCAACCCGTTTTTCTGTTGTTCGTCCAATTTTCGTACTAAGATCTTTTAGTTGATAGTCTAATGAGAATAACCCCGGAAAACTCAATTTATCCTGAATTATTCCTTTTTCTGCTAGGTATTGATTAATTTGGCTTTCATTAATATTAAAAGGTGATGCTTCGGCGGTAGAAAAAACAGAAAAGCCTAACAATAGGGTAAAAAATAACGTATTTCGCTTTTTCATAAAATTCCTATAAGTTGAAAGATGAAAATAAACCCGTAAAATATGCGGTTTTATGAAACCTATACCACAAAATGAATAACTTGGAGTGATATGGCAACAGATTCTAGCATAAAACCTGAGTTTTTCGCTTATGTTGATCGTATTTTAGAACAGCAAAAAGGAAAACGAGTTTACAAATTTAGCTATGGAGGAAAGGATTATTGGCTTAAACAACCGGAGAAACTTTCAGGTATTTGGCTACTTTTAAAACCTAAACCTAAAAAATCTTTTGCAAATGAATTACAGGTGCTTTTGGATTTAACTAAACAAAATGCGCCGATTCCTAATGTGATTTATTACGGCGATAATTTCTTTGTGATGGAAGATGCCGGAAGCAGTATTTCGCAATGGGTTGATGATAAAACTTGTGATGAAGATAAAAAACTCACCATTCTTACGGATGCAAGTCTGGCGTTAATTGAATTACATCGTAAAGGATTGGAGCATGGACGTCCTGCGGTAAGAGATATTATTTGGAACGAGGGAAAGATTACTTTTCTGGATTTTGAATCGCGTTCTAAAAATCAAAATAAAGATTGGTTAATTACCCGTGATATGTTATTTTTCTTTAACAGCTTATGCCGTGAAGATAGCGTTTCTGATATGTTAATAAAAGAAACGGCGAATTATTATCAAGCGAATTGTAATCCTAAACATTGGAAAGTGATGATGAATTATCTGAATCGTTTTCGCTGGCTTTATTATGTGCTGTTACCCTTTAAACCGGTGGCAAAAAAAGATTTAATCGGAATATATCGCTTATTTGAATTATTACATAACAAGGAAAAAGAATGAAAAAAATGTTCTTCGTTTTAGCAATATCCGTATTATTGGGGGCGTGTTCTGTAAGTGGAGGGATAGGTGCCGGTGGCGGTAGTAATGGTGTAGGCGTCGGTTTAGGGATTGGAACGGGGTTTGGCTTTTAAACGAAAAGTGCGGTCAAAAATCTTATTATTTTTTAGATTTTCAAGAAAATACTTGATCTTTTAACTTAAATCACTATAATGCACCCCATATTTCGGACGCGGGGTGGAGCAGCTTGGTAGCTCGTCGGGCTCATAACCCGAAGGTCGTCGGTTCAAATCCGGCCCCCGCAACCAATAACAAGTTCAGTAAAAAGAACCCCAAAATTGGGGTTTTTTTGTACGAGAAATTTAGAAAAACTGGGCTTAGGTTCAATGAACCTAGCCTTTTTTTACGTCTAAAATTCAATGTTAGTCGGACTTTATCCGCTAGCAATAACAAAATGGGAGCATAAATTGGCGACATTAGAGCAAAATTTGCAAGAAATGCTACAAAGTACCGTAGAAGACTTAGGCTGCGAGCTTTGGGGCATTGAATGTCAACGTACAGGACGTTTTATGACCGTGCGTTTATTTATTGATAAAGAAGGTGGTGTAACCGTTGACGATTGTGCAGACGTTAGCCGTCAAGTGAGTGCGATTTTGGATGTTGAAGATCCGATTGCCGACAAATATAACCTTGAAGTGTCATCGCCGGGTTTAGATAGACCGTTGTTTACCTTAGCGCAATACGAACGTTACATCGGTCAAGAAATTGTGATTCATTTACGTATTCCTGTGATGGATCGCCGTAAATGGCAGGGAAAATTGGAACGTATTGAAAATGATATGTTGATGTTAAAGGTTGATGATCGAGAACAAGCATTTGTTTTCGGCAACATTCAAAAATCAAATGTTGTTGCAAAATTCTAAAAGGAGAAAAAGGAAAAATGAGTAAAGAACTCTTGCTAGCGGCTGAAGCCGTATCTAATGAAAAATTATTGGCACGTGAAAAAATTTTTGAAGCATTAGAAAGCGCAATTGCACTTTCAACAAAGAAAAAATATGAATATGAAACGGATATTCGCGTTTCAATTAATCCAAAAAACGGAGAATTTGAAACTTTTCGCCGTTGGTTGGTTGTCGATGAAGTGAAAGTGCCGACAAAAGAAATCACTTTAGAAGCCGCACAATTTGAAGACCCGAATATTCAGCTTGGCGATTATGTAGAAGATCAAATTGAATCCATTGCGTTTGACCGAATTGCAATGCAAACGGCCCGTCAAGTCATCAGCACGAAAATTCGTGAAGCCGAACGTGCAAAAGTGGTTGAGCAATTCCGTTCCGAAGAAGGGAAAATTGTGACCGGTACGGTGAAAAAAGTAAACCGTGACAGCATTATTTTAGATTTAGGCAATAAAGCGGAAGCGATTATTTTGCGTGAAGATATGCTACCGCGTGAAAATTTCCGTCCGGGCGATCGCGTGCGCGGTGTACTTTATAAGGTCAATCCTGAAAGCAAAACCTCACAATTATTTATTACCCGTGCAAAACCTGAAATGTTAATCGAATTATTCCGCATTGAAGTACCTGAAATCGGTGAAGAAATGATCGAAATTCGTGGTGCGGCACGTGATCCGGGTTCTCGCGCGAAAATTGCCGTCAAATCTAATGATAAACGTATTGATCCTGTAGGCGCTTGTGTGGGAATGCGCGGTGCCCGTGTTCAAGCGATTACCAATGAGCTTGGTGGTGAGCGCGTTGATATCGTACTTTGGGATGATAACCCGGCACAATTTGTTATTAATGCCATGGCACCGGCTGATGTAAGTTCGATCATCGTTGATGAAGATAACCATTCAATGGACATTGCCGTAGATGCAGTAAATCTTGCTCAAGCGATTGGTCGTAACGGTCAAAACGTTCGTTTGGCAACGCAATTAACGGGTTGGACATTAAATGTGATGACAACAGAAGATCTTAATGCGAAACATCAAGAAGAAGATAATAAAGTCTTGAATTTATTTATGAATGCCTTAGAGCTTGATGAAGAATTTGCACAAATTCTTGTGGAAGAAGGTTTTACCAATCTAGAAGAAATCGCCTATGTGCCTGTGAGTGAATTAACGGCAATCGACGGTTTAGAAGACGAAGATTTAGTGGAAGAGCTTCAAACCCGTGCGAAAAATGCGATTACTGCTGCAGCGGTTGCAGAAGAAGAAGCATTGAAAAAAGCGAATATCGAAGATCGTTTATTAAATTTAGAAGGTATGAACCGCCACGTTGCGTTCAAATTGGCGGAAAAACAAATCACGACTCTTGAAGAACTCGCCGAGCAAGGTGTTGACGATTTAGCAGATATTGAAGAATTAACTGCAGAACAAGCCGCTGATTTAATCATGGCTGCACGTAATATCTGTTGGTTTGGCGAAGAATAAGGAGAATTTATAATGACTGATGAAGTAAAAAAAGCGGATGCGGAAGCACCGAAGAAACTAAGTATTCAACGTAGAACCAAAACAACAGTAAGCGCGACAACGACGGCAGGAAAAAGCAAAACCGTTCAAGTTGAAGTGCGTAAAAAACGTACTGTAAAAACAGATCAAGCACAAAAAGCGGAAGAGGCGGCAAAATTAAAAGCACAGCAAGAAGCCGAAGCAAAACAAGCGGCAGAAAAGAAAGCGGCTGAAGATAAAGCTCGAGCTGAGGAGGCAAAAGTTGCTGCGGAAAAAGCGGCGGTAGAAAAAGCTAAGGCAGCGGAAAAAACAACACAAAGTGCGGTCAATTCTAAGCCTAAATCTGTTGATGTTGAAAAAGAAAAACGCAAAGCGGAAGAAGCGGAGCTCCGCCGTAAAGCTGATGAATTAGCACGCCAAAAAGCGGAAGAACAAGCTCGTAAAGCGGCGGAAGAAGCGAAACGTTATGCGGAAGACGACAATATAAGTAATGAGCCTTCTTCTGAGGATTATACGGATTACAACTTAAGTTCAAAATATGCGCTTGAAGCGGAAGATGAAGAAAATCGCCGCAATGAAAATCGTGGTCGCGGTAAAAATAAGGTTGCAAAATCGAAAAAAGGACGTGATGACGAAAATAGTAAAAACACCAGAAATGAGCGTGAGTCTAACCGCAAAAAGTTAACTAAGGGTAAAAATGGCAAGAAAGGCGGCACATTACAACAAGCCTTTACCAAACCTGTGCAAGTCGTAAAAGCGGATGTTGTCATTGGCGAAACCATTACTGTTGCAGAGCTTTCAAATAAGATGGCAATCAAAGCGACAGAAATCATCAAAATGATGATGAAAATGGGCGAAATGGTAACAATTAACCAAGTGCTTGATCAAGAAACCGCACAGTTAGTGGCAGAAGAATTTGGTCATAAAGTGATCCTTCGCAATGAAAACGAACTTGAAGAAGCGGTGTTGGGTGATCGTGATGTGAATGCGGAAAAAGTAACGCGTGCGCCTGTTGTAACGATTATGGGACACGTTGACCACGGAAAAACGTCCTTACTTGACTACATTCGTAAAGCCAAAGTAGCAGCAGGTGAAGCAGGTGGTATTACCCAACACATTGGTGCGTACCATGTAGAAATGGATGACGGAAAAATGATCACCTTCTTGGACACGCCGGGACATGCGGCATTTACCTCTATGCGCGCTCGTGGTGCGAAGGCAACAGATATCGTGGTACTTGTCGTTGCTGCTGATGATGGTGTGATGCCACAAACCATTGAAGCTATTCAACACGCCAAAGCGGCAGGTGCGCCTTTAGTGGTTGCAGTGAATAAAATTGATAAACCTGAAGCCAATCCTGAACGTGTAGAACAAGAATTACTTCAACACGAAGTAATTTCGGAGAAATTCGGTGGTGATGTGCAATTCGTCCCGGTTTCTGCGAAAAAAGGTCTTGGCATTGACGAATTATTGGATGCCATCTTGCTTCAATCGGAAGTCCTTGAATTAACGGCAGTTAAAGACGGTATGGCAAGCGGCGTTGTGATCGAATCCTATCTTGATAAAGGTCGTGGCCCTGTTGCGACAATTTTGGTTCAATCCGGGACATTACGCAAAGGCGATATTGTACTTTGTGGTTTTGAATACGGTCGTGTACGTGCAATGCGTGATGAAAACGGTAAAGAGATCGAAGAAGCCGGACCATCAATTCCTGTGGAAGTATTAGGGCTTTCCGGTGTGCCGGCAGCCGGTGATGAAGCAACCGTTGTACGTGATGAGAAAAAAGCCCGTGAAGTGGCGTTATATCGTCAAGGCAAATTCCGCGAAGTGAAACTTGCCCGTCAGCAAAAAGCGAAACTTGAAAATATGTTTAGCAATATGGCTGAAGGTGATGTCGCAGAATTAAACGTTATTGTAAAAGCCGACGTTCAAGGTTCTGTGGAAGCGATTGTTCAAGCGTTAAACGAACTTTCGACAGATGAAGTAAAAGTGAAAGTTGTGGGTTCCGGTGTCGGTGGTATTACTGAAACGGATGCAACTTTAGCCGCAGCTTCTAACGCGATCATCGTAGGCTTTAACGTTCGTGCGGATGCGTCTGCGCGCCGTGTGATTGAAACGGAAAACATTGATTTACGTTACTATTCGATCATCTATGAATTGTTGAACGAAATCAAAGCGGCAATGAGCGGTATGCTTGAGCCTGAGTTCAAACAAGAAATTATCGGTTTGGCTGAAGTGCGTGATGTATTCCGCCATCCGAAATTCGGTGCCATCGCAGGCTGTATGGTAACAGAAGGTATTGTAAAACGTAACAATCCGATCCGTGTATTACGTGATAACGTTGTTATCTTTGAAGGTGAACTTGAATCTCTACGCCGTTTCAAAGATGACGTTTCTGAAGTACGCAGTAATATGGAATGCGGTATCGGCGTGAAAAACTACAACGATGTAAAAGTCGGCGATCAAATTGAAGTCTTTGAAGTGGTTGAAGTGAAACGTTCTATCTAATCAGTAATAAAAAAGAGCGGTCAGTTTTTCGGAAATTTTTGAATTGAAGAAAGGCTGGCCGTTTTTTTATAAGAATATTTTACGTTTAATGGATAAAAATTGGTTATTTATGTATTCTAGACCACTAAGGCAAAAGGTGATTACTTTCCTAATAAAGACAACAATAATATAACGAAGAATACGGTATTGTCCTACAAGTCATCAATAAAAAATGGGCGAGTTGCTGAATATCGGACAACCGAAGCAAGGCAAACAAGCTGTCAAAATTGAAGAAAAATCTGCAAATGCCTATAAACCGAAATCCCGTAAAGAGCTGGAAAAAGAACTCAAACAACTCGAACAACAAATGCGAGATTTCGCTAAGGATCTCGAGTTTGAAAAAGCGGCAGCGGTGAGAGATAAGATTGGGCAGTTGAAGGCGGTTTTGTTGGAGATTTGATAGAAAAGCCCGACTACTCATCGGGCTTTAAAGTTATTTAACTTTTCGTTTTATCATATTATAAGCATCTAGAATATTTGCTAATCTGAACATATAATTAATAAAAATATATAAGGCAATTGTTAATATAAATATAAAATAACGAAAGAATATATGTTGGTCTTTTAATATTTTGTCTAAAAACTCTTTATCTTCTTTATTAACAAACATACTGCAAATTACTTCGAGATTATTTTCAGATATATTTATTTCTTTTTTATTTTCTTCACAGTAACGATGCGTTATTTCATTATTGTGATTCTTAGATGTATAGAATATATCTGAGTAACTAAATTTTCTTGCTTCATAATTGCTTACCCAATAGGTTTCCCCACTATCTTTAAATTCTAATAATGCAGAGTTTCCAATAGATAAATTTATTAATATAGGCAGACAAGATAAGAAACATAAAAAGGTAATGCTAAATACTATTATTATACTTAAAAGTTTTTTCTTACTTGGTACATTGCGAACATTAAGTTCTTCAATATCAAATTCTCCTTTAAGTTTAGATAATAACCTGTAATCTAATTCATATTTTCTTACCCATTTCTCAAATTTCTGTATTTGCCTTAAACTTACTGCATTAGTTTTATAATAGAAGTTAAATTTCTCAATTTCCATTATGTCATTAATTAGCGAGTTTTTATCGTTATTACTTTTGTCTTTACCTATTATGAATATAAGTAGTCGATGTATGATTGAGAATGCCGATTTGGCTCGATACTTATAATAAAATATAATGAATAGAATTATTATAAGTATAAAAATATAATAGATTGTATCTGAATATTTTTGGTAAAAGCTAAATATTGTTTCGATATCTTGCATAAAAGTCTCCTATAAGATAAGAATGATAATAAAAATAGGATATATAGTTTACTTTACAAAAGTTTATAAGTACAGAGGTTTAAATATATAGTTATTTAATTTAGTAGGAAGCTATTTTGATATTAATCAGCATATGCTTGTTTAAAAAGGAGATAATAAATGGAAGAGTAGCACGTTTATTTAGAAATAGACGTAATCAAGTTGTTCTATTGCCTGTTGAATTTGAGTTTAGCAGAGCAAGTTTATATGTTTAAAGAAGCAAATGGAGATATTACGCTTTCAACACTTTCTCGTAGTCAACAACCTTGACAAAAGGTATTTGAGTTACAGCCGACACTTTAATGTGATGATGGCTTTTTATCAGAAACAGAACGTAAACAAGAAATTTCAACTCAGCAATTCTTGTGTTAGAAAATTGGTAGAAGTAATTATAAATATTAAAAAGCACTTCAAAAGTCAGTTTAATTTACGATGACATCTCAGATTAAACTGACTTTTTTCTTTACTTGCGCCATATTTTTTAGTTTAATTTACGAGACCATCTTAAATTAAACTGAATTTTAGCTATGGAATTTTACTCTCGCCAAATGAAGCCGTTGATTGAGGCTTTAATCAAACAATTTCCTGCGGTGTTGGTGACAGGACCAAGACAGGTGGGGAAATCAACGCTGTTGCAGCATATCAGCGAGGATTGTCAATATGTAACCTTTGATGATCCAATGTTGTTATCAATGGCAAAAAATGATCCTACGCTCTTTATGCTTAACCATTCGGGCAAGCTGATTTTAGATGAAGTGCAGTATGCACCGGAGCTATTTTCAAGTCTAAAATTAGCGATAGATAAGCAGAAAACAACAGGACTGTATCTGCTTTCGGGATCGCAAGCCTTTCATTTAATGCAGAATGTGACGGAAAGCCTTGCCGGTCGAGTAGCGGTACTGAAATTACAGGGTTTTTCGCTACGAGAAATTCAACGGTTAGATTTTTCGCTGCCGTTTATTCCTACACACGATTATTTTTCTACCCGAGAAAAGTCCGCTCAACCGGTAGAAAATATTTGGAAAATCATTCATCAAGGCTATATGCCTCGTTTGTATGAGCAGGAAACCAACTGGGAAATTTACTACGCTTCCTATGTTTCCACCTATATTGGGCGAGATGTCCGCACGCTTACCAATGTGAGCAATATTGCCGATTTCACTCGCTTTATGGTGGCGATTGCCGCTCGCAGTGGCGAATTGTTGAATTATAGCAATGTGGCACAAGAAGTTGGTGTGTCGCTGGATACGATTAAGCGTTGGACGGCAATTTTAGAAACGTCAGGCATTATTTATTTGCTCAAGCCATACAGCAATAATCATCTGAAACGTGCGATTAAAACGCCTAAAGTGTATATGTTGGACACAGGGCTAATGGCGTGGCTGACGAAATGGCTCACACCCGAAACCATTTCACAGGGGGCAAAGAGCGGTCAATTTTTTGAAACTTTTGTCGTCAGTGAAATTATTAAATCCTTTTACAACAACGGCATTGAGCCGCCGATTTATTTTTACCGAGATACCAATCAGAAGGAAATCGATCTGCTGATTGAATACGACCGCACGCTTTATCCGTTGGAAATCAAAACATCGGCAAGACCGGATAAAAAAATGGCGAAAGCCTTTGGAATTTTGAAAGACAATTTGCCTGAATCGGAAATTAAAATCGGCACAGGCGTGATTATCAACCAATACCCACAGCGATTATGGTTGGCGGAAGGTTTGATTGCTTTGCCAGTTTGGTATATTTAAGTTTAATTTATGATCCCATCTTAAATTAAACTGGATTTTGATCATAACAGGCTATTGTCAAACATACGGATAATTAGGCAATCAGGACGATTTAGTATATAATTGCGTGACTTTGTTGGGCATTTTTGCCCTTTATTTTTGGAGAGAAAATGGCAAGAGAATTTAAACGCAGCGATCGTGTTGCACAAGAAATTCAAAAAGAAATCGCGGTGATTTTACAGCGTGAAGTAAAAGATCCCCGTATTGGAATGGTAACGGTGTCGGATGTGGAAGTCTCAAGCGATTTGGCTTATGCCAAAATTTTCGTAACTTTCCTTTTCGATCATAATGAAGCCGCTATCGCACAAGGAATGAAAGGATTGGAAAAAGCCGCACCTTATATTCGTACTTTATTGGGTAAAACAATGCGTTTACGCATAGTACCGGAAATTCGTTTTATCTATGATCAATCCTTAGTAGAAGGAATGAGAATGTCAAATTTGGTGACAAATGTCGTGCGTGAAGATGAACGCAAACACGTTGAAGAGGGCAAATAATGTCGAGACCGCGTAAACGTGGACGTGATATTGACGGCGTGTTTTTGTTGGATAAACCACAGGGTATGTCCTCCAATGACATTATGCAAAAGGTGAAACGCCTATTTCAAGCTAATAAAGCCGGACATACCGGTGCGCTGGATCCGCTTGCAACGGGAATGTTGCCGATTTGTTTGGGTGAGGCGACAAAATTTTCTCAATTTTTATTGGATGCGGATAAACGTTATCTTGTCACAGCAAAATTAGGTGAGCGAACCGACACCTCGGATTCTGAGGGGCAAGTGGTCGAAACCCGCGATGTAAATGTAGAAATACCACAAATTTTGACCGCACTTAATCAATTTCGCGGTGATATTTTGCAAGTTCCAACGATGTTTTCGGCCTTAAAACACAAAGGCAAGCCACTTTACGAATATGCCCGTCAAGGTATTACGGTGGAGCGAGAAGCCCGTCCGATTACGATTTTTGAGCTCAAATTTATTGAATACAATGTCCCTTATCTCACACTGGAAGTACATTGCTCAAAAGGCACCTATATTCGAACCTTGGTGGATGATTTGGGCGAGGTGCTAGGTTGTGGGGCGCACGTAACAATGCTACGCCGTACGGCGGTTTCGAATTATCCTTTTGAAAGTATGATGACTTGGGATAACTTACAAAAACTTGCGGAACAGCAAGATTTGGCGGAACTTGATCAGCATCTATTACCGATTGATACCGCAGTTAGTAAATTACCTGCCTTATATCTCAATGCACAGCAGAGTAGGGGGATTGGTTTTGGTCAGCGGGTTAAATTTGATAATGAACGGCAATTAACGGGTCAAGTGCGGTTATTTTCTGATGAGAATTTATTCCTAGGCGTGGCATTGATTGACGGTTACATCATCCGTCCCCAACGTTTAATTACACAATCTGCATAAATTATTTGCCTTTCATTCAAAATTCCAGTAATCTCACTTGTAATTAATTCATTACAATATATGTAAATAAAAAATTACAGGTGAGTTATGGAAGCACTTAACGATTTACGTACCAATATTGATTCGCTCGATCGCGAACTCATTCAACTTTTTGCCAAACGCCTTGAGCTCGTTTCCCAAGTCGGCAAAGTCAAACACCAACACGGTCTCCCTATTTATGCTCCTGAACGAGAACAAGCAATGTTACAAGCTCGTCGTTTGGAGGCGGAAAAAGCCGGTATTTCGCCGGATCTTATTGAAGACGTCCTGCGCCGTTTTATGCGTGAATCCTATACCAACGAAAATCAGTTTGGTTTCAAAACGGTGAATCCTAAAATTCAAAAAATTGTCATTGTAGGGGGGAATGGTAAGTTGGGGGATTTATTTGCCCGTTATTTGCGTGCCTCAGGTTATCCGATTTCTATTTTGGATCGTAATGATTGGGATATTGCCGATCGAATCCTTGCTAATGCGGATGCAGTAATTGTTTCAGTGCCGATAGCCAATACTTTGGATGTCATTGAACGCTTAAAACCCTATTTAACCGAAAATATGCTACTTGCGGATTTAACTTCAGTGAAACGCGCCCCCCTTACAAAGATGCTAGCCGTACATTCCGGCGCGGTGGTGGGGCTACACCCAATGTTTGGTCCTGATATTGCTAGTATGGCAAAACAGGTTGTGGTGTGTTGTGACGGCCGTTTTCCGAAACGTTACGAATGGTTATTGGAACAAATTCAAATTTGGGGTGTAAAAATCTACGAAACCGATGCTGCGGAACACGATCGAAATATGACCTATGTTCAAGCATTACGCCATTTTTCTACTTTTGCCAACGGTTTACATCTTTCAAAACAGCCCGTTAACCTTAATAATTTACTTGCGCTATCTTCGCCGATTTACCGTTTAGAACTTGCTATGATCGGTCGTTTATTCGCTCAAGATGCAGAACTTTACGCCGATATTATTTTTGACAAATCGGAAAATTTAGAGGTGATTGAAAGCCTTAAAGAAACCTATGATGATGCGCTAAAACTCGTTGAAAACACTGATCGCCAAGGATTTATCGACACCTTCCACGAAGTACGTGAATGGTTTGGTGAGTATGGCGAACAATTCTTAAAAGAAAGCCGCCAATTATTGCAGCAGGCACAAGATTTGAGGCAGGGGTAATATCAATTGCAATAAGTAGTGAAGGTAGAGGGACACCAAGCACGGTGTCCTTACTGATCGTATCAGTGTTTATTTCACGATTTCATAACAAGGTTCATAGGCTTTACCCGTAGGTAACTTCATTCGATGCTGTGTAATAAAGTCCTTCAATACCGTATCGACTTTTTCCATTAAAGTGCGGTCGCCTTTTAGTTTAAATTTACCTAATCGGAGAATGTCATCTTGAGTGTTAGGTTTGATGTTCCCCGCAACAATGCCTGAAAAGACTCTACGAAGATTTGCCGTTAGCGCCATCTTTGATTGATCAAAATGCAATGCCAAGTTTGTCATATTTTCATGCGTCGGCTCAAAAGGATGTTGAAAGCGCGGATCAATCTTTAACGACCAATTAAATCCGTAAGAATCATTGGTTTTACGGCGTTGGATTTTAATTTCTTTCATCGCTTTTTTCATATGTCGAGCAACGCTAATCGCATCATCAATCACAATCGTGTAGAGTTTTTGCGCCTCTTTTCCTAATACATCGCCGATAAAACGATCGATAGTTGCAAAATAATCTGCACTTTCTTTCGGACCGGTCAAAATCACCGGTAAATGTTGTGCTTTATTTTCCGGATTGAGTTTTACGCCCAAGACATAAAGCAATTCCTCAAAGGTTCCAGGCCCACCGGGGAAAATCAAAATGCCATGTCCCATTCGTACAAAGGCCTCAAGGCGTTTTTCAATATCCGGCATAATGATTAGCTCATTGACAATCGGGTTTGGCGGCTCTGAAGCAATAATGGAAGGCTCGGTAATCCCCACAAAACGACTGTTTTTATAACGCTGATTAGCATGACCAATCGCTGCTCCTTTCATTGGGGCTTCCATTACGCCGGTGCCGCAACCGGTGATAATATTCATCTCGCGCAAGCCTAATTCTTGACCGACTTTACGACAATATTGATATTCCGTTTCATTAATGGAGTGGCCGCCCCAACACACCACAAGATTCGGATGTTCCCCCACAATAAGCGCTTTTGCGTTGCGTAGGATAGAGAAAACCTGATTTGTGATTTGTTTACTTTCTTGTACGGAGGCGGCTGAAGTATTCAGAAATAAAATATCACGCAACACGGCAAATAAATGATATTGAATATTCAAAATCATTTTATCGTCCACAAAAGCACTTTCCGGCGGGTTGTGCAGTTCAAGACTTACACCTCGTTCACGTGCTATAAGACGAATTTCAAAATCCGAATATTGTTGGAGAAGCGTGCGACTATCATCGGTTACCGCGCCGGAATTAAGGACAGCAAGGGAACAATTTCGATAAAGCTGATATAAATCGGATTGCGCCGTTTGGGTTAATTGTTCCACTTCCAGATGAGAAAGTTGATCCATACTGCCTTTTGGGTTAACAAAATAAATATTCGACATCGCAATCCTCATTGTCTGGCTAAACGTAAGTTTAAGGGTAAGGTTTCAAAATTAGAACGGAACGGATTAATATCTAAGCCGCCACGGCGGGTATAGCGTGCATAAACCGTTAATTTTTCCGGCTTGGCATAGTGCATTAAGTCACAGAAAATCCGTTCTACGCACTGTTCGTGAAACTCGTTATGTTGACGAAACGAGACAACGTAACGTAATAATTTCTCTCGGTTAATTTTTTTACCGATATAATGAATTTGCAGCGTTCCCCAATCCGGTTGATTGGTGATTAAGCAATTAGATTTTAGTAAATGGCTCACTAAATGTTCTTCTACAATTTCGTCTGAGAGGCAATTTTTCAGCCAATCGGCGTTAAATTTATAGTCTGTGATTTCAATATCTTGCTCATCAATGCAATCCCCTTGCAATGTATTAATTTTTTGTGTGTGATAAAACGAAAGGGGATTTAACCGCACTTTTACCTCTCCTTGGGCACAATCACTTAAATCTTGCTGCATAAGTCGTGCAATTTGTTCAATACTTGAAAATTTACTTTGATTGAAACTGTTTAAATAGAGTTTAAAACTTTTAGATTCGATTAAATTTTGGCTTTGATAATCTAAGTAAATATCGGCAATCGCCACTTGTGGCAAACCTTTTTCATTTAGCCACGAGACTTCATAAGCCGTCCAAATATCCGCTCCTATCGTGAAAGGTTGAGCTTCTGTAATACCCAAGCCATCACGATTTAATGCACGTGGCACCGGTTGGAGCAAAGTGCGGTCATATTCAGAGGCATATTCCGTTTTGATGCCGAGCTTTAGGGATTTTAGGCTGTTGTCGTTATAGTTCATTTATTTCTCCGATAGCGAATTAAATTTAAAAATGTCCGGTATTATGTATCAGCTTCACAAAGAAAATTTTATATTCAATATTTTGAGGTAAGGTGCGTTAGCCTTAGGCGTAACGCACCTTTTTGTCAATAAATTTCATTACGGTGCGTTAGGGCTTTGCCTAACGCCACCCTACAATGATTTGTGCATAACTAATTGATTTATAAAAAATTCCACGAAAGATTAGAAACGAGTCGACATTGATCACATTTGAAGTGAAAAACATCAAAAATTGTTTCATTTAACGCCCATTTTTCACCACAAATGGGGCAGGGACGATGTTTCTCATCCTGCAATGATTTGCCGCCAACTCGATATAGATAGTAATAAGTCGGCACGCCGCTTATTTTTTCGATTTCTTGACTTAAATAACGCCCGTGTTTAGAAAGCCTGCTTTGATGATCAGAAATCTCGTGTAAGGTTTGCTGTTCCAATGCTGAGCCGTTCATTTGTAATTGATCGCAGGCTTGCCAATTTTCTTGCCA